>MNYZ01000058.1:0-49338 GCA_001873365.1 Oscillatoriales cyanobacterium CG2_30_40_61 | reverse complement strand
CCGTACAATATTATTATGTCCGTACAATATTATTATGTCCGTACAATATTATTATGTCCGTACAATATTATTATATCTGTCTGTAACATTCTGGGGGAATGATGGGGAGTTGTTTAACAACAAAAACGTTAGATTTCCTCAAATTTAATTGGATCACCGTCTTAATAACGAAGTTTAAAAGAATGGGTTGATTATTTTTTATGATTTTCCTATTATTGAAAATAATGTGCTACAATTAACAACAATGTTGTTCTTATTTCTTCCGTTATCTTGATCTTATTTCTGAATTTTTTACATTTTTCTTGCTATGATGAGCTTATCTTCGGTTACAGCCCCATTACTCAATGCAGCATTAGGGATTCCTGAATATTGGGTAACAGATGTTAAAGGAAAACAGGTAATTGCCTTTGGTTTACGAGAACATGGTAAATATAAACAGATAGAATATTCTATGACTCTTTCGGGTTTACCGATTATGCTTTTAGAACAAACTTTAGAACAATTAACCCAAGTAGAGAATGGTTTAGCGGCTCTCTGGTTTAATCAACAAATTGCTAATATTAATATTAAGGAATAGATATTTTGAACACCTTTAAAAGTTTTGATCCCAAACGTCAACGCAGTTTACTGGCTTTATTTATCGCAGGTTTATGTTTTTGGACAGGGATAACCACACTATTACCAACCCTACCATTATATATTGAATCCCTTGGCGGAACCACACAACAAATTGGCTGGGTAATGGGGGCTTTTGCCTTGGGTTTATTGCCGTCTCGACTTTGGTTTGGCCCCCTAGCTGATCGCAAAAGTCGCAAATTAGTCTTATTAATCGGAACAATAGTGGGGACAATCGCACCTTTAGGATATCTGTTTGCGGAGTCTATCCCATTACTGCTGAGTTTACGCGCCTTTCATGGGATCAGTGTGGCGGCATTTACCATCGGTTACAGTGCCTTAGTTGCCGATATTGCCCCCGTTGAACGCCGGGGAGAAGTGATTGGATATATGAGTTTAGTGGCTCCGATTGGGATGGCTATTGGCCCGGCGGTGGGGGGATCAATGCAAGCGATGGTGGGTTACGACCCGATCTTTTTATCTAGTAGCGGGTTTGCGTTTTTAGCATTTTTAGGAATTTGCCAAGTTGGGGAACCCCAACACAATAAACCAACAAAAAAAGTAGCTTCTACTTCTTTATTAGAAAAGGGTTTATGGGTTTTAAAAATGTTATGGAGTCCCCCTTTAAGGGTTCCCGCTTTTGTGATGTTAATGGTCGGTTTAATCTTTGGAACTTTAGTTACATTTTTACCTTTAGCCGTGAAGGAATCGGGGTTAAATTTTAATGCGGGATTATTTTATAGTACCGCCGCGATCGCTAGTTTTTTAGTCCGTATTCCCACGGGTCGAGCGTCCGATCGTTATGGTCGAGGTTTGTTCATTACCGGAGGATTAATTTGTTATTTTTTAGCCATGTTACTCCTGTCTCAAACTATGCACAGTAATATTATTTTATTTGCAGCATTACTCGAAGGCATGGGCGCGGGAGTCGTAATTCCGATGATGATCACCTTAATTACTGATCGATGTTTACCTGAACAACGGGGTCAATTTTTCTCATTATGTTTAACCGGATTTGATGTGGGAACTGCCGTTGCTGGCCCTATTTTTGGCATCTTTGCCGAACAGTTGGGTTATTCGGTCATGTTTGCTTTAGACGCGGGTTTAGCTTTAATAGCCTTAATCAGTTTTGCCACCTTTTCTAATAAAACAATTCGTCTTTCTCTCAAATTTGCTTTCGGTCAAGCCAAAGATATCTATAGTTTAAATTAATCCCTGATTCAATTACTATTTATGAACAAACTAGAACTAATTCAACCCTTATTGTTAACAGGAATAGCTGGGATTTTAATGGGCATTGCGGCTGAACCCTGGGGACTTTGGGGCTTGGCTTGGGTGGCTTTAGTTCCGTTATGGGTTAATATTTTATCTAATTTTACCCTTCCTAAACCCTGGTTAAGTTGGGGAATTTTGGCGGGATTTAAAACGCCTTTAATATTAGCTTTAGTTTGGGGAATCGGCTATTACGGAACCGCCTTATTTTGGATTACGGGAATTCATCCGATGACTTGGTTAGGAGTCCCCTGGTTAGCCAGTTTAGCAATTACCATATTTTGTTGGAGTTTTATCACCCTTTGGGGGACTGCTTTAGTTATTATTTGGACGGGATTATTTGTAATTTTATCGGCTCAATTATCTCAAAGATTTTCTCAGATTTCCCTAGCCCTAACTCGGGTTTTAATCGCTACAGTTTTATGGTGTGGGTTAGAATATTTATGGAGTTCCACGACTTTATGGTGGTCTTCTTTGTCCTATACTCAAAGTTTTGGAAATTTAATTATTTTACACTTAGGTCAAATTTCTGGCCCCACAACCATTACCGCCACTTTATTAATTGTGAATGGGTTAATCGCGGAAGGTTTTATTTTAAATCGGGATCAATATTATGCTCAGACTCCAGATCAAAAATCCTATTTATTATTAATTTTAGCGGTATTATTTTTTATCTTAGCCCATGGATTGGGGTTAATTTTATATAGTATTCCTTTAGAAAAAAATCCCGAAAATGCGTTAAAAGTGGGAATTATTCAAGGAAATATTGCCAACGAAGTTAAATTAAATTATGCAGGATTTCAACAAGCCCTAAATGGGTATACAACCGGATATATTACCTTAGCTAATCAGGGAGTAGACTTTGTAGTAACTCCAGAAACAGCCCTACCTTTTTTCTGGACTGACCCGAATCAACGACAAAATAGTTCTTTTTATCAAGCGGTTTTGAGACAGAAAGTTCCGGCTATTGTGGGGAGTTTTGCCTTAAAAGCGGGGGGATATACTAATAGTTTATTTTCTATGGATAGGGACGGAAATATTATCGGTCAATATGATAAAGTTAATTTAGTTCCTTTAGGAGAATTTATCCCCTTTAATGAAATTTTAGGCAAATTTATTAGCCGATTATCGCCCTTAGAAGCCACATTAATTCATGGTCAACCTAATCAACAATTCCAGACGCCTTTCGGTCAAGCCACCGTTGGAATTTGTTATGATTCAGCCTTTGCAAATCATTTCCGCCACCAGACCGCCCAAGGGGGAGAATTTCTGATTACGGCTTCTAATGATGCTTACTATTCTTCCACAATTTTAGCTCAACATCATGCCCTAGATGTGATGCGAGCTATTGAAAATCATCGCTGGACAATACGGGCTACAAATACAGGATATTCAGCCTTTATTGATCCCCATGGAAAGACTCAGTGGATGTCAAACAAAAATACTTATCAACTCTATGCTGATACAATCTATCCTAATCAGACTCAAACCCTTTATGTGCGTTGGGGAGATTGGCTCATGCCTGTATTATTAATTGCAGGGATAACCCTATTTTTATTAAAGATTGACCGTTTTCCTCGACTTAATTAATATCTATAATGAATCACTATGGGCAAGTATAATTCAATTTTAATTGTGGATGATGAACCAGATGTTTTTGATGTTTTTGAAGGGATATTATTCCGAGAAGGATATCAATTACATTATGCTTCCAATGGATTTGAGGTGTTTAAATTCTTAGAATCAAGTTTGCCAGATCTGATTTTATTAGATGTGATGATGCCCGATAGTAATGGCATGGATATTTGTCGGAAAATCAAACAAATTCCCAAATGGAAACCGATTCCTATTATTATGATCACAGCACTTAATTCTAAAGAAACCTTAGCTCAATGTTTAGAAGCTGGGGCGGAAGATTTTATCGGAAAACCGGTTAGTGCCTTAGAAGTTAGAGCTAGAGTTCGTTCCATGCTCCGACTCAAAAAACAGCATGATCAGTTAGAAAAGTCTCAACAAAAACTAGAACAGTTGCTACAATTGCGTGAGGATATGGCCTATTCCATCGTTCACGATCTGAGAAATCCAGTCTTTGTAATTTCATTATCTTGTGAACTACTAGCCCTAACAGATTTAACAGAAAAACAAGCCCACAAAATCCATCAAATTGCTCACTCAGGAAGACAGTTAAATAATCTGATTAATTCTTTACTGTTGATGGCTAAACTAGAATCAGGCAAGGAATTACTGAATCCTAAACCTGTTAATCTTTCCTTGATAGTTGAAACCGTTATCAATGAATTTGAAGCCCAAATTATCAAAAAGCAAATTAAGATTAATGCTAAAATTCCTCCAGCAAAACGGTTAGTAATTGCCGATGCTGATTTAATTAAGCGAGTCATTGAAAATTTACTCGATAATGGGATTAAATTCTCTCCTTCAGATAGTGAAATTTTAATAGAAGTTGAATATCCAGTTAATACAAATACGGTTAAAGTTCATGTTCAAGATTCAGGAAAAGGAGTGAAAGACGAACTCAAGGAAAGTATTTTTAAAAAATATGAAACCGGTCAACGCTTTGAAGATGTGGCTCAAATCGGATTAGGATTAGCCTTTTGTAAAATGGTGATTGACGCCCATTCTGGTTGTCTTTATATTCGGGATAACCAACCCCAAGGATCGATTTTTACGATTGAATTAAAAGCAGAATAATCAGTAAATCAGTCATCAGTCATCAGTCATCAGTCATCAGTTAACAGTTAACAGTCATCAGTCATCAGTCATCAGTTAACAGTTAACAGTTAACAGTTAACAGTTGACAGTTTATTACCCATTACCCATTACCCATTACCCATTCCCCATTCCCCATTCCCCATTCCCCATTACCCATTACCCATTCCCAAAATCTTAATTTTATGTCTATTAATTCTGATAATTTGTTTATTTCTCCTCTACAAAAGGCTATCACTACAGATCCTTTAACCGTGATGCCAGAAACCATATTAATAGATGCGATCGCAATTTTCAACCAATCTCAAACCACCTGTTTATTAACTCCAAATTCCTTAGCCATAAATCAGGGGAAAACCTGTCTAATTGTTACTGTAGATCAGCGACCCGTAGGAATATTAACCCATCGGGATATTGTGGGTTTAATTGCTCGAAAAGTTGATCTCACAAATTTGACCGTAAGGGAAGTTATGACTCAACCAGTAATTACCCTGCAACAAACAGAATTTACCCATTTAAGTACAACTTTAAACCTACTCCAAAAGCATAAAGTTCGTCATTTACCCTTAGTTAATCCCGAGGGGAAATTAGTCGGTTTACTCACCCATCGAGACTTAAAAAATGCCCTAGAACCGACGGATTTATTAAAACTAAGAACCATTGAGGAAGTAATGACTTCAACGGTTGTACAAGCACCCATCACTATTTCCCTATTAAAATTAGCTGAGTTAATCAATTCTGCCCAGGTCAGTTGTGTAATTTTAGTTGAGGAAAAAATCTGTGATCAAGAACTATTAAAAATTCCGATAGGTTTATTAACAGAAGGAGATATTATTAAGTTTCAAGCATTAGGTTTAGATTGGAACCTAGAAGCAAAAACCGTAATGAGTACCCCCCTATTTTGCCTAAAACCTAATGATACATTATTAGCTGCCCATCTGTTAATGCAGAAATACCATATTAATCGAATTCCGATTGTCGGCGATCGCGGAGAACTCAGAGGAATTATTACTCCCACGAGTATTTTGCAAGGAATTAACCCGATTGATTTATTAGAATTAGTGGATGTATTGCGACAACAAGTTAATCATTTAGAATTAGAAAAACTACAATTACTTCAAAGTCAAAATAATCAACTGGAAGAAAAAATTCAAGAACGAACCGACGCTTTAAAACAGGCTAATCAAAAATTACAAGATGAGATTGAAGAACGAAATTTGATTGAAGCTAAAATAGCTTTACAGGCTTCTCTTTTAGATCAGGTACAGAATGCTATTATTGCCACGGATTTAGAAGGAACAATAATTTATTGGAATCAATATGCTCAAACTTTATATCAGTGGACAGCCGAAGATGCCCTAGGTAATAATGTTATTAATTTTTTTGTTCCTGTGGATCAACAAAATTTAGCCGAGGAAATTGTTTATGAAGTTATCAATAAAGGATATTGGGAAGGAGAATTTACCACCTCGCGTAAAGATGGTAGTATTTTACCGATTCATGTTTTTGATACTTTAATTCGAGATCAAGCGGGAAATCCCATAGGTTTAGTCGGGATTAGTTTTGATATTAGCGAACAAAAAAAAGCCGAACAACAATTACACCAACAAGTTCAACGGGAGCGACTATTTTACCAAACCGCCCTCCATATTCGTCAATCTCTGAATTTAACGGATATTCTGAATAATGCCGTAATTGATATTAGGACAATTCTCCATTGTGATCGGGTTTTAGTCTATGAATTTGATCCAGAATTTAATGGAACAATTGTGGCGGAATCCGTGGGAGATGGCTGGACTTCTTGCTTAGGAATGTATTTAGAAGATACTTGTTTTAAAACCGGAGGTGCTTTCGATTATTTGCCAGGTAAAAAAATTGCTATTGATAATATTGAAAAATCTAATTTAACAGAATGTTATCAACAATTATTAACTCAACTTCAGGTTAAAGCTAATTTAGTAGTGCCGATTTTAATTCAAGATCAGAATCGAGAAAAGGGGAATTTTATTTGGGGATTGTTAATCGCACATCAATGTTCTTCTCCTCGTAATTGGCAGTCCAGTGAATTAGAATTATTAGATGAAATTGCAGTGCAACTGTCAATTGGGATTCAACAATCCCAACTTTATCAAACGGCGGAAACGGAAATCAAAGAACGACAAAAAATTGAACAAAAGTTAAGACTTCTGAATCAAGAATTAGAAACTAGAATTTTAGATCGAACTGCTAAATTAGAACGTCAAGAGCGTAAATCCCGTTTATTTGCTGAAATCACTTTAAAGATTCGTCAATCCTTAGATATTGAGCAAATTCTACAAACTACGGTTACTGAAGTTCAAAAGATTTTAGGGTGCGATCGCCTTTTAATTTATCGAGTCTTTAGCAATGGAACCGGACGCACAATCGCAGAAAGTGTATTACCAGGATGGGATTCAATTCTCAATTTTGACTTTCCTGAAGAAGTTTTTCCCCTAGAATATCAACAACTTTATTCTAATAGAACCGTAAAAGCCGTTGCAGACATTCACCAACAATATCAAGATATTACTCCCTGTTTAATTGAATTTTTACAACAATGGAAGATTAAAGCTAAATTGATTGTTCCAATTATTCAAAATAATATTTTTTGGGGATTTATAATTGCTCATCACTGTGTTTCTCCGCGAAAATGGACGGATTTTGAGATTGAACTAATGCGAGAAATTGCCGATCAAGTGGGTGTGGCTTTAGAACAAGCTCAATTAGTAGAAACTCTGCGAGAAAGAGAACAATTTATTGAAAGTATTGCTGATAGTAGTCCTAATATTTTATATCTCTACGATGTAGAGCAGAATCGCAGTATTTATAATAGCCGCTCCCTAACAACTATTTTAGGATATACCGCCTTAGAATTATCTACAATAGGGGATAATTTTTTAATCCTTTTTCATCCTAATGATCAAGAAAAAGTCATTAAGCACCTGGAAGAAACGGCTCAAATGAGTGACCGAGAGATTAGTTATATTGAATATCGTATCCAACATAAAAATAGGGAATGGTTATGGTTTTCCAGTCATGCTACTGTGTTTAAACGAGATTTATCAGGGAACACCCAACAAATTTTAGGCGTGGCTCAAAATATTAGCGATCGCAAACAGGCTGAAGATAATCTTAAACGTCAGTTAGCGGCGGTAGAGGCTTCAATTGATGGAATTTCTATTTTAAAAAATGAAGAATATATTTATGTGAATAATGCCCATTTAAAACTTTTTGGCTATAGTTATCCCCAGGAATTATTAACTAAAAGTTGGCGAGTTCTCTACACATCAGATGTGGTAAAATGGTTTGAACAAGATGTATTTCCCCTGTTAAAACAACAAAAATTCTGGCGGGGAGAAACCATTGGTTTAAGAAAAGATGGCACAACTTTTAATCAAGAGGTTTCCTTTACCGTCACAGAAGATGGAGATTATATTTGTATTTCTCAAGATATTAGTGAACGCCAAGCCGCCCTACAGGAACGCCAACAAGCTGAAATTCAACTGCGTCAAACTAATGAACAATTAGCGATCGCCAACGCCGAACTTGCCCGGGCTTCCCGTCTTAAAGATGAATTTCTAGCGAATATGAGCCATGAATTGAGAACTCCCCTAAACTCAATTCTAGGAATGTCAGAAGTCCTACAAGAACAAACCTTTGGAAAACTCAATGAACAACAAAATCAAGCACTAAGGCTAATTTATAGAAATGGAAAACACCTACTCGAACTAATTAATGATATTCTCGATCTCTCCAAAATTGAAGCCGGAAAATTAGACCTAGAATGCTCTCCAGTTTCCGTGAATGAACTCTGTCAACACAGTTTAAGTTTTGTCAAACAACAGGCTCACCAAAAAAATATTCGCCTCAGTTATCAGATTGAAGATGTCACCGAAGCCCTGAATGTAGATGAACGTCGCATCCGTCAGGTTTTAATTAATTTGCTCAATAATGCGGTAAAATTTACCTCTGAGGGTGGGAGGGTGCGTCTGGAAGTGAGGGGAGATCTCGATCAAAAAATGGTTCATTTTTCCGTGATTGATAATGGAATTGGCATTACCCTAGAAGATCAAGCCCGATTATTTCAAGTGTTTGTACAAATTGATAGCCGTTTATCCCGACGTTATGAAGGCACAGGTTTAGGATTAGTTTTAGTTAAAAAACTCGTGGAAATGCACGGCGGGACGGTTAGCCTTGACAGTCAACCCGGAAAAGGTAGTTGCTTTACCATCGCCCTCCCTTGGAATCCTGGGAGAGAATCGCCGAGGTTGACTCCAGCGAAACTTTTAGACAGATCAGCCCGGTTGGGGAACACTCCTCGGGGCTCAAAACGTCCTTTAATTTTGCTGGCTGAAGACAATCCCGACAATATTCAAACCCTGCTTAACTACCTACAGGCGAAGGGATTTGATCTGGAAGTGGCTAAAAACGGGATCGAAGCAGTTCAAAAAGCGGACAGTTTGCATCCAGATTTGATTCTAATGGATATTTCTATGCCGGAAATGGATGGTTTAGAAGCCATGC
Organism: Oscillatoriales cyanobacterium CG2_30_40_61; assembly: GCA_001873365.1. GTDB lineage: Bacteria > Cyanobacteriota > Cyanobacteriia > Cyanobacteriales > Microcoleaceae > Planktothrix. The sequence goes on along the minus strand of MNYZ01000058.1, from coordinate 40,182 downwards.
GCCAGATTCGGTCTAACCCACAACGGGCTAACCTACCGATCATTGCCCTAACTGCTTTTGCCATGGCTGGAGACAGGGAAAAATGTTTAGCCGCCGGAGCGAATGAATATCTGGCTAAACCCGTACAAATTCGACAGTTAGTTCAGCTAATTCAGAGTTTTTTGTATGAACAATCATAAAATTCCGTCCATAAAATCCCGAAAATTAATCTATTTCTTTTCCCTGGGAATCTTAATCTGTATGGGTTTAGGAATATTAGTCGGTTGTTTTAAGCCACCCACAACTCCTTTATTAATTGGGATTAATAGTTGGCCAGGTTTTGCCCCTTTTTATTTAGCCGAGGAGTTAGGTTACTATCAAAATAGTGCGATTGATATTGTTGATTACCCCTCCACCACGGAAGTCAGTCGTGGGATGCGAAATGGGAATTTACAAGGGGGAGGGATGACCATTGATGAAACTTTAATGTTTGCGGAAACCTTTCCAGAAGTTCGGGTGATTCTGTTAACAGATTTATCCAATGGTGGGGATGTGATTATCGGGAAACCGGAGTTAAAAACCCTATCAGATATTAAAGGAAAAAGAGTCGGGGTAGAAAACACCGCTTTAGGGGCTTATATGCTCAGTCGGGGACTCGATAAAGCTGGACTTTCTGTGCAGGATATTACTGTAATTTCCCTGAGATATCCAGAACATGAATCGGCATTTCAACAGGATGAAGTAGATGCCCTGGTGACCTTTGAACCTGTTCTGTCTCAGTTAATTGCTATGGGAGGTAATATTTTATTTGATAGTAGTCAAATATTAGGGGAAGTGGTGTATATGTTGGTGGTGCGTCAGGATATCTTAGAAACTCATTCCCAGGATTTAGAACAGTTAATTAAAGGTTGGTTTATGGCCTTAGAATATTTAAAAAAGGAACCGGAAAATGCAGCTAAAATTATGGCAAAACGCGACGCAGTTAACCCCCAAGATTTTTTAGATTCTCTGAAATTAATTAGTTTTTTAACATCAACTGAAAATCAAAAACTCCTCTCCCAAACCGATCCGACTCTGGTTAATTCCGCTAAAAAATCATCTCAATTGATGCAGGAAAAGCAACTACTCCACTCTAATATTGATTTTGCGTCCTTATTAGATGCTCGTTTTGTCACTCAATTTAATCAGTAATCAGTATAAGAGTTAATATTTAATTGATTGACATATTACCCATCAAGGATTTAACGAGATTATGCAAATTAAAATCCGTGAAATCCGTGAAATCCTCTTAAATCCGCGATCCCTATTACCCATTTCCTATCAACCTCTAATCCATGAGAAATTTAGCTTTTCGTTTACCTCTGCGCGTTACTATTCCCTGTTTACTTCTATTTTTAAGTAGTGGACTAGGTTTCTATAGTTTTATAACAGAAGCACAAGAAACCTATAAACGTCAGGAAAATAGAATTTTGGAACAGGCGGACTTTTATAGTGAAAAAACCGTTACCCTTTTAGAATTTATTTTTCGACGGGTTAATATTGATAATGCGAGTTTAGATGGGGCAAAGTTGGTGATTGGTGAAATGGGAGAAGAAACCAATTTAAAATTATTAGCTTTTCTGGATGAAAATAATCTTATTCTTGTTTCCAAAGACTATCAATTAAAACAAAAATCGCTTATTAATACGAATCTTTCCCCTTTTTATTCCCAAATTCAACGGGTTAGGAAAACTAGGATTCAAGAAAAAGAATGGTCTGATGATCGGCAAACTTTAAAGGTGATTACCCCGGTCATACTTCCCCCAAAACCCAATCAATTACGTCCTCAAGTGGGAACTTTAGTATCAATTTATGATCTGACTCAAACCAAAAAACTAGCCTATCAAGATGCCTTAAACCGCTCTTTACAAATGAATGGAGTGGTGCTGATTATTTGTTTATTGCTCTGGTTATTTTTTGAATTGACTTTAACCAAACGAGTCTCGCGGTTAGTATTAGTGAGTCAGAATTTAGCCCAAGGAAATTTAAGCGATCGCAGCCGCCTAGAAGGGTCAGACGAATTAGCTCAAATTTCTGCGGCTTTTGATCAAATGGCTGAAAAAATTGAACAGGATACCTATATTTTACAGGAATCTCAACTCGAATTGCAGCAAAAAGCCACGGAATTAGAAAAAACCCTCACCCAACTCAAACAAACCCAAACCCAACTATTACAAAGCGAAAAAATGTCCAGTTTAGGACAATTAGTAGCTGGAATTGCCCATGAAATTAATAATCCGGTGAGTTTTATTTTTGGCAATATCACCTATGCTAAAGAATACACTAATAGTCTACTGCATTTAATTTCCTTATATCAAACCCATTATCCCCAACCCATCCCCGAAATTCAAACCGAAATTGATGAATTAGACATAGAATTTATCACATCAGACCTCCAGAAAATGTTCAATTCCATGTTAACAGGAAGTCAAAGAATCGCTGATATTGTCCAATCCTTGCGTTCATTCTCCCGTTTAGATGAATCCGATATTAAAACCGTAGATTTACATGAAAATCTGGATAACACCTTGATGATTTTAAAACATCGTCTCAAAGCCCAAGGGTCTCGACCAGAAATTAAGATCATCAAAAATTACGGCAATATTCGCTTAATTAATTGCTATGTCGGTCAACTGAATCAAGTGTTTATGAATATTTTTATTAATGCCATTGATGCCCTAGAAACAGTCCCACAAAACAGCCCACCCCAAATTTTAATTAATACGGATATTATCACCGATTCAGACAAAAAACAATGGGTAAAAATTGAAATTTCCGATAACGGTTCGGGCATGGCTGAAACCGTTCGCAGTCGAATTTTTGAACCCTTTTTCACCACTAAACCCGTCGGTCAAGGCACCGGAATGGGTTTAGCCATTAGTTATCAAATTATTGTGGAAAAACATCAAGGTCAACTGCTGTGTACCTCCACACCCGGAGAAGGGAGTACCTTTGTGATCAGCCTACCCATAATCAGTTAGCAGGGAGCAGTTGTAGGGGCGCTTTCATCGAGATTGAGGTAATTTACAAAGATCTAAAAGAACCCGCCCCTACCAGTCATCAATCATCAGTTTAAAGCGGCAAACATTGAGGAGGTAACACACCCGCATGCTGGGGTGTACCGTGGGGAGGATTAGTCACTAATTCGATAGCCCCATCAGCCCTGACTATCCATCCTTGAGCCTCCTGAATTTTGCGTTGTAGAGACGTTGCATGCAACGTCTCTACAGGGGATATTCGGGTGACAGGGGATGTGGTCGAGGGTTCAACCAAATTAATCCAATTGATGACCGTTGGTTCAGAACTTAAAGCATCATTGGGACTTGCAGGTAAACCCCCCCGTCCAGTAATCACAAATTGATTTTGTTCATTTCCCGAACACCGAGTCGCAATTAAGGTAGTAGGGTCAACTAAATTGCTGGGTAACTCCACTAACCCCGCACTGGGGTCAACTTCTGGACTACTAATTTCCACCGCCCCGCTAAATGCCGCCCCTAACTCACTGGTAGCGGTAATATCACTGTTAGGGGTCTGAAATTCCCGAAACTGGGTTCCAAACACCCCTTGAGCATTAATAATCACCTGTCCCCCTTTCCCGGCCTGAGCATTAGCGGTAATATCACTATTTTCCAAAGCCACTAAATTAGACGTTCCTAGGGTAATATTTCCCCCATCGGCGTTACCCGCATTTGTGGTAATTTGGCTATCCCGTCGTAGTTCCACCCTTTGCGCCTGTAGCCGAATATTCCCCCCACTTCCAGCTACCGTAGCCGCGCTTATGGTTCCATCATTATCCAATAAAACCCTATCCGCCTGGATTTCCAAGTTACCCGCGGCTCCTGCATTGGTTCCGCGCACTCCAATTTCCGCCCCATTGCGCACCGTTAACCGTCCGGTATTAATCCGCAAATCCCCCGCACTACCCGCCCCACTGGTATTCGAGTCAATAGCACTGGGAACAATACCATCGCCAATAGTTCCAAAGGAAACAGCTTCCACCGATTCATCAATATTAGTGGCAAACCCGACAACATCAATGGATTCCGCAGCATTTAAGGTTAAATTTCCCGCCGCCCCTTCCCCGCCAGTGGCCGCCGAAATTTGGGCTCCGTCCCGCACCACTAACCGTTGAGTATTCACGGTTAAATCCCCGGCGGGTGCGGTGCCTTTTTGTCCCTCGACGGTCAACAGGGAAGATGAGGTGAGTAACCCACTCAAAAACCGCCCATTCTGGGACACGCCCCGCAGTTGTACCGATTCCGCATTCACGGTTAAATTGCCTCCTTTCCCCGCCCCCGCCGCCGAGGCAGATACCTGTGCCCCTTCTGCAACGGTCAATTCTCGGGTATTAATAGTGATATCTCCCGCGCCCCCGGTTCCCAAGGTGGCGGTAAACAATCCCCCCGGGGAAATGACGCCCGATTGCACCCCCCGCAGTTCCACCGTATCGGCATTTACCGTAATATTGCCCCCCTGACCTTCCCCTAAACGCCCCGGACTGGTGATGATATATCCATCTTGGAGGACGCGCAATTGGGGGGTAATAATATTGATATCTCCAGAATCGCCCGGGCTAATTGTTCCCGTTACCACAATCGAACCCCGGGTAATATCAACGGATTTCGAGGCTAACAGGTTAATATTTCCCCCTGACCCAATCCCCACGGTGGGAGTTAAAATCGTCGCCCCATTCATAATCTGGAGTTGTTGAGTTTCTAGGGTGACATTTCCCGCTGCTCCTTCACCCGCACTGACGCTAAAAATACCATCATAAAGATTAGTGGGACTAAACTTTTCTGATAATAATTGTTCGATGAAAGATAGGGGTTGAGTTCCGACTAAATCAATGGAGTTTTTAGCTTTAATATTAATATTTCCGGCGTTTCCTGTGCCGATGGTTGAGGAGGAGATAAAGGCACGATTATCTAATTGAAATTGTTCGGCTTGAATTTGGATACCACCACCATTTAGGGCATCTAAGGTGTTTGAAAGAATCCGAGAACTATCGGTTAAAGAAACTGTACCGCCTTGGATGGTAATTAATCCGCCTCCGGCTCCACTGGTATCAATTTGACTTTGACTTAATAATTGAATCGAGCCGAATTGAAGATTAGGAGAGTTGAATTGTTCCGGCTGGGGTTGCAAAGACCAAGTACCATTTTTTAGGGCTGCTAATTCGATTCTACCATTAAAAGCGGTCAGATAACCTTGATTTAAAATTACATCTCCCCCGATTAAACTAATATTTTGACCGGGTTGAACTTGTAAGCCAGTTTTCGCACTATTCCCATCAATTCCTATACCTAAAACCTGGGATTGATTTGTAATATCACCCGGTTGATTTCCCAGTTGTAAACCAATGGGAACGTTAACGGTTAATAGGGGCGGTGCTTGGGGATTTGTTGCACTAAATTCACCCCCATGAGCAAAAATAATACCCTGCGCGGTACTAGCAGTAAAAGACCCTCCAATATTGAGTTGAGCCTTGGGGCCAAATAAGATTCCATTAGGATTAATTAAGAATATATTGGCTGTACCATTGGCTTGAATTAAGCCTTGTATATTGGAAATATTATTGCCAGTAACCCGACTAATAATATTTTTAATATCCACGGAGTTATTGAAAAAGGCGGCCACACCTTCGGAGACTGAAAACTCTTTAAAACTATGGAATAAGTTTATCCCATTTTGGGTTCCACCTTCGATTTTAATGATATTACCATCGGGGGTAATAATAGTATTTTGAGGTAAGGTTTGGTCGGGTATGATTTGAGCGATCACTTTTGATAAATTCCAACTATTAATTATAGGAAAAATCGAGAGAATTAATATTGTTTTCAAAAGAGATTTATTGTTTAAATTTTTCATGTCTAATTCCTGAAATTAAGGGTTAAAAAAATGTAGTCCGAGAAACCGGGTTTTTTACGAAAATACTTAGTTTTGACCCACATATTCTCTAAAAAACCCGGTTTCTTTGGTTGGGTGCGTAAGTCCTATCAATTTCCCTGATTTAATATAGAAACTTGTTTTTTGTAAAAATTCTTTTGGGTGGGCATTTCCTGAGTAATGGGAATTTCAATAATAAATTCTGTTCCCTGTCCCGGAGTAGAAATACATTGTAAACTGCCTTGATGTTTTTCCACTACAATATTTTTGCAGATAGATAAACCAATTCCCGTCCCTTTTCCGACGGGTTTTGTAGTAAAAAATGGTTCAAATAAATTATTTAAAATTTCCTCAGCCATACCCCCGGCATTATCACTAATTTTAATCATCACATTATGATCATTAACAATATCGGTTTTAATCAAAATTTGACCCGGATTAATCTGCAATTCTTCAATACTTTTTTGTTGATTACTTTCTTCAATCGCATCAATTCCATTAGCCAAAATATTCATAAAAACTTGATTCATTTCCCCTCCATAACATTCAACCAAAGGTAAGGAAGAACTATATTCTTTAACTACATGAATTGCGGGATGATCCTGTTTTCGTTTTAACCGATTTTGTAAAATCATTAAGGTGTTATCAATACCTTCATGAAGATTAGTTGCTTTCATTTTAGAGCCATCCTGACGGGCAAAACTGCGTAAACTAAGAACAATTTCTCGAATCCGTTCTGCACCCACCTGCATCGATTCTAACATCTTAGGCAAATCTTCTAAAATAAAGTTTAATTCTACCGCTTCAACTTGCTGTTGAATCACCGGATGGGGATTAGAATAATACTGTTGATAAAGTTCAAAAATATTTAAAAGATTGTCAGTATATTCCTGAACATAAGCTAAATTTCCATAAATAAAATTAACAGGATTATTGATTTCATGGGCAATGCCTGCTAACATTTGCCCTAGAAGTGACATTTTTTCGTTATTCACTAACTGGGTCTGAATGATCTTAATTTGATTTAAACATTGTTCTAAAGCAATTTTATTATTTTCTGATTCTGCCATGGATATTTTTAATTTTTTAGCCGAGGATTCGACCGCCATCTCTAATTGATGATTGATTTTTTCAAGTTGCAATTTTTCGTTTATTTCTATTTCTAACTGCTTTTGCAATAAATGATAGCTTTGTCTGGTTTCTTTTCGAGCTTCTGCCATCCTCAAATAGTTAGTAACTTTGAGTAAAAATTCCTCGGTTTCTAAGCAAGTAAAAAGATCATCCATCACCCCTAAGCTCAACCATGTTTTGATGGTTTCTTGTTCCTGATAATTCGTAATTAAAATAATCGGAATATTTAGACCAGAACTCTGTAATTGTTGACAAAAAATCAATTCATTCTCCCCGGGCATGGAAACGGCTATAAAAATCAAATCAGCTAGGGAGTAATCATCCCTAGAAACCGCAGATTTATCGAGGTTTGCCCACAATAAATTCACCTGTTTTTGACTGAATAAATCCAATAAAATATGGAGATCAATCGAATGATTATCAATAATTAATATGTTAGTTAATGCAGAATCACTCATCATTTATTATTCCTCAATAAATAGTCAAGATTTACAATTGATTGCCTTTGATAAATTGTTTGAATATGGGATTGGACAACTAACCTCTAAAAAAAATATAACTTATTATTTGCCTTAACTGCCTTGCCCTAATATTCTCTCAAGAGTACCCCAGATACCTAAATCATACAATATTGTTAGGAAATGACAGGAAATTCAGGAATAAGGTTTCGAGGGTGGCGCAATGTTAACATACGACAAACCCGCTAATACCGACTTTACCCCCTTGATTCCAATGAGCTTTCAATGTCCAGTCTGTGACTCTGACTATCAAAAACCAATTCCAGAAACCTGTTTAGTCTGTGGATGGGATTTACAATTCCATATATCAATACCAGCAGGTTTAAAACAGAATCAAAATCATTTAGATTGGGCAAAACAAACTTGGAAACGTCTGCAAACTATCGATATTGATCAACATAAAACTCCTTCTAAACCAAAAAAAAGATTAACGATTGCCGATCTTTTACCTCGGTTAGAAACCTTAGAAAATCAACTCCAACAAGCCACCCTGGAAAGACAAAACCTACAAAATTTATTAGACTGGATATTGCATTATTTAGAAACCCTTAACCCCGAATTATTAGTTAATATAACTCCCCCACCCGCTCCAAACTACCCCGAGTCGGAAATTGGCATAGATTATAGTTATCTAATCGAATTATTAGCCCAGGGAGATTGGAAAACCGCCGATGAATATACCTGGGAATTAATTTTATATATTGCTGAAAGAGAATCGGAAAAATGGTTAAGACCCGAAGATATTGAAAGGTTTCCCTGTACGGATTTAAACACCCTAAATTGGCTCTGGGAATATTATAGTCAGGGATTATTTAGTTTAACCCATCAATGGCAAATTTTCTATGATTTAGAAGGAGATTATCCCAAATTTTGTGATCAAGTTGGTTGGCGCAGGGGAGAAAGTTGGCTTTATTATGATGAATTAAATTTTACCTTAAATGCACCATTAGGACATTTACCTGTTATTAGTTGGCGAAAACGAGCCTGTTATGGTGTAGGTAATGCCACTCCCAATGAAAATTTATCCTTAATTTTTTCTCGTCTCTCCACCTGTAGTAAGCCCTTTAGGGCTTAATCCCCCAAACCTTAAAATATAGGAGAAAGGTGCGAAACGTTCCTGCCAAAATTCAGGGTTAATTCTCAAAAAATGTAAGCACCGGAGATAGGTTCAGACAATTGGTAAATGGAATTAAATCCACCAATAAATCCAATCAAGTCTATCTTAACTTTGAAAATGTGACCTTAAAGTAAGGTCAATCTCGGAGTCAATGGTGCGGCTTACCGAACCTTAAAAAGTACGGTAGCCAACTCCAAAGAGATTCGGCAATTCCCACAACGCCAGACTGATTATCAAAACGCTGAAGCTGGGAATAACGGGAAATCGGGTATAAGTCAAATACCTAAGCAGTTCTCTAGCCAATTGCCCAAGAATAACGTAAGTGAACATCCGGCTTGAACTGTCGTAAATATTAAGTAGCGAAATTGATTTGATTACGCTGCGTTCAAAAGAACAAGGGGAAAAGATAGAGGTTTTCATATACCTCTATGAAGGTAAATATCTAATCCCGATACTTACTAAGACTCCCAAAAGTACCCCGGCAGACAGGATGAAACTAAAGGCAATAACCCCATTCTTAAGGAACATGTGCGATTCGTTTAACCTAAAGTAAGTTAAAAGCTTACGGGACGGTTAGCCCAGTTATTAAGACTGGTGATAACTGATTACATTTATGGGTGAAATTCTGTGAATTAAGTCCCATCCCTCAAGTGCTGAGGTGAAAGCATAACCCCTAGTTTGTTTGGGTAGCAACCAACAGGCTAAAGCGGGGTTAAAAGGTAGAGCCTACGGTCAGCCAAATCTGGTAACTATCGAGCAAGAAGTCCAAGCGTAGCGTATGCAAAGATGTGTCTGAACCACTGTAATGAAAAATGGTGTAATGGCTATATCAGGCGTAAAACCGACGAGAAATACGGTAAAAACTTGATTAACACCAAGCCAAAAGGCAAGGATATAGGGCATAAGCGATTATGTTCCCGACTTATAAGCACCGCCCAATAAACCCGGTGGATAGCATCACGCTAAAGACTTTAAACAAATGTGTAATCGGAACGAAGTAACTCTTGCATAGCTCTGAAATGGTCAAACAAGTCAAGGAGAGGTTAGGGGGGTAACTCCCTAATCGACTCTAACAACATCACCCTATGACGGAAACTGGACTTATTGGAGTACAAGAAAAGGAACATCTTTTGATGTACCCAACAAAGTAGCATTTTTACTCAAAAAACAGAAAGGCAAGTGTAACTTCTGTGGGCAATATTTCACCCCAGAGGATATTGCAGAAATTGACCATATCATCCCAACGTCTTTAGGCGGAAAAGATGAATATAAAAACCTGCAATTATTACATCGCCATTGTCACGATACTAAAACATCAACTGATGGGTCTTATATCTCAAAAGAAGATGGATGCTATGATGATAACAGTTAACTAGACTAGGAGCCGTGTGCGGTGAAAGTCGCAAGCACGGTTTTGAATGGGAGTCGGGGGTTGTAAAGCCCCCCTCGACCCCTAATCCCTCTATCTCTTAAAATAATAGTAGTAAGCCCTTTAGGGCTTAATCCCCCAAAACTTAAAAATATAAGAGAAAGCCCTAAAGGGCTTACTACTTTTAGTGTTAAAATCATAGTAGTAAGCCCTTTAGGGCTTAATCCCCCAAAACTTAAAAATACAGGAGAAAGCCCTAAAGGGCTTACTACTTTTATGATGTATGAATATCGTAAACTTACACCTGAGCAACGCCAAGAACTGGTTAAACAACGGTTAGCTAAAGGATTTCCTCCTCACTCACCGCCCCATCCTATTCAGATTGAAGCTTTTTATTTATTAACTGTTGCTTGTTATGAACATCAACCCTATATTTCAACGCCCCATCGTCGTCAAGAATTATTAAATTTAATTTTTGAACAGTTTATTAATGCAGGTTTTGATATTCGGGCTTGGGTTATCCTTCCTAATCATTATCATTTATTGGTTTATGTTGATAAATTTCCCGAATTAAGCCGTTTATTTAATATTATTCATGGGCGAACTTCTCGCTACTGGAATTTAGAAGACCAAGTTACAAAACGCAAGATTTGGTATAGTTTTTCAGACCGAATGATTCGCAATGATAACCATTATTATCAATCCTTAAATTATCTCCATTTTAATCCGGTTAAACATGGTTATGTTCCATCTCCTTATGATTGGGAAGAAAGTAGTGTTCATTGGTATATTGAACATTATGGTCGTCAATGGTTACGGGATGCTTGGGTGCAATATCCGGTTAAGGATTATGGGAAGGATTGGGATGATTAATCAATTAATCAATTAATCAATTAATCAATTAATCAATTAATCAATTAATCAATTAATCAATTAATCAATTAATCAATTAATCAATTAATCAATTAATCAATTAATCAATTAATCAATTAATAAGAAAGCCCTGAAGGGCTTACTACGAAGTTATTTAGGTTTTTTTAAGATTAAGATATCTTGGTAATTAGTGGCGAGGGTTCGTCCGCACCATAACCCATAATATTTGGCGGAAACTGTAAAACCTAATGCTTCAATCCACTGCATAACTAAGGCTTCTCGATGACCCATATCACTTTCGGGAATTTCTAAATTAGAGAAAAATGAGTCCTCAAATTCATGGATTAAATTTTGGGAACTTTTCCCCGCTTTAATTAAGGCTTCTGATTCTTCATTTAATAAAAAGAATGTACATAAACACCGTCCTCCTGGTTTAAGCACTCGATAAATTTCTTTGAGATAATTCTGAACTGCATTTGCATATAAATGGGTAAATACGGAAGTTAGGAAAACAAAATCAAATTGTTCATCGGGATAGGGAAAACTATAATTTTCTACTGGAATTGTTCCTTCTGTATTATAACGTTTACTATAAATATTTGCCCATTTAAAGTTAAAATTAGGTCGATGTTCATGAATAATAGATTGATTCCAGTTAATCCATTTTTTAACAATATCAAACCCCTCATAACGAGCCCTATCATCTAAATAATAGGCAAGAGAATAAGCCATACGACCCACGCCACATCCGGCATCTAAAATCGATTCATGGGGTTTTAATTGAGCTTTATTCACAAAATGACCGAGAAAATCACAGGCGACAAATTTAAAACTTCCTCCAACTCCTACTCGATCTTCTTTTTCAGGAACCGGAAGACTAGATTCTAATAAATTAAATAAAATTTCTCCCGCTTCTCCGTTGACTAAAGGAATTAATTGGACTAAAGTATTAAATTGATCTGGGGCAATTAATTCCACAGGAATATAAATTAAAAATCGAGCTTGGTCAGCTTTAGGTAAGCTGGGAAATAGTTTATAAACATCGGGACTAGAGAGATTTTTTTCGATTTTAAATTCAGTGATTTCTTGACCACCAATAATTAACTTAAACCCTTGAATGGGTTCACCTTGCAGTGAAGTTATCCATCCTTTTAAACGGACATGATCTGTTTCTAGGCTAACATCTCCTAAACAACCGAGGGTTTTCAGGGGGGGATTAAATTCCATAAGGTTATTTTTGCTAACTTTAATTAGATAGAAAATTATGATCTTATTTTTGTTTATTTGTCAAGGGTGAGAAGATTAATAAACACAAATAAAATCTAGACCCCGGGCTAAAAAATTAACCTATTAATCATGTATTTTTAGCTTGAAGTTTATACTAACGCTCCCTCACCATAGCCCTCTTAATCAAAATAATTTTAAGGCATAACATCCTAAAATATTTTTCAAAAGAAATGATGATTTTTGTTATTTCTTAACAATTAATCGACAAATTATTAACTTTTACTGAATTTGCTACATATCATACCAAAATTAAACAATTTTATGGTAGGTTGCAACTGAAACTTATCAGGATTAAAACTGATAGTTCAACTCAAATGTATTCTCAAGAGGTTTAATCATGCCGCTAACGAAAAGATGTATTGCCGAATTCTTCGGAACATTTTGGCTAGTTTTTGGTGGATGTGGATCGGCTGTTTTTGCAGCCGCATTTCCAGATGCAACTACTAATGCCCTGGGGATTGGATTTGCTGGAGTAGCCTTAGCGTTTGGTTTAACCGTTTTAACCATGGCCTACGGCGTGGGTCATATTTCCGGTTGCCATCTTAATCCGGCGGTTTCCTTTGGCCTTTGGGCGGGTAAACGCTTCTCAGGAGGCAAAGATTTAGCCCTGTATATTGGCTCTCAAGTAGTTGGAGCGATTGTCGCGGCCTTAGTGCTTTATTTAATTGTCACGGGCAAAGCTGGATTTGATCCCGTTGCCTTTAGAAGTGGCTCCAACCCCTTTGCTACCAATGGATATGGAGAACATTCTCCGGGGGGTTATAATCTCGTTTCCGCCCTGATCGGTGAATTTGTCTTGACCTTCATGTTCTTAATGGTGATTATGGGATCAACCGATGCCCGTGCACCGAAAGGTTTTGCCCCGATTGCCATTGGTTTAGCCTTGACTTTAATTCACTTAATCGGAATTCCTGTCACCAATGTATCTGTAAACCCAGCTCGCAGCACTGGCCCCGCATTATTTGTGGGTGGTTGGGCTATTCAGCAGTTATGGTTATTCTGGGTCGCTCCAATTTTGGGAGGAATTGCGGCAGGTTTCACCTATAACAACTTATTTGGTGAATCTCCCTCGGAACCCAATTCTTAATCAATCAAAATTTAAAATTTATCCTCGTTTTGTGTTTAATATTTTTCCCTCTAAGTAAGTCGTCAAAAACCTGGTTGTTGCGGGTCAGTGTGCTGAAGCGCAACAACAGGTTTAAGCCCTATTCTTCCTCTCCAGATTCAATTGCTTGAATCGAAACCACCGGAGCAATAGAAGTTAGTTTTAACTCAGGATGATCGGCTTCAGCTTGACGACAATTCCATTCATTTTTAAACAATAAAACCGGACGATCCCAACTATCTTTAACCACCGCAGCGTTAAAAATTCGTCCAACTTTATTTAAAACTTCCCAACCTCCTGTTACCCAACGGGCTACAGTATAAGGTAAAGGTTCTAATAGGGTTTCGGCGCCATATTCATTTTGCAATCTAAACTGAACTACCTCAAATTGTAGTTGACCCACCGCCGCTAAAATTGGATCACGTTTAGCTTCATCAACGGAAAACATAATTTGTACCGCCCCTTCCTCTCGTAATTCTAAAACTCCTTTATGGAATTGTTTAAACTTAGAGGGATTAGGATTTTTTAAATAGGCAAATAACTCCGGGGTAAAACAGGGAATCCCTTCATATTCTAATTTTTTGCCCGTATAAATGGTATCCCCAATGGCAAAAACCCCCGGATTATTTAATCCAATTACATCTCCGGGATAGGCGGTTTCAATCGATTGTCTTTCCTGAGCAAAGAGTTTTTGCGGACGGGAAAGACGGACAATTTTTCCAGTCCGGGTATGATTAACCGTCATATCTTTTTCAAATTTTCCCGTACAAACACGCACAAAAGCCACCCGATCTCGGTGTTTGGCATCCATATTTGCTTGTAGTTTAAATACAAAGCCCGTAAACTCAGGATATTCGGGTTCCATATCCCCCAAGGTACTCAGATGGGAACCGGGTTTTAAGGCATAATCTAAGAAGGAATCTAAGAATAATTGAACCCCAAAGTTAGTCATGGCACTGCCGAAGAAAACCGGAGTCATTTTTCCAGCATGAACTAAATCCAGATCAAATTCCGAACCAACGTGTTCAAGCAGTTCTAATTCTTCTTTTAATTGTGCATAAAGATCGGGATCTAAAAATTCCTGAATCCGAGGATCATCTAAGTCAAAAACCGTATCTAACGCTTCTCGACTGCCGTGGGCACTGCGTTCAAATAAATGAATTTTTTGTTGACGCCGATCAAATACTCCTTTAAAGCGATCGCCTGTGCCAATCGGCCAATTTATGGGATAGGTTTTTAAGCCCAATTCTTTTTCTATTTCATCGAGTAATTCTAAGGGTTCTTGACCCGGCCGATCCATTTTATTAATAAAAGTAAAAATAGGTAGACCCCGCATTTTGCAGACTTCAAACAATTTGCGAGTTTGCGGCTCTAAACCCTTGGCCGCATCTTCTAACATCACCGCGTTATCAGCAGCGGCTAAGGTGCGGTAGGTATCTTCACTAAAATCTTGGTGTCCGGGTGTATCTAGCAAATTAATTTGACAGTTGTTATACTCAAACTGCAAAACCGTTGAGCTAATCGAAATTCCCCGTTGTTGCTCCATTGCCATCCAGTCTGAGGTAGCATGACGTTGGGCTCTGCGTACCTTAACAGCACCGGCTTCGTGAATAGCACCTCCGTACAGGAGTAATTTTTCGGTCAGGGTGGTTTTTCCAGCATCAGGGTGAGAAATAATCGCAAAATTGCGACGTCTGTCAACCTCTGTTTGAATTTCAGTTTGAATTTCTGTAGTCATTGAAGCCTAAATCGGGAATTTGTATCAGATATATCATTATAAAGGTTAACGGGGATTTTTGCCGGGCGGCATAGGATCACGCGATACTGTTGGTGCTATTATCAATGATTAATTCCCTTTTTTTGAACCTAAATTCAATATTTGATTGTATCTTTAATTCCTAAGAAAAATTCTCAATCCCCATGAACCTCACCTGGATAATCTCACAACAACTGGTTGCCATAACTGCATTCATGCCCCATGGTTCTTGCTACCTTTGGGAATCTAAATTAATCGGACTTCATCTGCTCTCGGATTTATTTACGGCGATCGCTTATTTTTCCATTCCCATCGCCTTAATTTACTTTGTTAATCGGCGTCAAGATATACCCTTCTCTAGTATTTTAATCCTATTTAGTATGTTTATTTTTGCCTGTGGACTCACCCATTTAATGTCAATTGTTACCCTTTGGTATCCGTTATATTGGTTATCCGGTGGATTAAAGGCAATTACAGCCCTGATTTCAATTTTTACCGCCGGTACAATTATTCCTTTAGTTCCCCAACTCCTACAAATTAAAACCCCTAAAGAACTTGAAGAACTGAACCAATTATTAAATAAAAGTCAAAGATATTATCAAGAATCTCAAAAAATGCTGCAATTAGTGATAAATACGATCCCCCAGCGCATTTTTTGGAAGGATCGAAATTCAGTCTTTCAAGGGTGTAATTTACAATTAGCTTTGGATTTGGGATTAAAGTCGGCTGAAGATATTATTGGTAAGACAGATTATGATTTAAGTTGGAATTTGGATGAAGCTGAATTTTATCGACAAGTTGATCGAGAGGTTATGGAAACAAATACCCCTCGTTATCGGATTATCGAAACTCAATTACACGCAGATGGAAAACAATATTGGTTAGAAACCAATAAAATTCCCTTTCATGATCAAGATGGGAATGTAGTGGGAATATTAGGAACCTATCAGGATATTACAGAACAAAAATTAGCCCAAGAATTATTAACAGAATCGGAAACTAGGTTTCGACAATTAGCTCAACAGGAAAAACTGATTAATCATTTAGCTAATCAAATCCGCAATTCCTTAGATTTAAAAACAATTTTAGAAACAACTGTTTTACAGGTTTGGGAGTTAATGAAGGTTGACAGATGCTATTTTTGTTGGTATCGAGGGGAAGAAATAGGTTTTAATTTAGATGACAAAAATTCATCTCAATCCTATTCTAATTCGGCTTATTGGGAAATAGTAACAGAAGCTAAAGATCCAGCATTTACAAATATTGTTGGTCGGTATTATTTAGAAGATGTAGCAATTTTGTCGGAGAAGTCTTGGCATTTACAAATTGAACGAATTGATCATATTGATCATATCCCTGAATCTCAAAGAAAGTCATTTTTACTCCAGTTTGGGTTAATATCGGTTCTGTCTCTCCCGATTCAAACCCAAATGGGAGAAATCGGGGTTTTAATTTGTGGAAATCATCATGAACCCCGTTTCTGGAGTGATTCTGAAGTTGAATTATTACAGGCTGTCACCGCTCAAGTGGCGATCGCAATTAATCAAGCCCAACTCTATAACCAAACCCGAGAAGCCGCGATTTTAGCTAAGGCTCAAACCCTAGAATTAGAAGCGACTTTAAGTAAATTACAACAAACCCAAGCCCATTTAATTCAAACTGAAAAGATGTCTTCTTTAGGTCAGTTAGTGGCGGGAGTTGCCCATGAAATCAATAATCCAATTAATTTTATTTATGGAAATGTTGATTATGCTACCCAATATCTGGAGGATTTATTAAATTTAGTTGCCTTGTATCAAGAATATTATCCCGATCCTATTTCTGATATTCAAGAAGTGATTGAAACCGTAGATTTAGAATTTTTACAACGAGATTTTCCTAAACTATTAAGTTCAATGAAAGTCGGGGCGAGTCGCATCCAACAAATTGTTTTATCCCTAAGAAATTTTTCGCGTTTAGATGAAGCAGATGTGAAACAGGTTGATTTACATGAGGGCTTAGAAAATACATTATTAATCTTACAAAATCGTTTATCAGAAACTGGCGTAAGACAAAAAATTCAGGTGGTCAAAAACTATGGGGAATTGCCCTTAGTGCATTGTTATGCAGGTGAGATTAATCAAGTTTTTATGAATTTACTCACTAATGCTATTGATGCCATTCAGGAGCGAATTGTAGAACAAAATCAACAAATTATTTCTAATCTTAATTCTAATGATTTAGAGTTATATACCGAAGATGATATCGGTTTTAATTCATTGACTTCTTGGAAACCTACGATTACGATTACTACAGAAGTTATGGAGGATAGTCAGGTTTTAATTATGATTGCTGATAATGGAATGGGAATGACGGAAACCGTTAAAAATAAATTATTTGATCCATTTTTTACCACAAAACCAGTAGGAAAAGGAACGGGTTTAGGATTAGCTATTAGTTATCAAATTGTTGTGGAAAGACATCGGGGTAAGTTAAAGTGTTCTTCTCAAGTTAAAAAAGGATCGGAATTTATGATTGAAATCCCAATTCAGCAACAGAAAAATCTGACTCTGGATCAAAGCTAATGCCTTCATATAAAAGCTCAATAGGAAATTCAAATTCTATGCTTTCTAAACTGTTAGCTAAATTATCATTAATCTTTAGCTATAATATTATACTCAATTGCTTCTTCCTGACTCCATTGATAATATTTAAACTGATAATTAATTCCCTTAATTGCCAAGGTTGCTATATAGTTTTCTGCGGTTTCAATACTTTGTAACATCCACTTTTTAGCTAATGCTGAATCCTGGGAAATTTTCAAAATTTTTAAGTTTGAATCCAGAGGCGTGAAAATTTCAATTTCCTGTAACCCGACCAACCCTACTCCTGTGGCTTTTAAGTAGGCTTCTTTGCACGTCCAGAGTTGAAAAAATGCCGGATATTGTGCTTCGGAATCAAGGGAATTTAACCACCGATATTCCGAGTCACAAAAAAAGCGTTTTGCTAAGGAAATAACTTTAATTTCTCGAATATATTCTATATCTATGCCGATATTTTCTTCCGTGGCGATCGCATAAATAGCCTTTCCATAGGCATGGGATAAATTAAAATATAATGGTGAAGGATCTTGATCTAAACTAGGTTTTCCTTTAGAACTATACTGAAATTTAATCTGTTCTGGAGAAAGGTTTAAATAGTGACTGAGAATTATTCTTAATATTCCCCTGGCAATTATAAAAGCCTGTTGATCTCGTTCAAACTTGAATCGTCTTGCCCGTTTTAGCTCATGATCAGCCAGAATACTTTGATAAAATTCCAGGGATTCAGGCGATGCCGTTAGATTTGTTTGCCAAAGATGAACAGTATTGTGATATAATTTAAAAATTGATAAAACCATAGCCCCGATTAAAATTTTGATATAATAGGTAATTTAACTGGATAGGTCTGATTCCGGTGGGAATGATTAAGAAAATAAATTGACGTTAGATGATAAGTGGTGAAGAGATCAGATAATAAAGATCAATTGCCAATCCTAACCCGAGATGATCACTATGGAACCCTCAAAAAATCAGCGTAAAAAGCAAGTAAAGCGGGCACTGGAAAAAACACCCACACCGAAATATGTTGATCACTATATTACCTTAGCTAACCTCAGCTATTACCTGCAATTTCAACAGCAGTATTAAAAAAATTCGGTATCTAGCCGGATTACCCCTTACCCCCTTACCCTGTTACTGAGCGAAGTCGAAGTATTACCCCTTACCCCTTACCCCCTTACCAATTGCTATATGTCATGCTTACACTACAGACTGATTTTGAGCTCCGGTGATATGATAGCCAATGGACAACTGATTGGTACTGAACATGGTTAGCTTAACACCGAATCCTAGTTATAGCGTTACAATTCGTCTGGAACTGCCTAACCGCGCGGGAATGTTGGCTAGTGTTTTTCAAGCGATCGCCACCGTCGGGGGAAATTTAGGTCAAATTGACTTAATTGAACAAACTCTGCACAAAACGATTCGGGAAATCAGTGTGGATGCCTCGAGTGAGGAACAGGCAGAACAAATTGTCCAAGCGGTAAAAGATTTAACTGAGTTAAAAGTATTAGCGGTTTATGACCGAACCTTTAATCTCCATCGCGCCGGAAAAATCAGTATTCAAAGTAAAATTCCCATAAAATCTCAATCAGATTTAGCCATGGCCTATACTCCGGGTGTGGGTCGAATTTGTCAAGCGATCGCTGAAGATCCAGAGCAAATTTATCAACTGACCATTAAACAAAATACCGTCGCTATTGTGACTGATGGTAGTGCAGTTTTAGGCTTAGGAAATTTGGGGCCTGGCGCGGCTTTACCCGTGATGGAAGGGAAAGCCATGCTATTTAAAGAATTTGGAGATATTGATGCGTTTCCGATTTGTTTAGATACCCAAGATCCTGAGAAAATTATCGAAACCGTTAAATATCTTGCCCCAGTTTTCGGGGGCATAAATTTAGAAGATATTGCCGCTCCTCGCTGTTTTGAAATTGAATCTCGACTGCGAGAATCTTTAGATATTCCGATTTTTCATGATGATCAACATGGCACAGCAATTGTTAGTTTAGCCGCCTTAATAAATTCCCTGAAAGTAGTTAAAAAATCCCGGGAAGATATTCACCTAGTGTTAAACGGGGCGGGTGCTGCGGGCATAGCAATCGCGCGCTTATTCAAAAAAGCCGGAGTCCGTAATATTACCATCTGTGATTCTAAGGGAATTATTAGTCATAATCGCACCGATATTAACGAACAAAAACGGGAATTTGCCGTTAACTTATCGGGAACTTTAGCTGATGCGATGAAAGACGCGGATATGTTTATGGGAGTTAGTGCCCCTGGAGTGGTAACTCCAGAAATGGTGAGATCTATGGCAAAAGATCCTATTGTTTTTGCTATGGCTAATCCGACTCCTGAAATTCAACCGGAATTAATTATCAATGATGTCGCAGTCGTGGCAACTGGACGCAGTGATTATCCCAATCAAATTAATAATGTTTTAGCCTTTCCTGGTCTATTTCGAGGGGTGTTAGATTGTGGGGCTAGAAGTTTCACTATTTCCATGTATTTAGAAGCAGCAAATGCGATCGCTTCTTTAGTCTCTCCCACGGATTTAGATCGGGAATATGTTGTACCTTCGGTATTTGATAAACGGGTGGCTACGGCTGTCGCCAGTGCCGTTGCCCATACCGCCCGTCAACAAGGTTTAGCCCGCAATTAAATAATTGTAGTAAGTCCTTTAGGACTCTCTTAGAAGCCGGAAGGACTCACTACAATTTTAATTTATTTTAGATAAACAACCATGGCTAAAATTCTGGTTATTGAGGATGAAGACTTAATTAGAGATAACATTATCGAACTACTAGAAACAGAAAACTTTGAAGTTTTTAATGCGGAAAATGGCAAAATTGGTTTACAATTGGCAATTCAGCATCAACCAGATTTAATTTTGTGTGATCTGGCGATGCCGGAAATCGACGGTTATGGGGTTCTCATTGCTTTACAAAAAAATCCGTCCACGGCAACTATTCCTTTCATCTTCTTAACAGCAAACTCAGATTTCGGCGACCTGCGAAAAGGAATGCAGCTTGGGGCTGATGATTATTTAACTAAACCTTTCACCCCCACAGAATTACTCAAAGTCATTGGGATTCGTTTGAAAAAAAACGCCACTTTAAAAGCTAATTATAGTCAGCAATTAAAATTAGCGGAAGCTAAACTTAATCAATTAATTTATCAAGATAGCACGACTAACTTACCCAACCGTTTATCCCTGTTGGAATATTTTCAACAAAGGTTAGATGAGTTTTCATTGCTGTCTATTGCCGATCAAAATTGGCAAGAAAATGGGATGATACCAATTATCTATTTAGGGATAGATCGATTTGGTAGAATTAACGATATTTTAGGTTACGAAGGAGGGGATAACCTTTTAAAAGCGGTAGCAGAGCGGTTAAGAAAAAGTTTACCTTCCGAGCATATTATTACTCATATTAATGGCAACCAATTTGCAATTTTATTCCCACCAATTCTGGATCAACAACAGATTAAAACCATAATTGCAAAGTTACAACACCAGATATCTTATCCGTTTAGGTTAACAAATCGAGAAGTTTTGATCACCGTTAGTGCTGGAATTTCCCTTTATCCCCAAGATGGTCGGGATATTCAACACCTGCTGCGGGAGGCCAAACAAGCCATGAATCAAGTTAAACAACAAGGAGGAAATCATTATAGTTTTTATATTCCTGCTTCCGAACATCAACTGTCGGAAAGGATTGACTTAGAAGTGGCTTTGCGGTATGCTTTAGAAAGAGAAGAATTGGAACTTTACTATCAACCGCAAATAAGTTTGAAAACGGGAAATATTATTGGTGCGGAGGCCTTACTTCGCTGGAAACATCCCCAAAAGGGCAGGATTTCCCCAATCAAATTTATTCCTATTGCGGAAGAAACAGGTTTAATTGAACCCATTGGCGAATGGGTTTTATCCCAAGCCTGTCAACACAGTAAAGCCTGGCGATCTCAAGGTTTAGGAAATTTGCGAGTGGCGGTAAATTTATCCGGGCGGCAATTCCAAACATCTAATTTGTGCCAAAAGTTAATGGAGATTTTACTCAGTACGGGCTGTGAACCGGATTATTTAGAATTAGAATTAACCGAAAGTTTATTAATTCGAGATAGTGAATTATCCATCCAACAGTTACGGGCATTAAAAGCCTTGGGAGTAACCATAGCCATTGATGATTTTGGGACGGGATATTCTTCCCTTAACTATCTGCAAAAATTCCCCTTTGATGTCCTCAAAATAGATCAATCTTTTGTTCGCAATCTCCATACTAATAAAATCAATGCAGCCATCACGCAATCTTTAATTTCAATGGCTCATCTTTTAAATTTAAAAGTGATTGCTGAAGGAGTAGAAACTCAAGAAGAATTAAATATCTTGCAGAGCTTTCAATGTGATGAAATTCAGGGGTATCTATTTAGTCGTCCGCTCAATTTAGAGGATTTTCAAACTTTAGTTAAAAGTGGAAGTCAATTAGGACTTACGCACCAAACCGGGTTTCTGAACGAGAAATAACCGATTTCATCCGCAAAATCACCAGCCAGAAACCCGGTTTCTTTGGTCTTGTGCGTAAGTCCTGTCAATTAAAAATTTCTTAACCTGATCCATAAGAATCCTGAATTAACATTATTGAGGAAATCAAAATGACCAGAATTTTAGTAATTGAAAATGAAGACTTCATTCGCGAGAGCATTTTAGAACTGTTAGAAATTCAAGAATTTGAAACCCTGTCCGCCGAAAATGGAAAGATCGGTTTAGAAATTGCTCAAAAATCTAATCCTGATTTAATTTTATGTGATGTGGTGATGCCCGAAATGGATGGTCATGGGGTATTAGAAGCATTACGGAAAGCACCAGAAACCAAGATGATTCCGTTTATTTTCCTAACGTCTAAAGCCGATAAATTAGACTTACGAAAAGGCATGGAATTAGGAGCAGATGATTATTTAACTAAACCCTTCACCCCCAAGGAATTGCTGAAAGCGATCACCAATCAATTAGAAAAAAAAGCCTCGGTTCAAAAATTTTTTCAGCAAAAATTAGATGAACTTCGTAGCAATATTACCCATTCTTTGCCCCATGAATTAAGAACACCTTTGAATGGAATTTTAGCCTCAACGGAACTTTTACTCGATGAATTAGATTTTATGGAAACTAATGAAATCCGTGAAATTGTCGAGCAAATTTCCTTATCTGGTAAACGTTTGTATCGGTTGACAATGAATTTTCTGCTCTATGCTGAATTAGAACTAATTGCCACCGATCCCAAAAAGATTGCCAGCTTACGTCAGGATAAAACCCGATCCTCGCAAACAGTAATTACCGAAAAAGTAATGGCTCAAGTTCAACAGGAAAAACGGGAGGCAGATTTATTTCTCAATCTCCAAGATGTGGCGATCGCCATGGCAGAAATGAGACTAGAAAAACTGGTGGAAGAATTAGTTGATAATGCTATGAAATTTTCCGCCATCGGACAAGCGATTGAAATTAACGGATTTGTTAAAAACCATCAATTTGTTTTATCAGTTAAAAACTCTGGACGAGAGATCACCCCTCAACAAATAGCTCAAATTGGTGCCCATGTTCAGTTTGAACGCAAATTGTATGAACAACAGGGTTCGGGGTTAGGATTAGCCATTGTCCAAAAACTGATGGAACTTCATCAAGGTCAACTGATCATAGAAAGTCCCAGGGAGCAGCAAACTGTTGTAACCGTTTATTTACCTTTATCTGTTTGACGGTTGACTAAGGCTGTTTTTTGTTTGAAAAATAACTATAATATTCGGTGATTTATGACAAAAAATAATCAAGAAACAGAGATACAACACCTGCTTGACCAACAGGAACAAATCATTGAACAACGGATACAACAACGCCTGCGGGAACTCCCACCCACCAGAGAAGCCGAATTAAAACAAGCCCATCAACAGTTAACCTTTCACGTAGAAAATTCTCCTTTAGCTGTGATTGAGTGGGATGAGCAGTTTCGGGTCAAACGGTGGTCGCCTCAGGCCGAAAAAATCTTTGGATGGAAGCAGGAAGAACTTCTGAATCGTCATTGGAATCAGTGGGAATTTGTGCATCCAGAGGATTTAGAACAGGTGAAGGCGATCTCGTCGCGGTTGCTCAATGGTGAGGAAAACCGGAATATCTGTTGTAATCGGAACTACACAAAACACGGGAATTTAGTATATTGTGAGTGGTATAATTCTGTTTTAAAAAACGCAAATGGGCAAGTTATTTCTCTTTTGTCCCTGGTTCAAAATATCACTATTCGCGAAACAGCCCAACAGGAACTCAAGCGTCGCGCCCGACAACAACAGGTGATTGCCGAATTAGGTCAATATGCCCTCTCACAAACTAACTTAGATGCCCTGTTAAAAAGGGTTGTCACCTTGGTGGGACAGATATTAGGGAGCAAATATGTGCAAATTTGGGAATTACTCCCCAACCAAAGCACATTTTTATTAACGGCGGGATTAGGTTGGCGTCCTCGTTCGGTGGGGCGAGCTACCCTGAACAATAGCCCCCAGTCCCAACCGGGCTATACATTATTACTAAAAGAACCCGTGATTGTTGAGGATTTGCGGGTCGAAACCCGCTTTAGCAGTTCGGAATTTTTTTCCAATCATCATATTGTTAGTGGAGTAACAGTTTTAATTTCTGGAAAAGAAAAGCCCTTTGGGGTGTTAGGAATTCATTCTCAAGAGCAACGAACCTTTAGCCCCGATGAAATTAATTTTTTACAAGCTATTGCTAATATTATTGCCTCGGGTGTAGAGCGTCAACAAGCCGAAGCGGAGTTAAAAACCCTAAATCAAGATTTAGAAATTCGAGTGGCTGACCGGACAACAGAACTAATTTTTATGAATGAAAAACTCCAGCGCCAAGTTATAGAGTTAAAGAAAATAGAGTCGGAATTAGAAAATAAAGCTGCTCAACAAGCAATTATCGCCGAATTAGGTCAAAAAGCCCTATCAGAAACCAATTTAGTTTCCCTAATTAATCAAGTGGTGATTCAGATTGCTAACAATTTAAACATTGAATATTGCAAAGTTTTAGAATATAGTTTAGAGGACTGTTTTCTCACCTTAGCAATTTGGGATGAACCCCTTAAAAATTATATCCTTCTGAGTCATGAACCCCTATTGTCAATATCCTTAAACAGAAATCAACTTCCCGGTAATCAAGAGGATTTAAAATCTAGCTTCGTTTCTGGTAGCTGCAAATATAGCCACAATTTACAGCCAACAGAGCTTAATTATGGCAAGTTTAATTTTGTTAATCAAGGAATTTGTATTCCGATTCAGGGACAAAATTACCAGCAGTTAGGACAGATAGAAATTTATGGTAAAAAAAATCAACTGTTTAGTGAAGATGATGTAAATTATTTGCAAAGTGTGGCGAATATTCTAGCAACGGCAATTGAAAGAAAACAAACCGAAGCCGCCCTACGGTTTAGTGAAGAACGATTTAAAATTACGCTAAAAAATTCGCCTATTGTTGTGTTTAATCAAGATCTAGAGTTACGCTATACTTGGATTTATAATCCGGCGGGAGGATATGAAACAGAAGCAGTTATTGGTAAATTGGATTTGGATCTTTTTCCCAGGGAAAATGCGATTCAACTCACCCAACTTAAACAACAGGTGTTGAACACAAAAGTTGGTTTGCGAAAAGAGGTGACTACTAATCTGGGGGAAGATTTTCAATGCTATGATTTAACCATTGATCCTTTATGGGATTTAGAAGGAAATATTATCGGAATTACGGGCGCGGCATTAGATATTACGGATCGGAAAAAAGCTGAATTAGAGTTACAAGAAAGTCAAAGGTTTATTCAAGGAATTACTGACGCTATTCCTAACATTTTATATATTTATGATTTAATTGAAAATCGGAATATTTATGTGAATCAAGAAATTATTAAAATTTTAGGCTATACGCCCGAACAAACTTTACAAAAAGGTTCAAGTTTCCTCTCTGAATTAATTCATCCAGATGATTATATCACCTTAGCAAAACATTATGATAAATTTGCTACCGCCAATGAGGATGAAATTTTCGAGTTTGAATACCGCATCAAAGATATTCAGGGAAATTGGCATTGGTTGGTTAGTCGAGATACAATTTTTGCTCGAACTTCTGAGGGTAAACCAAAACAAATTTTGGGAGCCGCAACGGATATTACAGAACGGAAAAAGGTAGAAGAAAAATTACGGTTGAGTGAACGAGCGATCGCCTATAGTAGTAATGGGATTGTGATTACTGATGCTCGACAACCGGATAATCCCATTGTTTTTGTTAACCCGGCTTTTGAAAAAGTGACTGGATATTCTGAGGAAGAAGTCCTTGGGAAAAACAGCCGTTTTCTTCAAGGAAAGGATCATAATCAGCCCGAGTTAAAACAAATTAAAACCGCATTAAAACAGAAAAAAAAATGTAATGTTGTATTAAGAAATTACCGTAAAGATGGATCTTTATTTTGGAATGAATTAAATATTTCTCCGATTTATGATCAGGAGGGAAATCTCACCCATTATTTAGGAATTCAGAATGATATTACTGAAAATAAATTAGCCCAGGAACGTTTAGGTCAACAAGTGATTCGAGAACGATTAATTACCACCATTACCCAACGAATTCGAGAATCTTTGGATCTGAAATCTATTTTATCAACAATGGTGACGGAAGTTAAACAATTTTTGAAAGCTGACCGGGTTTTAGTGTATCGAATTTACGATGATTACACAGGTTGTGTTATTTCTGAAGCTGTTAGTCCTGAGTGGTGTTCCCTTTTAGAACAAACTTTTGATGAAGAAATCTTTCCCTCCGAATATCATAGCTATTATATTAAAGGGAAAATTGCCTCAATTACTAATATTAACGATGGTCAGATTTTACCCTGTTTAGTTGAATTTTTGACTCAATTTAAAGTCCAAGCTAAACTAGCGGTTCCTATTATTGAAAATGGCACATTATGGGGTTTATTAATTGCCCATCAATGCAGTCAACCTCGACAATGGGAAGCCTGGGAAATTTCCCTACTAGAACAAATTACCAGTCAACTCGCCATGGCGATTCAACAATCTGAACTTTATGAACAATTACAAACAGAATTAAAAGAAAGATCTCTAGCTCAACAATCTTTATTAGTCAGTCAAGAACGATTAAAATATTTGCTATTTTCTAGCCCAGGAATTATTTATAGTTCCAAACCAGGGGAAGACTATCAAACCACATTTATTAGTGATAATATCAAGACTATTTTGGGATATGATGTTTCCGACTTTACTCAACCTGGATTTTGGTTAAGTCATATTCATCCAGAGGATATCGGGAGAATTACAAATCAATTATCGCCGTTGTTTGAGCAAGGATATTGTAGTTATGAATATCGTTTTCAACACCGGGATGGTACCTATCGTTGGATGTATGATCAAGCTAAATTAATCCCCGATGCCCAAGGAAATCCTTTAGAAATAGTTGGATATTGGATTGATATTAGCGATCGCAAAAGAATTGAAGAACAATTATGGGCAACTACATCTCGATTAAGCACATTGATTGAGAATTTACAGTTAGGGGTTTTAGTTAAGGATGAATTTGACAAAATTGTATTAATTAATCAAGCCTTTTGTGATTTATTTAAGATCAAAGACTCCTCCAATCATCTGATCGGTATGGATGGCAAAACATTTTCCTTTGAATATCAAAATCTCTTTAGCGATCCCACACAATTTATTATTAGAAATCAAGAAGTCACGGGCAGAAAGCGAGTGATCACGAATGAAGAACTCTCTTTAGTTGATGGACGGACTGTTGAACGAGATTATGTTCCGATTATGATTCAAGGTAACTATCAAGGGCATTTGTGGATGTATCGAGATATTACTGAATACAAACAAGCAGAAGATAGCCTGATAACATCCTTACGAGAAAAAGAAGTTTTACTCAAAGAAATTCATCACCGGGTAAAAAATAACTTGCTGGTGGTTTCTAATCTTTTAGAATTTCAATCGGATATGTTCACCGAACCTGAATTAATTAAGGTTTTAGATGATAGCCGAAATCGGATCTATTCCATGGCTTTAATTCATGAAAAACTCTATCGTTCAACTAATTTAGAAAAAATTAATTTTGGTGATTATTTAGAAGATTTAATTGATAATTTATTTGAATCTTATAATATCCAAGCTGGTCGAATTGAGTTTAAACTCGATGTTGAACCCGTTGGTTTGAATATTGAAACTGCTCAACCCTGCGGTTTAATTGTGAATGAATTAATCTCTAATACCTTAAAACACGCCTTTCCCAATGGTCGCTCAGGAATTGTTGATCTGGGACTACATCAAAACCCCGAAGATAAAATTATTCTAACCGTTCGAGATAATGGCATCGGTTTTCCAGCCGGAGTAGACTTTAGAAATGTTGAATCCTTGGGAATGGAATTAGTTTGCACTCTCACCGAGCAAATTGAAGGAACTATCACCCTAAACCAAGAAAACGGAACCTTATTTACCGTTAGTTTTTCCGAACTCCAATATCGACATCGGTTTTAATCAGAAGCAATTGTCGGGTGCTTGTATAGCTTCTCCCTCGTACCAACAGATTATCTGTATACAGCCAAACCTGCTCAAATAAAAAAATGTTAATATAGTTAATAGCGAAAGGAGGAGAAAAATGGCAGCCATTAAAATTTTAATTGTGGAAGATGAATTGATCATTGCCAAAGGATTAGCGAGAAAATTAGAAAAACTGGAATATGTGGTGGGGATTGCCTCCTCTAGTGTATCGGCATTACAAAAAGTCGCAGAAACCCAACCGGATTTAATTTTAATGGATATTGTGATTAAGGGGGATTTAGATGGAATTGAAACCGCAAAACTTATTCAAGAAAAGTTTAATATTCCGGTGATTTATGTAACCGCTTATGCTGATGATGAAACCTTAGAACGGGCTGAAAAAACGCAATCCTATGGATATATTCTGAAACCGTTTAAGGAGCGAGAAGTTCATGCCGCGATTAAAATTGCCTTGAAAAAGCATCAAGCCTCCTTAGAAATGCAGCAGTCTTTAGAAGAAGCCCAATCGGTTAACGATGATAAATCGCGGTTTTTCTCCATTGCTTCCCATGATTTAAAAACCCCATTAACAGCGATTCAAATGTCCGCCGGAATGTTGAAAGATTATAGTGATAAATGGCCGGAAGATAAAAAGCAAAAACATTTAGATAGAATTCAAACCTCGGTGCAGAATATGAACAATCTTTTAGAGGATTTGTTAATATTAAGTCAGGCGGAATCTGGGAAACTAATCTTTAGTCCTGAAACCATGGAAATTGTTGAATTTTGTCAAGCCATTATCGAAGAAATTCAACCCATTGCTAATCCTAAAAATCCCCTGGTATTAATTACTTCTCAAGCAGTTATTCATGGAAATTTAGATAAAAATTTACTGCGTCATATTTTATTAAATTTGTTATCTAATGCGATCAAATATTCTCCTGATGGGGGTCAAGTCAGCCTGACAATTAACCAAGAAGGTGAATTTGTTCGGTGTGAAGTGGCTGATCAAGGCATTGGTTTACCCAGAGATTATCAAGATAAACTATTTCAACAATTTGAACGCGCTAGTAACGTAGGAAATATTAAAGGGACAGGATTAGGATTATCAATTGTTAAACAATCTGTTGATTTACACCAAGGTAAAATTACAGTTAAAAGTGAACCGGGAGAGGGAACAATATTTACGGTAATTTTGCCTTTATAGACCCTAATTTTTTTAACGTAGTCAGCCATGAATGGCTCTCAGAGAGTCCTAAAGGACTCACTACGTTAACGACGGCGTAAAATTTCTAAAAGGGTTTTTAAGGCATGGGGCATCGGAGCGATCGCTTCAATTATTTCTCCTGAAATCGGATGGTTTAAGGTCAGTTTCCAAGCATGAAGCGCCTGTCCAGGTAAATTCACACCGATCGCTTTTCCCCGACTATATTCTGGGTCGCCCACAATCGGATTTCCCATGAAAGCAGTATGCACCCGAATTTGATGGGTGCGCCCAGTTTCTAAGGTAAATAACATTAACGTATAGTTGCCAATTCGTTCTTGGATTTGCCAATGGGTAATCGCTTCCCGGCCACTATTTTCTATGGGAACAATTGCCATTTTTTTGCGATCAATTGGATGGCGACCAATAGGTTGATTAATCGTTCCTGATTCGGTTTTAGGAACCCCATAAACCACACCTAAATATTGACGACGGGCGGTTTTAGATTTAATTTGAGCCTGTAAACTTTGCAGGGCAAAATCCGTTTTTGCCACTACGATCGCCCCGGTGGTATCCTTATCTAAACGATGCACAATTCCTGGTCTTTGTACCCCGCCAATTCCTGATAAGTGATCACAATGGGCTAATAAACGATTAACTAGGGTATCATTCTGATGTCCTGGTGAGGGATGAACTACTAAACCCGCAGGTTTATTTATAATTAAAAGACAATCATCTTCATATAAAATATCCAGGGGAATATCTACCGCTTCTAAGTCTAAGGGTTCCGGGGGTGGGAGAATAATTTCTAAGCGATCGCCACCTTGCACAGACACTTTTTTAGTGGTACAAACCTGTTGATTAATTTTTACCCATCCAGCACTAATTAAAGTTTGAATCCGCGATCGAGACAGATCAGGAACCTGTTGAGATAACCACACATCTAACCGTCGATGCTGTTTATCTTGGGGTAAATTTTCTGGGTCTACGGTTAACTCAATTAGAGCGGCATTATTCATTATTTTGCTGAGGTTGTTGTTCTAGGGTAATACCCCAGGTGTCTAAGGTTATACCGAGGCTTTTTTCTAAATTTGTTAAAGCATTCAGATAATCTATTTTAGCATTTAACTCGTTATTTTTGGCTGCATCTAAGTCAGATTGAAACCTGACAAGATCTAAGAGTGTCGCCCCTGGTAAACCCAACTTAATTTTATCCACTTGGTTGAGAAGTTGTTGTTGGGCTAACTGCGTCGCCCGTCGAGATAACTCAACTTGTTTAAAGTTCAATTCAATATCTTGTAAATTTTTAGTCACTTCAGTATTAACATTTTGGATCGCTTCTTTTAAATTGTTTTCTGCCTTTGAAATATCAACTTTACTCCGTTGAAAATCACGTTCTACACTGCGATCTCCGAGGGCTTTACTAAAAGTTAATCCGGCTCGTAAGTCCGTTGTATTTTCAGTGATTTCCGGGGCGGGTTCATGTCTGACACTGGTTTCTAAATCAATATTCCAACGGCGATTATTTTCAGCCATAATTAATTGTGTTTTTGCAATTTCTAAATTTAATCTTGCTTTTAAATAACTCGGTTGATGATCAAGAATAGACTCTTTAATCCTATTAATATCTAAAATTGGTGGCTGAATTTCTAAGTTGTCAGATGCTATGATATTAACATCTTCATCAATATCTAATAATTCTAATAAATCCAGTCGTCGTTGCTTTAAATTATTCTTAGAATTTAATAAGGCTATTTCTTGAGCAGCAACCTGAGCTTTTACCGTAATTAAATCGGCTCTGGGTTTACGTCCAGCATCAATAAAAACTTGAGTATTTTCTACTTCTTTTTCGGCATTTATTAAAGATTGTAAAGCAATTTTAACTTGTTCTTGAGCTTGCAATACACTGCGATAGGATGTAATTATTACCGTAATTTGATCAATTAAAATAGATTTTAAATCTAGTAAATTAATAGTTTCTGTTATCCGGGCAATTTCAATATCAGCACGGTTAACTTTTGCACCATATCCCCTTAATAAAGGCTGTTTAAAAGTTAATGCTAAATTTTGTCTTAAAACATCTCGATCCGAACCTCCTGAACCTTGATAATTTTGTTGTTCTCTCTGTCCAACCCAACCCATATTTAACTCTCCCCCCGTGGGAATTTTAATCACCAGTCCTGCTGACAACCTTAAACCATTGGTCATCACAGTTGAATTTCCCTGACTAACATCACTCCAATTAATCGATAAACTCGGGGTAAAATTCGGATTAAATTTATCCTCAGCTACGATTAAATCTTGGCGTTGGACAATGCGATCTAAATATTGATTTTTAATCTCCCTGTTATTTTCTAAACCCAAAATAATTACATCATTTAACATCAATTCAACGCCATCGGTTTCAGCCACAACCGGAACGGATGGAGAAGGTTGAATCTCTGGAGGTTGTTGGGTTATGATCTGATATTGGGGAGGATTTGCGGTTAAATTCAAAGGGATCATACTATTCTCAATTATTTGCCTAGGATTGGGTTCCTCGGGTTCAACTTTCAACGAATAATTATCTATATTAAAAGGTTCAGTAGTTAAATATATATTTTTCTCCACAGTATTCAATTCAATAACTGAATTATTATTAGGGTTAGTATTTTCTAAAATCCCAAAAATATCGTTAGATTTGATAGGCGGTGGAGCGATTAAATTTCCTGTAGTAAAATTAATTGGAGTAGGTGGAGGAACTGGATTCAAATTAGCTGAAGGTTGAACCGCAGGAATTAGAGGAGAGAATAATTGTAACTTTGTAGAGGATGGATTATTAATTGGTTGAGAAGGAAGGGCGATAAAAATTATCCCGCCCACACCGGAGATTAAAGTTATAATGATTCCTAAAGGTAAAAACTTGAATGATTCAGATTCTATTGAATTTTCCGAGTTTAGTGATGATTCTAAATTATGCTGTTCTTCCATAATGCTTAATCCCTGATTTTGTGTTCAATTGTTAATTTTTCCCTACTCTCCTCTTAACGCTTTTACCGGGTCAAGTTGACTAGCGCGCCAAGCGGGAAAAAATCCGGCTCCTACCCCAACTAATATCGCGGAACTTAGAGCTAATGCAGCCGTTTTGGGTTCAAATTCATAAGGTAACTTAAATTGTTTAGCCACAACAACTGTTGCACCATGAACGGTGACAATGGCAATAGTTCCTCCAATTAAACTTAAAATAGCCGCTTCTAAAATAAATTGCAACATGATATCTAATTGGGTCGCACCCACCGCCCGTCTTAATCCGATTTCTGGAGTACGTTCTATCACCGAAGCAATGGTAATATTAGCAATTCCAACTCCTCCCACAATTAAAGAAATTGCACCGACCACTAATAATGCTTTAGAAACAGAATCTAGGGTTTTTTGTTGTTCTAAAATTCTCCTAACCGTATTCGGAGCAAAAAATTTATACCCTGGAAACCGTTGTTCTAATATTTTTTCAGCTTGTTTACCCATCGGCTCTAAATCTTCAATTTTATAGGGGCGTAGCCACAAATTATTGATATTTTTTTTCCCTGTAGTTGCACTATAAATAGCCATCGGAAGATAAACTTCACCTTTTGGTTCTTCCTGTTGAATACCTTGACTTTCAATAATTCCAATCACAATATAAGGTCTGAAATCAATATAAATAGTTTTTCCGATTGGCTTGATTTCCTCAAATAGTTTATCTGCTAAAACTTTGTCAATAATAATTACAGGTTGATAGGTCTCAAAATCATTGGTGGTAAAAGAACGTCCAGCAATTAATTTACGTCCTGATGTATTTAAAAAATCGATAGTTGTCGCTTTAACAGAGGGATTAGCTTCCTGATGCTGGAAAACAACCTGCGAGGTATCCATCCAATTCATACCACTAATAGATTTCAACCCTTTTAACTGTTTTTTTAAAGTTTTCAGGTCGTCTAAACTCAAGTTTGCTGAAGTTTTTGTGATTGGGTTCCACATTGGAAATATGACAATTCGTGGTGCATCTCTTTCAGCCAACTGTTGTGCAATAACCGCGCTGCTGATACTACCCACTTGCAAGGTCGCACTCACCGCCGCTACTCCCATAAATACCCCAATTCCTGATAGAAAGGAACGAACTGGACTCCCTAATAAGGAACTACAACTTAATTTAATTAAACTTAGACTGGAAAGACTCATAATCCTTTATTTTAAATGGTTTCTACTCTCCTCTTAACGCTTTTACCGGGTCAATTTGACTGGCGCGTAAAGCGGGGAAAAATCCGGCTCCTACCCCAACAAATATCGCTGAACTCAGAGCTAATGCAGCCGTTTTTGCTTCAAATTCATAGGGTAACTTAAATTGTTTAGCCACAACAACCGTTGCACCATGAACCGTGATAATCGCAATAGTTCCCCCAACAAAACTTAAAATAGCTGCTTCTAAAATAAACTGTAACATAATATCTAATTGGGTCGCACCTACAGCCCGTCTGAGTCCAATTTCTGGGGTACGTTCTATTACTGATGCAATGGTAATATTAGCAATTCCAACTCCGCCGACAATTAAAGAAATTGCACCTACAACTAATAATGCTTTAGACACAGACTCTAGGGTTTTTTGCCGTTCTAAAATATCCTCAGCCGTCTTCCAAAAATTAAATTCATAGCCGACAAATCTTTTTTCTAATATTTTTTTAGCCTGTTCACCCATCGGGTCTAAATTTTCAATTTTAGAAGGACGTAGGAGCAAACTATCAATTCCTTTTTGTCCCGTAACTGCACTATAAATAGCCATGGGAAGATAAACAATACCTGTGGGTTCTTGCCCATTCCATAGGGGTTTAGTGACAACAACCCCAACGACTACATAGGGTCTAAAATTAATATAAATAGTTTTTCCTAAAGGATCTATACTTCCAAAGAGTTTATCTGCTAAAAATTGATCAATAATAACCACGGGTTGATAGGTTTCAAAATCACTGGAATTAAAAGGTCTTCCAGCTATTAATTTACGTCCTAATGTGTTTAAAAAATCAATAGTTGTGGCGAAAGAAAAAGGATTGGCTTGCTCATTTTGAAAAGAAACTGATAGAGTACCCATCCAATTACTAGCACTAATAGATTTTAACCCTTTCAACTGTTTTTGCAAAGATTTCAGATCTTCTAAACCGACTTTTGCCTGATCTTTTGTAATCGGGTTCCAAGGTGTATAGATTTCGATTTGTGGTGCATCTCTTTCATCCAATTGTTGCTTAATAACCGCCGTGCTAATATTTTTAACTTGCAAGGTTGCACTCACCGCTGCTACCCCCATAAATACCCCGATTCCTGATAGAAAAGAACGCACGGGATTAGCTAATAAGGAACTGCAACTTAATCTAATTAAACTCAGAATAGAAAGACCCATAATGTTGTTTATCAGGCTTTGTAATTAATCATATAAGAGAGTCCTAAAGGACTCACTACGATGGCAAGATTATTCATTCAATTTATTTTTAACTTTCTGAATATCTTGCCACATTAACCATTTCGGTGATCCCTGTTCCTTAGAGGGATTTCTTAATAAATAAGCTGGGTGAAAAATCGGCATACATAATCGCCCTTCCCACTCCATCCATTGCCCCCTAATTTTACTAATTCCCCGTTTATCTCCTAACAAAGATTTAACCGCCGTTGCTCCAGTTAATAAAATAATTTTAGGATTAACCAAACGAATTTGTTCTAATAAATACGGTTTACATGCTTCGATTTCTGCCGGGGTCGGGGTGCGATTATTCGGCGGACGACAGCGAATCGCATTAGAAATATAAACCTCCTTTTCTGTACTTAAACCTACGGATTCTAAAATTTTTTCTAACAGTTGTCCCGACCTCCCGACAAAGGGTAAACCCTGTTCATCTTCATTTTGCCCAGGTGCTTCTCCGATAATCATAATTGGCGCTTGTATATTACCTCGACCGATGACCGCATGGGTACGATTTTGTCCTAATTCACATCGATAACAATGATTACAATGGTTGGCAATTTCTTCTAAGGTTTGATAAGTCCCCAAAGGAATCGCAATTTTAGCATCAGTCGGAATTAAATCCCGATTAAAATTTGTTGGCGGAGTAGCAGGTTCAGTATTTTTAAAATCAAATAAACTTAATTGTTCGTGATCAGACATAATCAAAGGGAATAGGGTTTAGGGTATGGACGATTAACCGATACCCAATTTACAACTATTTTTCAACCAGTGGGAATTTATCAAGTTGCAACTCTCAAGGGCAACGGTCATCATAGAGATGATGCGAAGGTCGGGGGACAAGCAGATCATGTTATTCACACCAATATTTAAAGATCGGACTCAAGCGGGTGAGGAATTGGCAAAAGAAATTTTGTTACAGATGAGTTTAGAACATCCAAATCCAGACACAAAAATGGTTGTTTATGCCTTACCCCGTGGGGGTGTACCCGTTGCAGTCCCCATTGCTAAAGGGTTGCACGCTCCTTTAAGTGTGATTGTGGCTAAAAAAATCACCTTCCCCGATAATCCAGAATTGGCTTTGGGTGCAGTTACCTCCGATGGCCATGTTTTATGGTCAAAACGCAAACCCCTAGATCCTCAACTTCAACAGAGGATGTTAGAACAGGCTCAGACAAAGGCTCAGCAGGGTTGGGAAAGGCTTTCTCCAGCCTGTCCTAAGATTAACCCCCATGGAGCTTTAGCCCTGATTGTCGATGATGGTATTGCCACCGGAATGACGATGGCTGTGGCGGCCAAGGCATTAAAAGCCCATCACCCCATGGCAATTTGGATTTGTGTTCCCGTGGCCCCGCTAGAATTAATTCCCTCTATGCAGCTATGGGGCGATCGGGTTATTGTATTAGAAACTCCCTATCCTTTTTTTAATGTTAGTCGGTTTTATCAACAATTTGAACAGGTAGAAACAGAAACCGCTTTATCCGATTTACAACAACAAACCTGGCTAGGATAAATATTGATTCACAGTTAATTATTAATCATGATGAGACGTTGGAATTTTTGGTGGCAAACTTTACTGTTATCAACCCAATATAACCCCCCTCAATTTGTTGAGTTACTGATGTTGATATTAGGATTTTTTTTACTCCTGATTTGGATCGGGAATCAACAATGGCCCTATCTAGTGCTGTCCATGAGTTATGTGGCCGGATCATCCACTTCAATATTAATTCGAGAAGCCATGATTCCTTCTCCGGGCCTACAACTCACCCAAAAACTGGCAATATTATTGTTAATTATGAGCCTTTACACCCTTTTGGATTTAATCGGGTGAATAATTATCCTAAATTTGATATAAAATTAAACGGTTTCCCATCGGATCATAGGCATAAATTTCTCGACCATGGGCCGCCGTGATGATTTCTCCCGGTGGAGGATATCCTAGGGTTTGTAAATGGGCGATCGCTTGTTCTAAATCCGAGACTTCTAAACACAAACTCATCCCCGTTTTACCCGTTGGATAAAACTCGGAAATATCAGTAGTTTGGGGTTTAAAAATTCCTAATTTCAAACTCGGTAACTGAAATTCTGCATAACGATGGGGAATATAATTTAACGGTTTTATTCCCAATAGTTGAGAATAAAACTCAACCAAAATTTCCATTTTCGGATCAGCGAGGGTGACAAATGCCTGATTACAGTGTAAAACCATAAAGGGAATTAAAATATTTAACCTTAATATTAAACTTAAAATCGAGAGTGTACACAATGACAAGAATTTTTTTATCCGCAGGTCATGGAGGATTTGAAAATGGTGTAAGAGACCCAG
This sequence comes from Oscillatoriales cyanobacterium CG2_30_40_61, assembly GCA_001873365.1. Lineage (GTDB taxonomy): Bacteria > Cyanobacteriota > Cyanobacteriia > Cyanobacteriales > Microcoleaceae > Planktothrix. The sequence goes on along the minus strand of MNYZ01000058.1, from coordinate 2,974 downwards.
GCACGGTTGCTGGAGGGACAACTGAAGCCCAAGAAATCATTAGGATTCGGGATTTAGTTGTAGGTGAATTGCGCTCTCGGGGTGTACAAGTGATTGCGGTTCCTGATGATTTGAGTCAAACCCAAACCATTGATTGGATTAATACCCATTCCCGCTCTGGAGATATCGCTTTAGAATTGCAAATGGGAGGCTCATCAAACCCATTAATTAGGGGGGCTACGGCCTTTTATATTGCGGGCAATCAATCCCGAAAACAAGACGCCGAATCCCTATTATTATCCCTACTGCAACAAGTCCCGCAACTTCCCAATCGAGGGGCAAAACCGGACACTGAAACGGGCTTAGGAAGTTTAATTTTTTGCCGTTGGATTGCTATTCCTTCACTCTATTTGGAATTAGGATTTCTAACTAATCCCACCGATCGGGCTTTGATTCAAACCCGACGTCAAGATCTGGCAATTGGGATTACTAATGGGCTCACCAATTGGTTAGGAAATAGTTCAAATAATCCTATTCCAAATGTCTCCCCAGGTACAGCCGTTTATGGTTCTATCGGAATTAATATTAATGGTCGTCGCTATGGAGAAAATGGGATTTTAGTCAATGGAAATGCTTATATTCCCATTGATTTAGTCGATAAATTTGGATTGAATTTATCACAGATTTCTGCTCGGGTAAGAAGAATTAGATATAATAATATTGTTTATATTCGAGCCGTTGATTTCAAGAATTTCGGGATTTCTGTGGGTTGGGATAACCCGAATCGAAGTGTGGTTTTTCGTTCTAATATTCGTCCCTATAATAGTCAAATTGATCAAATTATGGGTAATGGTTTAACCACAGAAGTTCAGTTAATTATGTTTATCAAAACTCAAGATGCTCAGATAATTAATACCGTTCCTGAAATTGCTAAATTTTATCGAGAAGAAGCAGCTATAGAAGGAGTGAACCATGATATTGCGTTTTCTCAAATGTGTTTGGAAACTAACTTTCTACAATTTGGCGGGACTGTTAAACCTGAACAAAACAATTTTGGAGGTTTAGGAAGTTTGGGGGGAGCTTCCGAAAGTGCTTCTTTCCCGACAATTCAAATCGGAGTTAGAGCCCATATTCAACATTTAAAAGCCTATGGAAGTTATGAACCTTTAGTCCAAGATTGTGTTGATCCTCGGTTTGAATTTGTCACCCGAGGAATTGCTGCTTTTGTTCAACAATTAAGTGGAAGATGGTCAGATGATTCCACCTACGGCGATCAAATTTTAGCCTTACTCAGAAGACTGTATGAAATTTAAGTTATAGGGAACAGGGAATAGTAAGCAGTTTGCTGGATTTAGAGGTTTCTTAACTGTAATGTGTAGCACTATCTTAGGTCTTTGGGAATAAATATTGTAGTTTGCGATGACGTTTTTGTGCGGATTCCTCTGACCAATTCCATAAACTTTCATAGAAAAAGAAAGAGACTCCAGCAAAGTTACGTTTGCGAGTTTCTACTATTTGTTTTTCTATGATTTCCATGGGAGTTGAACGGTTTTTTAACCCGCTTAAAATTCCAATGGCTACGGGAATATGATTTTTTGCTAAAGTCACTTCCGAACGTTCCAACTCCGTAATAAATCGGTTTAAATCAGAGCGATAAATCTGTAAAACCAATTCTTCTATCCATCCTTTTCTCTCCCAAGTAAACCAATCTTGTAAATAAGCAGGTAAGGAAAAATGTAAGGGATTTGGAGATAAAGAAACAATACAATCGGGCTTAATAGATTTAATTGTTTCAAAGGTTTTTTTCATAAATTGATTGATTTTATCGGCTCTCCATCTGACCCAATAGGTTTCATAAAAATCCTTAGCGGGAGATTGTCCGTTATGTTCCTGCTCATATAATTTAATCGTATAATCATCATAACCAAATTCCGCAGGTAAACCGAAATGATCATCAAATTGAATCCCATCAATATCATAATTTTTAACGATTTCAGTAATTAAATTTAAAATAAATTGTTGAACTTCAGGATGGAAAGGATTTAACCAAACCCGTTCTTCAAATCCTTCTTTTTTAATCACGCTTCCGTCTTGTTTTTGAGTAATCCAATTCGGATATTTTTTAACTAATTCTGAATGAGCAGGAGCCATAAATCCAAATTCAAACCAAGGAATAACAATAAAATTCTGTTGATGTCCTTGGGTAACAATTTCCTGCAAAACATCTCTTTTTTCTAATCCGGGGTTAGGATCAATAGTAACTCCAAACACTTCCTCAGTCACAGAACTCGGATATAAAGTATAACCCCCTTGCCATATCGTCGGATATAGGGTATTAAAATTTAAGGATTTTAAGCGTTGCAATCCCGAGGTTAAATCCTGGGGAGAATATAAAATATTGCTATCAATATTAGTCAGCCAAACCCCTCGAATTTCCGGGGAATGGGGTAAACTCTGAATCCAAGAGTGTTGAAAATTAATCAATAAAAAAAATGCGATCGCCCCAATCAAATAAATAGAACCTTTGAAAAATTTGCGGTTTAAAAAAAGTTGCATAGACTGTTAAGAATACAAACAAAACAAAAATTGATCAAAAAAAAGTTTTACAAGCTGTTCAAATTATGAGATATATAAGGATTAAGCTAATCTTAACCGAGAACCGAGGTTAATTCTTATGAATGAATTCCAAGCCCACCGTATTCGAGAAAATAATAGCACAAATATTGTATTTAACCTGTTAAACTCTAGCCCTTCCTTTGATAATCAACCTGAAATTACCATCAGTTTCAACCCCCAGGTCGAAATTCTTTCTCCCATTCCCCAAGGTAGGGACGATACTGGTAATATTCTTGAACCTCCGACCCCGGTGATTGCCCAACCCCAGCCCCCCGTAACCCCCCCGATTCCTACCCTTCCCCCTTCACCTCCGCCCACACCCACGACACCACCCACACCAACAACCCCAACTCCCACACCGACGACTCCCACCCCGACG
>MNYZ01000059.1 GCA_001873365.1 Oscillatoriales cyanobacterium CG2_30_40_61 | reverse complement strand
CCCCGACCCCTCTCCTGTGAGGCGAGGGGAGTTTGACCTCTCCCCCGACCCCTCTCCTGTGAGGCGAGGGGAGTTTGACCTCTCCCCCGACCCCTCTCCTGTGAGGCGAGGGGAGTCAGATTGTTCCCCCATTCCCTCGCAGGGAAGGGGGGTTAGGGGGGTTAGGTCACTCCGCCGCAACACAAACGCAAACGTCCGATCATTGGTACTATAAAAACTAACAATAGCGGTGACATCATCCTGAATTAACTCCTGAATTTCTGCTAACTGAATCACATCAACTTCTATTTGACCTGCTAATACCGGATCATGACTGCGAATTTTTTGCCAAAGCTGCTTTCTTTCCGTTTCTAATTGTTCAATTTCTACTAAAGTTTCTGGGGAGAGTTGACCAGTTTTTGAGGGATTTTCCGGCGTATTCGCTGGAGGTTTTTGCTCTAACTGATTCATCCGTTGTTTCAAACTATTATATTCCGCCACCAATTCCGGGGGAACTTCCGCATTGGGATAGAGATCCTTACTGGCAAATAAATCCGCTAACTGCCGACACCGCGATCGCTCTGCGGTCAATAATGCCTGTTGATAATTCCCCAAATTAATATAACATTGAATTGCATTTGCATAAACCCCAATGGCTGCGGCTAAAATCTCTTGACGCTGTTGATCGGTTTGCGCCCGACTGCGACTATTTTCTACTGCTTTCATCGCCGATTCATAGCCCTCCACTCCCCATTCCCAGTTCCCAATTTTAAACCCTAAATCCCCGAAATTGCGTCCTGTTATTACACAGTTTAGAGGTAATGTTTTGGGTTGATAAACTATTAACGCTTGTCGATAACAAGCGATGGCTGCTTTTAAATTCTCTTCGGTATTTTCTATTGCTGCTAGGTCAGAATAGGCAGTCCCCAGATTATTATTTGTCGTTGCCCAACCTTGGGGTAATGTCTGTTGTTGATAAACTTTTAAAGCCAGTTGATAACAAGCGATGGCTGCTTTTAAATTCTCTTCGGTATTTTCTATTGCTGCTAGGTCAGAATAGGCATTCCCCAGATTATTATTTGTCGTTGCCCAACCTTGGGGTAATGTCTGTTGTTGACGAACTTTTAAAGCCAGTTGATAACAAGCGATGGCTGCTTTTAAATTCTCTTCGGTATTTTCTATTGCTGCTAGGTCAGAATAGGCAGTCCCCAGATTATTATTTGTTTGCGCCCCTAATTCGGATTCTTCCTGACGATAACCCAAGACAAACTCATATCCCGCAATGGCAATATTTTGAATATATCTAGGGTTTCCCAGAGGAAAATCGCTAACTCTAATACTGATATTTTCGACTAATGCTACTATCGTTTCTGTTACTTCTGGGTGTGCTTCAATAATTTCCGCAGCGACAACTTTTAAGAATTGAGCAAATTGTGGGTTGAGGAGATGGTGTTTCTCAGCAAGCAGGGTATTTAATTGTTCAATATTATCTTCATATTCTGCTTGCAATAATCCTTGAATTAAGGTAAGATAATTTTCAGGAGAATATTGATTGGATTGCTCATCGTTCATGGGATGCTCCTCTCTGGGTTAATAATATTGTAGCGTGTGTTAGGCGAATTAGAAACCGGGTTTCTACTCAGATCTGGAATGAGAAATCAAGTTTTGTGAAAGAAACCCGGTTTCTGTTGGGAGTTAGGTTAAGTTTTGAAAATGCGATCGCTTATTCTCCATTAATTAAATTTATTAATCTTCCTCCCATCCATCCTTAACAGCATCCCAAGCTAACCATTCTGCTTTTCGAGGATTTCCCCCTACATTCTCTAAAGAATTTAATGCTGATTTGACAATCTTTTCATCTTCTTGATTTTCAATCCGTTCAGCGATGACTTGTTTACGGACATCTCGATCCGATAAATCCCCTGATCCTTGTAATAAATGTTTAGGTGGATATCCTCCCATTCTTTCTAAAACCGTTTGAGGCGGTTGTAAATTTAACCAATGATTTCGTAATAATCGTTTGATCAGTTCCTTACTATTGGTTTTTTCTTGAGAGAGAATTTCGGCTAAATATTTTTCAGATTCATCATCTAAATCTAAATTAATCGTTAACATTATGTTTAGTTGTATGTGGAATTTATTATTTTAATTTTAGCGTATTGAATTTGATTTTGTCAACTTAAAATTGTTAAATTTTGCAGAAGCTAGGGCGGGTTTACAAAGATTATTGGTTGAAATTATTAACCCTTGCCGAACCCGCCCCTACATTTCCTATTCCCCCCTTGTTAAGGGGGGTTAGGGGGGATCAAACCCAGAATAGGCGAGAAGCTAGGGCGGGTTTACAAAGATTATTGGTTAGAATTATTAACCCTTGCCGAACCCGCCCCTACATTTCCTATCCTTTTTTTAAGATGGGTTAGGGGGGGGTAAAACCTCAAATTTTTGATAAAAAATATGCCAATGGGTTTTATTTTGCTTTTCAAACTGTTGCCAAACTTCCAACATCAATTCCGGTTTTACCGAGGGAAACTGTTGATCTTTGATTCGATTTAACGCCTCTAAATTTAAGGGAAATTCAGAAACAATTCCCAAATATTCTTCTATTCCAGGTTGATTAAATTTAATCGCAATTTGATGTTTAGATGCTATGGAACCGATTTGAGGTAAAATAATAGGACTTTCGCTAATTTTATTAGTCGGCGCAAATGCTAAGGAAGGACAGACTAAAAAACGGCTGGTAAATCCTCTATTGAATAGCAAGAAATAATGGTTAGGATATTCTAAATTGATCTTCATCTGTAAAGGTTGATCACAAGGAATTTTAGCAGAATTTGGTTGCGGATCTTCCCAAACCATTCCTCGCTCACCATCGGGAAAAAATTCTATCCAATTTTGTTGTAAACCCGTCTGAGTTTGAAACCGTTGCCAAATTTGATCCACTTCCCAGCGAGGGAATTGATATTCCCATAACCAATTATATACCTTTTTCCAAGTACCTTTTTGTCCTCGATCAACATTGCGTAAACCCTCAATATCAATTTGATCATCAATTAACTCTTTTTCATAGATTTTGATTAAATTTTTAATAACTTCACTTTGCAGTCTTTGAATATTTGTAGGAGCAAACCCTAACTGTTCTTTTGCTTTGATTAAACTTAATAAATCATCGGCTTTTTCCTTATTATTTTGATTGTCAATATTATAATTATCGGGATGAAAGCGCAGTTTAAAAAAACATTCTTTTTCCCGTTTGCTTCCGTTGACATCATCTTTAAATAGTATTGTTGCCAATTCATCCAGAAATCTTGCGTATTCTTTCATCTTCCCCCCGCCAATTCGTCTTAGACTTTAATTTATCTGATCATAACATTATATCCTAAAAAAAACAAGATTTCACACAATTGTCATTTGCTGTAATTTCCGGTAATTTGTGGAATTTGCAGATATTTAATGGGATTTAATGGGTTTAAAGTTATTTAATTTATATTCTGTAATTTGATTAAATATATTCGCAAAAACATGATATTTGAAACGATGCAAATTATTCAATTGATTGCTACAACTAAATCAGTTAACTTTCAATAATTCAGTAACGAATATGAAATTTACCATTGTTCATCCCAGTGATAAACGCTTCCGTAATCAGGCTATTAAAATGTTAGAAAACCCTGATATTATGAAATGGGTTTTGCAAGGTGCGTTATCCTATGAACAGGCGATCGCAGAATTAAAACGTTGGGAAAAACATTGGGAAACCTACGGTTTTGGTAACTATTTTGCCTTAGACCGACAGGGAAAAGAATTATTAGGATTTATCAAAACTTATCGGAGCGATCGCTCTCCTTTTATTAATATTGGCTATGCCCTAGATCAACCCTATTGGGGTCATGGTTGGGGTACGGAATTAGCCAAAACTGCGTTAGGAATTGGTTTCTTAGAACTCAAAGAACCTCAATTAGTCGGTTTTGCCCGATGCCAAAATCATGCCAGTCGTCGTATTTTAGAAAAAGTCGGTTTTCATAAAGTTCAATACTGCTTGATCGAAAATCGTGATTATTGTTTATATCAAATTTCCCAAGCAAATTATCTGCAACGGTTGGAAATTTCAGCAATGAATTACACACCTATTACCCGCTAAATTGATCATATTCCCCCCTTTTTAGGGGGGTTAGGGGGGATTAAACCCAGGTTAAAACAATTAAAATCTTGGAGAAATATATGATTGATAAATGCGAGGAAAATTATTGCCCGTGGGTCAGAGATACACAGAAACCTGACCATTATTATTGCTTACGGTGTAAAAGGGAAAGATGGGTAAATCGGTCTATATCGAATGAGGGAGAGGGTTTTTTGTGGGTAATTTTATTTATTGTAGGAATAGGAATTGCGATCGCACTCCAATAACTATAGCAATCATCAATAGACAGTTAACAGCCAACTCCATGTTAATGTTAACTTCTATATTGTAGAAACTCAACACACAAACGCACAAAGGATCATGTCGGATACTCCATCGTCTCAACCTTCAGAAGAATTAACCAAAGAAGCCAATGCAGAGCGCGGCGCTAAAACCCGACAACTGTTAGGGATGAAAGGGGCGTCGTCGGGAGAAACCTCTATCTGGAAAATTCGCCTACAGTTGATGAAACCGATCACCTGGATACCCTTAATTTGGGGGGTGGTTTGTGGCGCGGCTTCATCGGGACATTTTAGCTGGTCAGTGGAAGATGTGTTAAAGGTGGCGACCTGTATGTTAATGTCTGGGCCATTGATGACCGGGTACACCCAGACCATGAATGATTTTTATGATCGCGAACTCGACGCCATTAATGAGCCCTATCGCCCCATCCCTTCCGGGGTGATTTCCATTCCCCAAGTCGTCACCCAAATTTTACTATTATTAGGATTAGGAATTGGGATTTCCTACCTTTTAGATACTTGGGCGGGACATGAATTTCCCATAATTACGGTTTTATGTGTCGGTGGGGCGTTTGTCTCCTATATTTACTCTGCACCTCCCCTGAAACTCAAACAAAATGGCTGGTTAGGAAATTATGCACTAGGGGCGAGTTATATTGCTTTACCTTGGTGGGCGGGTCATGCGTTATTTGGAGAACTGACTCCGACAATTATGGTGTTAACCCTATTTTATAGTTTAGCTGGGTTAGGAATTGCCATTGTTAATGACTTTAAAAGTGTGGAAGGCGATCGGCAATTGGGGTTAAAATCCCTACCAGTGATGTTTGGGATCACCACGGCGGCTTGGATTTGTGTTTTAATGATTGATATTTTCCAAGCGGGGATGGCGGTTTATTTAGTTAGCATCAAGCAGAATCTATATGCTACAGTGCTTTTGCTGATGATTATTCCTCAAATTACCTTCCAAGATATGTATTTTCTACGCAATCCTGTAGAAAATGATGTTAAATATCAAGCAAGTGCCCAACCGTTTCTAGTCTTAGGAATGCTGGTTGTGGGTTTAGCTATAGGTCATGCGGTCTAAGGGATTAATTTCCGATCAAATCGCCGATTGTCTAAACTCTGTAAAGCCTAGGATCAAGGAAAAAACCTTGATTTTCGGCGCCCGGCACCGATTCAACAGCTAATCATCGGAGAAACATAGCCGATTGTTGGGCTATCCTAAAATAGACTGTCGAATACTCAACTAAACCAACCATTTGTCCGAACCAATGGAAGAATCTCAATACCATCCACCAACCAAAACGGACTCATTAGAGTCAGAAACCAACCCGGAAAATACTTCGGGTGCAGTTTCAACCGAGCCCGTTTTGACATCATCCGTGGTGGCGACGGCACCAGAACTGGATCAAGTTTCTGTGGAAACCGTTTCTGAGTCAAATCCTGAAGCTGTTACAGGGTATCGTCACATTCTCAAGCGGATTAATTCCAAATGGGTGAAACTACTTCAAGGTATTAAATCCTCAGATATCCTCGCCAACAAATGGTATCGTCGTCCTAGGGTCTGGATCGGAGTTGGGGTAATTAGTTTGGGTGCTGGAGCCTTGGGTTATGGAGCTTGGCAATGGCATTTGGTTGATCAAAGTCTACCCCAAGTTTCGGTGAGTGGGATTGCCTCTTTTAATCGGGATGGCACAATTACGATTAAAGCCAATAACGGTGATATTTTAATGCAAACTGGGCCAGCGACTCGGGAAAAACTTCGACTCAAACAAATTCCCGAAAAACTGGCACAAGCGTTTATTTCTACGGAAGATATTCGGTTCTATGACCATGATGGGGTGGACTATCAAGGCATTGTGCGCGCCGTTGGCTCTAATATCTTAGCCGGGGGAGTGGTGGAAGGAGGAAGCACCATTACTCAACAGTTAGCCCGGATTGTTTATTTGAATCAGGAACATAGCTTAATTCGGAAACTCAAAGAGGCGATGGTCTCTTGGAAAATCGAAGACCAAATTAGTAAAGAGGATATCCTAGAACGCTATTTGAATTTAGTCTATCTGGGTTCGGGAGCCTATGGGGTGGCGGATGCGGCTCATGTTTATTTTAGTAAGTCCGTTAACGATCTCACCCTATCGGAAATGGCAATGTTAGCGGGTTTACCCCCGGCGCCGAGTCAATATTCTCCCTTAGAAAATCCAGAAGCGGCAAAAAAAAGGCGCAATATCGTACTCCAACGAATGGAGACGGCGGGAGTTATTACCGCAGCCGAAGCCCAAGCCGCGATGCAAGAAACCCTAACCCTCAAACCTAGTCAACCGAAACGCTTATTAGTTAAAGCTCCTTATTTTTCTAGTTATGTATTAAAAGAACTCCCCCAATATGTTTCTAAAGAAGTGATGGAAGCTGGTGGGTTAACGATAGAAACCAGTTTAGATCTGAAATGGCAAGAAGCCGCTGAAAAAACCGTGAAAGATGCGGTGGAAATTGATGGTGCGGGTTCAAATTTTGGTCAGGCGGCGTTAGTTTCTATAGAGGCAAAAACCGGAGAAGTTAAGGCCATGGTGGGAGGCTATCAATATAAAGAGAGTGAATTTAATCGCGTTACCCAGGCTCAAAGACAACCGGGATCAACCTTTAAAGGATTAGTTTATGCGACAGCAATTGGGGCGGGTTTCTCCCCCTATGATAGTTATTTAGATGAACCCTATAAGGTTGATGGCTACCGTCCTCGAAATTATGGGAATAAACATTCGGGCTGGGTGTCCATGTCCGATGCCTTGAGTCGTTCTGTGAACGTAATTGCGGTGAAAGTATTAGTAGATGTCGGGTTTGAACCCGCGATTAAACTGGCAAAGGATATGGGGATTAAGTCTCCTTTAAAGCCTACTTATTCCTTAGCTTTAGGAGCCTATGAAGTTAATTTATTAGAGTTAACTAATGCTTACGGAACCCTAGCCGATGAAGGTAGTTATATTCCAGCCCATGGTATTCGTCGAGTTTTAGATAAACAGGGAAATATTATTTATCAAGCTAAATTTAAACCCAAACAAGTGTTAGATAAAAATAGCGCCGCCATTACCACTTGGATGTTAGAAGGGGTTGTGAATGCAGGAACCGGAGGCCCAGCAGCCCTATCCGATCGACAGGTGGCGGGTAAAACCGGAACCTCTGAAGAAGCCAGGGATTTATGGTTTATTGGTTATATTCCCCAAGCCGTAACCGGAATTTGGCTGGGGAATGATAATAATGAGCCGACTTGGGGTGCTAGTAGTAGTGCGGCTTATAGTTGGGGCGAATTTATGCGACAAGTGGTCGAGGGAATGCCCGTTGAGAAGTTCCCCAAATTGCCGGAGTTAGAAGGGCGCCAGGGTAGTATTAAGGCTAAGGCTCATCAACCCCATACTATTGAAACCGGGTCAAAAGTAGCGATCGAAGATGGTGATCCGGTGGAAGGAGGCCAAGGACAGGGGAGTTACGCCAGTAATTCAGAATATTCTGATAGTGGCTATTCAGAAAGCTATAGCTCTGATAGTGGTTACTACAATGACAATGGATATTCTTCAGATGGCTACTCCGATAGCTACAACAATTAGTAAACGGCTAAATTTTGTTAAACGCGCTAAAATTCAAAATGATTGCGATCGCCCAGTTAAGGAGAATCTTGATTCGTTATGGATGAACTTAAACCACTTTTACAAGAATTAACCCGTGAACCCCTTGCCTTTTTAGGTGGGTTTGTCTCCGGTTTATTAAAATTAAACCTCAACGATGATCCCGTTAAAACTTGGCTGGAGAAACAAGGTGGCACTACGGCATCAAGTTCCTCCGACTCTAACAATAATAACGGTAATTCCGGTGGCCCCCAATCAATTCAGATTGATTAATTTAGCTAGGGAAACTTAGGTTAATAAAATTAGCAACACAAAGACACGGAGACACTAAGAAAGACTTTGTGTCTTTGTGGTTCAATAAAAACACAAAGACACAAAAACACAAAGAAGAAAAGATGCAGAGAGAGCCCATTTCTGATGATATGAACCAAGTATCAAAGCAGATAGTTGATGCTGCTTTTACTGTCCATTCTGCTTTAGGTGCAGGTTTATTAGAAAGTGTTTATGAGGTTTGTTTGGAGTATGAATTAACTAAACGCGGTTTCAGGGTTCAGCGGCAGCTAGTTCTACCTATAATTTACGATAAAATTAAGTTAGAAGCTGGCTTTCGACTTGATTTATTGGTCAATGAATCTGTTATTATCGAAGTCAAAGCTGTCGAAACTCTTTTACCCGTTCATACTGCACAAGTAATCACCTATCTCAAACTTTCTCAACACCGACTCGCACTTCTGATTAATTTTAATGTTCCTTTAATCAAAGATGGCATCAAACGCATTGTCCTCTAAACCTTTGTGTCTTTGTGTCTTTGTGGTTAATCAAATTAAAGTAAGCCATACACCCATTTAACCAGTTCAGGCGATCGCAAAACCCCTTCATGGCGCCCAACGGGTTGACCTTTTTTAAATAAAATTAATGTCGGTAACGCCATAATATTATATTCAGAGGCAAGTTGCGGGTATTTATCACTATCTATTTTAACAATTTGGATTTGTTGATTCATTTCTTGATTGACTTCTTCCAAAATTGGGGTCATCATTTGGCAAGGGCCACACCAAGTTGCATAAAAATCTACTAACACCGGAACTTCAGAATGGGTTAGCAGTTCTTGAAAGTTATTAAAGGTTTGTTTAACGGCCATAGTTGATTATCGGAAAGTTTTGTATTCCAATTATAACTATTCTTTAGCAACTCGGTTTCTCTTAATTTGCTCAAATCTGAGATGATTATTTTTGAGAATAACAGTTGGAGAAACCACAATATGGAACGTTTACCAGAAAGTTTACAACACTTAAACGGACAAGTAGCAATTATTACGGGCGGGTCGCGAGGAATTGGTCGCGCTGCGGCTTTAGCTTTAGCTGCCGAAGGCGCTAAAGTTGTGATCAATTATGCCAGTTCTTCAACGGCGGCGGATGCAGTCGTGGCGGAAATTACCCAGGCGGGCGGCGAGGCGATCGCACTCCAGGCGGATGTATCGAAAGCGGATCAAGTCGATACCTTATTTAACAAAGTTGTAGAAATCTGGAAAAAAGTTGATATTTTAGTGAATAATGCTGGAATTACTCGCGATACTTTACTAATAAGAATGAAGCCGGAAGACTGGCAAGCGGTGATTGATTTGAACTTAACGGGGGTATTTCTCTGTACTCGTCTGGCTAGTAAAATTATGCTCAAGCAAAAGTCAGGACGGATTATTAATATTACCTCGGTTGCCGGACAAATGGGCAACCCGGGTCAAGCTAATTATAGTGCGGCGAAAGCGGGGGTAATTGGATTTACAAAAACCGTAGCCAAGGAATTAGCTAGTCGCGGGATAACAGTAAATGCGGTGGCGCCCGGATTTATTGCGACGGATATGACTAAAGAGTTAAAAAATACGGAAGAAATTATCAAATTTATTCCTTTAGGTCGTTACGGTCAACCGGAAGAAGTGGCGGGTATGATTCGGTTTTTAGCAGCAGACCCGGCGGCGGCTTATATCACGGGTCAAGTGTTTAATGTAGACGGGGGAATGGTGATGGCGTAGAATCACATCAAGGATTTATACAGATGACGCGAATTTCAAGGATTGAGTAAATTTGTGATTGAAGTCTGTGTCATTTGTCTAAATCCTTAATTCTGGTTTTATTCTTCTATAATTTCTACTAAATCTTCAATCATCACATCAAATGTTCTTGCTAATTTGTGTAATGCCGTAAAATCAACCATTGCCATCCCCGAACGTCGAGCATAACTTCTGACGGTGCTATAAATCACGCCAGAACGTTCAGAAACCTCCTTGAGTGTCCAGCCTTTCTCCTTTGCTAATTCTTTAACTTTGACTCTAACTAAACCCATACTTGACAAATGATGTAATTACATCATAGGATAAAAGAAAATCAAAAGCGATCGCCCCCAGTCTCGCAAACAAACGGCGATCGCTGTGACTCCCTAAAACAAAGGAGACAATTTATATGATAGCAACACTCACGGCAAACGCACCCGTCATCACCGAATCAAAAATTATTCATAAATCTCCTATCCTGCATCCCTTAGCCAGATTTGTGACCGAACAGACGGTGGCGTTAATGTTTAACCTTCAGCTAGAACAAATCTACCAAATTCAGTGCTGGCGATATGTGGTTTATGTTCATGGTCGGGGAATTAGCCAGTTTGTTAGTTATGCGGATTTCCCGGCTATCTTAGAGGTAGAAGCCCCCAAAACTGAGGATTTTGTGCGGTGGCGGAAAAGATGGTACAGAAGCACTCGCAGTCAAAAAGCACCGGAGTTTTGGACAAAATTCTTTAGTTTTCAATTTGATCACGCCACATCCTATCAACAATTGCGTCAATGGGGTCAACTGGTGGGGTTAGTTAAAATGGCGATCGCACCCTCAGCCATAGAACTATTACGACAAACTTATCAACAACAAAAAGAAATCTGGAATAATTGGAATTAATCTTCTAAAATTAGGCTGGCTTAATTAGATGTTATTTCAAATATTGACTGACAAAATTTTCTGGTGTTAAACACTTAAAATCGGCGATCGCTTTAATTAATTCTCTATTTCCAGAAACAAAACAATCTGCATCTCCGTATTTAGCAGAAAGATAAATTTCAATATCTTCTGATGGAATTACTTTTGTCTGAATTAACCTGATCTTTTCTTGATTCCAATTTGTCGTAGAAGGAACATAAAAAATATCAAACCATCGCCAAATATTAGATATAATTTCCCCTGCTTGATCTTTCCCATACAAATATTTAGCGACTCTGCGAATTTGATCTAAAAGCTCATCTGAAAGGATAATTTCTATATTGAGAATAGGAAGTTTATCTCGATAACCCAAGGCTTCTAGGATCAAACTTTCATCGCTTTGCTTATTAGCATCACCAACAATAAATACATTTGTATCTAAAAATATCCGTTTCAGAGAAGACATAACTAAATCCTGCCTTTTTCCTTGAGCATTTCTAGTTTGATTTGATGAATAAGCTCAACAACTTTTTCTGGAGTATCATAGCCTTTTTTTAGCATTAGCTGATAACGGAGATCAAATTCATCTGGTTCATGTTTAGCAACAACAATAACATCTACCTCAGCATTGCTAAATTCTGTGGGAACTTTAACTTTAAGTTCACCATCCTTAACGATTCCTTTTGTTTGTATAATTCTCATGCTATTTTCCTTGATCAACTCAACAGTCAACCTAATAGATTAACCTAATCCTAATCTAATATTATAGCTGCTCAAGATAGAATATTGTACCGTCCATAACTTTAATCTGGATTGCGGTCTATCTGCCCAGAATTTTTAATCACGGGCAAAATAAAAGGCTGGGGTTTACCAATACCATAGCCTTGAACATAATCAATCCCAATATTTTTAATTTCTGTAAAAATAGCATCATTTTCCACAAATTCGGCAATGGTTTTAATTTGCATAACGTGACCAATGCGATGAATAGATTCAACAATTTCCCTGGCTACCGGGTCAGTTAGAATTTCTTTAACAAAACCCCCATCAATTTTTAAGTAATCAATCGGAAGGGTTTTTAAATAGGAAAAAGACGACATTCCACTACCAAAATCATCTAGGGAAAAGGAACAACCTAACTCCTTAAAGGATTGAATTAGGTGCACAGCTTTTTTTAGGTTAGCAATAGCTAGGGTTTCTGTAATTTCAAAACAAATAATTTGCGGCGGAATTTTATACTGTTCAAACTGTTGATAAAGAAACTTAATAAATTGATTATCATTCAGACTAGCACCGGATAAATTAATCGCATATAATTCTTCATTCCCTGATATATTTTTTGTTGAATTAAAATCCTGATGATGTTTTTCCAAATGGCTAAAAACCTGGCGAATCACCCAACGGTCAATACTTTTCATTAAATCATAACGTTCGGCGGCGGGAATAAATGCCATGGGTGGTACCAATTGACCCGATATATCTCTTAACCGTAATAAAATTTCCCCGTGTTTATGGGAGTTTGAGGTAGGATTAGTCTCAACAATCGGCTGGTAATATAAACAAAAACGGTCTGCTTCTAGGGCTTGGGGAATTTGAGCCGCCCAGCGAATTTCTCGACGTTGTTGAATCAAATCCTGGTCATCGGCTTGATACAAATGCACCCGATTACGACCTTGATTTTTAGCCGCATAACAAGCCGCATCCGCCGCACTTAAAATCGTGGCTAAATCGCAGGTTTGATCATCAATTTCCACTAATCCAATACTAACCCCAATCGAAAAAACTTTTTCTTCCCAGGTAAAGCGAAAATCTTTAACGGAATTGCACAAATCGACAGCTTTTTGATAGGCTTCCTCTAAGGAATAGTGATTTAATAATAAGCCAAATTCGTCTCCCCCTAAACGGGCTAGGGTATCTGTTTCGGTAACTTGACTTTGTAATAAAAAACTCAATTGTCGTAATAATTCATCCCCGGCTAAATGCCCACAGGTATCATTAATAATTTTGAATTGATCTAAATCCAAATAACAAATAGCATGATGATTCGGGGATGTTGAAAGTATTTGTAAGGTTTGTGTCACCCGGTTTTCAAATTCACTGCGATTAATCAATCCGGTTAACGCATCGTGGCAAGATTGCCAGGATAATCGCCTAGTTAATTCTCTTTCTTGGGTGACATCTCTAAACACTAAAACCGCACCAATAATTTCACCCTCTCGACTTCTAATCGGGGCAGCAGAATTATCAATGGATAGTTCTTTTCCATCTTTTGCTTTTAAAATAACATTATCGGAAAAATCAAAAATACACCCTTCTTTTAAAACTTTTTGAACAGGACTGGCAATAAAATCATGAGTTTGGCTATTAAAAATATTGAAGACATCATTTAAGGGTAAACCTTTGGCCTCCATTAATGACCAACCCGTTAATTCTTCGGCGACGGGATTGAGAGATTCTATTTCTCCGCGACTGTTGGTGGTAATCACGGCATCTCCAATCGATTTTAAGGTGACTTGGGCTAATTCTCGGCTTTGTCTTAACTGATGTTCACTCGATTCTAAGGCGACTAACATTAAAGAATTTCTTAATTCTTGGGCGGTTTCAATTTCAACGGGTTTCCAAGGTAGGGATTTTAATTTAACGGTTTCTTTCCAAAGCGCAAAAGACCGTCGTGGAGTTAAGGGAATCTCTGGTTGTTGGCTAATTTCTCTGATCTCTTGGGGATTTCCCGCCCAATTAACGGTTTGAATTACTTCCGGTCTAAACCAAATTAAATGATATTCGCTTTGATTCGGAGACAAGGAAATAGCCATAATTCCACTAATTATATCCTGATAAGATTCAGCTTCAGGATAAAGTTTAGGTAAACAATCGGTATAAAATATCTCCTGATGGCAATATCGAGATAACCAGGCTATCAGTTTTTTAACTTCGGTTAAAGGCGGAGTTTGACCGACTAAAATTAAATCTTCCCCAAACCGAATTACTGCCCCTTGGGCTTGAACAAGATTGAGTAAATTGGTTTTATCTTGAGCTAAAATTTGAATAAAAGAAGTTGATAAAGCGGGGGCATTTACTAAATTATTCCGAACTAATTTCAGGATTTGACGGTAATATTCGTAATCCTCACTAATTTCTTTATAGGGTAATTCTACTGCCATAACCTGTCCTAAAAATTCACAGGCTTTGCGGGTGGTGTAGGGTAGATAACGGGGAGAATAATGGTGACAAGCAATTAAACCCCAAAGCTTTTCTTTTTTAATCAAAGAAATACACAGAGTCGCTGCAACTCCCATATTTTTTAGGTATTGTAAATGGCAGGGAGACACCGAACGCAGGACGGAAAAACTTAAATCTAGGGGCTGTTGGCTGACTGGATGCAGGGGAGGAATAATCTCAACGGGTTGATGATTGATATCGACTAATAATCGCAACCAATTTTTTCGATAAAGCTCCCTAGAGGCTTCGGGAATATCCAGACTGGGGTAGTGTAATCCTAAAAAACCGTCTAAATCTTGGCGTTTATCTTCGGCAATTACAACTCCATGATTGTCGTGATCAAATTGATAGACCATTACTCGGTCAAATTCGCTAATTTTTCGGATTTCCTCTGCTAAAAATTGAGTTAAATCTTTAAAGTTAGTTGCACTTTGAATTTTACAAACTGAACCTCTGACTAAATGATAAAAATTAATGAAGGTGATATTTTTATCTTGATTGGGCTCTAGTTCTAAGATGACTACGCCCTGGTGTCGGTGTAAAATACCATCACAAACAATTTTTTTATTCTTAATATGAAAAATCAGTCGAATTGGGTTATAATAATGGAATTTATTATGGGTTAAACAGTCTTGAATTTGAAACAGTTGCAGTTTGTCTAAAAAATCGCTTAAGGGACGATTGATAAAAGCAGCCGGGGAAACTCCAAAGAGTTTCATGGTATTTCGACTAATTTGTAAAATCTTCAGGTCTGGCTCTTGTAAGGTCAACAACAAGCCATGGGGTTGAATTCTACCCGGGGCATGAATCAGACCTGGGCTGCTCGGAACAAAATCATGATGATCAATCATTACTTTTTCTAGTTTCACCCCGTTTTTCCTCCTAATAGATAATAGAATAATCCCCAGTTATTGCTTGTGACAATATTTTGATTCATCCCGGCTCAATGTTTGTGGATTGCAGATAAAATTTCTATTAGTGGTTCTCAGTTCTAGAAACCTAAACTACTAATCTTTTTTCTGAAACTCCGCTTTAAGTTTAATTTAGATTTTATTGTTAAAACTTATTTTATTATAACACAAACTTGATTTTTTTAAAAGGTTTGATTGAAAAATTAAATCTTCGTCAAGCATCCGGGGGGTGATCTAGCTCTGAATCTCCGATTAGACTTTTGATACAATCAGTAAAAAAATCTATACTTTTTTGTGATTGAGTGTTAGGATGGTTAGACTCTATGAGTCGCTGGCTATCTTGGGAGTTGGGTCATCATAATGGATTATAAACAAGAATTAATTACCACGATTCACGACTTTGGTTGCGATCTCGACTTATTGGAAGCCCGACTCACCCAACTTTGTGAAACTTGCCCCACGGCTGTCCTAATTCCAGCCCTATACGAGGAACTCCAACGACCCGCTTTGACCCGGATTCGAGATTGCCTCAAAGACTGTCATTTTGTGAATACCATCGTGGTCTGTCTGTACGCGAAGACCCTGGAAGAATACACAAAAGCCGTTCATTTTTTTAGTATTTTACCCCAACCCACCCTGGTAATTTGGGAAAATAGCCCCAGAGTTAACCAACTCCTAGAAAAGTTGCAGGACAAAGGCCTAGATTTAATCAGTTTCAAAGGCAAAGGTCGAGCGGTTTGGATTGGTTTGGGGGTAGCATCCCTGCAAGCCGAAGTGATCGCCCTTCACGATGCCGATATTATTACCTACGATAAATCCTATCCCCTGAAACTACTATTCCCCCTGCTGGAAAAAGAAATGGGAATTTCCTTTAATAAAGCCTATTATGCGCGATTAGGTGGAGAACCCAAGATCTTCCATGGTCGGGTGATGCGTCTATTTGTCACACCTTTACTGGTGGCACTCATGGATTTATATGGCTATAACAATTATCTGCGATATTTAAGCGCCTATCGTTATCCCCTATCGGGAGAATTTGCCTTAACTAATGATATCGCCCTCAATACTCGCATTCCCAGCAATTGGGGTTTAGAAATTGGTTTATTAGCCGAGGTTTATCGCAATGTTGTTCCCCAAAGAATTGCTCAAATTGATTTAGGTAATTTTGATCATAAACATCAATTAGTGGGTCAATCTCCCACCGAAGGATTACGCAAAATGTGCGCCGATATTCTTAGGTCAATTTTGCGTACCTTAATCGAAACCGAGCGGGTGGTGGTAACCCGGGAACAAATTCACACCCTACGGATTAAATTCAAACGGGAAGCCCAGGATTTTACCCGCCAATATTTTGTCGATGCTCGGTTTAATAATATGCAGTATGACCGCCATCGCGAAGAAGCCATCATTGATGTCTTTGAAAAAGTGATCAATGAAGCGGGTGAAGAATTCTTTCAAAATCCGGTCACGGCTGAAATCCCCGACTGGACAAGGGCTTTGGCTGCCATGCCCGCCCTGCGAGAACAACTGCGCGAAGCCACCCGGCGAGATATGGCAGAAGCCAAAGCAATTTTAGCCACCAATCCCGATTTTATCACCCTCGAAGATGGGAATACCAGCCCTAAAAACCTGGATACCATTCCGACCATGCCTTGATTCAAGCACCGATTAAATGAGGGGGGAATGGACTGGGCTACAATTAATTCTCAAGGTGATCGCCTTTCCAGTTCAAAATTAAGGTCAATAATGTTTACTGCATCTGATAACACCACTATTCTTGTCCTCCTGATTACCCTGGGTATCCTAGGTTGGGGGTATTATCGGGCTAAACCTTATGGGAAACTGGGTTTATTGTCCTGGCTGCAATCCGTGGCCTTGATGTCCCCTGGGTTGCTGTTTTTCTGTTTGGCGGCGGCGGGAATTTACCTAAATTTGGTGAGTCTTTTATTTCTGTTTGTGGCCTCAACCGGATTATATATTATGATTGGCCGACGACTGCGGGAAGTAGCCAATCAGAATTCAGTCTCCGAACTTAAACCCGATCATTTAGGAAATCCACCCCCCCTGCCACCGGAGGCCAGCGTTGTCCCCCCAACCCCCGATCCGGTTTTGAACCTGCGACCGGTGCCCTTATCCTCGGAAGACCTGAAACTTATTCAGGGGATTTTTGGCATTGATACCTTTTTTGCCACCGAAACCATTCCCTATCAAGATGGGGTAATTTTTAAAGGGAATCTGCGCAGTGATCCAGAAACCGCTTATCAACAATTATCCACAAATTTAAAAAAACGAATTGGCGATCGCTTACGATTATTTTTAGTTGATAATCCTGAAGGTAAACCCGTTGTAATTGTTCTACCCCAGAGCAATGAACCCCTAACCACTTCAAATTCTCAAAAAATTTTAGCGATTATTTTATTCCTGATGACCGTGGGGACAATTTTTGAGGCGGGAGGGTTATTATTAGGATTCGATTTTTCAGAAAATTTAACCCGCTACCCGGAAATTATCCCCATTGCCCTAGGAATTTTAGCAATTTTATTTCTCCATGAAATTGCCCATCAAGTTATAGCAAAACGCTATAATGTTAAGTTTAGTTGGCCATTTTTTATTCCCACGGTTCAAATCGGAAGTTTCGGGGCTTTTAATCGGTTTGAATCCGTATTACCCAACCGGACAGTATTATTTGATGTGGCTTTTGCTGGCCCGGTAGCCGCCGGATCTTTATCCTTATTCCTGTTAATTATGGGTTTATTTTTATCCCATCCGGGGAGTGCTTTTCAAGTACCAACGGAATTTTTTCAAGGATCGGTCTTAGTTGGCCTATTATCTCGATTAATTTTAGGTTCCCAACTCCATCAAACCAGCGTTGACGTGCATCTTCTGACCTTAATCGGTTGGTTTGGATTAGTGATTACAGCTTTGAATTTAATGCCAGCCGGACAGTTAGATGGGGGCCGAATGATGCAGGCAATTTATGGCCGTAAAATTGCTGGACGTTCAACAATTGCTACTTTTATTGTTTTAGCGATCGCCTCTTTATCTAATCCTTTAGCCCTCTATTGGGCTTTAGTAATTCTAATTTTACAACGGAATTTAGAACGGCCGAGTTTAAATGAATTAACCGAACCTAATGATACCCGTGCCGCTTTAGGATTATTGGTTTTCTTGTTCATGATTTTAACCCTATTTCCCCTCACCCCCGCCTTAGCTAACGGGTTAGGAATTGGCAGTTAGGGAATCAGCAGTATCTAGGGAGTTGATTATAACTATGACCGGTGAAGATCTGCGCCAATTATTATTAAATAAATGGGGAGTATCCTACGATATTCAACTGCGACGGACAAGGGGGAAAATATTTCTGCAAATTATGTGGAAATATTTGGAACAATTATCCTTTCCCCTAACCGAAGCCGATTATATTGCCCATTTGAATGCGATCACTAATTATCTGAATAGTTGGGGTAGTACCGAACAAGTCAGACATTATATTCTGAATACCCGGGAAAAACCCCGCTTAGGAAAGGCTGTGAGTATTCCCCTTGACCTAGGGGGAAGATCCTCGGAATGGATCGTTGAGGAGTTGTAGATTCCGATTAGGTATGGGGAGAGTTGGCTAAATTCAACAGATGCGCTACAATCCCAGAACTGAAGGTAGACTCTGCTAAAACGATTTTTCCTTCTGGTATGGGCGATAGTAAACGGTGGGGAGTGGGTGATTACACGATGAATCTAACGCAGGAAATAGTTCTCCAGAACGGTAAATATCGCCTTGGTGCGGTTTTGGGTCGCGCTGAGTTGGGTGTGACCTACCAAGCCACTCACCACCTCACAAATCAAACCGTGGTGATTAAAACCCTTCATCCCAAATTTAGAACTTCCGTTGATTTCCCTCAAATTAAGCAGCAATTTCTTGCCCTTGCTCAGGGCTTAACTCAGTGTCACCATCCGAATATTGTCCGTGTTCTGGACTTATTTGAAGAACGGGGTTTACCCTACATGGTCATGAATTATATTCCGGGGCAAACCTTAGAACAGGCTCTACAATCAAGTCCAAAACTCTCAGTTGATCAGGCCCTAAATTATATTAGTCAGATTGCTTCGGCATTGCGGAAACTCCATCAACAGGGTTTACTCCACTGTCATCTCCAACCTAAAAATATTCGCCTCCAGGGAAATACCCTAACTTTGGTTGATTTTGGCCTCACGAATGGCTTTATCGAACCTCGGCCGGAGTTTCCCATCCGCAACCGGGTTTTATCCGTGGGTTATGCCCCTTTAGAACATTATCTTCCCCATCAACAATTGACCCCAGCCACGGATATTTACAGTTTGTCGGCAATTTTCTATTATTTGTTAACTGGTGAACCTCCCCTAGAAGCCCCCCTACGGGTCAATCAAGCCACCCAGGAGTTACTCAATTCTACTAAACCTAGTTTAAGACAACTTCAGCCCACCCTGAGTGTGGTGGTGGAACGCCTGATATTTTGGGGATTAGAAATTGAACCCGGACGGCGACCGCAGAATCTGGATCAGTGGATCGCTTTTTTACCAATTCAAGCCACCCCGACCGTGATTGAGTCCCCAAATACGGTAATTCAACCCGAGCCCGTGGTGACTCCCCCCAAACCCGAACCGGTGGCGGTGCAACCCGTTGTTGAAACTCCAGTATCAGTAAGAGTTCCTCCGAGTCATCTCCCACCAAAACCACAACCAATTCCCGACCAAGTTCCTAACTGGGAACCCGTGGAATATACGCCTTCTTTCGGTTTTTTGGTTCCGGTTTTATTCTTGATCACCTCCTTATTTTTTGGTTGGGTTGGGTTTGATTTAACCCGACGTTATGGGTATATTATTAGTCAGAAAACCAAGATTCAGCTTAATCATCCCTTTAATAATTTAGATGCCACGGAACCGATGTTTGAAAATCCTTCTATTCAAACTCAAGCCCCGAGTGAAGTGGCGCCTCAACGTTCGGCGGAAGAACCCTTAGAAGTGGGAGATTATCCCCAAGCAGATTTAGAAACACAAACCGAGGAAGAATCACCCGTTGATCAATATTATAATAATTCCGATGTTGTTGCTGAAACTGAAGCGAAAAGTCCATTAACTGATGATTCTGAAATAGACCAATATTTACTCTCTCCTTCAACGGAAGCATCGGAAACTTCCGTTACAGATTACTCGGTTTCTAATCCTGAAAATAGCTATTCGGATCAGACAACGGTTCCACCCTATACCCCTCCCGAACCGAGTTACTCTCAAGATCTAAATGTTCCACAGGTTCCATCCGCCGAAGGTGGGGGCTATGTTACGCAGGAATCCGCGCCCAATGATTATACAGAACCAACGGTTCCCATCGAACCTGAATATCCTGTTTATTCAGAAGAAAACACCCCAATCAATTCATCTCCTAGCGATGGAATTAGTCCTAGTATTCCCTATACTCCTTTAACTTCTCCCCTGACTAACTGAGGGATTTTAGCTGGGTTTTAGGCATAAATTTCAGGATTTCATATAAGGAAGGATAGGTTTTAATCCGTAAATTAACAAGATTCAGGGGTAGAACTATAGGACTTACGCACCGTCGCCCGAGAAACCGGGTTTTTTTAGAGAATATGTGGGTCACAAAAAAGTATTTTCGTAAAAAAACCCGGTTTCTTTGGTTGGGTGCGTAAGTCCTGAACTATTCAGTCAGTTATTAAGACTTTGATTAATTTCCAGATGATCAGGCGATCACACTGCCAATATTAATTATACTTATCTATCATACTCGGATATGAACCGAATTCTGCCCCAAATTTCGTCCTGTTTTCGTCATCGGGCAATTCAAACTATTTTATTCCTATGCTGTTTAGGGGTAATAATACGATTATTTCCCTATTTTATCCCGATTCATGCAGAAGATATTCAGCAAAAAGATGTGGCTTTTGAGTTTAGCGATCGCAATAATTTACCATTAGGAACGATCCTGAGTTCTGATCAAAATCATACCGCAATTGTTCCTTTAAGTCAAGTTTCATCCCATTTTATTCAAGCAATTATTGCCGCCGAAGATAAACGCTATTATCAACATGGCGCGATTGATTATATCGCCCTAGTTCGTTCTATTTTAGAAGCCTTTCAAGCCAAAGAAATTGTTAGTGGTGCATCTACTATCACCATGCAACTCGCTAGATTATTAGAACCCACTCCTCGAACTTTACCCCATAAATTCGGCGAAATTTGGTTATCTTGGCGACTCACCGCCGGAATGAATCAACAGGAAATATTAGAAAATTATATTAACCGTTTACCCATGGGGGGAAATTTATATGGGGTTGAAGCCGCCGCCAAAACCTATTTTAATACCTCCGCATCAGAATTAAATTTAGCCCAAGCTAGTCTATTAGCAGCCCTTCCCAATGACCCCACCGACTTAAATCCTTATGATCATTTATCTGCTTTAAAAAAACGTCAAAATTATGTCTTAAAAAGAATGGTTGAAGATGGCTATATTACAAATATTCAAGCCGAACGCGCCTATCAAGAAAACCTACAATTTCAACCCCGACAACAGGGAATTATCGCCGCCCAGCATTTTTTGTTTTGGCTAACGGAACAATTAACCAATTCGATCATTATTTCCCCGGTTAATTCCGATAAATCAGGAAAATTACAACCATCAACCTATAAAATTAAAACCACAATTGATCGCCCATTACAACAATTTGTTCAAGCCCAAACCCAGCAAATTATTACCAGTTTGAAAGATCATAACGTTCATCATGCCGCGGCTTTAGTGATTAATAATCAGACCGGAGAAATATTAGCTTATGTGGGTTCTCCCGATTATTTTAATAGTGATCAATTCGGGCGAAATGATGGGGTACAAGCCCTGCGACAACCCGGATCAACCTTGAAACCATTTTTATATGAATTAGCCCTAGCTAAAGGCGTAATTCAACCCCATAGTATTCTGGCAGATGTGCCCAGTTATTACGCCATTCCCGGGGCAAAAAT
This sequence comes from Oscillatoriales cyanobacterium CG2_30_40_61, assembly GCA_001873365.1. Classification (GTDB taxonomy): domain Bacteria; phylum Cyanobacteriota; class Cyanobacteriia; order Cyanobacteriales; family Microcoleaceae; genus Planktothrix. The sequence goes on along the minus strand of MNYZ01000059.1, from coordinate 23,852 downwards.
CTACAGTCCCACGGACTATAGCGAAACTTTTTTGGGCCCGGTAAGAGTGCGTTCAGCCTTGGCTAATTCCTTAAATATTCCCGCCGTTAAAGTATTAGAAAAAGTCACTGTTCCCGTATTTTTAGAACGGCTAAAACAATTGGGATTTAAACATTTAACTCAATCTGCTGATTATTATGGTTTGGGATTAACATTAGGTAGTGGAGAAGTTAATTTATGGGAATTAGCCCAGGCTTATTTTATTATAGCAAATCAAGGTAAAATAGTCAACCCTAATGTTATAATAAATCAAACCAAAAATATTAAAAATTCTCAAGTTTTTATTGATACTCCTGTCCCCTGGCAATTAATTACTAATATGTTAAGTGATGCCCATGCTAGATCCCATTCCTTTGGCATTGATTCTGTATTAAATTTACCCTTTCCCGTTGCAGTCAAAACCGGAACTTCTTCTAATTATCGAGATACCTGGACAGTGGGTTTTACAACCGATTATACGGTAGCAACTTGGGTAGGAAATTTTGATGGTGAAGGGATGGAAAATGTGTCTGGAGTAACGGGAGCAGCGCCTTTATGGAATCGAATTTTATTGCATTTACACGAAATAAAAGAACCTACTAATTTTCCCTCACCTGAAGGATTAGTTCAGTTACCCATTTGTGCAACTACTGGCTTACGTCCGACGGCCGATTGTTCCGGGGGAATTGTATTAGAATATTTTGATGATCAAGCGATCGCTGAATATGAGAAAAAATCCTCTAAATTAGTTTTAAATTCTGAATATAATGAATGGTTGTCTCGACAATCCCATCCTGAGTTAACGCCAAATCAATTAAAAATTATTAGCCCTCAAGCTGATGATTATTTTGTGATTAATTCGGGAGAAACTGCTAAATTAGAATTTAAAATAATTAACCCGGCTCAAGAGTCCGTGGCATGGTGGTTAAACGGGAAAAAATTAAAAGATCAGGGTGCTAATTCTCTATTTTGGCAATTACAAACCGGAGAATGGAAGTTAACTGTTAAACAGGGAAATCAAGAAGATAGTGTTCAATTTCAAGTCCAAGAATCCGAGAAAAAACCTGATCGTCGAGGTTTTTCAGTTGTCAATTAGAAACCCAGTTTCTTGAAGAAAGCGGGTTTCTAAGTTTCTGTTTATTTTTCAATCGCAGGTCGAACTAAAATGACAGTACATTGACAATTTTTAGCGATCGCTTCTGGAATATTACCCTGAATTACTTGGCGTAACATTCCCTCTCGACTTGCTCCTAAAACAATCACATCACATTGATCCTTATCCGCTAAATCAATCACCGCTTCCGATACGGAATTAGAACAAACGCTAGTAGAAATTACCTCCGTATTTAAGCGATGACTTAAATATTCAGAAGCCTGATCAAACTCCCTAATTTGCTGTGCAGAAATAACGTTTTTAACCACCCGAAAAAGATGAATTTTGGGATAAACACTTAACTTAATTAAGCCGGGTAAAAGCTGCACTGAAAAGGAATTTTCCAGAGTATCCCTCACCGGGACTAACCAACGATGCCAACCCAAAACCGGGCAAGTCGTTAGAGTCGAGTTAACCTGAGTTTGAGGAGAGTTAGCAGTTTGATTTTGACCCCATTTTATTAACATAACTTGGCAGGGAACTTGACGAATTACCCCATCCATCACATTCCCAAAAATCCGATCTGGTGCTGATATATCCCCATGCCAGCCCATTAATAATAAACTAATATGTTCTTCTTGAGTAGTTTCTAAAATTGCCTGGGAAACATCATGGGCAACTCGAATTTGAGTATGTACAGATATCTTTGAATTCTGCCCTAAACGTTCTGCTTGTTGTAATAAACGCCGACTTTTTGTTAACCTAACCGAGGTTTCAGATGGAGATTTACTATAGGGAATAGTAATAACTGTAATACACTCTAATTCATAATTGCGTTCTAGGGCGATCGCCACAGCAACTTTTAATAAAGCCAGGGCAGTTTGGGGGTTATAAAGTGATACTAATAAACGACCATTGCCCGTTTGCGGCCCACGAGTTTGATAGGCAATATAAGAGGGTTCATAATGTCGGCCGACCTGAGTTGTTTCCCCACTCATTTGTCCTAATTCTGCCCGAATAATATCACTGCGGGTAATAATTCCGACTAAATGATGATGTTCCACCACAGGTAAACGACTGAGTTTATAATGACCCAATAAATATAAAACATGAGTTAAATTATCATCGGGATTAACAGTAATTGGTTGAGTAGTCATTAACTGATTAATCGGAGTATGATTTGGTAATTGACGATTACTAATTTGGGTTAAATCCGTTTGAGTAATAATTCCCACTAACTTACCATTATCTACCACCGGAAACCCGCGATGATGGGATTTAGCAAAGGCTTCAATCACCTGTTCTAAGGTTAAATTACCTGCTAAAATTTCGACATTTCTTTGCATGACATCGGCAGCGCGTAAATTTCCCAAAGTCCCATCAATTGGATGATCAGATTTGAGTTCAATACCACTTAGTTTTAATAACTGATCATATAAAGATTCGGGATCAATTTTTTCGGCAATTAAATAGGCTACAATCGAGGAAATCATTAAGGGTAAAACTAACCCAAAATCCGTTGTAATTTCAAACACAATCACAACGGCAGTAATCGGAGTTCGCGCCACAGCACAAAAAAAAGCCCCCATCCCGGCAAAGGCAAAAACCATCGGTTGGTCAATTCCTAACATTAATTCCGATTCCCAGCTTCCAATTAAATGACCTAACGCCGAACCTAATACTAAAGAGGGGGCAAATAGTCCCCCAGGTGCGCCAGAACTAGCTGCAATTACAGTTAGAATAAAATGGGCAATAAAGGCGATGGCACTGGTTTGCCAGGACAATTCTCCACTTAAAATTAATTGTCTAATTCCGGTATTATTTCTAAAGGAAAGAGGCAATAAAGATACCACTAAACCCGATAATAACCCGGCAACAGCCATGCGTTGAGGCAATCCCCAGCGCAAAACCCGACGGTTAAATTTTGAACCTGCAATAATACTTTTACTAAAAAATGCTCCTAAAATACCCGCTATAATTCCTAATAAAATAAATAAAGGAATTTCCCCAGCATAAAGTAATCTATCCTGTACCGTGTTTAATATAATCGCTTTGGAAACGGTATAACTCAGTTCCTGACCCCCTGATAAACGGGAAACTACCGCACCAATAAAAGAGGCAATAATCGCCGGGCCCAGGGTAATTCCTGACACATCATGCAGCAGTTCTTCTACTACAAATAACACCCCGGCGATGGGGGCATTAAATCCCGCAGCTAACCCAGCGGCAGCCCCACAAGCTATTAACTGGCGGCGATAATTAGGGGAAGTGGGAACCCAACGACTAATCCAAGCCGCTAAAGCCGCACCAATTTGGACGGTGGGTCCCTGACGTCCTAAAGTTAATCCCGAACCCATGGTAAACATCGTGCCGATCAGTTTAGCAAATGCCACTCGCAAGTCAAGGGAAATGGGTTCTCCAGCCAATGCAGCTTTAACTTGTGGAATCCCACTTCCGGCGGTTTCTGGCGCTAATCTTTCCACTAAAAAACCCGTTAATAAACCACCGATTAGTCCCACGGCGGGAAGAAAAATCCAAGCCGGAATTGCAGAATTTAAGGAGGTGGAAATGCGCCAGGAGCCTAACCAACCAGCACCTTCTTTTAATAGAAATGCAGCTAAACCAGACACCAATCCAATTAAACCGGCTTCAATAATGGCAAAACGTTTTGGGGTCGTAGGGGATAAAATTTTGGAGAACAGAACTGAAAATTCTCTGGGGATAGAGATGCGCCACATAATCAGAATAGAACTTTGGGCTATTGTTTAGAATAGCAGTGAAAACTCCTATATTTCGATCAATTAAAATTTGTCGCTACACAAACAAAACCTACCAACATAACTTCAAAAATTTTGTTCTTGCCTCGTTTGCCTCGTTTGCCTCGTTTCTAGGTTCTACCTAGAAATGCTGGGTGGCAAAGCCAGCTCATCTATCAGAGTCAGAGCCTCTTAAATGAGTTCCCTTGGAACCAGGGAACTAGGGAATAATCAGAGGGAATTTCTGGACTCATTTTAATAATTTCACTTGCTAAAAGTTAGACGTGGCGATCGCACAAAATTCCAGCATCAATCATGTTATGATAATCTTCCACAGACCATTTTAATAATGTCTTCATTGTCAAATTATCCCCTCATCTTGGGTTGGGGAGTAGAACAGCTTCTATCCTAGTATATTCAAAAAAAATAAAGCCCGTGATTAGGATTGAACTCACACCCTAACTATAGGGAGTATCTCTTAAAGAATCTCTGAAGATGGACACAAATGGACTCGAACCATCGACCCCCACGATGTCAACGTGGTGCTCTAACCAACTGAGCTATGCGTCCGACAATTTCCTAATGTAGCACAACCCCCCAGATCATGCAAGCTTTTTTCAGATATTTTTTTCTGCCTGGGTAATCACAAGGACAGACATCCCCATTATAAGGGATTTGATCGCGATTGTCTCAAACTCCGTATTAACTAACAACGACGGGGCTTTAAACCCAAAATTTTCGGTAACTCTTGCAGACAGTTATGATCAAAGATAGCCAATCAAACTTAAGGGTGCTATGCCTAAACTATCTGTTTAAAGACCAGGGATTAATAGCCAAGCTTATAATCCCTGATCCATCCTCCTGACTCACCCACCATGAGATCCACTCCCTCTACATCTTTGTTCCCCCCCAGTAAACCTAAAGTGCGCCTGCGAACTACCCTTGTTGTTACCTTTGTTATTCAAATTGTTGCCGCCGTTGGACTGGTCGGGTATCTTTCCTTCAGGAATGCTCAAAAAGCCGTCAATACCCTGGCTTCCCAACTGCGTAGCGAACTGAGTGCCCGGATTGAACAGGAACTCAAAAGCTATTTTGAAAACCCCTACAGACTTAACCAACTCAATAGTCGTGCATTTGGGCGCGGGGAACTCGATGTGGCAACGGTTGACAGCGCCCCTCCCCTGTTAGATCAATTAAAAATATCCCCCCTGCTGTATTCGATTTATTGTGGTAATTCCCAAGGGGAATTTTTAGGGGCGGTCAGGATCTTAGAAAATAATACCTTGGGGTTATGGACAGCTAACGCCCAAACCGGACAACATTTATATCTCTACAATGTTGATAGTCAAGAACGGCCCACCACCTTACATCGCGATAGTGGGGCTATTTATGACCCGCGACAACGCCCCTGGTATCAAAAAGCCCAAAAAACCGGGCGTCCGGTCTGGAGTGATGTTTATTTAGCCTTCTCGACCGGGCTACCCACGGTTACGGCCAGTCAACCGATTTATAATCCCGAAACCGACGAACTTTTGGGGGTTTGCGCTACGGATGTTTTACTACCCGATGATTTTCGCAAATTCCTATTGAGTTTAGCGATCGGAAAATCCGGTATTGCTTTTGTTAGCGATCGCCATGGCCAGTTACTTTCGAGTTCCACCGATGAAACCCTCACCATCGGAGAAGGGAAACAAGCCAAACTCCTCCCCGCCACCGATAGCCAAAATCCTTTAATTAGAGGCGCGACTCAACAAATTATCTCTCAATATGGCAGTTTTGCCAACTTAGATCAACCTGTACAAACGGAGTTTCTACTCAATAATCAACGAAAATTTATTCAAGTTTTACCCTTTAAAGATGGTCGGGGATTAGATTGGTTAATTGTAGTAGTGATTCCAGAAAGCGATTTTATGGATGAAATTAATGCCAATAATCGCTTGACTATTATTTTATGTTTAGTGGCATTAGTGATTGCCATTTTAGCAGGAATTGCTACTTCCCGTTGGATTTCTCAACCGATTTTAAAATTAAGTAACGCCTCCAAAGCCATTGCTCAAGGAGAGTTGGATCAACATATTGAAACTAAAGGGATCACAGAACTTGAAATTTTAGCCAGTTCTTTTAATACCATGACCTATCAACTGCAAGAATCCTTTGCCAAACTAGAAACAAAAAATGCGGACTTACAACAGGCAAAAGAGGCTTTATCCGCCGCCAAAGAACAGTTAGAAGCGGTATTAAATGCCGTCCCCGGTTCCATTTCTTGGATGAGTGCTGAGGGCATTTATTTAGGGGTTAATCGTCATCTAGCGGATAATTTAAGTTTAGAAACTGAAGAAATTTTAGGCCAAAAAATTGGCTTTTTTGAACAGGGTTCAGACTATGTTAAATTTCTGCATCGATTTCTGGAAAGTCCTGAACAATCAGCTTCTCAAATTCTACCAATTATCCAAAATGATCAACGACGTTACTATTTAATTGTGGTGCAGAAATATCAGCAAGGTTCGGCTTCGGTTGCCGTGGGAATTGATATTACCGAACGTCGGCAAGCGGAAGAAGCATTGAGAATTGCAGAGGAAAACTATCGTAGTATTTATGAAAATGCCTTAGAAGGGATTTTTCAATATCATCCTGAACATTCTTATATTAATGTTAATCCAGCCATGGCTCGGATTTATGGTTATGATTCTCCCCCGGCTTTGATGGATATTCTACAGGATTCAAGTTATTCTTTATATGTACAACCGGAACGTCACATAGAATTTATTAATTTAATGCAGGAACAGGAAACGCTTTCTAATTTTGAATTTCAAATTTATCGAGCGGATCATCAAAAAATTTGGATTTCTGCCAGTGCTCAACCTGTTTTTGATCGCGAGGAAAATTTACTTTATTATCAAGGATTTATTGCTGATATTACCGAAAGAAAAAAAGCGGAAGTTGAGCGCCAAGAGTTTATTGAGGAACTATTTGAAGTCAATAGTAATTTAGAGGTTGCTATTCAAACTCAGTTAGAATTAACCGAAGCCGCCACTCGTTTTGTTCCTCAACAATTTCTATCTCTCCTAGGTTATAATAGTATTGCCGATGTCAAGTTGGGGGAAGGTGTACAACAGGAAATGTCGATTTTGTTTTCCGATATTCGAGACTTTACAGCCCTTTCAGAAAAGATGACCCCGGAAGATAATTTCAAATTTATTAATTCCTATCTTTCGCGGATGGAACCGGCAATTACCCAACATCGAGGGTTTATTGATAAATATATTGGCGATGCGATTATGGCGTTATTTAATGGGGGTGCGGATGATGGGATTCAAGCGGGAATTACTATGTTAAAAGAACTGGCTGAATATAATAGTACCAGAAGCCGACCCGACCGCCCGAAAGTGTCGATTGGAATTGGGATTAATACGGGATTTTTAATGTTAGGAACCGTGGGCGGAGAAAATCGCATGGATAGTACGGTGATTAGTGATGCGGTGAATTTAGCCTCTCGAATTGAAGGGTTAACAAAATATTTTGGTGTGCCTTTATTGATTTCTGAATATACTTTAAATGCCTTAAAAGATCCAAGTGTTTATGGCATTCGGTTAATGGGTCGAGTTAATGTTAAAGGCAAATCCGAAATGGTGTCTGTTTTTGAAGTTTTTGATGCCGATTTACCTAAAATTAAAGCCGGAAAATTAGCTACTAAAGCCCTATTTGAAGAAGCGGTTTCTCTTTATAATATTGAAAATTATCAGGAATCCCTGAAAGCGTTTGAAGCCTGTTTAACCTTGAATCCTATTGACCGAGGGGCTAAATTTTATTTAGAACATATCCGTAATCAAATTTCAGTTTAATTAAGACCTAGGAACAAAAACCCGGTTTGTTTGAGAAACCGGGTTTTTACTTTAAGTAGTAATAAAATGTACCCAAAAATCCCCATCGGGCATACAAACTCGACGGATTAAATTGTAGGAATAGGGTAAATAAGCGCCATTCAAATCCGTGCGATATCCCGAGGGAAACCATTCCCCATAGGGATCATGTACCAGTAAGCCTTTTTCGTCATAACCGACTACGGGCATAACATGACCAAAGGCGGTAAAATAACCGTGAAGCACGGCCGGTTTCCCCTCAGCTAACCAGTCTTGTAATTCCTCTAGGGTTGTCCGCTCGGAAAAGTAATCTTTAGCCCCATAATCTTTAACAATTTTGGCTAAATCATAGGGACTCCAGCGACTATAACCTTTTTTGATCGCATATTCATAGAGTTCATCTTCAAATTGACCGCCACTGGTACGCCGAGGAATGCCTAAATATTGCAAACACATGGCGATGGAAGTGACATTACAAGACCCGGTGGGATTATAAAAGTTATCCAGTTGAGATTTATAGGGAAAATTAGCCAGTTTGATACTTTTAGGACGGGGTTTAGGATAAACTAAATTTTTCCCTTGATAAATTTCAGCGTGTTGGTCAAATACATACCAAATTGATTGTTCCCCAAATTCATTTCCCCGAAAGGCAACTCTAATATGGCCGCGCAGGGGTTCATAAGCAAGAAGTTTGAATTCTTGACCCGCTTTTACGCCTTTTTTCTCAGCTTCAGTTAATTGGGAAGATGTTACGGGTCTGAGTTTTAAAATTGTTTCTTTGGTAATTTTAAGAACCGGAATATCGGTGGGAAGTTGTTCCCGTTTGGTTTCAATTAATTTTTTGGCGGTTTTCGCCCCTAAAAATCCGGGTTCCTCACATTCCATTAAGGTTTGAAACCGATGCAGGGCGGCGGTGGATTTCTGCCCAAAGCTGCCATCGGCTGGGGGGTCAAGTAAGGTCAAATTAATTAAAATTACTTGAATTTGGCGGGTTAAGTCTTGATCCGATGCGATCGCATTCACATCATAACGTTGTTCGGTTCCTAAAATGTCTTGTAATTTCATATTCAGTAATAGATGCTATAACTTTAGGGTCTGACAAAAATAAACGATAATGGCAATAACTGAATTTCGATGTTTTAAGTTAAACCTCTGAATTGATGGAAGAATTTCAGACGTTATTGATTATCGCGTAAATTAGCATCATTGGATAGTGCCCGATTAAAATTAACAATTCTCAACTATTCCCAAAAAGGGGGAATTACTCGTGCTGGGGGTGATACCCTAACCCGGGTTATGAACAGCGATAAGAATTGCTATAGAGGATTAAATTAATTACTAACTTTTAAACTTTGGATTTTAGGTTCAGGCACACCCCAACCTTTAAGAATATTATAGGCAATAATTTGATGTCCGGCAATATTCGGGTGAATCCCATCCCGAGTTAATAGATTTTGTCCCTGTCCCCCATAACGTTGATAGGTGATAATGACATGACGAAAGGGAATATTTAAGTCAATAAATTGACAGCGATATTGCAGGGCAACATCCCGCATTACCGCGATATATTCTGCCATGCGTTGATTTTCTCGACTACTTAAATCTTCCTGAATAATAGTAGGTGATAATAATAAAACCGGAATAGCTTTTGAGGTTGCCATCTGTACCATTGCGGTTAAATTTTGTCGATATTCTTGGGGGGTGGGAATATTCGGTCTGGCGGTCGTCGGAGTTTGAAAACTTTGTAAAACATCATTCACCCCAATATTAATCGTAATTAAATCGGGTTTTTTATCTAAAACATCCTGTTTAAATCGTTGATTCAGTTGGCTTGAAGTATTCCCAGAAACACCTGAACTGATGATTTCAACGGGTTGATTAGGATATAGTAGATTCAAATAGCGTTGTAATAACCAGACATAACCGCCATATTGTCCTCCACTTTGGGTAATACTATCTCCAACTACCACAATACGCTGTTTATTGCGTAGGGCTTCGGGTTGGGGTTCAATAATCGGTTGAGGGGATGCAGGTTGAGGCGGTTTAGGGACGGAAGACGGACGAGGAGTGGAGGCGTCCGGGAGATTGGGGGACGGTGCGGCTTGTATGCGTACCGATGCGGCCAGAGCATACCATCCGAAACCAGCGATTGTAAGGGTAAGGAGAAATCGGACTACAATGGAAGGAACCTGTTTCATCACATTACTCAGTTGTCAGTAATCAGTTATTAGTGTAAGACAGGACTTACGCATACAATTAAATATGTTTAATTTATCTACACAAAACATCCGAAACCTTAGAGATATATTTACCCCCGAAGGGGTTTACAAAATTATTACAAATGGAAATGGGCTGTTCCCATTTATTTATTTTATATTGTATCGGATTATTAGTTCCGATGTTAGTACCTATATTTTTTACAAATCCGGTTTTATTTTTGTTTTTATGTTCAATTCTAGGGAGTTTCATATTATTATGGATATTTTTCTTTATCGATGAAAAAACCTTGATTGAATTTGATCATTTCCAGTTCATAATTTTAAAAAAATCCCGGGGAATTAAATATAGTTTACAATCGGGTTCCATCGGAAACATTATCGGTGTTTTTATGGAAAAAAAACAATCTAAATATGATGTAGTGATTCGGACAACTTCGGGAACTCACACTATTGGTGAACTATTTATTGCGGAAGAATGCGCCTGGTTAACCCAGGAAATCCAAGATTGGCTTTATCCTCGGTAAAGAAACTGGGTTTCTGGCAAAAATTTAGGGTTTGAGTAATTACACAGGGAAAAAGAAACCCGGTTTCTCATATCAACGGAGAGGGAGGGATTCGAACCCTCGGTACGGAGTTACCTGCCGTACAACAGATTAGCAATCTGTCGCTTTCGACCGCTCAGCCACCTCTCCAGTAGCCACAATTAAATATTGTAACAGATCATTTTGAGTCTGTCTAGGGGAGAAGTGAAAATTTTTTGGTTATAGCAAATCTGGCTATGATCCTAGAGACTTGACCCCCCTCTAGTCCAGGCCAGCAAATCACTCCCATTACTACCAGAAAAAACAAGGTAGACTGTTGATTAACCCTTTTCTGCTTTTTTTTCAAGCTGTCCCATGAACAGACAAGAGTTTTTAGATCGGTATCAAGCGGGAGAGCGCAATTTTACCTATATTGATTTAAGCGGGGTAAATCTAAGCGGTGTCAATTTACAAGAGATTAACCTCACGGGAGCGAATCTGACAGGGATTAACCTCAGTTGGGCGGTATTAAACAAAACTCAATTAGTAGGAGTGTGTTTTCGGCGGGCTGATTTACGCAATACGGTATTAACCCAAAGTAATCTGAATCAAAGCAATTTGAGTGGCGCTAATCTCACCAAAGCGGACTTACGATTTGCGACATTAAAACAAGCGGATTTGAATTGGGCGGTTTTGATCGAAGCCGATTTAAGTAATAGTGATTTAACGGGCGCGAAATTAGATCAAATTAATTTAGAACAAGCAAAATTAAATCATACTTTATTAATTGGTGCGGAATTAATGGAGGCGAATTTAACTGGGGCGAGTTTAGTGGCGGCGAATTTAACCGGGGCGAATTTACGAGAATCTCGATTAACCAGTGCCAATTTAAAAGATGCAATTCTGACTAAATCTAATTTAACAGAAGCTGACTTAAATGGTGCGACTTTGCGATCGGCAAATTTGACCGAGGCGGATATGCACCGAGTGGTATTAACGGGGGCTGATTTAACCGATGCGGTGCTTGATGGTGCGGATTTAAGTCGAGGAAATTTAACCGGAGCTTATTTATTAAAAACCAGTTTTAAAAAAGCCTATTTATTACGGGCAAATTTAGAGGAAGTTTATCTACTTTGGTCAAATTTAACCGCAGCAAATTTGAGAGGATCAAACCTTCGGCGCGCGGATTTAAGCGGGGCTTATTTGGTTGATGCGATTTTGAGTGAAGCGGATTTGCGGGATGCTTTATTAATTGAGAGTCATTTAATTAGAACAAATTTAGAGGGGGCTAATTTAACGGGTTGTTGTATTCATAATTGGGAAAAATCAGATGTTGAACTGAATAAAGTAGAGTGTGAATATGTTTATACTGATTTTGATTATACTAATAAAAAACCTAAAAATCGTTATCCGAGTGATCGGAATTTTTTACCTGGAGAATTAGCCCAGGATTCCCCGGAAGATAGCCAGTTAATTCCGGTAGAATTTACGGAATATCCCCATTGGGAAGCGTTGGTTTATACTTTGGTGAAGGTAGAACAGGAGAGTCCTGAACTGGAGTTAATCATTCAAGGATTTGAAACTCAACCGGATAGTTTTTTACTTCAGGTTAGGGCTAATCATTTAGTTAATGCTAAACTTATGAGTCAACATATTTTAAATTCCTATCCTTCCATGAAGCAAACACTTTTACAGAAGCGATCGGATATTTTGGGGTTATTAAGTTTAGAGGTTCCTATTTTTAATGCGGCGGTAGATTTGCAGGCAATTCCTGAAGCGGTGATGTCTACTGCTATAATTGAGGAGAATAATAATCAAACTTTATATCAAGAGGTTTCTCGTCAAATTCAAGGGATTTTGCGATCGCAAGAACCAGAAAAATTTGTGGTCAGTGTCCAGAGATTATTAGATTTTCTAGCTAAAAATGGTGTGGAACTTGAGGATCTTCAGCATCAAGTAATTATTCAAGGGATTGTGCAACGTGCCCAACGGGAACCTCTATTTAAGGAGAATTTATTCCGTTGGGAACAGGTCGCAACTCCTACGGAGAGAGTTTCGTTGATGGGGGAATTAGTTAGATTTGCGATCGCTCTTTTATGGGAGGAGTAAATCTAGTTGATTCATCAATAAAGATGAAATTAACTACTTTTTTACTAACTATTTAGCCCCATAATAAAACAAGATTTCCTTTTCTTTTAACCCAGCAAATCCCGCATCAATTAATAATTGATTTAGTTCAGTTTCCGCAATATGTTTAGCACCAATGCGCACAATTCGAGAGCGCATCGTATTACTCACACCACTGCGTTGACGTCCGGCTTCTAAGCCCATAACTCGATGGTAAAGATCCAACTTCACCGGAGGAATCGGTGTACCATCAAAGTCAATTCCCTTGGCGATCGCCACATCAATTGCATCCGCGCCCGTGGTTGATTCCGTTGATATATTAGCTTCTGAAGTCATGAGAGATCATCCAATTTAATCTTTAAACCATTCCATTCTACCGTTAAAGGTTTAACGATACATTCTAGTTTCTAAATCCTTAATAATCGGTTGTTTATCCGGTTGTCCCTTTAATAATTTTAGCAGTCCTAACCCTTGATGAATCGGTTTATTACTAGCCGCTTCAGCCAACCCACTTACCCCGTCTATTTCACCCATGATTGTTCGATAAAATGCCGCACCGAATAAATGATCAATAGGTTTTTTCCCCTCTCCAAAAGACCCCACCGCCATCCAATTACTTCCGATCGCCGTGGAGGGATTTCTAGTTTCTGAAACCGAGGTAATTCCTAATTTAATTTTATCAGAAATTGACTTTTGTGCTGTTTCTGCGATCGCCACGCGAGCGGTCATTTCCATTAAAGGAATCGCTCCTTTTATAATCACATTTCCTGATAATAACCCCAAACCGCCCCGAGAAACAGAATTATAGGATTTTTCGGCTAATCGATCAATTTTGACCTCAGCAATATCAATCCGTTGAATATCCGTTACCGGATCATCTTGATGCTTTTCTAAAATAGATTGCATGGTTGTTTGAATAGTTTTAAAGGATTCTAAATAATCATCATCATCAAACTCATTATTTAAGGCAAAATCCGGTTGACGAATTAATTGATAAATCACTTTTCCCATGACTGGAATTTCAGCATTAATCATCCATTCATCTAAACTGATCAGGGTTAAAGCATCGACAATAGTTTTCCCTTCGCGCAGTTGAATATAGGTTTTCGCATAGCGTTTTTTATCGGATTCAGATAACTGGGGTTGATTATAAATCGTATTAATAATCAGAATATCTAAAGTTAAAACCCTGGCGGTGACACTGGCGCGTAAATAGTATTTTTTTAAGTTAGATTTTAGGGCAGAATTGAGAATAATCGTATCAATATTTGTTAAAGCAACTAAATCGGGAACCGCTTCCCCTGACCGGACATATTGATAGGTTCCTTTTAATTTAATTTTTTCCTCTAGGTCTAACTCCGATGTTTCTAAGGCTTTTTCTAAGCAATGTTCTAAGCTCAAACAACGGGAATGGTGACTGGCAATAATATAACGTTGACCGATATCAGAATAAAGTTTAGAAGTTAGCACCAAATAATCCAATAAATCTAAGGCGGTAAAATCTTGGGTCGCCTGTCCATTATTTAAGCGATTATAGGCTTCTAAACATCTAATTTTAGTTTGTTCATAGAGAGAAAATTGATTAATTAAACGATTGACTTGTCGATCCAAATTCAATTCTGAACCATAAAAACTATGCAAGACTACAAAGGCATCATTTCCCCTAATTCCACATCCTTTCAGACGTAAATTTGATCCTTCTGTGCGGTGAGGCGGAATTCTAACCGTATAACTTTTGCCATTTTTTAAAGTAACGGTTTGACTGCCTCCTTGATCAGCCGTTTGATAGCTAATAAAAATATGATAAAGTTCATCTAAACTGCAATCAATTCCCTGGGGATTCGATAAAGGTTCTTCTAATTCCAAGCCGAAATGATCGATCCAATCTTGACCTTTTTTCCAAGTAGATTCCACAGAATGGGTTGCCGTATCTCGCAGGGTTTTTCCGGCTTCAGTCGCTTTATGAGTTATAGCTTCTCCGGCATTAGATATAGAATGTTTAGCGGCTTCCGTCGCTTTTTCCGTTAAAGATTGACTGGATGCGGCGGCTTTTTGACTAATAGAATTCCATAAGGATTTCTTTTTGCGATCGCCCATTTATTGATGCCCTCCTGTAATTTTTTTATTAATTAAAACAGTAACCTTAATAACATTGGAGCCGCCGATTCTAACATTCCCATAAATCCACCGCGAGGCTTATTTTCCTCGGGATTCAGTCGATATTCCAAGGTTTCAACTAACTGGAGAGCAACTTGTTCACCCTCTGGAGAATTTAAGGTTTTATAGAGTTGTTCGGCTTGTTTGGCGTCAGCGAGGGCCCCGGTTAAATTTCCTAAATCCGCCAGTGCCATACTGCGAGCAAAATAGGCGGCGGCTAATTTTTCGTCTAATCTCAATGCTTGGTTATAAAAATCAATAGCGTTTACATAATTACCTGCCTTGGCTTCACCGACTCCCAGACGGTAAAAGTCCTCGGCATCGCCCACACTTGCCGGAAGTCCCACCACACCGACTAACTGAGCATTATTAATACTTTTAGCATCTAAAATCGCATTACTGAGATAGGAACTTCTTAAATCTGTGCCGTTGAGGTTGGCTCCGGTTAAGTTGGCTCCGGTTAAGTTGGCTCCAAATAAACTCGCCCCAGCCAGGTTAGCCCCCTGTAGATCGGCTCCGGTGAGGTTAGCTCGGCTGAGATTGGCTCCCACCAGGTTAGCCCCATTCAGGTTAGCACCAACTAAGTTAGCCAGCACCAAACCCGCACCACTGAGGTCACAATTTTGACATTGTTTGGTTGACAAAAGTTGTTGAGTCTGTTGTAAGTTTTCGGCCTGTGCTGGAGTTAGGGGACTGAGTGCCACCCACAGCGCAACACCAGCTACAATTTTCTGTTTCATAGGACAGACCAAAAGGGGATTGTAGCTATGATAAAATATTGTCTGGGTAATTGCTACGGTTTCCATACGGACTTTCCATTTTATCTCTATTTGGGTTAAGTTGATCAAAATCACACTTAAAAAGTGAGTTTAATCACACTGATTTGAGTTGTTGTATCACAGGCAAAATGAGAAATTAAAGGGATAATTAAGATCGGAAGCCATTAGGTTGTAGGTGCTAACCATGTTAATAACGGAACCCTCTATTAGTGTCGAAAAGTTGGTTAATCAAATTTTTTGTTCTCGAAAAATTACCCGCAATAACCAACGGTTATTAATGTCGTTATTACTCTCCAAAGACGGATTAACTTCAGAAGAACATTCCTATATTGATAAAATTTTTGAGCGTCTGCAACGAGGTTTGATTCATGTGGTTGAATAGGAATTATCAATTACTCTTAAAACCCCAAAACAGGACTACAGGAATAACAACCTGTAGTTCTGTTTTTGTTAAGGTTTTGTACTGGTTTGAAACCGTTGATAAGGAAAACGCCCGGTTTTCGGATCAAACCATTTATTCCAGAGTTGAGTATTGGCTTCGCTGGTAATTGTTTGATTAACTAAATTTCCCCATTGAGCACTATTTTTAGGTAAAATACAACCGTAATTTTCAAAGGTTAGAGGTTGTTCTGGGACTAAACGAAACTGTTTAAAGTCTAGTCCTTGTCGCCATAATTCACCTAATAAAAGAATCCCATCACTAGCAACTAAATCAATTTCTTCGGCTTTTAATCGACGAATTCCATCGGTACGACTCCCCACAACTTGCCATTTTGCTTCGGGATAAACCGGACGGAATTGATCATCGGTGGTTGTCCCCAATAAAAATCCCACGGTAATATTATTTTCTCGGATTGTTTGTAATTGGGTTTCGGAAGTTCGGGTTGGGTTTAAACGTTCTGCATCCGCTTCCCTAGCTAAAAGTTGAATCCCCGAGGTAAAATAGGGCGTAGAAAAATCAACCTGTTGTTCTCGTTCTGAGGTAATACTGGTGGCCTCACAGACAATATCTAATTGACCTTTTTCTACCTGTTCAAATCGATTTTTTAAGGTAACGGTTTTTAATTCTAATTTAATTGGTTTATTCAGTTGTTTTTCTAGGCGCTGTTGAATCAATTTAATTAAATCAACGGAATACCCTTGCAAACTATTATTTTTGTCCGTATAACCAAAGGGAACCGCATCTGTCCTCACCCCGGCCGTTAGTACCCCGGTGCGATTGACTTTTTCTAATACGGTTTCAGCCCAAACCGAGAGGGGAAAACTAACGGTAAAAAGAAGACTCAAGAGAGAAATAGCAAGTTTTTTGTCCATTGGTGTTAGATTCTTTAGCAGATTAGAACGTCCTGTCATCCTATAGCATTAATTGGCAACTCAAGGCAAGGGGAAAACACAAAGAAAATAGGCAACACCGCAACAAAAAAGACTAGAAATAGCAGGTATAAATAAAATTAATAACCGTTTTTAAATTTGCGATCGCCGGGTACTCCTATTCTAATTTTAACATAAATCGCTTTTTAAAATTGTTTTTGACTG
Organism: Oscillatoriales cyanobacterium CG2_30_40_61; assembly: GCA_001873365.1. Classification (GTDB taxonomy): domain Bacteria; phylum Cyanobacteriota; class Cyanobacteriia; order Cyanobacteriales; family Microcoleaceae; genus Planktothrix. Next base: position 6,786 of record MNYZ01000059.1, on the reverse strand, counting down.
AAATAAATATTTCCTAAATTTTCAAGTTCAGGAATAGATAGAGGTTGATTTGAAGTTGTATTTTCTGCCCCGGTATCACCTGTTAATTAAATCCAAAGTTAGTACGATATTACCTCGGATTCTAAGACTTTCTGAATCCGATTATTAGTTTGTTCTACATGGGCTAAGGTATAAGCATTCATCCTATTTTTATTCCGTTTTAAGGTGTTTGCTAACTGATTATTCAACTGTTTAAGCTGATACCAAGCTAGGGTTTCGGCATCTTCAGGAATCGCAATTTTTCCTAATACCATATTACTTAAAATATCTAAATGTTCCCGTTGTAAAGAACGCCGAATACTAGAAATTTCCATGGTTCCATTCGGGGCTAAAATTTCCGTCCAGATTCCATTTTGTAAGGTTTCAAATAATTCGGGTAGGGTGAGAGCATTATTTGCTGTTGTTTTTAATTCTAACTCTCTCAATCTAAATAAGCGAGTTGGAGATAATACACTTCTTAAAATAGAACGTTGAAACCTACTGATTTGACTAAAAATAGGATAACCCAAGTCACTATCCTGATCGGGATTTGCCCAGTCTAACCAACGGGCGGGGGCTAATTGGTTTAATAAATTAGGAGAAAAATTAAAGATCCGATCATTAAAAACATAGGTTTCTAAGAGTTTTAAAGCTTGGCGTTGTTTTTCAATAGGAATTGGTTCAAAAGGTAAACGACTGCTGGCTCCTCCCCCCGGTATTCGAGTAAAAGATTGTCCTCCTATATAAAGCATTAAAGTTGTGGTTTGAAGGGTATAATAGTTAAAAATTGTGTTGAACATTCTCAGCATTTTATTAGACCCTTCTCCCGAAGGTGGGGTATATTTTTCTAAGCGTTTCCACATCTGAATAGCATTATCAAATTGCCATTGGGAATATTGCAACATATTATTACTTAAATCTGTTGTATTAGTTGCCGGATCAATAAAATCCCATAGGTCTTCATCGGTTCCATAGGCTAATTGTGGTTCAATTGATCGTTTAGCAATCTCCTGTAGTTTTTGCCATTCTCCCTGGGGCGTTGTACTAACTATGGGTTGATAACCGTATTGAATTACCCATTGATCATAGGGCCCTATTTGGGTGGGAAAATAATCTCCCTGGGTTGTTCCTTGGGGAGCTAAATTAACCGGAACATAATCCATAATTGAACTTACTAATCCCTGGGTCTGGGTAATTTCAGGATTATTTAATTCCTCTGGAGATAGGAAGGTACTCCCCTGAAAATTATGTCTTAATCCCAGGGTATGTCCGACTTCATGGGCAATTAAAGATCGTAAATATTGCTGAGTATAAATTTCCATTTTCGGGCTATTAGCCATGACATTTCCTAAAAGAGATAGGGCTGTTTTTCCTAGGGTCAATTGTTGATTTGCTGCCCGATAAAAGCATAACTCATTGGTGGAATTAGATCGAGGTTTTTGATTTTGTTCAGATTGAGATTGATCAGCGATCGCATAGGCAGATAATCCCATGGGGCATAGTTGATTGGCTGAACTTAATTCAGGAGTATTAGAATTATTTCCATCTAAAAATGAATCTATTTGATTTGGTAACTCTCTGATCAGATTACTTTCTATGATAATATCTGCATCTAAAATTTCTCCGGTTAAAGGGTTAATATGAATAGGGCCATAACCAGCAAATTCAGCATTAAAGGAGGTAGACCAACGAATGGTATTATAACGAACATCTGCGGGGTTCCAAGGGGCATTGTCGGGCATTTGTTCGACTTGAATGGCATTGATAAATCCCAGTTTTTCAAAGGCTTGATTCCAAAATAAAATCCCCTCTCTAATGGCTTCTCTATAGTTTAAAGGAACAGTATTTTCAATCCAAAATTTAATCGGTTTCACTGGAGGAGAAAAATCAGCATTGGGGTCTTGTTTTTGTAAATTCCAGCGATTAATATAACGAACTGTCGCCGCGGTTTCATTCTGTTTGGATAGATTTCTATAGGTTGTTGTAAAATATCCAACTCGTTCATCGGCTAACCGAGGACGATAATTATTACGGTAGGGAACGGCTAATAAACTATAACGAACTTTTAAATTAAAGCTGCGGTTATCGGGTAAAGTAGAAATATATTGTTGATCGGCATAGGGTTCTAAAGAAAATCCAAATACCGATTCAATTTCAACATTTTCTGGAAAGGTTTGAATTTCAGAAATATATGATTTACTAGGATCAATCATATAATGATTTTTTAAAACCGATGAAAATTGCAGCATTAATCCCGGTAAATCTCCTTCTCCATTGAATAAATCACCAATTTCAATTAATATATTTTTGCTTTGAGGATCAATAGTTAAAATCGGTAAAACTTTTAAAACAGATTCACTTAAGGAACGATTTAAAGAAGCAATTTGAGGATCATTTTCCTGGGTACGAAAATTAATATTAGGAACAACAAATTGAATTTTATTCTGTAGATAACGGAATTGAAATAAAATATCTCTGAGATGATATCCACTAAAAATTCCCGATGCTCCCAGCCCTGATTCTAAGGTAACAAAACATAAAAAATCTTGGTTTAACTGTTCGGGTTTTAATTCTAAATAAACCTTACCCGATTTATGATGATAAACAGTAAATAAACCTTCTGATTTTTTACTGTCTTGAATCAATCGCTCCCTGGGGGGTTGGGTAACTTCTTCTGTGACTAAATCTTCTGTGAATTGGGAGAAATAAACCTCCTGAGCCTGCACCTGAGATAATTGTAAAATGACGATTAAAAATGAGATTAATCCCAATAAAAAAAGACGTTTGATTTTTTTAACTTTAGTCATAATTTGCGATCTTATTTCTAAAAATATGGAAAATCCAGATATAGCAGTAGTCAAGAGAGTTAGGACATCAACCAGACCTTCAAACCTAATTATATTAAGACTTTCTGACCATTGTCCATTGCCTCTTGCCTCTTGCTATAGCTGCCCTGTTTCAAATGTTATCGCCAAAAACTAGGTTATAATTTTAAAACATGAAACAGCCCAATAAATCAGACCCTAAAAATCAACCGTCTTGATTAATTTTACTGATTAATTCCTGTAAAATTTCCGGAGCTTTAGTATTATCAATTTGGCAAGTTCCGGCGTTTTCGTGACCTCCTCCCCCATACTTTAACATCAACTCCCCATTTTTCAGTCATTGTTTTTCCTTGAGATTGAATACTCTATTATACTTTTCTCTAGAGGATTAAGCATAATCATCCCCTGCACAAATCAAACCAGGAATTAGCCCATTGAAACCTCACCCCCCCCATCGCCAGAGTTCATACCCTGGGCTTGAATGGCGGTAATGGCAACGGTATTGACAATATCGGTAATCGTACAGCCCCGACTTAAATCATTAACTGGTTTATTTAACCCTTGTAAAACCGGGCCAATGGCAACAGCATTCGCAGACCTTTGTACGGCTTTATAAGTATTATTTCCGGTGTTTAAATCGGGGAAAATAAATACTGTTGCGTGTCCAGCTACTTCGCTTCCTGGTAGTTTAGTTTGAGCTACCCCTTCATCAACAGCCGCATCATATTGGATGGGGCCTTCTATTTTTAAATCAGGGCGTAATTGACGGGCAATTAGGGTAGCCTCTCGAACTTTATCCACATCTTTTCCCTGTCCTGATTCTCCAGTAGAATAGGATAACATTGCGACTAAAGGTTCAACTCCAAATTGTTCGGCAGTTAAAGCGGAAGTAATCGCAATATCGGCTAATTGTTGGGGGTTAGGATTGGGATTTACTGCACAATCTCCATAGACTAAAACCCGGTCTTCTAAACACATAAAAAACACACTAGAAACAATCGAACATCCCGGTTGAGTTTTGATAAATTCTAAGGCCGGACGAATCGTATGTCCGGTGGTATGAACAGCCCCGGAAACCATGCCATCAGCCATGCCTTTATAGACCATCATTGTGCCAAAATAACTCAAATCGTGCATCACATCTAGGGCACAATCTTCCGTAATTCCCTTATGTTTTCGCAGTTGATAATAGGTTTGAGCATAGTCTTCATGCCAAGGAGAGGTCATGGGATTAACAATATTTACCCCTTCTAATTTTAAGCCCAGTGAAGTTGCTTTTTCTCTAATTTCTTCGGGACTTCCTAATAAAGTAATATCGACAATTCCTCGTCTTAATAGAATTTCACTGGCTTTTAAAATCCGTTCTTCTGTGCCTTCGGGTAAGACAATATGTTGACGTTGTTTCTTAGCTCGGGCTACCAGTTGATACTCGAACATAATCGGAGTAATTCGGTAAGAATGGGATAAAGCAATCCGTTTTTCAATTTTAGAGCTATCAATATGATTTTCAAATAGTCCTAAAGCTGAGGCAATTTTTCGTTCATTATCGGGGGTGATTTTTGAGTGAATATTATTAATGATGGTGGCGGTATTGTAGGTATCGCTTTCTACCGTAAACATCGGCACTGTCCATTTTTTAAACCCTTGAATTAGTTTTTGCACAGAGGGTGGCAATTCCAACCCCCCGGTTAAAATAATTCCGGCAATATTCGGGTAAGTTTCTGAAAAAGCCGACGCTAAACAAGCTAAAATAATATCAGCCCGATCGCCTGGGGTAATAATTAAACAACCTTCTCGAATATGATCAAGAAAATCAGGCACGTGCATCGCTGCCACTTTAAATGATAATACTTCCTGTTTTAATTGTTCGGGATCGCCATGGACAAATTTACCCTGAAGGGCAGTCACAATTTCCCCTACGGTGGGTTTAGAAAGAGCTTCTATTTCTGGTAAAGTAAAAACTGGATCATCATAAGACCAAATTTTTGCTAATTCTTGAAAAACGGATTTAAATTGTTCGGGAGAAATCCGATTAACTATGGTTGCTACCAGGGTTAAATCCTTTTCTATAAAGGCTTTCCGTTCACTTTTAACACTACTAATCAACTCTTCTTGACTTTTTCCCTGTCCATTTGCTACCAATAAAATCGGTGCGTCGAGTTGATTAGCAATTTCGGCATTAAAGTTAAATTCAAAAGCAGAAATAATATCAGTAAAATCCGTGCCTTCACAGACAATAAAATCACATTTTTCTTCTAAATCTTTATATTTCTCAATAATCCGTTTCAGGATTTCTTCAAACTGTCCTTCTGCAATTAAAGTCCAGGTTTCTTCATGGGTTACGCCATAATAATCTTGATAGGGAAACTCCAAATGATAGCGACTACGAATTAGTTCAATATCATTATCTAGTTGAGTTCCCGCCTGAATAATCGGCCGGAAAAATCCTAACCGTCGGATGCGTTTCGAGAGTAATTCCATGATTCCTAACAGAATTAAGGATTTACCGCTATCGGGTTCAATGCTAGTAATATATAAGTTGCTAATCATAAATAAAAAAGGCAATAGACACTCTTGGAGTCATTGTAGGCTGATTTGTTAACTAGACTGTTGCAGTCCTAGGAATTTTGCTATTTTTTTAAAATCGTTACATTTATTAACAACTTAGGGAGATCCAGAACCCACCCAAATGGGATAATTAACCATTGGTCTTTACTAAAAATATTTTTACCCGGTTTCTTATGTCTTCAGAATCTCATAAAAATGCCTTAAATCTGGTTCAACGTCCCCGCCGTCTGCGTCGCACCGATGCCCTACGGCGGATGGTCACGGAAACCCAGCTTACGGTCAATGACTTAATTTATCCTCTGTTTATCATGGAGGGGGAAAATCAAAAGGTTGAGGTTTCTTCTATGCCTGGAAGTTACCGTTATACCTTAGATTTACTGTTAAAAGAAGTTAATGAAGCCTGGGAGTTGGGTATCCCCGCGATCGCTTTATTTCCCTTGGTTGCGGAAGAAAAAAAAGATAACGCCGGAACTGAAAGTTACAACCCGGACGGCCTAATTCAGCGTACTGTTAGGGCGATTAAACAGGCAATTCCTGAGATTATGATCATCACGGATATTGCTCTTGATCCTTTTTCAAGTAAGGGACATGATGGGATTGTCAGCGATGATGGGGAAATTCTCAATGATCAAACCGTCGCAGTTTTAGTTAAACAGGCGATTTCCTATGCCCAGGCTGGGGCTGATATCGTCGCACCTTCGGATATGATGGATGGTCGAATTGGGGCTATTCGTCAGGGGTTAGATGAGGCGGGATATACTCAGGTAGCGATTTTGGCCTATACCGCTAAGTATGCCTCGGCCTATTATGGCCCGTTTCGGGATGCCTTGGATTCGGCCCCGAAATTTGGGGATAAAAAAACCTATCAAATGAACCCGGCCAACTCCCGAGAAGCCTTAACAGAATTGGCTTTAGATGAAGCTGAAGGGGCTGATATTGTTATGGTTAAACCCGCTTTGGCCTATTTAGATATTATTCATCTGTTGCGCTCGTCAACGGATTTACCCGTGGCGGCCTATAACGTCAGTGGGGAATATGCCATGATTAAAGCCGCCGGACAAATGGGTTGGATTGATGAGAAAAAAGTTATGTTAGAAACCCTCACCAGCATTAAACGAGCCGGGGCAGATTTAATTCTTACCTATTTTGCTAAGGAAGTTGCCCTAATTTTGCGCCCCTAAGCAGTCAACTTCAACTGACAACACCTAATTATAGCCCGGGTGTAGAGACGTTGCATGCAAAGTCTCTACACCCAGAAATAAATTTCCGGGCTTTTGGCATTCAGTTAACCCATTACCCATTACCCAGGGCTGTTTCATTCTTTGTAGGGGCCATCCCCCCGTGGTTGCCCCCATCCCCCCGTGGTTGCCCCAAT
>MNYZ01000013.1 GCA_001873365.1 Oscillatoriales cyanobacterium CG2_30_40_61 | reverse complement strand
GTGCCAACGGTAAACGCAGGGTAGCTATGTGCGGAGGGGATAACCGCTGAAAGCATCTAAGTGGGAAGCCCACCTCAAGATGATTGCTCTCACCACTTTTTGTGGGTAAGGTCACGGGCAGAACACCCGTTTATAGGTGTTAGGTCGAAGTCCAGCGATGGATGTAGCCGAGACACACTAACAGACCGAGGGCTTGACCTCATTTCAACTACTCCAGTTTCTCTGCAATCTTCAGTGTTTCTGAACTGAATTTAATATGTCTAAACAAAGCAACCTTTATACTTAAAGATTGCTTTTGTTTTATATTATGAATATGAAATAGTTTGTCAATTAAGAATCTCTAGGAATTGAGCGACGATACATTTCGCATAAATGGGCAATCGTATCAATTAAGGTCAATCGGTAGTCTAATAAAACATCTTCGCTTCTCCCTTCCAATTTAAGCTGTTTAGAAAAATTATCCATTAATTCCATGTGAATTTCCACAATTCGGGTAACTGGAACATCAGCAAAAAAAGCCAAGTTTACATATTCATCAATCTTATTATTTAAACTTTGATCGCCGGAAAAATAACTCAGAACAATTTGGCGATATTTTGTTTTTAACTGATCAATAAATTCCTGTCGTTCGGTAGGAGCAAGATTACGAATAAAATTCTGGGGACTTCTTTTATAATAAACACCCAGATATCCCAATCTCTCATGGAGTTTACTGACTAGACGACGTTGTTGACGAATAATAAAGTTTGTTAACTCCGTAGGAGCATTACCACTCGAAGACTGTTCGGTGAGGCGAGCGGTAATTGTATGGGTAATAAACTGACTAATAGCTTGGTCAATATAACCTGAAACCTGATTCAGTTGCTCCTCTCTAATGCACACCTCGGTACGGTGGTAAAAATAATCCGAGGCATTTTCTCCAGACTTGCAAGTATCAGAAGTATCCGTTTTTTGAGTTGAAGGTAAAGGTTTTGGGGGTTGGGGTCGGGCGGTGACAATGACCACCGGAACTAATATAGATTGCTCCTGAAGATGCTGACTCAGAAGGGGTAAATCTGGACTATCCTCAAGAACAATACAATCGAGTTGATGTCTTTCTTGAGCTATGAATTGGAGAAATGCTTCAACGGACGGGATCTGTACTGCCATATAGCTATCATTTTGCAAATGAGACATGACGATACTTGCCAGGCTCACGGTCGGCACAAAAACACCGATAGATAGCTGTGGACGCCAAACGGTCGGAGAAGTTGAAACTAAGTTTTCACCGAACAAATCAGTCAGAGCCAATCTCCCTATTACTAAGATTGTTTAATCATACATAATATTCAATCATAAATCGTAACTAATCTTTAACTATTGCGGGGAAAAATTCTGCTAATCGGATTAAGAACATATTTCGGTGCTGGTGGTAGTAGCTAAAGCCTTATAGAATTTTGTCGCTAGGGGTTTAATCCGAGTTAAAGTAGAATTTTCTGTGACATGATCGATGGTTTTCATTCCCACTAAAGCGGTGAGTAATTGGGGACACGAACGAGTAAACTGAAGGGCTTTTAGGGTCGGCGTTAACGGCATCTGATCCAGAACTCCTTTCAAGGGATCGGGAATTTGACCAACGGCTTTGGTCTGACCGATGGAGGCACTAGAAATCACGGATAGACCCAAACATTGAGCCGCTTCTAGGACAGGAAGCCATGTTCGTTTGACTTGTTGAGTGGGTTGAACCAATGCCTCTAGCATCGTAGCATTCAGGGGTAGCTGAAGGAATTTGAAATGATCCGTGCCATTGGGGGCGACTTGAGATGCGATGGCTTTGGCTGTGGCCAAATCCAGATGGTTGGGGTGGGATGGTGGGACTCGGAAGCCATCCCAAGTAGCTAACCCATAGCTACTAATTTTCCCTTGACTAACGGCTTTTTCTAATACTTCAAATGCCAGGGTTAAACGGTGATAAAAAGTTTCTGTTGGGACTTCGGATAATTGCATTTCCGGGTTATGAAGATAATAAATATCAAGGGTTTCTAACCCTAAATTATTTAAACTTCGCTCCAGTTGATCCCAAATATATTCCGGGTGTAAACAGTGACATTCGGCGACTAAATCCTCCGGTTTAATCGAAAACCTACTATTCTCAATATATCGAGAATAAAACCAACTAATTCGATCGGGGTCGGGAATAAAACCGCCTTTGCTACAAATAATTAATTCATCTCTGGAGATAACTTGATCTCGGATTAAAGCCAATAAAGCATCGCTAACACTCCTTTCAGCGCGCATATAGCGATAATTAATTGCCGTATCAATTAGGTTAATTCCATTTTTAACTGACTCGATAATTGCATCAGTGACCCGATCATCAGTTCGGGAATCTGCGGCCCCTAAATAAGTGCCAATACCTATGGAACTTACAACCCAATCATTAGCTTCTCGAAAATGAGCAGCGATACAGTCTTGCTGATGGCGTTCTCGATATCTTTGGGTTCCTGTCAAAGTCGCTTTACCTAAAATTTTCATAGTGTATTATGGTGTATTTAAGTTTAAAAAAAAAGCTGAAACTTGGTTTATACTCTCTATTTTAAACAATTCTTTCGTATCTTCTCGTTTTATTGCTATTTTGTTACTAATGAATCCAAAATCCTAGTATCGGTGATTTCTATGCCATCCTTGAGATATGCCTATTTTCCGGGCTGTGTTGCCCAAGGTGCTTGTCGGGAACTGTATCAGTCTACAAAAGTTCTCACAGAAACTTTAGGTATTGAACTAATCGAACTTAAAAAGGCATCTTGCTGCGGTTCAGGAACCTTCAAAGAAGATTCCCGACTGTTGGAAGATACGGTCAATGCCCGGAATATTGCTTTAGCAGAAGAATTAAATTTACCCTTATTAACCCATTGCAGCACCTGTCAGGGGGTTATTGGTCATGTTGATGAACGATTAAAAGAATTTCAGGAAAATGATCCAGCCTATATTGACAAGGTAAATGGGTTACTCAGCAAAGAAGGTTGCTCACCCTATCAAGGGACAACGGAAGTAAAACACCTGCTTTGGGCCTTAGTCGCCGATTATGGTTTGGCTGAAATTGAACGCCGAGTCCGTCGCCAACTATCGGGTTTGAAGTGTGCTGCCTTTTATGGCTGCTATCTCCTCCGGGCTCAAACCCATTTGCCCTATGATGACCCCCATCAACCGGAATCGATGGAAAACCTATTTCGGGCTGTGGGGGCAACTCCAGTCTATTATCAGGGCAGAACCCAATGTTGCGGTTGGCCTCTATCGAGTTATGCGACGGAATCAGCCTTTCAAATGGCGGGAAACCATATTCAAGAGGCGATGGATAACGGTGCAGACTGTATGGTGACGCCCTGTCCCCTGTGTCATCTGAATTTAGATTCTCGTCAACCGGAAGTTGAAAAAGTGATCGGTCGTCCCTTGGGTTTACCCGTTCTCCATCTTCCCCAATTAGTGGCTTTGGCCCTGGGGATTGACCCCCAACAACTCGGTTTAGACCATCATGTTGTTTCCACAAAGTCGGTTTTGGAAAAAATCCGATAGTTGACAGTTCACGTTTAGACACTCAATTGTCAAATTGTTTAAAGTTTTATTTCCTTATGTGTATTGGAAGTGAAACACTGGGGTATTGTGATGCAATATATGGGATGATTCCGCTCATATTAAGCTGGACTTCTAATCTGTACTTAGGGCAGAACTTGTAACATTTTGATATCTACTGGAGAAATCATTCAATGTCTCATTCAGTCAAAATTTACGATACCTGTATCGGCTGTACCCAATGCGTGCGCGCTTGCCCCACTGACGTCCTAGAGATGGTTCCCTGGGATGGTTGCAAGGCGGCACAGGTAGCGTCCTCTCCCCGCACCGAAGATTGTGTCGGTTGCAAACGTTGTGAAACTGCCTGTCCTACGGATTTCTTGAGTATTCGGGTTTATCTCGGTGCTGAAACCACTCGTAGTATGGGTCTAGCCTACTAAACTCTGCCTCAAAGCAGTGGTTTATATTAATCCATAATGTATTGCTTTCACCGGAAAGACTACACTGGGTTCAATCTTCATGGAGGGGGGAAATTCCACCCTCTTTTTTCTTGGGATATTGGCGGTTGACGGGGTTGGCACGGACATCGACAAAACCGATCAGCTATGATCGCATTTAAGAGAGGCGGGTTTAGATCGGCCAGGGGTTAGTATTGAATATTGTTGCGAAACCCGCACCTACATTTTGTTAAAAAAATGGCGATCGCATTTCAGGAATAATTAACAATTGAACCGTAGGGGTGGGTTCGCCTAGATATTTGACACCCATCGACAAATTATATAAACCCGCCCCCACCCAACCAACAAATTTCGTTTTAATTAATGCTTGCTTATCCGCACAACTGCATTAATCCAGACTGAATTGGTATATATTGTTCAGGTGTTAAAGTTCCTAAATAAGCTAGAACTCGACGAGGATCGATGCTCTGCAATTGATCCAGGAGAATTACAGAAGATTGAGTCAAACCACCTACTCCGGCTTCTAAACGGGGATAAAGGCTTGGATTTTGGCGTGACCATAATCCGGTTTGAGTTGTCAGAGGTACAACTATTAACATTGGATAACGTACTTCTCCCCAAGGCAATCCAATCACAATTACAGGTCGGTTGCCTTGCTGTTCATGTCTTCTCGGGATGTGACTGGGTAAGGCAACTAAGATAATATCCCCGCTTGAAAGTAAATCAGGCTGGAACATCTTTACCTCCAATTACTGCTAATCCTAAACCTGGGATATATTCAACTGGTTTTCCTTGGGGTTGACCATTGATGCCCCAATCGTAAATATCAACTTCTGAGAGGTTAGCTTCGGCTTCCTGAATTTGTTGTTCTAGTAAGTTATACAGTTCATGTTTAGCTTCTAAATCCAGACGAGAGATGGCTTCTATGATTGTGGTCAAAGGAATTGATACATTTACGATTGTTTGAGTCATAATAGAAATTTGGGCTATTGTTTGCACAAAAAGGTTAATGTTAATAATTATTATAACACTAAATATCAACTTCTGGCTTAAATATTTGACACCCATCGACAACTTATAAAAACCCGCCCCAACCCCACCAACAAATGATGCAAACTGGCTTGACAATTATCAGCTAAAACTGAAAGAGATCGGAGCGATCGCGCTTTCCCTCTAAAAAAACGATCACGATATTTTCGTGACCAACGCGATCGCACCTCCCCAAAAAAGCGATCGCTTTTAAGAAGGGCAAGTTTAGGAATATTATTGCTGAGAATTGAATATGATTACAGAACCCGCCCCTACAGTTTGACCGATTATAATCTTGTCTGTTTCTATCAGATTATGGCTTGATTACCAAAGGTGGAATTCCCAAAAACAACATAACTCTTGCCTGCGGTATTATCAAATAAACTGCCAGGTGCGCCGATGAGGATATCGTTAACGCTATCTTTGTTAATATCCCCGGCACTGCTAACAGCAACGCCTGATAATTCATTTTCGGCAGTTCCATTAATAAAAAAGCCCTTTTCACCGTTCAAATCTGAACTATTTAAACTAGCAGGAAATCCTTGATTACTGCCAAAAACAATATAGGTTTTTCCTGCACTTTTAATTCCGTTTGTAGTGGCTCCTGAAGCCCCAATGATAATATCATCAATTTTGTCTCCATTGATATCTCCTGCGCCTTTAACTGAACCTCCTAATAATTCATCGGGTTCTATTCCATTAATCACAAATCCGTTATTTCCATTCAGGGTAAACAGGTCTAGTTGTTGAGTAAATCCGGCTTGAGTTCCAAATACAACATAAGCTTTTCCGGCATTGGTTTGATTGTTGCCTGGAGATTGAGAAACACCGATAATAATATCTTCTAAACCATCCGCATTAATATCTCCTGCACCGCTAACAGATGAGACAGAATAGCCATCACCTTTGATCGTAAATCCATTAGTTCCATCTAAGTTTGATAGAGAAAATCCGTTTTGATATCCCCCATCTTTGCCAAACAAAACGTAGGTTTCTCCCCCTTTAGGATTGCCTTCAAGTGAGCCTTGTTCTGCACCGATAATTAAATCATCTATTTGATCTCCGTTGATATCCCCTGCGTTACTAACAGTGGTTCCTGCTAATCCGTTATTATGATTAATTACGATACCGTCGTCCCCTTGCAAATCGGTGGGGTTGAAGGCGGGAGGAAAACCGTTAAGACGACCATAGACAATATAAACTTTACCCAAAAAGGTATCAATTCCAGCCGGGGCTGCAACGGCTAAATCATCTAACCCATCATTGTTGAAATCTCCAGCACTACTAACAGCAAGACCCGAATAATCTAAGGGTTGATTACTGTTAATAGCAAAGCCATTTTTTCCATTAAGATTAGCGAGATTAAACCGAGTTGAGAAGCCTTGATTTGAACCCAAAATAACGTAGGTTCGACCGGAATCATTGAGACTATTGGAATCCGAGGCAAAAGCACCAATGATTAAATCTTTTAGCCCATCTCCATTAATATCTCCGGCTGAACTGACTGCACCACCACTAAAACTTTCGGCTTCAAATCCTTCGATAATAAACCCATTCGTCCCGTTGAGGGTAGAGAGATCAAAGTTAGCAGGAAATCCTTGATTGGTTCCAAAGACAACATAAGTTTCTCCTGTGGCATTAATATTATTAGGATCGGCTGCAAATCCTCCCACAATAAAGTCATCAATGGTATCACCGTTGAAGTCTCCAATATTACTGAGAGAACTGCCAGCAAAGTTCCCGGCTGCACCTGTTACAGTAAAACCATTGTTACCATTAAGAGCGTTAAGGTTTATGGCAGGAACAGCAACAGTAATTGTTCCTGTTGCGGTTTTTTGATCATCAGCAATGGTATAATTAATGGTATCAATGCCGACAAAATTAGTCGGGGGAGTATAGGTTAATTGATCATCGGTTTTATCGTCGGGAGTACCGTTATTATCGAGTTGAATTGTGCCGCCTTTAGCGCTGGTTTGATCATACCCAGTTAAGGATAGGGGAATCCCTGTGGTGACGATATCGTTACTAAGGGGATTAATTTTAACGGGGGTATTGGCAAAGGTGCTGGTAAAATCAGCTTTTGCTTCCGGGTCAACTCGAATAATTAGGGAACTTTCTGGGGTTTTTGATCGTAGGGCACTTTGCAGAAATGACTCGTCAAAATTGCTGAGTACGAGGTCAATAATTGCAGATTGGAGAATAGTGGGATCGGTAATGCCTGCGGCCAGTGCCATTTGTTCAGCTTTCTGACGATCCGCCGGGTCGAGGTCGTCAATAGTAACGTATTCTGAGGGAAAATATCGGTTGGTAAAGGTTTCCGTATTTTGACCGGGTTTGTAATCAAAGAAGGACTCTGCTTGAGAAATGCGCCAGCTATCTTCGTACTTACCATAAAGAACCTGGGGGGTAATGGGTTGGCTGAGTACAGTTCCGTCGCGCAGGGTAATATCATCGTCGGTTTTGCCGTTATTATTGCCACCCAGACCGACAATTTGTCCTTCTCGACCTTGAGCTAGGTAAGTGTTAACATCGAGGAGCGGATTAGACTCGTTGATGTCGACAACAAGTTGTTCCCCTGCTTTGTTAAGAACTACCCTATAAGTTTTGCCTTTTCGATGGATACTTCCGCTACCGACACTAATAGAGCTATTGTCGGGAATGTCAGTAGGTTTACCATCAACTAAAAGAGGAGTTTTTTCTCCTCCGTAGAAAGCAACTCGCTGACCGTCTATTTTGGTAGCTACGGCTGTATTCATCGATACGGAGGAGCTATTATTAAATGGTTGTTGCCTGACTTGAATTTCTAGGTCTCCAGTTGTGGATTTTACGAGTATAAATTCACCGACTGATTGAAAGTCATAATGCAATCCGTCGAATGTGACTAAGTGGGGATCGCCTGTGTCTGGGAAACGTATTTCGGGTTGGGGAGGTTTGGGTTTGTCCTCGTCATCATCGTCGATAATAGTTCCTGTTGCTTCAGCGGAGTCTGTACCTTTACAGTCAGCAAAGAGTTTACCATTTTGGTCTTTGACTGTTAGTGTAAAGGTTTCATCAGCTTCTTTTTGAGTATCTCCTGTTACGGGAATTTTAATTTCACCACTGGTTTGACCTGCTGCAATTGTGACCGATCCATTACCTTTAGGCGAGCTATATGATAGCGTTACTGCCTCCTTTGGTGTATCACGTAGTGTTACTGGGAACACCATATCTTTAGTGCCACTATCTCCTTCTTGAACACTGGAATCCGAGATGGAAACGGGTAAATTATAGGGGATTTTGTAGGTTTTTTCAACCACAATATCCTTAACATCAATTGGATCAAGGGTAGCCAAACCTTTAGTACCGATAATAGGCTGTGGATCTGAAGCAAAACCATTAGGTGGTAATTTCATAGGATCGTCTAATCCTATTAAATTGAATAACCGCAAATTAATAGGATTACCTAATCCTATAATAGGTGATTTGATATTAGCAGAGAGAGCCGGCCCCCCAATTTGACCATAAAATTGGAGGGCCATTCCCACTTCATTTGTTAATTGTCCTTTAAGTTCATACTTAGCGTTAACTTCTAAAAGTCCACATCCCTCTGTGGGGGCATTAAATGTAAATGAACTCCCGATAGGTAAAGGCCCCTGTTCTTGACCGGGGATCGACATAGTAACAAGAACTTGTTCAGGATCGAATTTTATATCTTGCTGAAGGGCTAGTCCTAAAACAGCTTTTAAATCTAAAAGCTCGTATTTTAAGTCAACTGATAATCGCTTTGTTTTTAAATCCTCCTCTGCCTTTGTCGCCTCAGCGTCAGCCTGTAATTTTTCTTGTAAAGCGTCTTCTGCGACTTGCAATGATTCTGGAGTCTGCATATTTCGCAACCCATCTACTGTAAGTTCAAAGTATTCTTGGGCTTCTTTAGCTTTGGCTTTTGCTGAGTTGTCATTAGGGAAACTAATTTTTCCCTCTAAAATCTTGAGTTGAGGAACAGCTTGAGAAATAATTTTATCAATGTCAATTGAACCCTCAATAAAGTTTTCCCGGCCTGTCACAATAACTTGAGATAATCCACTACTATCGGGAACCAGTTTTTTTTCTTTATCTAAACTAATTCCCTTAGGAAAAGACTTAGATTTTAGAGAAACAATGCCATCGAGGAAATCTATAGATCCTTCAGGATTCAGGAGAGGAATAGGTTCAGGTGGAGTAGAAAATCCAGGAAACAATATATTACCCCCCTGTTCTTGTCCGGCTGGATTGCCCACGACAATATTCTTTAAACCCGTTGATCCCACATTATATTTCAGATCAACACTAAGTCTGGGTAATTCAAATCCCTTACCATTGATAGATACGGTTGTGGGTTCAACACTTGGTTCCCCAGCAGTAATGGAAAAAGATTCACCACTCTTAACTTGATTAGGAGTATTGACTTGAATATTAACAGGATAATCGAGATTTTCTATCTTTCCAACTTGACCTAACTTAATATACGGATCTAGTTGAGCAGAAACATTCAAATCCCAGTCGAATTTTAAACCGGGAAGGGTAAATGGTTCATTAGATTTGTTGATAGCGATCTCAGGAAGAAATGGTTTTTCTGGTATTCTTTCGGGTAAATTAAATGGTCTCGCCCACTCAGCAACATTACTACCCTTAAAATTGAGTGTATCTGGTTGAACTTGTTGCTCAATACTCACCCTTTCCCCATCCAAAACAACGATCGCACTATCATCCTCATTCCACAAACTCAAAATGTCCGACTCATTTAATATTTTCCCATGAACCAAATTAGCAAAAAGTTCTCCTTCATCCCCAGGAGAATCTATCGCATTGAGTTGAGCATCAATATAATGACCATATTCTTCTAATAAAACAGAAGCGATCGCCCCTACATTCCCTGTATTTTCATTCACTAACTCCTGGGATAAATAAATCGTATTCGTAGCAGCAGCAAAAGCACCTCTCGCATTATTAATTTCAGCCGCAGGACGAATTTCAATAGCCGGGAAATTAATTAAATCTGTTGTTTCCCAATTTCTCTGATTCCCTAATGCTATTTGCATCTGAGTCTTAAAATCCGCAGATGAAGCAAAATTATTGAGTTGATTTTTAGCAATTTGTAACGCTTGTTGTACCGTAGAAGTTTCCGTTGTTTCTAAAGTGTTGAGAGTTTTCATCGTCTTACTAATAGTTAAGGGTTGATAGTGGGTCAGAAACCGGGTTTTTAACAAAAGTTGATTTTCCACCCGTGAGCTTTGGGGAAAAACCCGGTTTCTTAGGTATGGGTTGGGTCAGAAACCGGGTTTTTGATGGACCCGAGAATCTCAACTTGGGGAAGTTGACTAAAATCATGATTTTGCCACTGGAAACGGATAGTTTCGGCGGCACTTTGGTTATATTGAGTGCCAAAAGCGGTCTCTAAAACTTGCCAGAAGTTATCTGAATCAGCGAGATTGCTGAGTTGATTATAGGTCTGTGTCAGAACGGGATTGAGTGTCATATTGGTAAATTTGATTAACGATTGGGACTTAAAAAAGTGTGCCATTGATTACACCACTACCCGTTAAATTCAGGTTTATTAGGTAGGGTTTAGTTGACATCTATTGGTGTCGGGTGAAGGAACCTAAAGTTCGTAAACTTCAAGCTAAAAGCAGCCTAGAAAACCTGACATTTTCTTGACTTTTCTGAAGTCTTAGATATCCTATTTGGGTAAACGTTATGGGGAAATAAATTATTCCCTTTTTGATAAAATTTGGGAGAAGTTTCAAAGGAGTGAGGCTGAGAATACTCCGCTCCTAAGCATCTGATTGTTATTAACGTTGCGGGGAAAGAAATTATTCCACTTTCCAGAAAGTTTGGGGAAATTGTAGCAACCGCGCCTGGCGGTTAGGACATCCGCGTTTTCACGCCCGACAAGATTTATCACCTGTCCCGCACCCGCATTGGCGCAGTCTGCGCTTCGAGCTTAGGCTCCGAATCCAGGTTCTAAGCGTTATGGCGACTGCTATAGAGGTTTCCGGCTTAAGTTGACTCCATGTGATGGAACTCCTGTATTGCTTGATAGCAGATTGTAAACCTCACCTATTTGTCAAAAAAACTCCACAGCATGGGTATCTTTTGTCAAAAGACTCGGTGCGATGTCCAAAAGTCGAACGGTCTGTCGAACAAATTTGATCATGGCAATAGACTACCAACCACTCAGGGAAAAAAGTTGCCAAAAAGTGACGATTCTGTTGGAATAAAGTGACAAAAAGTGAATCTATAGGTCTAAATCCCGACACCAAAGGGAATAGACTCTGTTTTAATTCCTATTAATTAATTCCCTGTTATGCAATGGATAATAAAGAAGTTGTTGCATCTATCAAGTTGATTATTTATAAGATAAGATAAACTAGGATTAATATTCGAGACAAAACCCTTTAAAACAGGAGTTGTGAAATCATGTGTGGAATTGTAGGTTATATCGGGACTCGAATTGCCAGTGAAATTCTCATGGCTGGGTTAGAAAAACTGGAATATCGGGGTTATGATTCGGCGGGTTTAGCGACAATTTGGGAAGGGAATATTCATTCTCTTAGAGCTAAGGGAAAGCTCCATAACCTCCGGGAAAAATTAGCCCATGTTGAGATGCCCTCTAGTATTGGAATTGGTCATACACGCTGGGCAACCCATGGCAAACCGGAAGAACGGAATGCCCATCCACACCTGGATAATAAAGGGCGAGTGGCGGTTGTTCAGAATGGAATTGTGGAAAATTATCGGGAATTACGAGAAGAATTAAAAGCCAAAGGTTATGAGTTTAAATCCGATACGGATACGGAAGTGATTCCCCATTTGATTGCTGACTTTTTAACCACTCTAACTTCTGAAAAAATATCTTTTTTAGAGGCTGTCCGTAAAACTATTAATCGTTTAGAAGGAGCCTTTGCCATTGCGGTTTTATGTGCAGATTCTCCCAATGAATTAATTGTAGCTCGTCAACAAGCTCCTTTATCCATTGGTTTAGGTCAAGGAGAATTTTTTTGTGCATCAGATACCCCGGCTTTAGTTCCCTATACCCAAGCGGTTTTAAGTTTAGAAAATGGGGAAATGGCTCGTTTAACCCATTTAGGTGTAGAGGTTTATAGTTTTGCGGGAGAGCGTTTACATAAAGTTCCTCGGATTCTGAATTGGAGTCCCACTTTAGTTGATAAGCATATCTTTAAACATTTTATGTTAAAAGAAATCCATGAACAACCGGGAGTTGTTCGGGATTGTTTACAAGCCTATTTAGATCCAGAATTAGAGTTAGAACCGGAAAAAATAACCGGAAAATCTAAAGCAAAAAAACGTCCTTCACCGATTCATTTAAGTGTTCCCTCAAGTTGGTATCAAGATTTAGAAAAAATTGAAATTCTAGCCTGTGGAACCAGTTGGCACGCCAGTTTAGTTGGGAAATATTTGTTAGAACAAATTGCGAATATTCCTACGGTGGTGCAGTATGCGTCTGAGGCTCGTTACGCACCTACTCCCCTACGACCCCATACTTTAACAATTGGGGTTACGCAGTCAGGAGAAACCGCCGATACCTTAGCATCCTTGGCAATGGAACAGCAACGGCGGATAAATGCTCCGGCAAAATACGCGCCTAAACTATTAGGAATTACGAACCGCCCTGAAAGTTCTTTAGCCCAATTAGTTCCCCATATTATTGATACCAGAGCCGGAATTGAAATTGGGGTAGCTGCAACCAAAACCTTTGTTGCTCAATTAGTTGCCTTTTATTTATTGGCTTTAGATATTGCTTGGCATCGTCAAAGTTTACCCGAATCTCGCTTACTGGAAATTATCAAGGATTTGCGACAACTTCCGGCTCAAATGGAACAGTTATTACAGGGTCAAGAAAAATATATTGAGGAGTTAGCCTCGGATTTTAAGGAAACCCAAGACTTTATCTTTTTAGGGAGAGGAATTAATTTTCCCATTGCTTTAGAAGGGGCATTAAAATTAAAAGAAATTAGTTATATTCATGCGGAGGGATATCCGGCGGGAGAAATGAAACATGGCCCCATTGCCTTATTAGATGAAAAAGTCCCCGTAGTGGCGATCGCCATGCCCGGAACAGTGTATGAAAAGGTGATTTCTAATGCTCAAGAAGCCAAGGCGCGAGATGCTCGTTTAATTGGGGTAATGCCGCTAGAAGAACTCGAAGCTAAGGAAACTTTTGATGATGTTCTAGCGGTTCCGATTGTAGATGAAATTTTATCCCCGATTCTAACTGTAATTCCTCTGCAATTATTAGCTTATTATATTGCAGCCCGACGGGGTTTAGATGTGGATCAGCCGAGGAATTTAGCTAAGTCGGTGACGGTTGAATAAAAGAGGAATAGGATTTTTAGGATGGGAGGATTGGTAGGATTGGGGGAATTGAAAATAAAGAGGAATAGGATTTTTAGGATGGGAGGATTGGTAGGATTGGGGGATTTTTAGGATTGGGGGATTGGTAGGATTGGGGGATTTTTAGGATTGGGGGAGGGGATAATTATTAAAGCTATGAATAATAACAGGAGCGATCGCTAACTTTATTATGGTCTAATAGGATACTATATCTAAACAGCCGATTCAGGTTTGCCAACTGTCAACCCAAAACAATCTATTCGAATGGACTGATCACTCATGTCTCAATTTTTATCTTGGCTTCCTGATAGCCCAATTGTTTCTTTTACGATTTTACTGTTAGTTTCCTTAGCGATTCCTCCTTGGTTTGAACGATTAAAACTACCAGGACTGGTAGGATTATTAATTGCCGGAGTTGCTTTAGGGCCCCATGGATTAAATTTACTAGAACCCAATTCTGAAACTATGAAACTATTTTCAGATATTGGTAAAGTTTATTTATTATTTGTAGCCGGATTAGAAATTGATCTCGAACAATTTCATAAAAATAAACATCGGTCTTTAGCCTTTGGATTCGCGACATTTCTTGTTCCTTTGATCACCGGAATGTTAGTTGCTTTTGCGTTTGGATTTGGGCCTAATGCTGCTATTTTAATGGGTTCTATTTTATCCTCCCATACCCCTATTGGTTATCCAATTATTCAACGGTTAGGGTTAGTTGATGCCGAAGCCGTTGTAGTTAGTATTGGTGCCACTGTGTTTACGGATATCAGTGCTTTATTTGTGTTAGCTATCTGTGTTTCAATTCATGCTGGTGAGTTTACTGTGCAAGGATTGATTTGGCAATTTTCATTATTAGGAATTTATTCAGCGATTGTTTTATTAGGAATTAGTCGCTTAGGAAAAATCTACTTCCAACGCACAGGAGATGATGAAAGTAATCAATTTCTATTTGTTCTAATGGTTTTATTTGTGGCATCTGTGGGAGCGCAAATCATCAAAGTTGATATGATTGTGGGAGCATTTTTAGCGGGGTTGGCGATTAATGAAGTCGTGGGAAATAGC
This sequence comes from Oscillatoriales cyanobacterium CG2_30_40_61, assembly GCA_001873365.1. Taxonomy (GTDB): domain Bacteria; phylum Cyanobacteriota; class Cyanobacteriia; order Cyanobacteriales; family Microcoleaceae; genus Planktothrix. Next base: position 32,076 of record MNYZ01000013.1, on the reverse strand, counting down.
CCAGTTAAAGAAAAAGTAGAATTTCTCGGTAGTGTATTATTTATTCCCTTTTTCTTTGTCGCCATGGGACTATTATTAAATGTTCCAATTTTTATCGCTACATTAATTAATAGTTTTGGATTAACTTTATCAATTGTTTTAGGCTTAATTGGGAGTAAATTTATTGCGGCTTTGATTGCGAAAAAACTTTATCGTTATAACTGGAATGAAACCATGGTGATGTGGTCGTTATCCCTACCGCAAGTCGCCGCCACTTTAGCCGCCACCTTAGTCGGTTTACAAGTGGGATTACTTACAGAAGCTATCTTTAATAGTGTGATTGTCATGATGGTGGTAACTTCTACTTTAGGGCCATTATTAACTCAAAAATTCGCTCCGAAATTGCGCTTAGTAACTCCTTTATTAGAAACTTCTGAATCCCTATTATGGTGGGAAAATAGCTCTCAAGTTTCTCTACTCGAATCCGCCACTCCCTTTCGAGTTGTTGTTCCCGTTTCTAACCCGAATACAGAACGCTATTTAATCGAAATGGCAGCCCTAATAGCCCGTCATGAATCCGGGGGAATTATCCCTTTATCAATTGCAACTCAAGCCCAAATTCATCTGGATGAACCGGAATTACAATCGGCCCTAATTAACAGTCGAATTTTATTGAATCAATCCTTAAAAATTGGCCGAGAATTTAATGTAGAAACTAAACCCCAACTGCGGATTGATAGTGATATTTCAACGGGAATTGTCCGCACAGCCTGTGAACAAAATGCCAGTCTAATTGTGATGGGATGGAGTCAGAATCTGAGACTGCGAACCCGACTCTTTGGAAATGTGATTGATAGTGTTTTTTGGTCTAGCCATTGTCCGGTCGCCGTCATGAAATTATTAAAAGAACCCATTGCAATTAAAACGATTTTAGTTCCGGTTAAAACCCTAACACTACCAACAATTCGGACAATTCGTTTTGCTCAACTTTTAGCAGATACTAACCAAGCAAAAATTACGGTATTAAACGTTTGTTCCCCTCAAGCTGAAGCCGAAACAATTGCTAGAATTAAAGGAGAACTTGATCAAATTTTACGCCATGCTGGCCCTCAAGTCCTATCGGAGATTAAAATTATTTCTTCTAATGATGTATCTTCTGTGATTTTGTCAGAAACCCAAGAAATTGATCTGATTATCTTGCGATCGCAACGTCGTCGCACCGCCGGAGGATTAGAAGTTAGTAGTGTCACCAGCGAAGTAATTCATCCACTCCCTTGTTCAATGATTCTATTTGGAGAACCCCACGAATAGAAAAAGAGATGAGCCGTGGCTCGTCTCCCTAGGAAAATTAAGGTAATTAATTTTCTGGTTGCTGTACAATTAATACAGAACATTTAACATGATGAACAACATAATTACTCACACTTCCTAAAAACAATTCGGCTAATTCTGAACGATTGCGTCTGCCCACAATTACTAAATCAGCACCCCATTTTTGGGTGGTTTCTCGAATCCAATATCCGGCTTCTCCCACTTGATATTCGGTTTCAATTGTAACTCCCTGTTGTTGGGCATAACTGATAAAAGTTGAGAACCATCCCGAGACTTCATTAATTTCTTGATCAATTAATTCATGTTGAATTTGAGCCACTTGATTTAACCGTTGACCATATAAGTCCCCCGGGGAACCCAAAATCATCGGTGATACACTAATACAATGAAATAGTTTTAACTGACTTTCGTACAATTTCGCTAGTTCTACACCTTGACGAAAAACAAACTCTGCTTGGGGAGTTCGATCAATTGAAACTAAAATTTTTTGATAGTCCATTTTTTTTGTCCTGCTTAATTGGTTTTAATTCGGTTATCGGTGGGATAAAATGCTAAAAATTTTTATCAAAAAGGAATTAATTCCCTCCCCCTATCTTAAACTATAGATTAACATTTTTGGTTCAAGCAATGCTATATTTAAAGGTTGGGCGATCGCTGACCGGGTTCAACCTCGCCTCAACTAATCTGTTTTGTTACTATGAAGATTATGAGTCAAAACTACCGCATTACTCTACTTCCTGGCGATGGAATCGGCCCTGAAATTATAGCGGTGGCGGTCGATGCGTTAAAAGTCGTTGGTAAGCAACTGGATATTACCTGGAATTTTGATCAAGCCTTGATGGGAGGAGCCGCCATTGATGCGACTGGAGAACCCCTACCCCCGGAAACCTTAGAACAGTGTCTCAACAGTGATGCGGTGCTGTTGGCGGCAATTGGGGGATACAAATGGGACAATTTACCCCGCCATCAACGGCCAGAAACCGGGTTACTAGGGTTACGGGCCGGATTAAAATTATTTGCTAATTTACGTCCAGCCACAATTTTACCTCATTTAATTGATGCTTCTTCCTTGAAAAAAGAGATTATAGAAGGGGTGGATATGATGGTTGTCCGCGAACTCACCGGGGGAATTTATTTTGGACAACCCAAGGGAATTTTTCAGACGGAAACCGGGGAAAAACGGGGGGTGAACACCATGGCCTACACCGAATCTGAGATTGATCGGATTGGCCGGGTTGGGTTTGAAACCGCCCGGAAACGTGGGGGGAGACTGTGTTCTGTAGATAAAGCCAATGTCCTAGATGTTTCTCAGTTATGGCGTGATCGGATTATCTCGCTTTCCTCCGAGTATCCCGATATTGAGTTATCTCATTTATATGTTGATAATGCGGCGATGCAGTTAGTTCGCGCCCCCAAACAGTTTGATACGATTGTGACCGGGAACTTATTTGGTGACATTCTCTCCGATGTGGCGGCGATGTTAACCGGAAGTATCGGGATGTTACCTTCTGCGAGCTTAGGAGAATCGGGCCCCGGGGTGTTTGAACCCGTTCACGGCTCGGCCCCCGATATTGCTGGACAGGATCGGGCTAACCCCCTGGCCCAAGTTCTGAGTGCTGCGATGATGTTACGCTATGGCCTAGATCAACCCGTGGCGGCGGAAAAACTAGAAAATGCGGTTTTAAAAGTCCTAGATTGGGGATATCGGACTGGGGATATTATGTCTGAAGGGATGAAATTAGTTGGTTGTCAACAAATGGGAGAAATGTTGTTAAAAGCCCTAGAAGAAAATTAGTTCATAGCCCAAATAATAAAGAGCGCTCTCCCCCTTTCAGTTCAACAGAGCGCTCAGTCCCCAAAATTTCATCACAAAAGTATTTTATCACAACAGTCTCAAAAACGATAGTACCCTGGGGTATAAAATATAATAGAGATCAGAATACAAAAAAACAGATTTCAAACCTCGACTTCTTGAACACAATAACGGGCGCGTCCTTGCTGTTTAGCTTGATACAAAGCCAGATCCGCAGCCCCAATTAAGCTAGAGGCGGGGACTAGAGCCGAGGGGATGGTACAGGCTACTCCTAAACTTAAAGTTAGCCATTGACTAACCTTGGAATCGCCATGGGGTAATTGCAGGTGCATAATCGCATTTTGGATGTGTTGGGCCAGATTAATCGCCTCATCCCTAGTAGTATTCGGCAAAATAATCGCAAATTCTTCACCCCCATATCGAGCTAATAAATCCGCAGAATTGTGTAAAACATCCTCAAGAGCTTGAGCAACTTTTTTCAAACAGCTATCTCCGGCTAAATGTCCATAGTAATCATTGTATTGTTTGAAATAGTCAATATCACATAAAATTAAAGCCAAATCACATTTTTCCGCTTGTAAACGTTGCCATTCCTGTTCTAAATATTGATCAAAACGACGACGATTAGCAACTTGAGTTAAACCATCAATGGTAGCCAGGCGGAGTAATTGTTGGTTAGCTAATTGTAATTCTTGATAGAGTTCAGACTGTTGAATTGCGATCGCTAATTGATCGGCGATCGCACAAGTTAACTCAATTGCCGACTCTTTCCAACCCATGGCATCTTGATGCTTTAGTAATCCCAAACAGCCCCAAATTTCCGCTCCCACCCGTAAAGGAATCGGTAACCAACTTCCTGAAATTCCAGTTAAACATTGAATTTCCTCACAATTAGGAAGATCAAAATCATCAACTTCTAAACAATAGAGTTGTTGAATATCAGGCAAAATCGGAGAATTAATATCAGCATTATAACTACAGGAAGCCACCTCTTGCCATTGTTTTGTTTCGGCAAAATATCGCAAAATACAAGCTCTTTCTAAATGAAATAAATTGATAATTTCATTAATAGCCATGGAAAAAATTGTCTCCAAATCCAAAGATTGGCGAATCACTTGAATCACCTGATTTAAGATTTGGGCGCGACGGGCTTGATCTTGAGTTTCTTGATAGAGTTGACTTTGTTGAATCGCAATTCCCACCTGTTCGCAGATTTGTCTAAGTAAGTTAGCTTCCCATTTTAACCAACGGCGTAAACCTTGATTTTGATTAACAATTAATAGTCCCCATAGATGATTCCGTTCAAATAAAGGAACCATAATCGCAGAATCAATGTCCCAATGTTTTAAAAATTCCAACATTTCTGGATGAATCGGATCATGATCGATATTACTGATGACTCTTAGCCGACCTTGACTAAATTTTTCATAGGATTCTAAAGGAATTAAAGGTGTCTCAGATTGTTTGGTTTTCAACAATTTATCCGGGTTGGTTTGGGCAATAATTTTGCCTCGATAATCTGGAAAAATTCGATAAATAAAAACTTGATCACATTCAAGTAATTGTTGAACTTCTATAACTGTTGTATTCAGAATATCGTCTAAATTCAAAGACTGACGAATTTTATGAGTAATCTCCCAAATTAAATGCTCTTGAACAATCAGTTGACATAAGGTTTTTTCGGCTCGTTTTAGGGGAGTAATATCTTGAAAAGTCGATAAAAATAACGGGTTTTCCTGATCTTCCATCATTACCGTAGATAAAAGTAAGGTTTTTAACTCTCCATTTTTAGTTGGAATTGTCGTTTCCGCATTAAAGATTGAACCGGTTAAAGCTACCTGTTTTAATCGGCTTTGAGCCTGGCTATAGGATTCGGAACTCGGATATAATAAAGCCAGAAAATCCTGATGAGATTGAGCATCTTCCAAAGAATATCCCGTGATTTCTGTCATTTTAGAATTAAAAATATAAAAATTACCTTTTTGATCACTCAGGGTAATACCACTACCAACGGTTTCAATGACTGTTTTTAAACGATTTTCGGTGGTTAATAGTTGTATCTCTGCTTCTTTGCGATCGGTAATATCCACGAAGTAACCGACAATTTCAGAAACATTTTTTGCTTGATCTTTAATCAGGCGCATTTCCACCCGTAACCAACATAAATTCCCATTAGCCTTTACAAACCTAGCTTCATGAATATGGTTTTCTTTCGCTAATAATTGCCCAAAAGCATTTTGCCATTGATCTTGATCAGACACAGGAACATAGGTATGCCAAATATCCTTTTCTCTCAACAATTCCACAACATCATATCCTAATAAAATTTTAACGTTGTCACTAATAAATGTGATTTGGTAGTTGGGTTGAGGTTGACAACTGAAAATTACTACCGGACTGTTATGTAGAAGTTTGTTAACCCGTTGTTGATTTTTGAACCCAGAATTTGGGAGCTTCTGATTCTTGGCTGTGGGTTCGATCAGATCGGATTTTTGAGTTTGAGAACATTGGTACTGCATAGAATTAAGTTGATGAATAATTCACCCCATTCAATTTCTGATCAAACTCAGATTTTTCTCGACTAATCAATATGAATTGATCTACTGTCATTATTTGAATTAATGTTAAAAATGTCAGTATTTTAGAAAGTGATCAATCTTAGTCTAAATATTCTTGAGTTTTCCTCTATCTATGGCTAGGAAAATGTATTATTTTATTTAAAATAATACATTTTCCGACGAGGACTTATTCCCCCTGTTCACCTTTCAACATAGGGCAGAAAATGGGTTAGTATGCAAAAAAGAATGGATGTGGCAGGCAGTATTATGATCAAACTTCAAGCTGGGCTTGATAAGGTAATAGAGATTTTATCCCGATAAACTCCCCGGTTTTTTTGACAGTAGCTATCGTTGAACCGATACCCTATGGTCACAGTTTGCATGTGGTTGGACAAGAGCAAAATCAGGATGTGCTACCTTTGATTCAAACCGGGTTACTTATTCCAACAGAGTTTGGCTGTTTTTAATATTAGAGTTTGACTCAATTGCTTGTGATCCTAGCATATTGTGGGTCTGTTGGCGTCTATTCTGACTTTTGGATAGAGTTTATCCAAATTAGGAGCAACAGAACCGTCAAACTTATCACTTTTAAGGCAACTTTTTATCCTGTGGTAATGTTCCCAACTATGGGAATTTATGTCGAAATTGTCATCTTTTATTTTAGGGGTATAACCCCCTGATGATTCTTGATTATTGTTTACAAATTCCCCCGTTTTAATAATACCCTTACCTTGATTCTGATCAGTTTGTAGTCTCCTTGATCTTTTAATAATTGATAATCAGAATTTTTTAATCCAAGTTTGGTTATATCTTTGGGTCTGGTAATAATTAAAACCGTATCAACGGGAGTATCTACAGGAAATAATTTTAATAATCTTTTCTGAACATCATAGGTCATAAATTCTATAGTTTGTTGGGTATAATAGACCAAACTAGGTTTAAATATCCCAATCACTAATAGGGGTTCATTTGGTTGATGAACTTGGCGCACTGTAGTTGATAATTGTCTTAGGGGTAAGTGTCTTTGAGTATCTAATAATTGACCCACAGGTAAAGCCACTAAACCCATAAAAGCAAAGAATCCTAGGGCATTTCCCGCCCAAACCGCCCGTCGCCATCGAGGTTTAATAAGCAATCTTAGAGTAATTCCACTAGCGATAAACCAGATAATTCCTGATACCGTTGTTAGATGACTGCTTTCTAATAATTGGGAAAAATTGGGGGTGTCATCTCCGACTAATTGAGGACTGATTAAACTGGCGATCGCTAATACCAATAACACCAAAATATTAACAAAACCCGTAATTAAAAACGACAAAGAAATTTTATTTTGATCAGACTCAATATTATTTTGTTGATTTCCCCATAAACTAATTAAAATCACTCCCGCCGGAATAGCAGGTAATATATAACTGGGTAATTTCGTAGCCGAAAGACTAAAAAATACAAAAATAATTACTAACCAAAATAGAGCAAATAAACCCAAATGTTGTGACCGATGTTGCGATCGCAAATCTTGGATTTGCCAAAATTTAACCTGATAAATTGCTACAGGTAAATACACCGACCAAGGTAATAAAGCCACTAAAATCACTGGAAAATAATAAAACCAAGGGCCAGGATGATTACTGACAACACTCGTAAACCGGGCAAAATTATGATGGCCAAAAAATGTATCTAAATAGGCTTGACCATTAGCCATAGTTACTAAAATAAACCAGGGGACAGCAATAATTAAAAATACTAAACTTCCCTTTAATAACTGCATTTCCCCAATAACTCTTTGCCATTGTTTTGTATAAATTAGAAATCCCCCAATAATCAAAATCGGTAAGACAATTCCAATCGGCCCCTTAGCTAAAACCGCTAAAGCTGCAAAACTATAAAATATAAAATACCACCCCTTTTGTTGACGGGTTTTAGGTTGAGCATAACCCAAGAAAAATGCTAATAATGAAATTGTCATACAGGAGGCTAGAAGCATATCAGAAACCCCCGTCCGTCCCCAAGCAATCCAAGCCGGATTTAAGGCCATGATTGCCATTCCCCACCACGCTCCTATCCAACGCTGACGGGTGCGAGAAGCTTCGGTTTCTAAAGATATAAACCCACCGAAATAACGCAGGGTATAAAATACTAAAAAGGTAGATAATATCGCGGCTAGGGCGGAAGGTAATCGCGCCCCCCATTCATTTACCCCGACGGTTTTAAATCCTATTACTATTAACCAATAAATTAAGGGCGGTTTATCAAAGCGGGTTTCCCCATTCCAATAGGGGGTAATCCAATCTCCTGTTAGGTGCATTTGTCGGGCGGCTTCGACAAACATCGGTTCGGTTTTATCAATTAAACCAATATCACCCAAATGACTTAAAAATGCGATCGCACTCAATAAGAGTAATCCTACAATAGAAATGCCCCAAGTCAGCTTAGGGTAGTTTTCCCAGGATTCCCAAATTGTTTTAAAGTATGAGTTTAATTGTGATTTTTGATTATTCATTATTCTCTCAATTTTTGATGTTCACGGGAAACTTTTAACCAAGCTAAACTAATCGTTAAACAGATATAGCCTAAACCATAACCTGCGAGGATATCACTGGGCCAATGACATCTTAAATAAACACTACTAAACCCAATAATTAATAACCAGATTGTCGCCAATCCGTAAATATAGGGAGTAGCTTTAGGATAACGTTCTGCTAACAGATAAGCAACAAAAAAATAAAACAAAATATTTCCCGTCGCATGACCACTAGGAAAACTTCTCCCGACGGATTTTACCAGTCGATCTAAAGGGCGACTGCGCTCAATCATTGGCTTGAGAATTCTATCGACTAAAATCAAAATTCCCAGGGTAGAAAAGGCTAGAACTCTGGCTTCAATCCCATACCGTTTCCAGACCAAAAAAACCAAGGTTAAAGCCACAATTACCGCTGTCCCTTTTACCCCCGTTAATAAATAGAGAAATCTAAAAAAATTATCCCAACTATCAGGAAAAATTTGATGGGGAACTTGAATTAAAATTTGATCTAAAACTAAATTTTCATTAATTGAGACTCGAATCGAAAGTAAAATAAATGCACATAAAATAGCTAGACAAATCCAAATTTGCCGTTGAGGAATTGCTTTTTTAAACGAAATTAATTGATGAGTTAAGGTTAAACGCATTATTTTCTACGTTTACAGATCAGTAGTTAAGGAAATTTTGATTATACAATAAGTTGAGAAGCTGGGTTAATTCCGAAAAACAGAAGTTAAAAAAGTTGTTTAAGTTTTCGAGGTATCAACAGAAAAAGAACTAGAATATCTAATCAGGAATTAATGAGGATGGGAAAATCGATGCTAGATACCCTGGATCTAACCTTATCGCTGGATAAAGAAACCTACAAAAGCCAAATAGACGCCTTAATGAAGGAGTTGCGATCGCTTCAGCATACCTGTCGAGAAAAAAAATTACCAATTATTATTGTTTTAGAAGGTTGGGCGGCCGCCGGAAAAGGAGGATTGGTTAAAAAAATGGTCGGATATATGGACCCGAGGGGATTTGCCGTCCATCCCATTTGGCCATCAACCAATGAAGAAGCCCGCTACCCGTTTCTCTGGCGGTTTTGGCAGAAATTGCCCCCCCAGGGCAGTATTGGTATTTTTTACCATAGTTGGTATACCCATGTTTTGGAGGATCGTTTATTTGGGCGCTTGGAGGAAGGGGATGTCCCGATGGCGATGCGACAAATTAACGCCTTTGAGCGCCAACTGGTGGACGATGGGGCGGTGATGGTGAAATTTTGGATACATTTGAGCAAAAAAGAAATTAAACAACGCCTGAAAAAAGCCTCGGAAGACGAGTTAGAAGCCTGGCGGGTGCGCCCTGAAGATTGGCAACAGGCTAAAAATTATGATACCTATAGGGGTCTAGCGGAAGAAATGGTGATTCATACCGGGACAGGTTCGGCCCCCTGGACATTGGTAGAGGGAGACTGCAAACGCTGGGCCAGGGTGAAGGTATTATCAACGGTGGTGGCATCAATCAAAGAAGCCTTAGACCGTTTAAATATTCAGTTACCCCCCGTATTTACACCGTCCCAAACCCATTTAGAACCCACGGAACCCCATCCCCTGGCGGCGGTGAATCTGAAAGTCGCCTTATCCCCGGAAGACTACAAAACCCAACTGCGTCATCAACAGGCTAATTTGGGTCAGCTCCAACAAATTCTCTATCAAAAACAGATTCCGGTCTTAGCCCTATTTGAAGGTTGGGATGCGGCGGGTAAGGGAGGAGCAATTAAACGATTAACCGATATTTTAGACCCCCGCAGTTATGAGGTGAATACTTTTGCTGCCCCGACGGATGAGGAAAAAGCCCATCATTATTTATGGCGGTTTTGGCGACGGTTGCCTCGGGCGGGTAAACTGGGGGTATTTGACCGCAGTTGGTATGGTCGGGTTTTGGTAGAACGAGTGGAAGGTTTTGCTACAGAATTAGAATGGCGACGGGCCTATCAAGAAATTAATGAATTTGAAGAACAGTTAGCCAGCGCGGGTTATGTAGTAGTCAAATTTTGGTTACACATTGACCAAGAAGAACAGTTAAAACGGTTTGAGGAACGAGGAGAAAATCCCTATAAACTGCATAAACTTACGGAGGAAGATTGGCGCAACCGGGAAAAATGGCGGTTGTATGAGGTGGCGGCTAATCAAATGGTTGAACGCACCCACACCCCCTGCGCTCCCTGGACGTTGGTAGGGGCTAATGATAAATATTATGCCCGGGTTAAGGTGGTTGAAACTGTTGTTGATGCGATTCGCTATCATTTGAAACATCATTAAGGGGGATTTGTTTATAATTTCATGTTTGTTATCTTAACTCGAATTTTATTTCTATTCCTAGTTGCTGCCATTATTTTTAAAGCCTGGGAAATTTTGGGCGGTAAAAATAATGGCTTATTTAATCGCTTATTATTTATTCTGGTTTTAGTTTTAATTTTTGTCGCTTTCATCGCACCGGATAGTCAAGTGGGGTTAGTGGTATTGGGGATTTTATCGATTCTATTTCGACCCCTAGGATTATCAATTTTACTATTATTAATTGCTTCTATTTTTATTAAAAATGGTAAGGTTGATCAACCGGGGTCGGGTTTGATTTTAGTAGCATTATTAATTTTAATTGTCTCTAGTACCCCGGTCTTTGCCAACTGGTTAGCTCAACAGGTGGAAAAAGTTGCTTTAAAAACCGTGCAAACGGATTTATGTTGTGGAGAACGGGCGGGGGCTATTGTATTATTAGGACGGGGAACCACGGAACCCCAATTACCCTATCGTAAACAAATTCAATTGACGGATACGGGCGATCGCATTCCCTATGCAGCCCAACTATTTCGACAGGATCGGGGGCCGTTTATTATTGTTAGTGCTGGCCCCCGTAATGAATTAGTTAATCCTTTAATTGAGGCTAATGATGTTAAAAAACTTTTAATTTATATGGGGATTCCTCCTAATAGAATTATCTTAGAAAATCACGGAGGAACAACCTATAATAATGCGGTAGAAGTTTATCGGATTATGCAAAATCACCAGTTAGGTCGAACTATTATTCTAGTAACTTCTGCCTTAGAAATGCGTCGAGCTAGTCTGGCTTTTGCTAGGGTTGGGTTTAAGGTGATTCCGGCTCCAACAAATTTTTATACGTTTATTCATCAGAAAAAATATCTGCGCCACATCACCGGGGCTGATTTTGCCCCCAGTGCTGAAGCATTATTACTAACCACTAGAGTCATAGATGAATATTTTTTAACCTTCTATTATTTTATCCGAGGGTGGTTAGCACCGATGATTTAACATCTAAGATCTTGAGAATTAGAGGGTGAGCAGGGAGTTGGAGATGAATCTAATCCGGTAGGATTTCCAACAATTGCAATGAAAAAAAATAGAATCAGAAATAAAAATCCCAGAATTTGCCAATCGGAATTAGATTTTTTCTCCTGTTTAATCGGTTTAACATCAAATTGAATTTCTATCTTTTTACCCTGTATTGGGCCACCTAGTTTAATACTTCTACAGGTAATTTGATCTGGGATATGATCTTTTTGAGACATGATGCTTCCCCAATATAAGTCTTGTACTGATTCGTTGATTAACTACAACTGGGTTAAGGACGATTCGGGATCAAATCCTAAGCAAAAAAAATCTGTAGAGTTTTAGAAACCAAAGCCCTACAGTCCAAGATTACAAATTGTTTCAGAAGATGTAGTCCTAGGGTTTTCCCTGAAACTACATTTAACCCTAATTAATCGTTGCGGAATTTAGATAGAAAACTGCGAAGTTGTTCCCCCGCCACATCTCGTCCACCTAAACCGAAAGCAATGGCGAGCGCCACCGCCACGGCTCCTAATAACAAACCAAAGGCTAAATTGACAATATCACTAGCAATGCCCATTTGTTGTAGAGCCATAGCACCAACAAAGATAATAATGGCAATCCGAGCCGCCTGGGCTAACAGACTCGATTGACGAGTCCCCGAACTGATAATTAAATCATGGGCTAAATTAGCAAAATATAACCCAATTGCAAACACAATCACGCCAATCAAAACTTGACCCGCGATCAGAATAATTTGATTGATAATTAAAGTTAAAGCAGCTAACCCCAGAATATCCGTTGCCGTCACCGCCGCAAACAACATAATCCCGACCAGCACCACAATTCCGATTAACTCAGAGGGAGTACGTTGGGTTAATGGGGTAGAAACAGGAGGGACTGTAGATTCGTTAGCTTCGGAGGTTTCAGTGGAAGTGTACTCCTCCACAATAGGGGATTCGGGAGCATGAATCCCTAACCAGCGAAACACATTATCAAACCCCACGCTGGTCAAAATATTTGTGACCAGATTGGCGATAAAACGGCCAATAAAATAGGCAGCAATTAAAACTAAAATTGCTAAAAAGACTTGGGGTAAGGCGTTAAAAACCTGCGTCAGCATTAAAATAGCTGGCTCAGAAATTGCCTTAACTTGCAGGGCTTCTAAGGCAGAAATCGCCGTGGGAATCAAAATTAAAACGTAAACAATCAATCCAATAATGGAAGATGCTTTTTGATTCCCCGTCACCTGATTTAAGCCGAAACGAGTTCCAAATTGATCAATTCCTACCGCAGCTAAAAGGTTAGTAACAATTCGACTCACCACTTGCGCTACCAGCCAACCTGCACCCGCAATTACTAATGCCGCTACAATATTTGGCAGAACTGCTAGGATTTGATAGAGCATATTTTGAACAGGCTCTAATAATCCTTGTAGCTGAAGGGTGCTCAGAATTGCTGGTAAAAATAACAGCACCACAAACCAATAGAGGGCATTCCCTAGGGTTTCACTCAGGGAAAATTGGTCGGGGGAGACAACCTGATTATCATTAACTTGTTGATTTAAGCGTTCATCAAGACGAAGTGTTCGGAACAATCGAATTAATAAAGTTCGGGCAATGGTGGCTAAAATCCAAGCTGTTGCAATTAAAATGATCGCCCCAAAAATTCGGGGTAAATAACTGGTGATTTGGTTGAGTAAATTGGTTAGGGGTGTGGATGCTGCGGTCAACTGAAGTTTATCCAGAAACGCAACAACCGCAAAGATAAAAATAATCCAGAAGGCGACGGTTCCTGCCCAAGATTCTACCGGAAGTTTGTCTTCTGGTGCTGTTGAACCTGAAACCCAATCGGCAATTTGGTTGTCTAAGCCTGTTTTTTTAAACAAGCTTTTCACTAAAGATTGAGCAAATACGGCAATCAGATAACCAACCAGTAGAATGGCTAAAGCTAAGGCAATATCCACTACGGAGGCTTGACCTAACTTTAGGTCATTGATATTGGTGGGGATGGCTAAGGGGTTATCCTGGGCAAAATAAAGGGGGGATAGGGAGGATAATTCCTTTCCCCAAAAGGGTATTAATTGATTGATTCCATTCATAATCGTTCCAGTAACTTATTCGATGTTTTGATACCGGCTGTGGTTTGAACGAGAGTGCATCTTAAGTCTGGTTAAAATGGCAGAAAAAACCGCTAAAATTTAAGGTTTTTTTGTTTTCTGATGCGCCCCTCGTTTATACTAAGACTCTTTCATGTTTTTCATGAAATTAATCTGCCTATAGCTTGAAGGTTATGATGCCATATCGTCAAGTTTTTGAACAATCTATTTTAATTTCGGCCAATTCTACGGTGGTAGAACGGTGTTTTACGGATTTGGAACTGATGCACCAATGGTTGAATCCGATGTTACGCTGTGAACCGATTGATCAATGGGATACTAATGTGGGTGGGCGTTGTCGATTTGTGATTCAACTTCCTCTATTTCAACCCACTTTAAAAACCGTGGTTTTAGAGCGGGAACCTGGATTAATTGTTTGGGGATTTGAAGGTTATTTTAAAGGATGCGATCGCTGGGAATGTATACCACAAACCCAAGGAACTAAACTTTTAAATCGATTTGAGTTTGAAATCCCTAATCCTCTAATTAAATTCGGTTTTAATCTCTTTGCTGCTGCTCTCACTAAAGCAGATATGGAAGCTCAATTAAGACGATTAAAACAAGTCGCAGAAAGGCTTTAATCAGTCATCAGTCATCAGTTATCAGTTTATTACCCATTACCCATTACCCATTACCCATTACCCATTCGCTGTTCCCTGTTCCGGTGTTCCCTTAAAATAAATAGGACTTACGCACCAAACCGGGTTTGGTGAACGATAAGTCTCGATTTGATCTGCAAAATCACCGCCAGAAACCCGGTTTCTTTGGTCTTGTGCGTAAGTCCTGATAAAAAGGAGTTTCAACTATATTGTCAAAACTCCTTTTTAGGGTTCAAAAAATTAAAGGTTTAATTATTTGCAAAGCCGCTCTTGAACAGCCGGTTGAGCTTTGAGGAAAGCGATCGCTTGATCTCCTAAAGCATAAACATCATTGTAGAGATTGATCACATCTTGGACATTAACCGTAATTGCGGTAATTCCTCGGTAGCTGAGGAGCAATTCCAAGATTGAAAGTTGACCATCCCGGGCGGATTCACGTAAAGCAGTAATCACCTTATCAACCGCTAGATCAACCGTACTTCCCGTAGAAACAAATTGATTAAAAGCTCCTACCAATAATCTGCCATAGGTAGAATCTAGCAGATCATTAACAACATTATTAGGAATTTTGACAGAGAAATTCAGTGCTTTCTGGAATTGTTCAACCTGAGCGGGAGTTAGTTTCGCTAAGGTAATCATAGAACGAAGTTGATTAGACTGTTCTCCCGTTTGAGCAAAGGTCTGTAAATCAGCAGTTGCTAAGGATATATTTGCTGGGCCATAAATCAATCTTAATTCATCAATAGCCGGGGACGGTTGAGCAAATATTCCCAAACTAATTGTTAATCCCAATACTATTGCTAACCCCAAGGATATATATTTAGATAGACCCTGAGTAAAAAATTGATAGGGGTTACGAATACTCCGTAACCAACGTCCTGATTTTAAGTTCATTTGTTCCTTCCTCACCAGTTAAATTGAGTAACACAGTTTTGTTGTTGTCCCATACTATAGGTCTGTTTTACCCCTATTTAGGTTCCTTTAGATAGAGACTTCTCAAACTGTTAAATATTCTGGCTCATTTGATCCAGTATGTGCCGAATTATAGCAGCATCTTGAGCCGTCAGTAGAATTTCTAAATAATTCTCTAAATATTGCTGTGCTTCTGATTAGGTTGATTAAGTTAAAACTCCTCGGTTAAAAAAGGATTTTCTTTTGGAAAAGAGGGTAAATCAATCGATGCTAAAGACTCTAATTTTTTACGCCGTTGAGGATAAACTAGGGGGGCTGGCCAATTAGCACTATTTTCTTTCTGATCAGGTTCTTGTACTGCTATAGCACTCGCAGTTTCAGATTTTCCGCTACTTAAATTAAATGATTGTCCACCGATTGATTTTGTCGATGGGGGTTGAAGGGTTGTATCTTCAGATATCGGTTTGAGCGAAAATAGATCCGCATCTTCTGAAATAAAAGAGGCATATTCTAGGCGAATTCTTTCTAATTCTCCTTCTAAAAATCGAGGTTGAGGCAATTCTTCTACGGGAAGATGATCCCCGGAGGCTGTTAACTCTATGGGTGGGGTAAAAATAGGATCGGAATTGAGATGTGATCTGAAGGATTCTAACCCTTGAGATAGAGATAAATCCGGCTCTAATTCTGAAGATAGGGTATCAGAATCCGTCGAGGAATTTACTCCATCCTCAATTAAATTGATCGGGTGATGATGGGGATTTAAAGGCTCTGACCAGGGTTGTACAGGAGGTGCTTTTGGGGTTAGTAAAGGAGACGAGGGGGATAGGGATTGTTCCTCCCTAATCGATAGGTTTTCTCGGGTGGGTTTTCCGGTTTCAATTAGAAGTTTATTTTCTAAACATCGTTCTAAAGCAACTTTAAATTGAAGGGTTTGGCGTTGTTGACGATGGAGCCGCGATCGCAATTCTCGATTACTATTTTGAAATTGAACTAACTCATGGAACTGTTCATTATAGCGCTGTTGAGTTAAGGCGGTATCCCGTTCCATTTGGGCGAGTCGAGTTTGGGTTACTTCCCATTGTTGGGTTAGGGTTTCGACTAAAACCTGTTGTTGTCGAATGACTTGATTAGCAATTTCTAACTTTTTAAATAGTCGTTTAACTTGATCTTGGGTCGCCCCTAATTCTTGGGTATGTTGCAATAATTGTGTTTGTTGATCCTGTCGATTTTGCCGACTTTCATCTAATTCTGCTTCTAATTCAGTGACTCGATTAATTAAATCTCGGTTACATTCATGGAGAATTTGCACCACTTTTACCGGATTTTCTTCCCCCTCTCCTTCTACTGACATCAGGGAAGCACTGGCCATTTCATTCCCCTGGGAACCCTGAACGAATATCTCCTCTGAAATTACCAACTCCTCCGGTTTAGACTGGGTTTGGGCTTGTTCTAACTCCGTCACGAACTGGGTCAATAATTCCTCAAGGGGGATAGCGTTGGGAAAGTTGACTGTCTCCCAGTCCTGATCCGGGGGAAGATCGGGGGATAGGGAGGCTTCAGTAGGCTGATCCAATGATTCAGGAGTGGGGAGATCGGCTTCAGACATGGCTTTATTTATTGGGGTGATGATTGGAAATTCTTTGATACAGGGTGAAATGTATTGTCACTGATATTAAGGGAAACGCCAAATTAAGTCAAGTTAGAATAACTACAGCCTGTTTAAATCCGTTGTCATAATTTCAGACCTTGATTCCCTAACTAAAAGCCCATTTCCTCTAGGGATATTACCTATTATCAAATTACCTTTAATTAGGAAATTATCAACAGGAATCAAATCAGATTGCTCTTTGTATTGGTAGCAGGTATTCAAGAAATTATCAAAAATGCTAGAATTTAGATAAAATGCTAATCTGAAATCCTTTAACAGTAAATTTTTAGCTGAATCAGCAACTTAAATAATTAGGAGTTAACCCATGATCACGGCTGAAACTGAAATCAAAACCTATACTCCTGAAGAATACCTAGAATTAGAAATTGTCTGTGAAACTCGTAACGAATATCGCCATGGAGAAATTATTCCTATGACTGGTGGAACACCTGATCATAACGAAATTGCAGGAAACCTCAACGCTTTTCTCAAATTTGCTTTAAGAGGTCAACCTTATCGTATTTTTATCGCAGATCAACGGCTGTGGATTCCAACTATTAACATCTATACCTATCCTGATATTATGGTACTAAAAAAGCCCATAGAACTGCAAACTGGACGAAAAGATACAGTTATTAATCCTTGTTTTATTGCGGAAGTTCTATCAAAATCAACCCAAAATTATGACCGCAGCGAAAAATTTGCCTTCTATCGAACTATTCCCACTTTTCAAGAATATTTGTTAATTGATCAATCTCGTGTTCATATTGAACATTATATTAAAACTGGTGCAAATCAATGGATATTTTCAGAATATGATCATCCTAATATTACTCTATCTTTAAATACTCTTGAACTGCAAATATTAATCGCTGATCTTTATGAAAACATTGATTTTATCAATTCTTAACTCGATCAATTCTCGCCAATATAGCGCTACGCGCTATGGTTAGGACATTTCTGAATCCTGAAACCCTTTCACTCCTTACTGTTCCGGTGATCCGGTGTTCCCTGTTCCCGCTCATCGTAGCGCTATATAAAAAATTAGGGCTGTTTAATTTCAAGAAAAAAGCTAAAATGAAACAGCCATTGAAGCCGGGGCTAGGGGGATTTTAAAACTCTACAGGAATTAACTGTAATCGTCCTAAATCTAAATCTTCCGAAGGAATAAAACGAACTTCTAATAAAGCCATCATATCCTTAAATTGTGGTTGACCTCGGGAAGCTCCCGTTAATCCCATAGCAATAATTAAACCACACCAACCCTTGGTTTTTTTACAGCGCTGTTCCCATTTTTTTCGTGCTTCTTGATGAACCGGATCATCTTCCATAAACTCTCCAAATAAATGTAAATCTCCATCTTCTGTTTTCAGAATTCCCAAGTCATAATTGCATCCCCGACTCGGATCTTCGCCCGGATTAAAACAAATTCCTTCCAGTCCTCCCGCCTCTTGTAAACTACGAATTAATATTTCAGCTTTCGGTTTAGTGGTTTGAATTACAACCACGGGTAAACCATCTCCGACCTCTGTAATTTCTGTTTCTGCGGCTTGATGAAATTGGGTATTACTGCGCAAATATTTAGTCGTTTCCCAAGGGACAACCCCCAAACTCAAGAAGGACTTAGGCGGGACTAAATCATCCCGTAACCGAGGAACATCAACTTCCATTTCGTCATCATCGTCCGAGTCATCGTCTGCTACCATTGACGCCAACTCATCAGCAATATCGGGTAAAGTTTCTACCTTCACCGACACTTGTTTTTTCTCGCCATCGGGTAAATCAACTGGAATCCGATACTTACGGTTAAGACTGGGGAATTGATATTTAGCTAATTTTTGACGATGATCCCGTAAAAACCGATGGAAGGCTTCCAAAGCAATTAAAACAATCGCCGCTTCTTCATCATACAAAATTGAACGTAACCCTTCTAAGGGGTGAAGATTGCCAAAATTCGGTTCAATTTCTGAGCTAGATAAACTGGTGATACTGACAAAATCATCATCATCTTCATCCTCGTCCTCATCAAAACCATCGGTGCGATCAAAGGTAACAAATAAACAATCTTGAGTTAAAAATGCTTCCTCTAAATTTTCATAGGATTTATTGCGAACAATTCTTTCTCGAAACCGTCTTAACGAGTCCAAAGAACGATATAACAATACTCCATAATCCATCCCCAGTTTCCCCAGGGTGGAAATATATAAAGTATTAATTCCAAATAGATTTAATTCCACCGCAATAATCTGATGATCGCCTAAATGTTCCCAAGGAGCATCTTGCCAAATTTGATAGGCTTTTTGGGTGACCACTTCCGCATATTGGGCCGGGAGTTGGGGGGGACGGCTTTGGGCCACTTCCTGTAACCCTCGAAAAATTTCATCAATTAGAGGTAAATCTGGGACATATTCAATGACTATTTCTAAATCTTGGAGAATCCCCCGCAGGAAAAATTGAATTTCGCGGTCTTTGACCACTATTTTTTGGGGACGGGCTACGGGTGCCGGACTTTGGGGATGTTCGATGGCCCTAAGTAGTGTCCGAACAATTGCTTCTGGCCCCATATCGGGTGCCACCATATCCATTGCTCGCACCATCCCCTGAGAACCATCTACCCAGATAATACATTCGCCCGTGGCTTCAGAGTCTGTATCGATATTAGAATGGCTATCGGTCGCCATTGGCCGCCGATCTCCTTCCCACACACTGGGAATTTGAGGTAAATTTTTGAGCCTACGAACGGTTGAGTGATTGAGAGTTGCCATCAAATTAATCTTAATCTTGGGGTAGTTTCACCAGTTTCGATGGTGCCGCACAACGAATAGCTTGAACTCGCCATCTTGTAATCCAATACTTTCTCTACATTCTAATATAAAGCCGTCCTCGAAGGACGGGGCTTTAGGCCCAATTTTTCAAAATGAGGCTGGCTTAATCGGACTCTGATTTAGATGGGTATGGAATTCCCTGATTAACCCCACGGTTCCTTCGTGGTTAAGATAACACAAACTTGCTAAAACCAACCTGACCCGGGTTTTTAGCGCTATTCCTGGCTAAATTGGGGTTTAAAAACAAAATTTTGATTTTGATTAATTGAATAACCCGTGGCAGAATTCATCAGTTGATATACCTTTTGATTGGCGGCAAGGTCTTGCTGTTTGAGATTGGATAATGTAACCTGAGTTTTTTCAACGGCTTCGGCCAGGGGTTCTAATTTTTCAGACATTGATCTTTGTCGTTCTAAACGTTGGGTTGAGTTGAATAATCTTCCTAAACCATTAATTAGGTTTTTGATGCTATTTTGCAATTGTTCATCCCCGGTTAATTTGTTCAAATCTGCACTAATTTTTTCCAGGGTTTGTAAGGTATTCCGGCTAGAATTTAAAGTTTCTTGAATTAGGGTTAAATTTTCAGGATCACTTACTCCTTTTGATAAATCTCTGAGGTTGGCTGAGGCGGCTTCGGCATTGACTGAGGCGGTTTGCAGGTTTTCAATAATATTAGCCTGTTCTAACTGAGTCATGATCGGGGTGAGAGTTCCCACTAAAACACTCAATTCTTTTGTAGTTTGATTGATATTTTCTAAAGTGGAAACCAAACTAGAGCGATTATTGGCTAATAATCCACTAAATTGATTACTAAGAGCACTGACTTGATTCGCCGCCAGACTGACAGAATTTGCAGAATTAACCGTAGCTTGAGCAACTTCTTTTGTATCTCTTTGAACAAAAGTTGAAAGATTAGTCATTTCTGAAGTTAAAGCATTAACTCCTTGACTAACTGATTGATTTAAACCGCCAATTCCTGTTCCTACTGATGTATTTAATTGTTCAATTTCTGACTGAGTAACTGCTAAAAAATTTGATATTTCTCCACTTAATTTTACGGCTTCTTGAGCAGCATTTGCACTGGTTTTAGCTGCGGTATTTAGGTTAGCAAATAATTCGGGATTGCCATAGATTTCTGAAAATTGATATAAACTCCCAATCAGTTTCATTACATCAATCCCAATTTCTCCAGAAATTCTTGTATTATTACACAAAATTACTTCAGGACAATCGGGACTCAAGGGATCGGAATCTTTAAAGCTTAGGGAAAAATTTCCCTTGGGAATAATATCAATATATCCTTCATTTAATAGACCAATTTGGTTAGATTGAATGATGACATTCCGAGGAATAATAAAGCTACTGGGTGTAATTTCTAAAATGGCATCAACGGAATTTAAGGAGGCGTTCAGTTGAATTACTCGACCCACCTTAACCCCTCGATATCTGACCACGGTTCCGATTTGTAAGGCAGAGGCATCGGGAAATTGTGCGATCACCGTGTAACTACGACTTCCTAAACTAATATTTTTTAGCCATAAAATTACGGCTCCCAGCAAACCTAACCCTAACAAAATTAATAACCCAACGGAACCTTCTCGAATTGCTCGCGATCGCATACTTTTTTCTCTCAAAATCAAGGTGAACTTTTAACATAATTAATCTGGTATTTCCCTTTAACTTAACTGAACAACAATTTGATTATCTAAAAGCAGTTGATCGGTTAATAAATCTTCAACTGTGATTCTTAAAAATCGTTTTTCATCCACTTGAAATAACACCTTAATTCGATCACTTCCGGGGTTTCCGGGGGGGGTTAATTGAGCAATAGTTCGACCGCCTAGAGTATCATTCAAAGATTGAACAATTTGGCTTTGATCTAAACGACGAGTGACTAAGCGATCGCCATCAAAATACACCTCTGTTCCCCCAGTTTCATCCCCCAATTCTCCTAAAATTAACTCAATACTGGGTTGATTTTCTAAAGATGCACCTAACAATAATTCTACGGGATTTGTCATCGGATAGGGTTGACCTGATCTTATAATTGAATGCCAACTATGGCAATTATCCTGACGATTCCAATAGCGAACCCCATAACTATGATATAAAAAATCTTCTATTTTTGTTCCTTGATTTAGTTGTAAAGCTCCATGGGAAATCGCCTCAAAGGGTTTTTCGCAGCGAATTTTATCACTATCAAAATACTGCTGAATCCAAGTTTGTACCGATGGAATTTGGGCACTTCCTCCTACTAATAAAACAGCATTAATATCAGAAACTTCAATTCCTTGACGGCGAGCTTGTTGGAAGACTTTCCCAATAGAATCATCTAAGGTTTGAAAAAAATTAGCGTTGGTCAAAATACTTTCAAACTGATTACGGGTTAAGGTTAATTCATAGGTTTCTAAGGTTTGGTCATCAAAATAAACTTCCGTTGCTTGGGTCTGTACAGATAATTGAATTTTTAAACGTTCAGCTAAACGAGTTGTTAGGGAAGTTTTGGGTAAACCTTGGGTTTTAGCAAAATAATCTAATAACCAATAATCAATATCAGAACCGCCTAAATTTTGCCCGGCTTTGGCTAAAACTCTAGCAGTTTGTACCCGTTGTCCTGATGATTCTGCAAAGGATTTTTGCCCCCATTTTAAAATAAATCCTAACGGTTTTTTATTACTATTGGTTTCTAAACGAACTAGGGACAGATCTAGGGTTCCTCCGCCTAAATCAATTACCAATAAAAGCTCCTGATCAGCTAATCCATACCCTAGGGCCGCCGCCGTGGGTTCATCTAATAGTTTTACCTGTGCTACATTCAGGGATTCAGCAACTTTTCCTAACCAATGACGATAGGATTCAAAGCTATCAACGGGAACCGTAAAAACTAAGGAATCAACCTCTATGGGGATTTGACGAATAGCATTGACAATTTCGATTAAAAATAACTCTCCTACTCGTTCAAAGCTAATAATCTGACCATCAATTTCGGGTAAAAATCCCTGAATATTACTCCCAATTCCCCGTTTAAAATTCCTGAAAAATCGAGGATCGTTACTAATATCATATCCTCCATCCCTTACTTGCTGACCTAATAAAATTTCGGGTTTAATTCCATCTTTTAGATAAACTAAACTCGGAATTAGGGGCGGATTTTGGCTGGAAATTTCGGATAAGTTAGGCAGTTTTAAGGTTTCCGGTTTCTCTGTCGCCGAATTCCAACGAGAAATCACTGTATTACTGGTTCCAAAATCAATCGAAATAGTCATTTTTCTAAATACTTGATAATAGCAATAATTAAGTGTTTGCTTCTTTTTCTAAGATTAACGTAACCGGGCCATCATTTTCAATCAAAACTTCCATCATGGCGCCAAATTTCCCTGTTTCTACTTTTAAACCACTCAAGCGCAATTGTTCAACAAACTGTTGATAAAGCGTTTCAGCCCTTTCTGGCGCTGCTGAACGATCAAACGACGGACGCCGACCCTGGCGACAGTCTCCATAGAGGGTAAATTGACTGACCACTAATAATTCACCTTGAATTTCTTGGATGGATTTTTCCCACTTTCCGGTGTTGGTTTGGGGATCGGAAAATAATCTTAATTCTAAACATTTTCGCACCATCCAGTTAATTTCTATTTCGGTATCTGTTTGAGAAATTCCCACTAATAGGTTAAGTCCTCGCCCAATTTGACCGATAATTTCACCCTCGATAGTAACTTGAGAAGCATTAACTCGTTGAACAATTACCCGCATATCAGTAATCAGTTATCCGTTATCAGTGTAGAGACGTGCCCGAGCGCAGCGATGCCGTAGGCTATTGGCACGTCTCTACCAGTTATAAGTCATCTTCTATTTGCCAAAGCCTTTTCCTCGACTGGTGGAGGGAAGACATAAACAATGATTGAGTTGCGATCGCAGGGTTTCATGATCTAACTCTTGACCAATTAAAACTAATTGGGTTTTGGGTTCATTTTTCCATTCATCATCATCAATAGAAAACCGTTTTCCGCTTAGGTGAAAAATATGACGTTTGGGACTTTCATCAAACCATAGAATTCCTTTAGCTCGAAACACACTCGCCGGAAGTTGGTTATCTAAAAAGTATTGGAATTTTCTCAAAGAAAGGGGTTGATCACTTTGGAAAGAAAGGGAGGTAAAACCATCATTTTCTAAGTGATTAGAATGATCATGATGGTGGTGATGCTCATGGTCATGATCATGGTCATGATCGTGGTCGCAATGGTCATCACAGACATGATCTGCATGGTCGTGGTCGTGATCATGTTCGTGATCATGATGGTCATGTTCATGATCGTGGGATTGATCTTCAAAATATTGATCGGATTGAAATAATCCCACACTCAGAATTAAAGGTAAGGAAACTTGAGAGTTTTTGGTGCGTAAAATTCGGGCGTCTTTTTTCATATCCCGAATTCTAACTTCTAATAAATCTACCTCCGCTTCATCGACTAAATCGGTTTTATTTAAAACAATAATATCCCCATAGATAATCTGACTATTAGCGGCTTGGCTATTGAACAAATCTAAACTAAAGTTAGCACAATCGACCAAGGTAATAATAGAATCTAAACGAGTCATGTCCCGTAATTCTGTACTTAAAAAAGTCAGAGCTACCGGAAGCGGATCGGCAAGTCCAGTGGTTTCTACCACCATATAATCGACTTTTTCAGGACGTTCTAAAACCTGATAAACTGCATTAACTAAATCTTCATTAATGGTGCAACAAACGCAACCATTACTTAACTCAACCATTGTATTATCTTCATCGGTACTGACAATCAATTCATTATCAATACCAATCTCACCAAACTCATTCACCAAAACGGCGGTTTTGACCCCCTGTTGATTGGATAAAATATGATTCAACAGGGTGGTTTTTCCACTTCCGAGGAATCCGGTAATAATGGTAACAGGCATTCCCCGCTTGGGGTCATCCATGATTAATTCTGTCTTAGGTTTCGCAGCCGATTGCATAGGGGTACTACCAAAAACGTCAAAAACTCAAACTTATAATTTTCAGTGTATCGTATTATTCCTCCGATGACAAAGTTTTTGCCTGGGAATCTCAAAAAAAATTTTGCTTAAAATTTTAGAATTAAAGGTTATGGAATAAAACCTTTAATAACTGCTCAACAATAATTTTCCAGGTGAATTTTTTCGAGACAAAACCAGGCCCAATTGTTTTTAATGATTGATAGAGGGTTTCTTTTTGAATCACCATTTCCATTAACTGTAATAAATGTTCCTGATCGGGTTCTAAAAAGAATCGAGTTTCCCCTGTGTTTAAAGTTATTTGCTCGAACTTACTTCTAATTTTATAGACTAATGTGTCATCTGTAAAATCATCCGTTGGCCCCCCATCGGTACAAATTACTGGAATACCAGAGGCGATCGCTTCTAACACTGGAAGATTAAACCCTTCGGCGGCATAGGGAGACACATAGGCATCGGCGGCTTGATACAATTGTGCCATTTCTCGGGAGGATAAATTGTTTCCAATATAGACCATTCGAGAGGAAATTCGTTGTATTTCTGTCTGGTTTAATGTGTCTTTTGTAGCCTGTTTTAGATAGTCTTTAGAAGGAAAAATAGCATCTCTCCCTTTTAAAACTAATCGAGCTTGGGGATATTTTTCTGTAATCTGAGCAAAGGCTTTTAAAATCCGATCAATTCCCTGACGTTCATTCCACATTACCCCAATATTTAGGAAGATAAAACAATCATTCCAGCCCAATATTGTCCTGAGTTCCTGTCGTTTTTCTTCGGCTAAGGGATGATAAATATTAGGGTCAATTCCTAAAGGAATTACTACCACTCGTTCGGGAACAGCCCCACTGCGAATAAATCCTTCCCGCGACCAATGGGAGGAGGTAATAATTAGGGTATCAGAATTACGATGAGCTTCTCTAAAACATTCTATTTTCATGCCATTAACAATAGAACGTGGCACAATTCCCCATTCTGTACAGCCAAAAATAGCGGTTTTTTTACTATTAGAATCAGTAGTTAAATTAAAGGGACAATAAACCCGCAGGGTCACATCGGCTTGTTGATCGGTTTGGGGAGCCGGAATTCGATCTAATAAATCTTCGGCTTCATTGCTTAATAAATGTTTGCTCTGTTTCCAATCTGAGGTAACATAGGGAATATCTTTATGAAAAACTTTTAACCCAGGATATTTGATCATTTCTAACAGTTGATAACTGTTAATAAAGGAATAGGAATGGGGAATATCTCGCCATCCTTCCACAATAATACTGTGGGGAACAGATAAAGAAACAGAATCTCTACTAACAGGATTTGCCCAGGATATTGCTGTTTGATCTTGACAAATTTCTAATAGTTGATCAATGGTATGTTTCCAGGTATAATGTTGATTAACCCATAGGGGAGCGGTTTTTCTAGCCCGTTCTCGCCAGGCAGAATTATCTATTATTTCTTGCATTAATTCTGTCAGATGTTCCCAATTGGGATGCAGAAAAAATCGACTTTGATTTTGAATAATTTTAGTTTTAAATCGAGTCTCTATTTTTAAGCTAAACTCTGGATTAATAATTTCTTCTGTGGCTCCTCCAGAAGTATAAATAATTGGTAGTCCCGATGCTGCTGCTTCTAATACGGATAAATTAAAAGCTGTAGCCACATCTACCGCTAAATAAGCATCGGAAATTTGGTAGAGTTGGGCGAGGGATGCACAGGATAGGGTTTGATTAAAATAGGCAACTCGCTGTTTAACATTGATCACTTCTGCTTCAGTTAAAACCTGTTGACTAGCATGGGTTAACCATTGATTAGAGTTATGAAAAAAATCCGATCCTTTTAAGACTAATCGAGCCTGGGGATATTGTTTTATAATATTAGCAAAAGCTCTTAAAATAGGTTTGATTCCATCTTGATCCTGTAAACTTCCGACATGGAAAAATATAAAATAATCTTCCCATCCCCATTGTTTTCTGAGTCGATTTCTTTCGGTTTCAGTTAAGGGATAATAAATTGTGGGATCAACACCCCAAGGAATAACCTTGATTTGTTCAGGATGTAGACCACTACGGATTAGTCCTTCCCGTGACCATTGGGAGGGTGTAATCATAGTAACATCGGGATTAATAATTTGATTTTTTAAGTGAAATAGGGGTTTTAGTTGGGGGGAAGAATCAATTAAAATTCCCCAGGGTGCGGTGGCATAGACTAGGGTTTTTTGACTGTGAGATGAGTTAAAATTAAAGGGTTGATAAAGACGGATAGTAACATCAACCGAGGGATTAATAGCTGGGAAAATTTGTTGTAACTGGGTTTCTAATTCGCTTGGGAATAATCCGTTTAAAGGTTTCCAATGGGGTTTTAAACCGGGAATATCTTGATGGGTTATTTCTAATTGCGATCGCTTCAACAGTTCCAAAATTTGGAATTGATGGGTCATACTATAGACATGGGGAATAAAACGCCAACCTTGAAGATGAATTTTCATCGATGATTTTCTCCTGTTTCCTCGAATCAGTTATGATCGGACTCAAAAAATAAACTATCATTACCTATTGCTGATTGTCTAGGCTCTCCTATTGAAAAATTATAATAGAGTTAATAGCCTATCAATGAAGGATTTATCTTGACGAATGTTCCGGTAATGATTAAAATAAATTAACTTGATGTATAGAATTAAAACATAGTTTTTGATCAAGATCTACCCCTGAAATCAACTCACAGTCACCCTATGAAATCTGAACGACGTATTTCATTTTCTCTCTCTAGTCTGTTGCTGGTTTTAGGAGCGGTGTTTTTACTGATTCTACTTTGGCAACTGCGAGGTTTAATCGTTCTATTAATGATTTCTGTGGTTTTAGCTGCTTCTATTGTTCCTATTGTCAATTGGGCAGAAACTGAAAAAGTTCCGCGATGGTTAGCCGTTATTTTAGTCTATTTAACCTTAATTGCCGGATTAACAGGATTTGGATTAGTCATTGGGCCGGCTGTGGTGGATCAAATCACGTTATTAGTTAGTCAATCTCCAATTTTTGTAGAAAAAATCATTGAAATTACCACGGATTTAGCAGGTCGTTTAGGGCAAGACACCTCTACATTTATTGAACAATTGATTGATACTCAATCTTTAACCAGTTGGGTAATTCGTTCGAGTCAACAATTAATTTTACGGTCTTACGGAATTACCAGAGGAATTTTAGGCGGAGTTGCCAGTTTAATTTTAGCCCTATTTATTTCCGGTTATATGGTAGCTGATAGTAAAACCCTAATTCATAGTTTAATTCAATTTTTTCCCTATCCTTGGAATCAACGATTAGCCGCCCAAGTAAACCCAATTACTCAACGGATGGGGGGTTATATTCGCGGCCGAATTTTAGTCTCGGCAATTTTGGGGATTGCCACCACAACGGCCTTAGGATTTTTAGGATTAAAAGATTTTGCCATTGGTTTAGGAGCGATCGCTGGGGTCACCAATTTAATTCCCTTTTTGGGCCCAATCTTAGGGGCAATTCCCGCCTTAATTGTAGCCTTAGCCAAAGGCGGATTTTTAGTGGTTTGGGTGTTATTATTGTATGGAATTATTCAAAATATTGAAACCTACGTTCTCGATCCTTTGTTAGTTGGTTCTTCCGTGGGAATTCACCCCCTATATCAGCTTTTATCCGTCTTGGGCGGAGTACAGGTTATGGGAATTTTGGGAGCCTTAATTGTACCCCCTTGGTTTGCGGGAGTGGCGGCATTAGTTGAAAATCTGTATCTACAACCCAAATTAATCGCCGAACAACAAGAGGAAAGTTCTGCCCCAGGTGATGGGGTATCATCCGGAAACTAATTTTTCATTTTTGATGACTTGCTAATTCCAGAGGCTAAACTAGGTCCGTTGCCCCCAAAAAAATATTAGGAAAACTAGCCGCCCTAGCTCTGTTTTGCCCATGAATTAAGTTCAACCCTAAGATTCTATGCACTACGCGCTCCAACGCCAACTTAAACGCCTGGGTCTTGATCGACAAACTCCTCCGGTTGATATCGCTACATGGCAAGAATTTCTGGAAGTAGTTAACCACAGCTATAATCAAGCCGATCAAGAACGAAATTTAATCGAGCGATCGCTCACCCTATCTTCCCGGCAAATGTTGGAGTTATATAACCAACAAACTCAGGAATCAGAAGCCCGTTTACAAAATGAACGGAATCGAGCCAAATCCGTGATTAGTTCCCTCGGGGCGGGGTTATGTATTTTAAATCCCCAGGGCCGTTTGTTATCAATGAATCCCGAGGCGGAAAGGCTCCTAGGATGGTCGGAAGTCGAATTAGTCGGAAACCCGGTTTTAGAGTGGATTGGAGAGCGATCGCGATTATCTTTAGATGGGTTTCAACGGCTGACCGAATCGGCATCCACCCCCGGAGAGTTGACCTCACTTCTGGAGCCGATCAAATCCAGTGACGATCAATTTCTCTGTGCCGATGGCAGTATTTTACCCGTTTCCTATGTATTAACTCCGATTTTAGAACAAAACACTTTTATCGGAGCCGTCTTAGTATTTTTAGACATTACTGAACGCAAACAAGCCCAGTTAGAAGCTGAACGATCGCTCTCCCTGCTCCGCGCCACTTTTGATTCCACCGATGCGGGAATTTTAGCGGTTGATCCCACGGGTAAAATCTTAAATTTTAATCAAAAATTTGTGGAAATGTGGCAAGTTCCCACCAGCCTATTCAAGCCTCCCCATGATCAATCTGCCTTAGCCTTTGTGTTAAGACAATTAAAAGATCCGCCTCGATTTCTGAAAACGGTAATGCAGCTTTCTTCTGAACCACAAATACCAACTTATGATGTCGTAGAGTTCAAAGATGGCAGAATTTTTGAGTTATATTCCCATCCTTCCCAAATCGGAAAAAAATTAGTCGGTCGAGTCTGGAGTTTTAGAGATATTACCCAACGGAAACGAGTGGAAAAAGCCCTACAATATCGAGTAGAATTTGAACAATTAATTACCCATTTATCGACCCATTTTATTAGTTTAACTACCGAGGGGATTGAAAATGGTATTCAACAGGCTTTAGAACGAATTAGTATCTTTATTGGGGTAGAACAAAGCTATTTATATTTATTTGCCGATCAGGAAATCCAGATGAATTCGGTTTATCAGTGGTTAGCGATCAAAACTCCCAATTTTGGCTTACAAGAAAACACAAAATTAACCGATTTATTAAAGAAAATATTACCCGCAAAACTCTACCTTTTTGATATTCCTTGGTTAGAAAAACAACTCAACCGCTATGAAAATATTTATCTGGCTGTTCAAGATTTACCCTCAGAAGCATTAAATGATTTAGAATATTTACGACAATTTCATCAAAGTTTAGGATTATCCTCCTATTGTGAAACCGATACTTCTCCTGCAATTCAATCAATTATTCTAGTTCCCTTAGTCTGTCGTCGTGCCCTGGTGGGTTTTTTGCGGTTTGATTCTATCTATTCTAGTTATACTTGGTCATCGAACAATATTGCCCTTTTAAAAATGGTAGGAGAAATGTTTTCTAATGCGATTGAGCGCAAACAAACGGAAGAATTTTTAAGAAAAACCGAAGCTAAATATCGCAGTATTTTTGAGAATGCCGCCGAGGGAATTTGTCAAACCACCCCAGAAGGAAAATATCTCAGTGCTAACCCAGCATTAGCTAGGATTTTAGGCTATAATTCCCCCGATGATTTATTACAAACCATCACAAATATTGGCGATCAATTATATATTAATCCTCACCGGAGAACCGAATTTATCGCAGCAATTCAAAACAATAATTCCGTATCCGGGTTTGAATCCCAAGTTTATCGCCGAGATGGGAGTATAATTTGGATCTCTGAAAATGCCCGGGCTGTTCGAGATCAAACCGGACAAATCCTCTGTTTTGAAGGCACAATCGAAGATATTACCGAAAGTAAACAGGCCGCAGAAGCCCTGAAACAAGCCAAGGAAGCCGCCGTTGCTGCTAACCGAGCTAAAAGTAGCTTTTTAGCCAATATGAGCCACGAACTCCGCACTCCTTTAAATGCTATTATTGGCTATAGTGAGATTTTAGCAGAGGAAGCTGGAGACTCAGGTTATCAAGATATTGTTCCTGATTTAGAACGGATTCGCACGGCGGGAAGAAACTTACTATCTTTGATTAATGATATTTTAGATATTTCTAAAATTGAAGCGGGGCGCATGGATTTATATTTGGAAACCTTTGAGATTCCGATGTTAATTGAAAGTGTGGTAGCCACGGCCCAACCCCTGGTGGATCAAAATCACAATACATTGGAGATTCACTATCATCCCAATACCCCCACCACTATGCTGGCGGATTTAACTAAAGTTCGACAGGTATTATTGAACCTAATTAGTAATGCGGCTAAATTCACCTCAGATGGCCAAATTAGCCTTGATATTTGTGCGATCCAAACCCTGCCCTGGGGAGAAATTCACCCGCAGGATTTAACCGTCGATCCCCAATCAGGCTACATTGCCTTTCAAGTCAGAGATACGGGGATTGGGATTACTCCCGAACAACAAAAACAACTGTTTCAACCCTTTACCCAGGGGGACGCCTCTACCACTCGCCGTTATGGGGGCACGGGATTAGGACTAACCATCAGTCAGCGCTTTTGTCAAATGATGCAAGGCTATATTAGTGTCAATAGTGAACAGTCCAAGGGTTCCACCTTTACCGTCTACCTTCCTCTATTGGTTCCCTCCCTATTGCCAGATTTGGAAAATCAGGATTTAGATCCACCAATCCAACCCCGGGGAACCCTGGAACGAAATTGAGCCCATCGGGGTTGAATCCACCTTGACAGTTAATAACTCATCGGCAACGATCTTAGTGATTGATCATGATCCCGATCCCCGGAATTTAATCGAGCGATCGCTGCTCGAGCAGCAGGTACAAACCTCAGTAACCGGGGAACAAGGACTAAGGTAGTTATAGCAGTGAAGAGCTTTTGGATGCGGGTATTGAATCATTTGTGGCAACAAGTACAGGGGAATTAATCAAAGCACCGAAGTTTTTGTTAAAGGCATCTAGTAAGCTGAAATCGCTACAAAGACGCTTAAAATATAAAACGAAGGGGTCAAACAAGTAGAT
This sequence comes from Oscillatoriales cyanobacterium CG2_30_40_61, assembly GCA_001873365.1. GTDB lineage: Bacteria > Cyanobacteriota > Cyanobacteriia > Cyanobacteriales > Microcoleaceae > Planktothrix. Next base: position 270 of record MNYZ01000013.1, on the reverse strand, counting down.
AAAAATGGTACATCTCAAGAGTGTCCTCATTGTGGAAAACATACTGGTAAAAAGCAGTTAATTGAAAGAGTGCATAATTGCCAGTATTGTGGTCATACAGAACCAAGAGACATCGCTATTGCCAAAGTAATTAGAAATAGAGGCTTAATTGCGGTAGGGCATACCGTGAGGGAAAATGCTTGTGAAGTACCCTTAATCGGGTCAGACGTACTGGCGGGGTTTGAACAGTTAAGACTGTTTGACCTAGTTAAGTGTCATTAAGCAAGAATC
>MNYZ01000110.1 GCA_001873365.1 Oscillatoriales cyanobacterium CG2_30_40_61 | reverse complement strand
CCGTGGTGGCCCCACCCCATCCCCCCGTGGTGGCCCCAATCCCTGAAACGCCTACAAATCTTGGATGGGGAGGGTAGTAGAGGGTAGGCACACCGGGCACTACCCCTACAAAACTGTGGTTTTCCTGAGAATGAAACGGCCCTGCTGGTTAAGAGGGATTTAGGAAGATCTAATCTCTCTGGGCAATTAACGGAGATTTTTTTAGATGAGCAACGGTTTTGGTCTTCACCAATACACCGTCAAACATGGTGCTGTGGGTAACAGCTTGGGTGGATAAAGTAAATAACGGATTTGATAAAATACCCGCTAAAGATGTTGCCACCAAAGTTAAAACTAAACCCACTTGTAGGGGACGCATTCCGGGTAAATTCCACTGTACTGCGGGATAGTTTTTCACCACATCGGACATTTCTTGGGGTTCTTTGACCACCATCATTTTCACGACTCGAATATAATAATAAATCGAGATTACACTGGTAACTAAACCCAACAACACTAAGCCATATAAACCCGCTTGCCAACCTGCCCAAAATAGATAAATTTTGCCAAAAAATCCAGCTAAGGGGGGAATACCACCCAAGGATAATAGACAAATACTTAAACACAGGGTTAATAGGGGATCTTTTTGATATAATCCGCTATATTCACTAATTTGATCGGTTCCGGTTCTCAGGGAGAATAGAATCACACAAATGAAGCCACCCAAGTTCATAAATAGATAAATCAACAGGTAGAATACCATGCTGGAATATCCCGCCTCGGTTCCGGCAATTAACCCAATCATCACAAACCCGGCTTGGGCAATGGAAGAATAGGCTAACATCCGTTTCATCCCCGTTTGCGCCAAGGCTACCACGTTTCCTAAGATCATACTCAGGATGGCTAAGGCGGTGAACACAAACCGCCATTCATCGGCAACGGAGGGGAAGGCGTTAATTAGTAAACGAATGGCTAGGGCAAATCCCGCGGCTTTGGAACCGACGGATAAAAATGCTACTACCGGAGTCGGTGAACCTTCGTAAACGTCCGGTGTCCATTGGTGAAAGGGAACCGCAGAAATTTTAAAAGAAATTCCGGCAATCACGAAAACTAAGGCGATAATTACCCCTAGAGATTCGCCTTTAGATTGGGCTAAAATCTTGGCAATTTCAGTTAAATTGGTTTGACCGCCGGAGAGTCCATATAATAGGGATAAACCATAAAGAAATACGGCAGAACTGGCGGCTCCAATTAATAAATATTTCAACGCAGCTTCATTGGAACGGGGGTCACGTTTGGTATATCCTGTTAATAGATAGGAGGAGATACTTAAGGTTTCCAAAGCTACAAAAATTGTGACTAATTCATTCGCCCCGGAGAGAAACATCGCTCCTAAAGTTGCAGTTAATAGAATGGCGATAAATTCTGCTAAGGCGGTTCCCGTCTGTTCAATGTAGCGAATCGACATTAAAATAGTGACGGCTGAAGTTATGGCAATAATCCCCCGAAACACGATGCTCAGGTCATCGCCATTGAAACTGCCTAGAAAAGCAATAGTATTCCTACTATCCCATTGAGTGTACAAGACGCCGACGGAAATCAGTAAACCCGCGATCGCCGCATAGGGTGTCCAGACAGAAGACCGACTGCGCCCGACAATTAAATCACCGACCAACACCACCAAAAGGGTGATCATTACAATCCCCTCTGGCCAAATAACCCCAGCATTCAACTGGGCCGCAAGAGTCGAAAAATCCATAGTCTAACCTAAATGGATAATACCGTTTACAATCGATGGGACTTTGAGAATTACTCTCAATTCCCCATAATTTGACCACGTTTTAACATCAGTTTAAGGATAGCAGACAGGGGCATCCGTTGTCGGTTAGGGGCGAATAAAGCCTCAAGTCTGTGGTTAATTTAACTATGAATTCTCGGTTCTGGATATAATTTTGCTAATAATTGACTTTCGACGGTGGCTAATTCTTCTAATCGCTTTGTAACAATTTCTGGCTCAAAATAGGTGGTGGCTAATATCCAATAAATGCCATAATGTCGGGCTTCCGATGCCATTAATCCTCGATAAAATTTAGCGAGTTCAGGATCAGGACAATATTGGGATAATAGCCCTAACCGTTCATGGCTTCGGGCTTCAATTAGTCCTGAAACTAATAATAAATCTAACATCCGTTGCGGTTCAGTCCTTCGCACTTGTTGATTTAAACTAGCGCCATAGGGGGGCGCAGATAGGGGAGCTAAAGCAACGCCTCGCCGTTCTAACCATTGATTTACCTGTTCAAAATGTTCTAATTCTTCTTTGGCGATCGCGGTTAATTCTTTAATTAATTTTACACTAGAAGGATAGCGAAACATTAAGTTAATTGCTACTCCGGCGGCTTTGCGTTCACAGTGGGAATGATCGAGTAGAATAGTATCTAAATTGGCGATCGCTTGTTCAACCCAATCTTGAGAAGTTGGGGTTTTCAGAAATTTTATTTTAGGTAAACTTGCAGCCGTCATAACTAAAATTATGGGTGATTAAATCTGTTGATTATATTATAGCAATGATCGCAGAAAAGATGAGTTTTAAATCTCTTGTCATCAAAAGCGATCACACTTTCAACTCACTTACATTCCAAAGAGCGATACCTACGGTAAGCTGCGCTAACGTACCCCAAGTCCCAAGAGCAATCTGCAATCATTAAAAATGACACAAAATTATAAAAATCAGTTAAGCTAAGGTAAGATTATCAAGTTACATCGTTTTATTTATGAATAATCTCTTGTCTGAACAAATTTTACCCTTAACTATTACCGAAAAACTTAAATTAATAGAATATATTTGGGATAGTATCGTTATTAATGAGGATCAAATTCCTTTAACTCAATCTCAGAAACAAGAATTAGATCGGCGTTTAGCATCCTATCAAAATATTGAAAATCAAGGTGAGTCTTGGGAAGTAGTTAAGCAAAGAATTATTAAAAATGATATATAAAATTAAAATTTCAGAGGAGGCTGCATTAGATTTAGATGAAGCTTATCAGTGGTATGAATCACAAATTAGTCAACTGGGATCTGAGTTTATTAGAGTTGTAGATAAAAAAAAATTTAACTTCGATTCAACAAAATCCTTTGGCTTACCCTATTATTTATAATAATATCCGCCGGAAATTATTACCAAGATTTCCCTATGGTTTGTTTTATCTAATTCAAGATGATATTATTTTTATCTTGGCTTGTTTTCATGTCAAACGTGATCCGCAACAGTGGAAAAGACGTTTATAGCGATCGCACCCTAAACTCCCCTATAGATCAAAAAGCGATCGCCCCATCAATTTCAAAGTTCAACGTAATTTTTTGTGACTGTTTTTACTTAAATACTTATTAGCCCAACTATACCTGCGTGAATCTTGTTTAAGTAAATCTCTAATCATTTGATCTTTTTTATTTTTATCTTTCATTCTAGCAATAGATTTTTTGATTTCTACATCAATAGACTCAGGAGAAGCACCTCTTTCAATCGCTTTTTTAAACCATTTGTCTCCTTCATAACGATCATAACGATCATAACAAATTGCACCCATTAAAGTATAAGGATGATGACTTGATGGCTGAAATTCTATCGCTTGTCTAGCACATTTTTCAGCATTATCTAATTGAGAAATATCTCGAAATGCACCGCCTCTTGTAGTTAAGATAGCTGATTTTAATTTATTGTCTTTAATATTATCAAAATCTTTGATTATATTTTCCGTTGCTTTTAAAGCCTTTTTAGGCTGATCGGCTTTACGCCAATGACTGCTAATATTAGGAATATTCCATTTATTGCCAGTTTTTTGATAGTCCACTTCATAAAATTGAGCTTCAATGGTATGATAGACGATATATATTTTAGTATCAGAGTAAAACAAGTTTTTATCTTGTAAATAAGCTATTTCTGTAGCATCTAAGCGTTGATTTTGGTCTAATTTTTTCAAAATCAAGTATAATTGGCTTTCAGGAGAAGTATCTGAAAATTGATCAACTTGATATTTTAGTTTTAAGTTTTTAAAATGTTTAGTTTTACCTAAATTAATAACATCCTGTCTTTGATTTTTTTCAATCCATTGAAGTTGAGCTTGATTTAATTCTTGTCCCGATTCTATTTGACTAATCAGATGATTAGTATACAAATCAATAGCAATATTAAGAGTTTCTATTAATTTTTTCTTTTTTAAAAAGTTAATATCGGACTCGGGTAAAGGAGTATGCGAATCAATTTTTTTAAGGACTTTATAGAGATGACTTGATATAGATAAATCTTGATTTTCTGTTGCTTTGTACTTAATTTTTAAAGCAACAAAATCAGCAATAGTCACAGTTTCAATCAGTTTATTATCATTTAACCAATTAATTTCATTAACACTTAAAAGTTTACCTAATTCAATATTATTCAATATTTTGTATAAAGGACTATTCAAAGAACTTTCTAAGCATTCGGTAGCTTGATATTTTTCTTTAAGTTGAATAAATTTTTCCTCAAGTTTTTTTTGTTTTAATGAATGAATTTCTAAAAGATTGTTCAAATTATGATCGGTGATAAATCGAATATCTTTATCTGTTAATGAGATTTCACTATCTAGTTTTTTCAGAATACTATACAAACGATCATCCGGTGAAACAGGATAATAATCTATAACTTGATATTTTATTTTTAGGCTCAAAAAATTCAATAATTTAATAAACTTTTCTTCATTTAATTTATTTAATTTTAGATAGTCTATTTCTGTTTGACTCAAATTACCTTCTAAATCCAGTTTCAACAAAATAGAGGGTAATAAACTTCTGATGAATGTGATGTCATGTTCTAATTTTGGTTCATGTTTAAATCTCAATATATCAATAGGAGTTGACGTAAATAAAAAACTATATTTATTGTAAATTCGCTTAAAATTTTCCTGAACAAAGATTTTTATATTTTTTTCTTTGTCTTGTATTTTTTGTTTGAGTAATTCATAAGTTGCCAGAAAATCATTGTCTTTTAACCACTTCCAATCAACATCATTTAAGAAGTCAAGATCGAGATCAGCTTTAGCTAAAATGAAATATAAAAAATTAGAATCAGAATGATTAACTCCATTTTGAGGAATATTATATTTAGCTTTAAGTTCAGTAAATTGTTGTTTGTCTATCATGTTATTAGATGAATAATTAAAAAAAGCAAGGTAAACTCTAACCTATTTATACCACAACACCGCCTTAATCTTAGGCATCTTATCCACCCTTGTGCCTGAACATATATGATTAAGCGATCGCAAATTCAGTGAACTTACGACTTTCTGGATCATGAAATGCTAAAACAATATCCTCCTTTGGCACACCTTCATTTAATAATTCAGTCGCAATTCCTGCTTCTGTCCAATCTTCCTCAATATAAATCTTTTCGTTTTTAATCCGAACATAAACAGAAATTGATTTAATTCGCTTATTATTTTTCCAGCCAATATTAAACCAAAGATATTGACTTCTTTCATCATCAAACATTAACACCTCATCTATGTCAGGATCAGGGACTTGTGATGATATTCTTTCATATTCAACTAAGATTTGTTTGATTATACCTTGATAATGAGTTAGCTTTTCCATTGCACAATCTCCTCTTTGTTAACGTCAATAACTAATAATAAAACTTGATATTTTTGTAAAATTAATTCAATGGCAACTTGTGAAAAAAAAACTTTTCATAAATCTTTTTACTGATTGCCAAATATACTTTATACTCAGGATGAGTAATAGAAAGAAAAGTTTGATAAATCAAATATTGACCTAACGCGGTTTCAAATTCACGCATAGGAGAACGACTTAAAAAACTTTTAATTTCAATCACAATTTGTTGTCCTTCTCTGGTTGCAGAAATTGTTTTTTCGCCAGCTAGATCGGCAACTAATTTAACTTCTTCATATTTAATCGGATAAGGATCAAAACTAATTGTCCAACCATCCTTAATTAAAGCATTTTTAACTGGATTATGGAGAGTATCTTTTGCTGGCATTGTCTCCTTGATAATGAGTAAGTGGGCATTACCCACTCCACCATTATACTAAAATTATCTTACATATTAGACTATCAAAAAATATCAGAATCTTCGGGTTGAGAAACAAGATTAGAAGGGGGGCGATCGCTACTCCAAGCCCACCAAACACAGCCACATTGACAGGTATAAAACTCTTGCCATTTGCGACGGTTGTTTTCACTATAAACGGGAGAACGACGGTTAATCCAAACCTGTTGGGCTTCTAAACTACTAGCAGAACATTCAGGACAGCAAAACTCAGAAGCGTGAATTGCATCGGTCGTCCAATCTGGAGGGGTGGGTTGAAACGCATCCATTGGCAAAAACACTGAAATTAATAGAGTTTACTCACCCATTATACTAGGAATTAAGGTCAGGAACTTCTACAAATTTATGACGGGAGGATAAACCCGATTTAATCGTAATTTGGGATTTGGGGACTCCTAAGTGTTTGGCTAAAAATTTAATTAATTCTTGATTAGCTTTTCCTTCGACTGGGGGAGATTTCAAATGGACTGTAAAACTTCCATCGGTTTCTTCATGGAAAGCCTGTTGTTTAGAATTGGGTTTAACTTTGATTTTTAAGATTGCCAAGGTTTTAAATAATTGCGATCGCTTATATTAATATAGGATACAGCAATTTGGTATACTATATTAATATAAGATGATTTTAAAATTAAGCCGTTAGGCGATAATCTAAACTTTCTAACGCCTGTTTGACAGCGACTAAATTATAAGGAAAAGGCGGGTTTAAGGGGCGATAATCTCGTTCATGGGGTTGCCCATGGCGCAATACCGCATTCACCATTAAACAGTCTTCTGTATCCAGATTAACTGCACCGTGAGGAACCCCTGGGGGAATTTTAACCACAGTTGGAACCTGATCGCTCAAAGGAATATAACGATATCGACGATTTTGTAAAATCACCAGGACAAATTGACCCCGGACGACCAACAATTGATCGGTTTGAAAACGATGGACAAATAACTTATCGATCGCCCCCGCCTCGACCTGTACCATCATTGTTTCATCGCTGGTTTGGGGGGTGAAAAATTAAACCATCCCAGACCTGATCGAGTTGAGTCTGCGAACTTCAACTTGGTGGATAAGACCCATATTGATAGTCCTCACAATGCAAAATATTATGCTTTTGTCAAGTATAAGCGGTGGTTCTGTAAAATTTTGTAATAAAATTAACGAAATTCGGGAATGGAGGCATAAATGCCTCACTACGGTAATAAAATTAACGAAATTCGGGAATGGAGGCATAAATGCCTCACTACGGAATGTGATCGCCCTTTTTTGCAATTTCTATGAATTTTTATAAATTTTCTCTGTTGATTTCTCTGATTAGTTTAACCCTAACTTCCTGTGGCTCTTCCCAAAATTCTACTTCAACTAATACCACTAATTCCAATCAGCAACCCGCAGAAAAAACCCTAAAATTATTATATTGGCAAGCCCCAACTATTCTGAATCCCCATTTATCAACCGGGTTCAAAGATTCCGAAGCTAGTCGAATTACCTTAGAGCCCTTAGCCAGTTTTAATAATCAATTAGAATTAGTCCCTTTCTTAGCCGCAGAAATTCCGACTTTAGAAAATGGAGGAATTGCTAAAGATGGTAAATCCGTGACCTGGAAACTGAAAAAAAATATTAACTGGTCTGACGGTAAACCTTTTAGCGCCGATGATGTAATTTTTACACATCAATTTATTAGTAATCCCCAAGTGGGAACTACCACATCTGGGACGTATGAAATCATTAAAGATATTGAAAAAATTGATGATCACACCATAAAAATCAACTTTAAATCCGTAACCCCCGGATGGTATTCGGTGTTTGTGGGAACCGAAGGAATGATTTTACCCCGTCATATTTTTCAAGATTATAATGGAGAAAATTCTCGACAAGCACCGGGTAATTTAAAACCCGTAGGAACTGGGCCCTATCGAGTGGTAGAATTCAAACCAGGGGACGTAGTTGTTTATGAAGCTAACCCCAATTTTAGAGAAGCCAAACAGTTAGGATTTGAACGCCTAGAACTCAAAGGGGGAGGGGATGCAGCCTCCGCAGCCAGGGCAGTTTTACAGACGGGAGATGCGGATTATGCCTATAATCTTCAAGTGGAATCTAATGTTTTAAAACCCTTAGAAACGGCGGGAAAAGGTAAAATTGTTTCTAATTTTGGAGCTTTAATGGAACGGATTTTGATTAATCAAACCGATCCGAATCAAACCACACCAGAGGGAGAAAGATCTAGTTTAAAATTCCCCCATCCTTTTTTTAGTGATCCTAAAGTTCGTCAATCTTTAAGTTTAGCAATTAATCGAGATATTATTGCTAATCAACTCTATGGGATTTTAGGCAAATCTACTTCTAATTTTGTAGTTAATCCTCCTCAAGTTGTTTCCCCTAATACCACCTATCAATTTAATTTAGAAAAAGCCGCCAAACTATTAGATGATGCAGGATGGAAAGATACAAATAATAATGGAATTCGAGATAAAAATGGGGTAGAAATGAACTTAGTATTTCAAACTTCCGTTAATCCTTTACGGCAAAAAACCCAAGAAGTGATTAAACAATCTTTAGAACAATTAGGAATGAAAGTAGAGCTTAAAAGTATTGATCCAAGTGTATATTTTTCCGGTGATCCTGCTAATCCCGATACCACAGAACGATTTGTGGCGGATTTACAATTATTTAGTACCGGAAATACTAATCCCGATCCCACCGCCTATTTAAAAACCTATACCTGTGATCAAATTCCCCAAAAAGCGAATAATTGGACTGGGAACAATTATTCTCGTTATTGTCAGCCAGAATATGATGCACTTTGGAAACAAGCCACCACTGAAATTAACCCCGAAAAACAAAAACAAATCTGGATTAAAATGAATGATATGTTAGTTAATAATTATATTGTGATTCCCTTAATTCATCGGGCGGAAGTACAAGGGGTGAATCAGAAATTAACAGGCGTAGAATTAACCCCCTGGGATTTAACCGTCTGGAATATCAAAGATTGGAAAAAAAAACCGTAGTAAGCCCTTTAGGGCTATCTTTTATTTAATTAATATTTCCACCATGACCCGATACCTAATCAACCGGATTCTAACATCTATTCCCACCCTAATTGCAATTAGTATTGTAGTATTTCTAATCCTAGCATTAGCTCCGGGTAATCCCATGGGAGAATTTGCTAATAATCCCTCTATTACACCGGAAGTTAGAGAAAATATTAGGCGATCGCTCGGTTTAGACCAACCCATTCCCATCCGGTATTTAAAATGGATTTGGGCATTTTTACAAGGAGATCTAGGCTATTCTTTTACCAGTCGTAGCCCGGTTTTAGATTTAATTTTACAACGTTTACCCACAACCCTTTGGATTATGGGAGTAGCTTATGGTTTAGCGGTTTTAATCGCCTTTCCCTTTGGGATTATTTCCGCTTTAAAACGCTATTCAGTTTTAGATCAAATCATCACAACCGTTTCCTTTATTGGGTTTTCCTTACCTACTTTTTTTACCGGGTTACTATTTATTATTGTTTTCAGCGTTCAACTTAAATGGCTGCCTTTTATTTATAATAGTACCTTAAAAGTGACAAATCTACAAACATTTTGGCAACAAATTCAACAGTCAATTATGCCCATTTGTGTGTTAGGATTTTATCAAGCTGCAATTTTAATGCGGTTTATTCGTTCTGCTTTTTTAGAACAGTTGAATCAAAATTATGTGCGCACCGCCTATGCTAAAGGTTTACCAAAATTGAATGTTATTAATGGTCATATTTTAAGAAATGCCTTAATTCCAGTTGTGACCTTAATTGCGTTACAAATTCCCGGTTTATTTGCTGGATCATTAGTCACGGAACAGGTGTTTAGAATTCCTGGGATTGGAGCGTTATTAATTGATTCAATTTTTCGTAATGATACCCCGGTTATTATGGGAATTACGATGGTTTATGCGATTTTAGTGGTAATTTTTAACCTATTTGCCGATATTTTATATGGATTTTTAGATCCCAGAGTTCAATATAATAATTAACAATAACTATGACTGTAATTAAACCCTCAAAAACAACTACTAAAACCCGCCAACCTAGAACCCTAATTCAGACAGCTTGGCGACAATTTAAACGGGATAAAATCGCCATTTTAGGATTAATAATTTTAGGATTAATGATTTTAGCCGTAATTATTGGCCCTGAGATTTATGGTATTTCCCCTACGGAAATTGATTTTGTTAATTCCCTCTCGCCACCCACGGGAAAACATCTTTTTGGAACTAATGATTTAGGACAGGATCAATTAGCTCGTTTATTAATAGGAGGACGAGTTTCTTTAACCGTTGGAGTGGCGGCGATGGCGGTAGCTATTTTATTAGGAACATTAGTTGGGGCGATCGCCGGATTTTATGGCGGAATTATTGATAGTTTGCTAATGCGATTAACGGATTTATTTATTTCCCTTCCCCAATTACCTGTATTATTATTAGTAATCTATTTATTCCGAGAAGCTATCAAACAAATTGTCGGGCCAGAAGTCGGAATATTCCTATTAATTATTATAGTAGTTGGTGGGTTAAATTGGATGTCGGTAGCGCGATTAGTTAGGGCTAGTTTTCTAACTACAAGAGAACAGGATTTTGTCACGGCGGCTAAAGCTATTGGTGCATCTTCTAAGCGATTAATTTGGGTACATATTCTCCCGAATGTTTTGAGTCCGGTAATTGTAGCAGCAACTTTAGCGGTGGGAACTGCGATTATTACAGAATCAACTTTGAGTTTTTTAGGATTAGGATTTCCCCCCGATGTTCCCACCTGGGGAAGAATGCTTTATGATGCTCAAAACTATTTAGAAACCGCCCCCTATTTAGCTTTATTTCCAGGGTTGGCGATTTTTTTAACCGTTTTGAGTATCAACGCAGTAGGTGATGGTTTAAGAGATGCTTTAGATCCCCAATCCCATTAATTTATTGTTATGTAAAATACACAATTTTTTCTAATTGGAAATTAATAATGGAGAAATCAGTTATACTTAAAAAGTACAATAAAACCATAACTATCTAATAAAATCCATGAACTTGACTCTCCCCACTGAACTCCTGCAAACCGCCCAAATGACTGAAGCAGAAATGCTTCAGGAAATTGCCATTATGCTTTATCAGCAGCAGCGTATTTACTTAGAACAAGCTGCCAAAATCACCGAAATGACCATCCATGATTTCTACCAACTGCTCGTTGATCGCAATCTGATCACGCCACCCACTGACCCCGACGACGAACCCAACGAACTTATTCTCGCCAGTCTTCGCACTTCCCTTCAACAAGCTAAAGAAGGTAAAGTACAACCTATATCTGAACTGTGGGATAACATTGATGTCTGAACAAATCCCCTACATTAAAATTTTTTTCTCCGATGATTTCAAGACCAGAATTCGCGCCCTTGCGAAACGCTATCGTAGTATTCGCCATGACCTGCAACCCTTAATTAATGACCTTCAATCGGGGAACTTCATCGGCGATCAAATTCAAGGAACGGGCTACACTGTCTTTAAGGTTCGCCTCAAAAATAATGACATTTCAAAGGGTAAAAGTAGCGGATATCGTGTTATTTATCAACTTAAAGATAATACTTGTATCCTGATGCTGCTCATCTATGCAAAATCTGACCAAACAGACATTTCAACTAACCAAATTCGAGATGTAATCAATAAATTTTACCAATGATCAACTTAACTCGCGGTCAAATCTTGCGTCAATTTAGCCTAATTTTAATTAGTCTAGGTTTAATTATAGCTTGTAATTCAATATTTGCACCCTATAAGAAAACTTATAATATTCTTAAAATTGCCACCGATCCCTGTTGTCTTCCCTTTCAATTTCAAGAGAATCAAGTTTTACCTAAAAATTGACAGGATGGATTTTATGTGTTATTAATTAAGTTATAAAATCAAACATAGTCAACCATGAAATATAAATTATTGGCAATTTTAGCCATGTTTACACCCGTTATTTTTGCAGCCCCAACGGGAGCTCAATTTAATACAACCGACCTGGCTGTTTTTTTAAGAGGTGATGCTCGTTCCTGTCAAGGCTGTAATTTACAAGGGGCTGATTTAAGCAATCAAAGCCGAGTTAATGCTCAACTTAGACAAGCTAATTTGAGCAATGCCAACTTTAATGATGCCAACTTCCGAGGAGCGTTTTTCACCTGTGCAAACCTCTCCAATAGCACTATGAGAAAAACTAATTTTTCCTTTGCTAATTTTGTTGATGCTAACTTAAGTGGAGTCGATTTAAGTGGTGCAGATTTAAGTAAAACTGACTTAAGTGGCGCAATTATTGATCAAAGAACTAATTTTTCTGGAGCCAACTTAACCGGAGCCAAACTCTGGGATGCAGCCACAATTTTTCAGCCAGGAATGGATTTAAACAGCATTGCGCGAGACTACACTATAGAAACTCAGCGACGCAAATGTAATAACAGAAGATAACATCAGTTATCATTTGTAGCGGCGGGTTCATCGAGATTTAAGTAATTAACAAAAATTTAAAATAACCCGCCCGTACCAGTTTATTACCCCTTACCCCTTACCCCTTACCCCTTACCTTAATTTTTATATATGACATCAACAGTTTTAATTACAGGTGCTTCCCAAGGAACAGGTAAAGCAACGGCTTTATTATTTGCAAAAAAAGGCTACAATGTAATTTTAGCTGCCCGGGAACCGGAACGTTTAGAAGCCCTGGCAAATGAAGTTTTATCTTTAGGCGTTTCTAGCTTGGCTATTCCCACCGATGTGACCAATATTGAACAGGTTCAATATTTAGTGAATCAATCCTTAGATTATTATGAAACTATTGATGTTTTAGTGAATAATGCCGGAATTTGTTTAACTGCATCTACTAAACATACCACCCTAGAAGATTGGCATGAATTAATGAATACAAACTTCTTTGGTTATGTCAATATGATTCATACATTATTACCCCATTTTTTGAAACAGAAACAAGGGACAATTGTCAATGTTGGTTCTTTTGGCGGAAAAATGCCCCTGCCCCAAATGGCAGCTTATTGTGCTAGTAAATATGCCGTGACTGGACTTACGGAATCCTTGAGATTAGAACTGCAAAAAAAAGGAATTCATGTCTGTGCTGTTCATCCGGGTATTATTAACAGTAATTTCCTTGAAAGAGCCCAATTTCGTGGGGAAGATCAGTTAGAAATTGAACAACTGCGTCAACGTTTGGACTCCGCTTTAGCTTCGACTTGGGTCAGTCAACCAGAAGATATTGCTCAAGCGATTTGGAATGCTGTGGAGAAAAAACAAGCAGAAGTAGTGGTGGGGCCAGCATTATTAGCAACGGAAACCTATCGATTATTACCAGGATTAATGCAGTTAATTTTAAATCAATAACACCTCAATTATACCATGAAATGAATGCAATCTGCGAGTAAAACTATGGCTCAATTACTCGATAAAGTCCTATTAATAGCAGAAGCAGATTCCGGTCAACTCCAATATCAACCCAGTCCGATTAATTTGCTTTTTTCAAAAAACATTAATTGAGCTTAACTATGAATCTAAATTTACTTTCTCAATTATTTAAAATTTTTCCTAAAAATTTAGGTGCGATCGCGTTAAGTCTTCCTTTCCTAACTATTCCAGTTCCCATTTTACCCCAATTGTCCTCTTTTCCCTTACAAATTGCAGAAAAAATAGCCCTATCTCCCGCCGAAATTAATAGTATTGCTGGAGAAATTACCGTTAGAATTGACGGGCCAAAAGGTGGGTCAGGATTTATTGTAGAAAAACAAGGAAATACCTATTATGTTTTAACTAATTGGCACGTTGTCGATCGCGTTGGAGACTATGAAATCGTCACCCCCGATGGCGAACGTCACTTTGTTTATTATAGTTTAATTCAACAACTTCCTAACCTTGATTTGGCTCTACTTGCCTTTAGTAGTACCCAACGATATCGGGTGGCAATTCCCAGCGATGCTAATAATATTCAATCAGGGAATCCTTTATATGTAGCCGGATGGCCCCGTTCTGGAAGTTCCCTAGGACAGCGACTATTTTTAAGTACCAGTGGAACCTTTAGTCAACGTCAACAACCTCGGTTTGGATATAGTTTAGTTTACACGAATTTAGTCAGAAGTGGGATGAGTGGCGGCCCAATTTTAGATGGAGAAGGAAAGGTTATTGGAGTTAATGGAATTGTCCAGTTAGGGAATAATCCCGATAAAATTGTTTCCGCCGGAATCCCAATTAATTATTTTTTTGATTGGCGAAAAACCGCCACATTATCCTCAATAATTACTCCTTCTACTGCTTCTGCTCCAATTACTAATAATTCCGATCTTAATACTTCAAATTCGCCAGTAAACCCCCCTAATACAATCGCTCTGGTCAATAATTCTTTTACTTTAGCCACGACTTTAACCGAGAAATCAGGAGAAATCTTATCCATCGCTTTATCCTTTCCCTATACTATTGTGGGGAATAGTAACGGTAATCTTTCAATTTGGAATATTACCACCAGTGGACTGACTCGAACCTTGAGCGCCCATCAAGGAGCAATTAACGGAATTAGCCTCAGTCCAGATAATAAATATTTAGTCACAGGAGGAGAAGATGGATTAATTAAAGTTTGGGATTTAGCTACGGGCTTACAATCTCAAACCTTGCCCTTACTGCAAACAATTCAAGCCCATAATAATCCGATTTTAGCAGTTAAATTAAGTCCCGATAGTCAAATAATTGCTAGTGGAAGCTGGGATAAAACCATTAAACTTTGGAATTTGAAAACAGGTCAACTTTTGAAAACTTTAATTGGACACGAACAGTTAGTTGGCGCGATCGCATTTAGTCCCGATAGTAAAATTTTAGCCAGTGGAAGTAAGGATAGTAGTGTCAAATTATGGAATGTGGAAACAGGAGAATTAATCCGTACCTTAAAAGGCCATGAATTATCGGTTTTATCCTTAGCAATTAGTCCAGATGGTGAGACTTTAGCCAGTAGCAGCGCCGATGGAAGTATTGGGTTATGGAAATTAAAAACAGGTCAACCCATTCGTCGGTTAACTGGTCATACCGATGGGGTTTGGTCAATCGTAATTACCCAAGATGGGAAAACATTAATTAGTGGAAGTTGGGATAAAACCGTCAAACTTTGGGACTTAGCTACGGGTCAATTAAAAGGTAATTTAAGAGGTCACTCCGGTTATATAAATGCTGTTGGTATTAGTCCTGATGGTAATACCTTAGTTAGTGGGGGATGGGATGGACAAGTGAAGGTTTGGAAGCATCCCTAATCTCAACCGTTATTTGATTTCCCACCAATCAGTCTAATAAGTGTTATCATGGACAGACTTAACATCTTCTTTTGCTGCTGTCCTTTTATTCCCAACTTAAATTCGCCTATAGTCCTAGATTAATTTGAAGTGATGATCAATAAATTTGTTTTTTTCCAGGGACAAATCAATCATTCTATCACAACAAAGTTCAGTCTAAAGGCATAGATTTCACGGAATCTTGATTATCAAAGAGTCCGATTATTAACTGTTTTTAAAATTCAGGAGTATCATCCGCTATGGGTATGATTCGTAAGTTAGTAAACCAAACTTTAGAACAGGGTTATTTAACCCTAAATGTTGAAGCAGAACTCCGAAATTTGTTACAAACAACCCGCTATAGTAAGGAGGATTTTGACGCCTTTATTCGATTACAAAATGCTGCAATTGATGGGTTAGTTACACAAGAATCCCGTGAACGTTTGAATAGGTTAGATACGGCAATTATTTAATCGAGAGAATATTAAAGAAAAGTTTTCGGCGAATATAATTCGCTACTACACAAACAAAGTCTACCTGCGTGGACTAATAAAAATTCAGGTTTCTAAACCTACGAAGGTAGGTTTTATCTGTGTAGCTGCGATTTCTAATCGCCAAGAAAAAGAGAAAAGTTTTCGGCGAATATAATTCGCTACTACACAAACAAAGTCCACCTGCGTGGACTAATAAAAATTCAGGTTTTTAAACCTACGAAGGTAGGTTTTATCTGTGTAGCTGCGATTTCTAATCGCCAAGAAAAAGAGAAAAGTTTTCGGCGAATATAATT
>MNYZ01000078.1 GCA_001873365.1 Oscillatoriales cyanobacterium CG2_30_40_61 | reverse complement strand
TATCGTGCCAACGGTAAACGCAGGGTAGCTATGTGCGGAGTGGATAACCGCTGAAAGCATCTAAGTGGGAAGCCCACCTCAAGATGATTGCTCTCACCACTTTTTGTGGGTAAGGTCACGGGCAGAACACCCGTTTATAGGTGTTAGGTCGAAGTCCAGCGATGGATGTAGCCGAGACACACTAACAGACCGAGGGCTTGACCTCATAACCCTTTTGATTCTCTATGCAGTCTTCAGTTTTCTTTTTTATTTATTACAAATAATTTAATGACTGCCCCGGTTTTAATATTTAATCGGGGCAGTTTCTGTAGGTCAGCATTTCTAAAAAAGGATTTGATCTATTGCTAAGGTTGAATATGATGCAGATTCCCTAGATTCTCCTTAATTCTGATAAGTGGTCGTAAGTTGTTGCATTAATTGGGCAACATCTGGGTTGTAAATTCTGAGATAATTCCAATAATTCTCAAAGACAGATTTTACATAGCCTTGGGTTTCAGGATAGGGAATTTTAACTACAAATTCATCGGGATCTTGAAATCCAAAACGCTGTAACCAACCGGAAACAGCCCCCGGCCCGGCATTGTAACTCGCTACTGCTAACATCGAATTATTGTTATATTCTCGATGGGTAAAATCTAAATAATAGGTTCCTAAATTAACGTTATCATTGACATTTTCCAAGGAATAATCCGTTAATTTAATTTGTTTAGCCACTTCCTCCCCGGTTTCTGGCATCACCTGCATTAATCCTGTTGCGCCGACAACGGATTTAATCCCCGGCATAAACCGCGATTCTTGACGAATTAAAGCCGTGACTAATACTGCATTTAATTTCCGTTCTTTTGACCAATTAACAATAGTTTCTAAGTAAGGAAAAGGATATAAAGCTTCCCAATAGGCAGGTTTTTGTTTTAATTCTAAATATTGTGATCGCTCTTGGGGATCATCCCGGCGATTTAAACTCGATAACATCCAAATTCCTTCTAAATTATCCCCCACTCCCATCCGCATTAAGCCATCGGTATATTGTTCAGCTACCGACGGCTGGGTAATATTTTTAAACTCCGTTTGCCATAATTTCCAAGCCTCCTGATTTTGTCCTAAAGCATAGAGTTCTTGTAAGGTTTTAGAACCCGCCGGAGGCACTTCTCGAATATCAGGATGTTCAACATGGGGAGAGAGGGATCGAACGGTGGTAAAATCCCCCACAGGCCATCCTAAATGCACCGCAGAACGCCACGCATAATAGGAGGAAGGATAACGAACAATTAAATATTCAAAGGCTTTTTGTGCCTCTTGAGAATTGCCTTTTTTTTGTGCCCATTTCCCGACCCAAAACGTGGCTTCTGGGGCAAATTCACTATCGGGATTTTTCGTTGAAACTTGTTTTGCCCAGTCGGATGCTGATTTTAAATCCCCCGCTTTTAACGCTTGTTGGGCGAGTTCCCAACGCAATTGGGCGGCGGCTTCAGAATCGTTATATTGACTCAGTAATTGTTGACGAGTTTGGGAGGCTAATTTTTCCGATCGCATTTGATCTAAAAGTTTAGATTTATCTAATAAAGCCTCGGCTGCATGACGGGGAAATTTAGCAATTACTTGATCTAAATACCCTAAAGCCTCTTTTTTATCGGAAAGCCGGGATAACCGTAATAAGCCAAATCCCGCATCTTCTCCTTGAGGATCTATTTCCTGGGGAAAGGTATTAATTAATTGTTTATAGGCAATTCGAGACTCAGGAATTTTATCATTTAACCATAATCCTCTGGCCTGACGGTAAAGATTTTTAGGGGTTTTGGGTGCTTTAGAATAGGCGATCGCCGCTTTGCCATAATCCTGTTTTTCCCAATAGCCAAATGCCACGGTTTCCCATTGTTCCGGGGTGAGTTGAGTGCCGAATTGAGCTTTTAATTGTTCTAAATAAGTTCCATAATCTTTTAAAGATAATCCATGTTTAGCAATTAGAAATAATAACTCCGGTTGATTGGGATTTTGTTTAAGGCGAGTTTGAATAATTTCTAAGGTAAGGGGATGACTGGGAAATTGGGCGATCGCTTGATCCCAATATTCAGGATTGGTTTTTCCTAACGTATATAAAGCTTCAACTACAACGGGTTGATCACCATAGTTTTCTAGCAATTTTTGCCAAGTTTTTTGAGCGTTTTCCCGATCTCCTATTTGTTCATAAGCCCGCGCCTGTTTAACTAAAATATGACCCCCTAAAAGGGGATAATCCTGTTCTAAGCCCTTTAATAATTTAATTGCGGTTTCGGGGTTTTCGGCTAAAGAATCCCCTGCTAATAAATATCGCGCCCGACTTCTTTCTAAAGAAGCATTTCGGTCTTGGGCGAGGGTTTCTAATTCCGTTTGACGTTGGGAAACGGGGGATAAAGCCAGTTGTAATACTTTCGACTGGGGGATTTGTTGATCGGCTAAATAGCTTTGTTCAACGGACTGTTTCCATCCCCGAAATAGGGCCATGGGAAAGAACACACCCACCAACAAAGCCCCAGATGCGATCGCTGGTAAAACCCAAACTTTAGAGATCGGTCGCTTAATCATGATCGATATTTATAAAAAGAACAAACCTGCCTCAACTTGATTGGGGAAAGGAAAATCAATCCCACCCTCACGATTTTAACGGATATTTCCAGGGTCGGCTCTTGTACCGCCTCAAACCCAAACTCTACTTATTAACCCGACACAATAACCAACGCAAGGACATCGGGGGTTTTTGGATCGGAACCACATCTCGACCCTGTGACCAATGTTCAAACCAACCCGTCGGGGGCCAGGCTTCCGGGGGGAGGTGAGTGCGTTCATACTCATACACCGACTCATCGGAAATCAGTTGTAGTGGTAAATTCTGGAGTAGGGAATTCATCTCACCTGGGGTAATTACATAAGACCATTGAATTTGACCCATTTCTCGAATTTTATCATCCGGCTGGAAATCGGCATCGGTGATAAACGTACTGAATAAAATTAAACCCCCGGTCGCCGCCGCATCACAGACTTTGCGGAGGAGGGTTTGGACATCATCCAAGTTGCGAAAATGGGAAATCACTTCTGCAATTAACACCAACCGATAATAATTAGCTGGGAGGACTAGAGCGGGGTTGAGGATATTACTTTGGATCACCCGAATTGGTAAACCCGCGTCTTTAGCTTCCTTGGCAATAATTTGAGCAAAATCTGGGGTGAGTTCCACCGCATCCACCGGATGTCCCTTGCGGGCTAAAGGTAAGGTGTTACGACCTACCCCCGCCCCCACATCTAAAATCGGGGTTAGGGCTGGATCGGGAAATTCCGACACCACGGCGATTAATTTACTATCGGGATGGGCTCCAAATAATGGCCCCTCCCGGGTGGTTAACCAGCGTTGATATTTATTTTCTAAGGAGGCGACTTCGGTGGTAACAGTTAGTTTCAGACCACTGGTTAAGCCTTGAGTGGGTTCGGGGGGTTCATATCTAAAGATTAAACGGGCATGGGGGGAAGCCTGATATCCTTCATGCAGTTTACGTTCAACTAGCTGACGTAAGCCCTTGATTTCCTCCGGGGTGAAATTTTGTCCTAACGCCGCCAGCAGGGCGTTAAACTGAGTCATGTATTCATCGATCAAAGCCGGTGCGCAAGGGAGAACCAGTTGTCCCCGGGCTGAGGTCAGTCGTTTCACTTTTAGTAAAAGTGCTTTTTCAATTAAACTTTGATCATTCACAGCCATCGATTGATTTACTGTCTCCACCAATGCAATATCCTCTAAATGCTGTATACTTAACCGCCCTTTTATTCTAATTTACCAGGAAAAGTAGAGACTTTCTCTATCTCCTAGCAAAATCCCTGAAAAGTTATTGGTAGAATTAGACTGGACAGGTAGAGTACCGAAGTTGAGGTGGGAATTGATACCCTGGTGTTCCCAAACCTGATCAATTTTGAATCATCTACGGTTTGAAGAACTCACCAAATTTAATATTTTTATGTGCTTTTCAGCAACGGCAAGTTTTACGGCTAGTTTCTCCTTATCGGTGTTAGGAACTGCAACACTAACACAAATGACCTCGAAAAAGCAGCTTTTATTAGCAAGTTTTCCCTTATTATTTGCAATTCAGCAATTTTTTGAGGGAATAGTCTGGTTAAATTTAGAGGATAAATCCTCACCCCTTTACTTTCTGGGAATCTACGTTTTTTTAGTTTTTGCTACGGGATTTTGGTTGATTCTTTGTCCCCTATCAGTTTATTTATTAGAAGATCATCCAGGGCGCAAGAAAACTATTTTAGGAATAACAGCTATAGGAACTATTTTAGGGATTTATCTTGTGAGTTGTGTGGTGAGACAAGAAGTGATGGCGACTAATAATTTAGGTAATTTATTTTACAACCTTAATTTATTATATAATTTTAAATTCCCCTGGTTTTATGATATTTGTAAATATTTATATTTGCTGGTGATTATTGTGCCTTTTTTGATATCAAGTCAAAGATTCTTAGCTTTATTTGGGATTTTGATTATCCTTTCATTCATTCTAGCAGACCGATTTTATCAAGCCACTTTCATTTCAGTTTGGTGTTTCTTGGCGGCAGTTATCAGTAGTGTTTTGTTATTTATATTTTTGAACTGGAAAACAGCGTTGTCCCAGAATTAAAAGTCGTTTTGGAGCAAAGGTCACCCCAACTCATTCCCTACTCCCTACTCCCTACTCCCTATTCCGGTGTTCCGGTGTTCCCTATTCCGGTGTTCCGGTGTTCCGGTGTTCCGGTGTTCCGGTGTTCCGGTGTTCCCTAGCTCTATAGCTCTAAAATTTTTCCTCGCTGAATGAGATTGAGAGCAAATGATGCTAAGATAAAAAGAGTGTCAATTTGGGGCTGTGGCTCAGGTGGATAGAGCAAGCGCCTCCTGAAGAATCGGGCACCCTGTGGGGAAACCCCGTGAGTGAATGTGGTCAAACTCAAGGAAGCCTAAGTCGGGAAACCGATAAGGTAATCTTGAGCCAAGCTTTCCGTCTCAACGAGGAAAGAAGGTGCAGAGACTGGCTCTAGGGAATAATAATTTTATTCTTTAGACAAACGGCCACCGCCTACGGGCGATATTCGCCTACGGTGAAGGAATAGTCCAGAGAGTGGGGAAACTCACACAAATCTGAAGCGCTAGGTCGGCGGTTCAAATCCGCCCAGTCCCGTTGAATTTTGACTGAGCAAGATCATGAATTGGAATCAACACCTGAGAAAATGGCATCGTACCTTGGCACCGATTGTTTTGCTGCCTTTGTTTGTTACCGTTGCCACAGGTGTTTTTTATAGGTTGGGGAAAAGTTGGCTGGGACTATCGAGCGACCAAGTTCATCTGCTCATGAGTATCCACGAGGGCGAGTATTTAGGAAAAACCTTAGAGCCAGTTTATGTGTTGCTCAATGGTTTGGGCTTGCTGTGGATGCTAGTTACGGGGGGAATTATGGTATTTCAACAGATTAAACCCTTAAAAAAACTCCAATCTGGGATAGCTCAAGTCAAATCTTTATTTGAGAAACCATCACTTCAACCCTGGGACGATGAAAAATAATTACTCCTGGGAGGAGTAAGTCGTTCAGACCGGTCAGGGCTTCTGTATTATATCCTGGTAGAATAGCCTTGAAACAGGCTAAGATTTTTGCAAATAATTGATAATGAAACCTCGTCGCACCCGTAGTCAAGACCGGATTCTCACCCAACTCAAAACCCTAAAACGATCAGTTTCTGCTCAAGATCTGTATTTGGAGTTGCGAAAAACTAACCAAACAATGGGTTTAGCCACGGTTTATCGGTCTTTGGATGCTTTAAAACGGGAAGGGTTAATTCATGTCCGAACTTTAACGACGGGGGAAGCGGTTTATAGTTGTATGCAGCAAGACGAACATCATCTTACCTGTGTGGAATGTGGACGTTCGATTCCCCTGGATGAATGTCCCGTCCACCACCTAGAAATTGAACTTCAACAGTTGCACAATTTTAAAATTTATTACCATACCCTGGAATTTTTTGGGTTATGCGATCGCTGTAATCAGTTATCAGTAATCAGTAATCAGTAATCAGTGTAAGATTTTAATTTGAAAGCTACTGATTACTCTTACACTGATAACGGATCAGTCTTGCACTGATAAATAATAACTGATTAAAAGCACTATGGGTACTAAGCGAATATACAGAGGTCTACCCTTATACTGGCATCAAGAAACGATGGCAAATGACCAACAATGGTTAGAGTCGATTGTTAGGAATACGGCGCCCTTTTCTGATGCTTGGACAAAAGCTCGGATTGTCCAACTGGCTTATAATCTTCCCAAGAGAATCAAGACTCAAATCCTATATAATTTACCGCTCTATGGTGCTTATACTTCTGAATTAGAAATTGCACAAGCATTACGTTCTAGCTGCAATTTAGAAGAATATCCCGATTTTGATAGTCAAGTTAATGAAGATTATGTAATTAGAGCCTTAAATAGTTGGCATAATAAACAATTTGCTAAAGCGGTAAGTCGCAATTTTGAAATTTATGTTGATCGGGAATATTCCAATAGTTTTTTAGTCGTTAGTACCGCCCGCACTTCATTAAATGTTGATCGACAATTACCTCCTTTAGAAAGATTTCGTCCCTTATTTAATATTGCTGAAATGGGACGACTGATGCGCATGGGAAACTTTGAGCGTCTCGCCTTAAAAACCCATGGCTATGCAAGTCCAGCTTATAAATTTTATCAAGAATTTATCGCAGAAATAGAGTCATTATCGGTTAAAGGGCCAATTAATAAAATCGGAACCTTAGAGAATCGGAGTGTTTATATTGGTTATCATTGGCCGAGTGAAATGCCCTTAATTCATCCGGGATTATGGAGCGATATGGGAGAACAAAAAGGTCTGTCATTAAAATTTTTATTTATTGTTGCCCTGTTAGCTTGGATGTTTGGCACAGGATTTTATATTATCTTAACTTTAATTATCGTTCCCCTGTTAAATTTCTTAGGAATACAACTATCATTATCTCCGCTCTGGTATTGGTTTAATTGGGATCAAATTTCTAATTTAATCGCTCAATGGAATGGTGTTACCCTAACGGTTTTTGTGCTGTGGTTATTATTAATGCAAATTTTAAGAATTTCTGTTTATCAACGCGATCGCTATCGAGCTATTCACTATGGCGCACCGGATTTAGCAGAATTTTTTTGGAGACTAGATAAAGTTCTAGGTGAAAATCCTTATACATCTATGCCATTTTATGAACCCCAAAAAGAAACTAATATTGCCAATTATTATAACCAAACATTTCCTCCGATGAATGTTAATTTAATCGGTCATAGTATGGGAGGGTTAGTAATTATAAATGTCCTAAGAATCCTCTCAGATCGGTTTGGAAAAGAAGATCGCTTGGAATATGAAAAAAACAATATGGGTGATTACCTACAACTAGACAAACTGATTTTAACTTCCCCTGATATTCCCTTAGAATTTCTTCGAGAAGGTCGGAATAATTATGTGCGTTCTGCGATTTTACGATGTAATGAAATTTATTTATTTTCCAGTGATCGAGATTTGATTCTTCGCTATCTTTCTATTTTAGGAAATTGGTTTAGTGAACCCAGTATAGAAATGTCAGGATTAAGATTAGGAAATGTTTATTTAAAATCCGGTAAAAACACCAATAATCAAATAGTATATCAACCCTATATTCGGGTAATGATTAGTTCTCAATCGGCAGTTCAACCCACATCAGCCTATGATTTATTTGAAAAGTTTAACTATATTGATTGTTCAGAAATGCCAGGATTAAATTGTATCTCTCTCCCCTTAAATGTTTGGACAAGTTTGATTATTGATCTAACAAATACCCTATTTTTCGTTACTGGAAAAGTTGATATTCATGGCGGTTATTACTTCACTAACACCACCAGTTTTGACATTTTGAAATTTTTAATTACCCGAGATGGATTATCTCGAACAGAAACCTTAGCTGAAATCAATCACCTAATTAGCGGCAAACCAGTTTTATTTTTACCCTCTAATGAACAAGTCGGAAATAGCAGTGACCCAGACCTTGAAGATTAACATAATTTAAAAATACCTGAAAACCCTTGACTTTGTGTAAATCAAAGAAGATTTGGCAGTTTTAGCAGGAACTGAGACAATAAAAAAAATCCCTTTCAGATTCAGATATATGAAACCTAAAATTAAAGACCCCATAGCTTGGCAACAAGCTGAACTTCTAATGCAGCCTGCTTTAATTCGTCTCCTAGACAACATTCGCAAACAATTAGACGAATCTATTTGGAAAGGAAGTTATCAGCAAGTCCAAGATCCTCTCCCCGGATATCGGTTAGAATTAGAACATAATGGTCAACAAATCGCCGTTGATATTTGGGAATTGTGTTATCAGATCTGTTTTAAAAATTATCGCCCTACCCATGTCGCCGAAGAAAGTCTTGAGGTTGAAATTGATCTAAGCTTAATCGATCAAGAAATAGGAGATGTAGATTGGCAAAACCTGGAAAATAAAACTCGTAAAATTATTCAAGATTTATTTGCTAATTTACCCTCAGATCCTCCCCATTCTTGATCTTAATTCTCTATACTCGTCAATGTTGAAAAAATTTTTAATCTCCGTAACTCCCGCCATGATTTCAGAATTACAGAATTTACAAGCCTCTATGGGCGCCGGGTTTGAAACCTTAAACACAGGGGAAACTATTCCCATCAGTTTTGACAATGATGCTGAAGCGATCGCCGCCACAAAACAGGGTGTGGCGATCTATGATCGGTCTCACTGGGGACTGTTCAAAATTTCGGGAGCAGATCGACTGCGATTTTTACATAATCAAAGCACCAATTCCATTCAGAATTTTAAACCCGGAGAAGGTTGTGATACCGTGTTCGTGACTTCCACGGCTCGAACTCTTGATTTAGCGACGGCCTTGATCACAGAAGATGGGATTCTGGTTTTAGTTTCGCCAAACCGTCGCCAACAACTAATGCAATGGCTAGATCGCTATATTTTTCCCATGGATCAGGTAGAACTGCAAGATATCACAAAGGATTATGGGGTTTTTAGTCTCCTGGGCCCGGATAGTTCCCAGGTTCTGAATCAATTCGGGATCATGGACTTAGAACAAAAATCCTACGGCTCCCATCAATTGGTGGAAATTGCGGGTTCTAATCTTCGCGTGGCCGTGGGTAGTGGTTTAGACACCTGTGGATATACTCTCATCCTTGATAGATCGATCGCCGCCTCAATTTGGCAGGTCTTAACCCAGGGGGGTGCTGTTCCTTTAGGGGAAAGGGTTTGGGAGCATTTACGGGTTTTAGCGGGTCGTCCCGCACCGGATAGGGAACTGACGGAAGATTACAACCCCCTGGAAGCGGGTTTATGGCAAACCCTATCTTTTGATAAGGGCTGTTACATTGGTCAAGAAACAATTACCCGTCTGAATACTTATAAAGGTGTTAAACAAAAACTCTGGGGTATTCGTTTAAATGCACCTGTTTTGGCAGGAACTCCGATATTAATTGATAATATTAAAGTCGGAAAATTAACCAGTTATACGAATGGTGATGGAAACCATTTTGGTTTGGGTTATATTAGAACCAAGGCTGGTGGAGTCAGTTCAAAAGTTAAAGTAGGTGAGGTAGATGGAGAAGTGGTAGATGTTCCTTTTTTAAACCATCCACCGGTATAGAATATAGCTTGATCATGCCTAAGTCCCACGTCTTCTTTGTCTGTCAGGACGTGGGGCGGCTTCTGGAAAAAGATGATCGACAGGACTTACGCACAAGACCAAAGAAACCGGGTTTCTGGCCGGTGATTCTGCGGATGAAATCAAGATTTCTCGTTTAGAAACCCGGTTTGGTGCGTAAGTCCTAATCGATTCACAGGAAAATTAATGACCATTAATCAATATTTTGGCTCAATTCTGTGGAACAAACTAAACGAATAAATTCACAAGGATAACCGGAAATATTGCTGTTAAAAGTGCCAATTTCTTTAAATCCTGCTTTTTTATAAAATGCGATCGCCCGGTGATTTCCTGCCATAACAATCGTATAAATAGGAGTACCAATCAGGTTGAAAGCTAACTGTAATAACCGTTTACCAATGCCTTGATTTTGATAATCGGGATCAACATATAACAACGCAATACAGTGAGAATCTAGGGCAATAAAAGCGACGATTTTTTTGCCTTCACAGGCTACGAATTTATCATAGGTATAGCAAATATGATAAACATTGGGATTTTGTTCGAGAGGTCTCATCGCCCTGAAATCACAAGACCCTTTAAATTCATCGGGTTGGGAGCGATCATGTACCCGACAAATAGCCGACCAATCTCTTTCTAAATAAGGACGAATATTAATTGTTTTCATTCATGTTCAGACAAATTGTGGACGTTCTAAAACCTGGGAAAATAGGGTTTTAAATTCATTTTTTTGGGTTTCTAATGCCATCATTTGTTTCCAGGTTTCATAAAAGAAAAATGTGGTTCCGGCGAATTGGCGATCGCGAGTTAGTTGAATTTGTTCTTTGACATTAACAAAAGACATCGGTTTAATTCTTAACCCCGTTAAAATACCAATACTAACAGGAATATGGCTTTTTGCTTCCAAAAGTTCAGGACGTTTCAAATCCGCTAAAAATCCCTTAATATCATCCCGATAAACTTGTAAAACCAATTCTTCTAAATAACCTTCTTGTTCCCAGGTTTTCCAATCTTGTAAAAATTGAGAATAGGCGTAAAGATAAGGATTTGGGGATAAGGAAAGAATACAATTCGGTTTATAATCCTTGATCACCCAGAAAACTCTATTCACAAATTCTGTGATTTTTTTCGCTCTCCAACTCACCCAATTTACTTCTTGAAAGTCTGTGGGGGGTTGGGAATTTCCGGTTTCTTTCTGATATAATTGGATGGTAAACTCATCATAGCCTAAATCGACGGGTAAACCAAAATGATCATCAAATTGAATCCCATCAATATCATAGTTTCTGATCACTTCAAGGATTAAACCCAAAAGAAACTGTTGAACTTGGGGATGGAAAGGATTTAACCATAATTGATTAACTTGACTTTCTTTATAAACTTTCGTACCATCTTGACGACAGGTAATCCAATGGGGACGCAGTTCCACAATTTTAGAATCTGGGGGAACCATAAACCCATATTCAAACCAAGGAATCACACTAATTTTTTTTTCCTTAGCTAAGGGAATCATTTCCTTGAGAATATCTCGGTCTTTTAATTCAGGAATCGGATAAATTTTATTTCCGCTAAAACGTTCCATTAAAACACTCGGATAAAGGGTATAACCGTTATTCCAAATGGTAGGATAAACTGTATTAAAGTTACATTCTGCTAATAAATTAAAAGCATTAATTAAAGCATTTTGAGATAACAAAACATCGCTATCAATATTGGTTAACCAAACTCCCCTTAATTCTCCTATCGGAACTGAAATAATTGGCGGTTTAACAATATACTGTTCAGGAATGGTTAAGGGTTCATCAACTTGGCGCAAGGCTTGACAGAAAAATACAGCGACTTCGGCGCGAGTTGCGGGCTTATTCGGGTTTAAAAGTTTCACCTCTGGATAATTAACAACTAAGCCAAATTCAATCGCCGCCGCCATCGCATTTTTAGCATAATTTGGGATATCTTTTGCATCATTTAAACTTTGATTTAGGGTTTTAATAATAGATTGACTCGGTTCATAATTTAACCCTTTGACTAAGGAAACCAAGGCTTGAACTCTAGGGATATTTTGTTGAGGTTTAAAACTTTTGTCTTCATAACCACTCATAAACCCCGTACTATAGGTTTTTTGAATTACACTATAAGCCCAAAAATTCGACGGAACATCCTGAAATTGGAGCGGTTCTCGAATGTCTAAAAGTTGGGGAAAGGCTTTAATCAGCATCGTGGCAAACTCAGCACGAGTTAAGGTGGCATCCGGCTTAAAAGTTCCATCTCGATAGCCATTAATAATGCCCTTATTGGCTAGAGTTTCAATACTATTTTTTGCCCAATGATTGGTTATATCTGTAAAGTTTACCATGGAGTTTAAAGGGGGTAAAATTGGTTAAAAATTTCTATTTAATTGTTAATATTTTTGAAGAAAACGAGACAATCCATTAATTTTACCTCTAATTAGATTCAGAAAGAATATAATAACAGTATGAATTGTACCCTAAAGTAGGATAAGTTACAATTCTAAAAAATGTCAACTTGTCCATATTTTTTAAATCCTTGTTTAGAGGTTTCGAGCTAAATTATGAAAATCATTTCTACCCTGTTTTCTGGAATTACCACCGCTATTACCGCCCTGACCTTGGTAACAGGTTTAGCCATGGCTCAAATGGCGGAAGTACCTAAACCCAATATGAAAGGAGATTTTATCACGGCAAAAGTTCAAGGAAATCGAGGACTTTATAATAATATTAACTGGTTAGTTGTCGATCCTCAATATCTGAACTGTCGAAATACTCCCGAAGGAACAGTTAGGACTCGGTTAGAGTCTGGTGCAATTATGACAGCCCTGTTTTCTAATGATGGAAAAGGCGACGCTATTGTACTTAAAAATGGTCAATCTTGGTTAAAAGTAGAAAGTATTCATCCCTATGGGCCTCGATTAAATTCTGGAGTTTGTTATGTTCGGGCTAATTTGAAATATATTGCCCCAATTAATAGTGATTATCTCGATATGTTTAAAAGGAAATAAAAGCCATGCGTTTTATCAATCCCAAAACTGATTTTGCCTTTAAAAAAATATTTGGCTCATCGGAAAGTAAGGATATTTTAATCAGTTTCTTGAATGCACTGGTTTATAATTCAGAGCTAGTTATTCAGGATTTAGAGATTATTGATCCTTACCTCGCCCCCAAAGTTACCGGATTAAAAGATACTTATTTAGACGTTAAAGCTCAACTGAATACGGGTGAAATTGTCATTATTGAGATGCAGGTGATCAATGTAGAAGCCTTTAGAAAACGAGTCTTATATAATGCAGCTAAGACCTATTCTTTGCAATTAGATGTAGGACAGGGATATCGGTTTTTAAAACCTGTTATTGCTTTAACAATTACGGATTTTATCCAATTTGAAAATACGGATTCTGGGATTTCTCACTTTATTTTTAAGGAAAAAACTCAAAACTTTAATTATTCCGAGAATGAATTAGAGTTAGTATTTGTGGAATTACCTAAATTTCAAAAATCCTTAGAACAATTAGAAACTTTAACGGATAAATGGATTTATTTTATGCAAAGTGCTAGAACTTTAGAAACCGTTCCTGAAATTTTAGAAACTGTCCCTCAAATTCAACGAGCTTTTCAAATTGCTAATCAAACTAATTTAACCCGTGAGGAACTCGATGAAGTTGAAAAAGTGGAACTGTTTTTACAAGATCAAAAAAATGCAATTAGTTTTGCAGAAAGTCAAGCCAGACAAGAAGGTCAAACGGAAGGTCGAACCGAAAAAGCGATAGAAATTGCTCGTCAACTCCTAAATATTTTAGATGATCAAACCATTAGTCGCACAACCGGGTTAAGTTTAGAAGAAATTCAAAAATTAAAATCTTGATCTTTCTTAGTAATTAAGAGGAATATCGACCGTATTTGGCGATCGCATTTTCCTCTGGATTTTGTTGATTAATTAACCACGCCCAAAGTTGATCACCCTGGGAAAAATGCCACCATTCATTCGGATGTTGCTGAAATCCTGTTGATAGCATCACTTGTGATAAAATCAGACGATTTTGATGATATTGTTGCTCTATTTGATCAGAACTATGCTCAAAATAATTAGGATAGGATCGAGGAGAAATCTGATCAATTTCCGAACCCATATTTAAGATATTTCCTTGATGATCAACCAAAGTAATATCCAAAGCCGCACCCGTACTATGGGGGGGAGGAGTGGCCGGATCTAAACTAGGAGCCGCCCAAAATTGATCAACTTCTGTTAATATAGATTGGTGCTCTTCGGCGGAAAGATTGTCTGGTGTTAATCCCCGTTCTTCTAATAGTTGTTTGTAGGAATAATTTACCATAAATTGTTGCACTTCTACGGGACGATAGGCGTCAAAAATTAATATCTTCCAGCTAGGATAATTATTCTCTAATTGTAGTTGTGCTGCGAGTAAACGTTCCAAAACACCTTCTCTTAAATAATAGGGAGAATCCAACGAAGAAAAATGATAGGGTGCTCCTAATTTTTGATAAGCATGGGCAGTTTCTACTGCAAATTTTTCTAGGGGAATATTAACCAAAGGTTCCCCACAGTCTTGAATGGCAATTTGTTGATAAGGTTTCATAATATTGGTTAATTCTAAGTAGTAAGCCCTTCAGGGCTTAGAGGCTAATTTTAAGTAGTAAGCCCTTCAGGGCTTAGAAATACAGTTAAGATTTTCGGGATGCAATTAAAGCATAAAATGGGTCGCTTCCTCCCATTCCCAACATTTGCATAAATAGAGGAGTTTTGGATTGACTAGCAATAACTTTAGGGCTATTAAATCCGGGTAAATCATTAATTTTAACAGAATTAATATAGCCTTTAACTAATTCTATTCTATCAGGTTCAGTTGCTTCTCGCCAAGCGGAGATTGCTTTTTGATAAAACATTCGATTAGAAAAACTAATAATAGTAATTCCCCCGGGTTTTAAGATGCGATGAATCTCGGATAAAATTGCTTCAGGATATTGTAAATATTGGATAGAAACACAAATTAAGACCGCATCAAAATCTTGATCGGATAGGGGAAGTTTCAGATTTTGGTTTAAGTCTTGAATAAAATAATGATCCAGTTGAGAATTTTTAGCTAATTCATCCTGATTCATTCCGTGCCCTTCGACATGGGAAAATTGAATTTCAGTTGGAAGATGGGACACCCAACTACTCATTAAATCTAAAATCCGAGTTTGGGGTTTAAGATGCTTTTGATACAGAGTGGTTAATTGATCAATAAACCCTTGATCAACGTGGGTCACAAAGCGAGGAAACGAGTAAAATAGTGAGTCCTCTGTCTCGTCTAATTTAATCCGTTCATGGCGTTGGAGTAACATAATTCTATCGCTCCTAATAGATGCTATGGGTCTGGGAATTTTAACATTAAGAATTGTATACTATTTTTGATCAAATGGGTATAATTATTTTAATATTGATTAATAAGTCAAAGATATCATGATTCAAAATCCCTATTAAAAATACCCTAGAAAACCATGCCTCGCACACCTACATTATCCTTTGATCGGGGTACACTTTTATTACATCCTCCCCCAAAAGGGAAAAATTGGATTGATTTTGTAACCTGGGATGATCGGGTAGAAAAATTTAGAAGTCCAGCTTTTTATTATCGTAATTTAGTAGAAACTTTACGCAAAAATCAAGTAGATTTTATTGATCAAGCTCATAATTTTAACCGATTAGAATTAACTCCCAGTTTTGAAATGCCCCCCTATTTTCATCAACAGGAAGCATTAGCAGCTTGGCAAGCGGTAGGAAGTCAAGGAGTGGTGGTTTTACCAACAGCTTCTGGGAAAACTTATTTAGCTCAATTAGCGATGCAATTAACCGGATATAGTAGCTTAATTGTTGTGCCAACATTGGATTTAATGCACCAATGGTATGCCCATTTATTAGCAGCTTTTCCTGATATTGAAATTGGATTATTAGGAGGAGGATCTAAGGATAGAACCCCGATTTTAGTGGCAACTTATGATAGTGCAACGATTCATTCTGAAACCTTGGGAAATAAATATGGACTGTTAATTTTTGATGAATGTCATCATTTACCCACGGACTTTTATCGAGTTATTGCGGAATATTCCCTCGCTCCTTATCGTTTAGGACTAACAGCAACTCCTGAGCGTTCTGATGGTAAACATAGTGATTTATCATTGTTAATTGGGTCTACGGTTTATCGCAAAACCCCAGAAGATTTAGCGGGATCGGCCTTAGCAAATCATCGAGTTGTCCAAATTCTAGTTAAACTTTCTGCCAAGGAAAGAGAGACTTATCAAGAACAAATGAAAATCAGGAACGAGTTTATTAAAGATAATAATATTAAATTATCGAGTTTAGATGGTTGGAAACAATTTGTGATGTTAAGTGCGCGATCGCCTTTAGGAAGACGGGCAATGTTAGCCCACCGACAAGCTAAAGAAATATCATTATGTACTAACGGAAAATTGAGAATATTAGCCGATTTATTGAGTCAACATTATCTGGAAAAAACCTTAATTTTTACCGCCGATAATTCAACGGTTTATAAAATTTCTCAAAGTTTTTTAATTCCCGCTATTACCCATCAAACCCCCGTAAAAGAACGCCATGAAATCTTAACTAAATTCCGAGCCGGAGACTATAAAACCCTAGTTGCATCCCATGTTTTAAATGAAGGAGTTGATGTTCCCGATGCTAAGATAGCAATTATTTTATCAGGGACAGGTTCAGAAAGGGAATATATTCAACGGTTAGGGCGAGTTTTACGCAAAGGAAACACCCCCAATAAACAGGCGATTTTGTATGAAGTTGTAACAGAAGATACCAGCGAGGAACGCACATCCCAACGTCGCAAAGGGGAAACATCATCTAAACCCCAAACGCCCAAAAAATCCTATAATTCTAATTACCAACAGTTAGATATATTTCAACCTAAACCGTTATATGGAATTCAAAATGCGCCCAGTAAACGGGTTGCAGAATCTTCAGAAAAATGGAATACTTCAGAAGAATCTGAATAAAAATAAGTCATCATTTTTAGGGGCGAGTTCATCGAGATTTAACTGATTAACAAAGATCTAAAAGAACCCGCTCCTACCAGTTATCAGTTTATTACCCATTACCCATTACCCATTACCCATTACCTATTACCTATTACCTATTACCTATTACCCTTCTGATGCTACCTACTGAACTTTTAAGTTATAAACAACAGGGAGAAACAGTAATTCCCCTGCGGCTTAATATTGATCCAAAACATATTAATCTAGCAACGGAAGTAATTCGTTGTTTTGAAGAATCTGTGAATAAAACCCAAGGGGAATTAAATAAACGTCTACAGGAATTTGAAGGAGATAGTCCCGACTATCGGTTAAAAAGAGGGTTAGCCCATTTATTAAGAAGTAGTTTTTGTACTTTTGAGATAGTTAGTCCCTTAGAACCTGTGGAATTACGACAAAAAGTATTTACCTTATCCGCAAAAACAATACCCAATTTAGCCGCGACAGAACACACCTTAGAACAGTTAGCAACTCAACTAAGTCAAGACTTAAATCGAGAGGTTTTACCCCATCAAATTTTATCGGGTCTTTATGCAGATTTACAGGAAAATCGGATTTTAACCCAACTTGAATCCCCGACTCCAGAAGCATTATTACATCGGTATAATTTATCTCAAGTTCAGGGGATTTTCTATCAAGCTAGTCAAATTATTATTAACGCCTATCGTAATGATCCCGGTGAATATAAACTCTTATTTCGCTATTTAAAATTATTCCAATTAATGACTTATATTGAAGGAGATGCGGATCACGGTTTTACTTTAACTATTGATGGGCCCACCAGTTTATTTAAAGCTAGTACCCGCTATGGTTTATCCTTAGCTAAAATGATTCCCGCCTTACTTCATGTTACTAAATGGAGTTTAAAGGCTAAATTACAACAACGTGATCCCTATACTCGGGTGATAAAAACAGGTTATTTTAGTTTGAATTGCGATTGCGGTTTAGTCAGTCATTATCCCCCGGGTAAACCCTATGATAGTATGATTGAGCAGTCTTTTGCCGAGCGCTGGAATACCTTAAAAACCGAGTGGAAATTAGAGCGGGAAGTAGATTTAATTCCGATTCCAGGGAGTGTAATGATTCCTGATTTTCGCCTAGTTCATCCCGATGGTAGAATGTTTTTATTAGAGATTATTGGTTATTGGCGTCCCGAATATTTACAGAAAAAGTTTTATCAAGTTCAATCTTCTGGTTGTGACTATTTAATATTAGCAATTTCTGAACGATTGAATTTAGAAAATGCCGGAATTAATATTAATCGTCTTCCCGTCCCTGTGGTTTGGTTTAAGGATAAATTATCTCCCAAGGCGGTATTAGAAATTTTAGAAAATCAGGTTGACAATTTTAACAAAAATTAGTTATAATTAAGCAGAGGTTTAGGTTTTTATGTTTATGTTGGCTCAATCTCCTCGTGCGACTGAAACGTTATACGACCAAGACTATTATCTCTGGTTGAAAACAACAATTAACCAACTGCGTGCTAATCAGTTTTCACAGGTTGATTTAGAGAATTTACTGGAAGAATTAGAGACAATGGGGAGAAGCGAAAAACACAAAATTGAAAATTTATTAGTTAAGCTATTTGAGCATCTTCTGAAACTGCAATTTTGGCAGGGGGAAAGGGAACGAAATCAAGGACATTGGCAAGGGGAAATTAGAGAATTTAGGAGACAAATTAACAAGCAACTTAAAAGCAGTCCCAGTCTAAAACCTTATATTTTAGAAATCTTTGATGAATGTTATGAAGACGCCAGGAAAGAAGCGAGTGATCGTTCTCAACTTCCGTTAGAGACTTTTCCAGTAATTTCAATTGGATCTTTAGAACAAATTTTAGATGAAAATTGGTTCCCGATATAACTTTTCTCTAATTAAAGGTTATATTAAATAGGCGATCGCTTTAATTAAAAAACCAACTCAGCCGAGAAACCGGGTTTCTGCATAAATCTCTAGTTTCCCACCAACAATTTTTCAAAGAAACCCGGTTTCTCTAGGTTGGATTAAATAGGCGATCGCATCTTGACTATAATATTAATAACAAACATGATTATATATAAACTACTTATTGATTGATATTTGATTCCCTTCTACGGCTTTAAGATAAAATGATCACAGTGCTTAGGTCTAAACAGTCGAAAATCACGTTGATCGATTGTCAAAATAGTGTGAATCTTGAGTCGTTCTGCGATCGCCATTATACAGGCATCAACAAAATCAATTCTGCTATCAATATATTGTTCTAAAATGTTGGCAGTACGCTCAATATCCTCATCCACCGCAACGATCAATTGAAATCGACTGGCAGATAAACCTTGCAGAAATTGGACAACGGTAGTAATTCCTGCATCACGACCGATCAAATATGCAACTTCAACCAATGCGACCTGGGGAAGAAAAATCTGTCGGTACTGCAAGTAAATGGGAGTCACGTCAGCATGGCGTTGATCCAAGCGATTAGCGAGAGCGACAACAAAACCAGTATCAGCTATTACTCTTTCCATGTAAAACCAGAGGTTGGGTTCAGTTCTCGATTCAAGATTTCTTCAGACTGGGTTGCCAAATCGGGGGAACCTGCAAAAAGACCAATTAAGGGGTCTTCTGACTGGAGGACTGGGGCAATTTCTCCTGTAGGGGGTGGCATTTTTTGTTGGACTAACTGCATAATTTGACTGGCTAGATGAATTTGATCGGGTAAGCTCAATTGTTGAGCCGCCTTGAGGAGTTCTTGAACTTTCATAAGAGATTTCTCAAGAAATTTTATTAGTTGGTTAGATCATAATCTCTATTCTATATTTATGGAGTGCTTAAGCTAATTATTAACAACCCCCGCCGTCGTATGATTCCAAATTTAGACTAGATTAATTTAGAAACAAATATATAAAATTTATCAAAAAGTAGTGCAAGCGTCCTGAATCGCTGGTACAGCCAAAGGTTTTCTAGGGATAAAAACCCTCACAAATATTTTGCTCCTGTTCTAATTGACCCAAGAGAAAATAGCGATCGCTATCAATTTACTTTGTTTTATTACCCGGTTAATTTTGTTTAATTTCCATAAATTCAATCTGCGGTAACAGGGGATCTTTAACCATCGCAATCCCCGTAAATCCCCAGCGCTGTAAAATTGGTTTAATTTGATAACCCGTAACCGATTCGATCGCAAACCGATCTTTGACATCCCGGGCGTGTTTGTTTAAATAACTCAAAGCATCAAAATTTTCTGAAAATAATAATAAATAGGCTGATGGACTATCGGGGTCAGGATGGGAGGTAACATAACGTCCATCGGCTTTTGAGCGCAGAATATAATAAACTTCAGAGAGCATTTAAACCGTCTCCTTAAAATTGCAAACCAGGTTTAACCCAATTTGTTTTGATCCTATTACTTCCATTTTACATCTAAAATTTCATCGTAAATCTTCTAATTTAATTCGAGGGTCAACAGCTTTTAATAGTAAATCCGCTAATAAATTACCAATAATTAACATCACCGCCCCCATCATTAAACTCGCCATAACTAAATATAAATCCTGTTGTTGTACCGCTTGTAAAATTAATTTACCCAATCCGGGCCAGTTAAAAAAGGTTTCCGCAATAAAAGCTCCCCCTAATAAACCAGCAAATTCAAAGCCCAATAATGTGATTAAAGGGTTAATAGCATTGCGCAGAGCGTGAACATAAATTACCCGATTTTCTGGGAGCCCTTTCGCCCTCGCCGTTTGAATATAATCCTGACGTAAAACATCTAAAAGTTGCCCCCGCATTAATCGTTGTAACCCGGCAAAACTGGTAATACTTAATGCTAATGTCGGTAAAATACTATGCCAAGCAATATCAGCTATTTTTCCCCAGGGTGATAAATCGGGAAAATTAATACTGGTCATGCCGCCAACGGGAAATAGGGGGGAAGTTTTTTGAGCCAAAAATAATAATAATAAAGCCGTGATGAAACTGGGAAAACCCTGTCCGGTGTAACTAATAACTTGTAAAAATCGGTCAGTAAAACGATTCTGATTCACCGCCCCAATTATCCCTAATGGAATCCCGATTGCCCAGGTTAAAATTAACGATAAAAATGCTAATAATAAGGTAGCAGGAACCCGTTCTATTAGTAAGGAAGTAACAGAACGTTGATTAGCAAAACTAAAGCCAAAATTTCCCCTAGTCACAATTTGGGTTAACCAATGCCAATATTGTTCTAGGGGAGATTTATCTAGGCGAAATTGTTGTCGCAGTTGGTCTAAGGTTTCGGGGGAAATTTGAGGATTATTGGAGAGGTTATCTAAATAATCTCCTGGGGCAAGTTGAGTAATGGCAAAACATAAAGCCGATGCTAAAAGTAGAGTTAAAAGCGCCTGTAATAATCGCTTACCAATATAGACTAATGTTTCAGCCATAACCTAATTTTTCCCCTTGATAACTAATAAATCTACCCCGAAAAAACCTCAAACCATTAATCATATTGTAACAGACTAATTACCGGAACATCTGGTAATTGTTCCCGTCCTTTTAACCCAGTGAGTTCCACCACAAAACAAAATCCTGCTACCGTAGCCCCGGCTTGTTGAACTAATTCGGCGGTGGCTTTTGCTGTGCCTCCAGTCGCAATTAAATCATCAACAATTAAGACCCTATGCCCCGATGAAATAGCATCTTGGTGCATTTCTAAACAATCTGTCCCATATTCTAATTCATATTCTGCCCGATAGACGGCGGCGGGTAATTTTTTAGGTTTACGGATCGGAATAAAACCGACTTCTAATTGATAGGCTAAAGGCATTCCAAACAAAAATCCCCTAGACTCCATCCCGAGAATATAATCAGCAGATAAAGGACGACATTTTTCGGTTAAACAATCAATAGTATATCTAAGTCCCTGGGGGTTTTGTAATAGGGTGGTAATATCTCGAAATAAAATTCCTGGTTTGGGAAAATCAGGAATATTGCGAATGAGAGACTTTAAATCCATGAGTATTTTAGTAAAGGGGAAAATAGATAGAACCAGGGAAATTGTCTCTCATTTTGTGCATTTTGTCGAGTTATTTTTTCGTCTTTCTTTTGGCATCTTCTTCGGGAAAACGAGTAATATCATCATCCCCTAAATATTCGCCGTTTTGCACTTCAATCATTACCAACGGAATTACCCCAGGATTTTCTAGGCGGTGGGGGGTATTCATGGGAACATAGGTGGACTGTTTTGGAAGTAGTAGGGTTTCCTCTCCGCCACAGATCACTTTAGCGGTTCCGGCCACAACAATCCAGTGTTCACTGCGATGATAGTGCATCTGGGTACTAATATGATAACCCGGATTCACCACAATGCGATTAATCCGATAGCGCTCGCCTTCTTCAAGTAGAGTCACCTGACCCCAAGGGGGTGTGCGGGTGCTTACTTCTTCGCTTGGGGTCAGTTTGGGGGTTTTATCCTTGCTCATAATGTTTTTTTGGTAATCTATTGGCTATCAATTTTAAGGCATTTAAGCTGAATAACAATATTAAATATTATATCTGAATTTACCCGGGACTACCAATTAAGGTAAACCCCGACCAATGATATTTTTAAATTTCTAAATTTCCATCATCCCTAAATCCCCAAGATTTAAAGGATGACGGTTAATGGAAAATTTTTGATTAATTAGATCATGGTTTTAACCATTGTTTCATCAACTTAATTTCTGCGGCTTGGGAAACTAAAATATCTTGGGCAAGTTGCTGAATTTCAGGACGTTTTGATTTAACTTGAGCATCTTTTGCCATAATTAATGCTCCTTCATGGTGAGGAATCATCGCCTGAACAAATCGCTGATCAAAACCACCATCAGCAGCACCTAAATCCGCCATCATCATCATGGATTCCATATCTTCCTTAGACATGGACATACTGTGACCCATATTTCCATGATACATGATCGCATCTTTAGCATCAGGATACCATGTTTTTCGCCATTCCTGCATCTGAGCAATTTCTTTTTCCTGAGCTTTAATAATTTCCTCAGCTAATTTTTTAAGTTCAGGATTATTAGA
The DNA here is from genome assembly GCA_001873365.1 of Oscillatoriales cyanobacterium CG2_30_40_61. Taxonomy (GTDB): domain Bacteria; phylum Cyanobacteriota; class Cyanobacteriia; order Cyanobacteriales; family Microcoleaceae; genus Planktothrix. The sequence goes on along the minus strand of MNYZ01000078.1, from coordinate 25,049 downwards.
TTTTTCAAGCACCTGTTCCGCCATTTTAATTGCTCCCTTATGGTGGGTAATCATCCCATCAATAAAGCGTAAATCATACTCAGCATCGGCTGGCCCCAAATCCATCATCATCCCATGATTTCCTGACATCATGCGGTTATTTTGGGTTAAAATTGTTTCAGAACTAACCGGAGTTAATGTGGCCGAAGATATCGGTTTAGCATCCGATTCAACCCTGGTACAAGCTCCCAAACTCAAGGTAACAGGAATTGCTAGTATGGGTAATAAAAAAAGAGATTTGAAGTTCATGGTTTTGATGTCAAAATTTGCAATAAAAGCATCGGTATGCTAAATATTGAATTAGAGTTTAATCCAATATTTAACTCCCTAGCTTTACTTTGACATAAAAAAATGAAATTAGGATGAAATGGGCAAAAATAATCAATCCTCTGATCCTTGGAAATTGGTTCAACCTCTACTAGAAATTCCTTCTCCCTGGGTAACCGTGATCGCAGAACAGTTACAGGATAATCAAGGCAGAATTTTAGAATATTGGCGGGTTAAAAAAGCCGATTCCGTTGTGATTTTAACAATTCAAAATCAGCGTTTACTTTTACCAAAACCGATGTATCGTCCGGGTGTGGGAAAGATCACCCTTGATTTCCCAGGGGGACGAGTTCCCTCTGAACAAACCCCTTTAGAAACCGTACCTATAATTGTGGAAAAAGAGTTAGGAATTAAACCCTGTGATATTGATAAAATTACTCCTTTAAATCATCAGGGTTGGGAGATTAATAGTTCTTTTTCTAATCAAAAATTATATGGATTTGTTGCTGAAATATTACCCAATATTTTAGTAGATCAGGACTATCTAGGTGCGACCTATCCTACGACTATTTTAGGAATTGAAGATTTACTCAAGGATTTAGTTTGTCTTCAGTGTCGGGGGATTTTATTAGAATGGAAACATCAATTCAAAATTGGTGATTAGCATTATGATCAATCACAACAACCCGATCGCGTCCCTCGGCTTTAGCTTGATATAAGGCTCGATCTGCAAGTTGTAGCAAATCCTCACAGGAGGTGGTATGTTCAGGAAACCCAGCCACCCCAATTGATACGGTAATTCCAGTTAAGAAATTATAGGAATATTCATACTGTAGGTTTTTAATTTTTTGACGGATTTCCTCTGCAATAATTGTAGCCATTTCCACATTAGTATTAGGTAAAACAAAGACTAATTCTTCTCCCCCATAACGATAGGCTAGATCGGAAGTCCGCATCAGCCCTTGTACCGCTTGAGAGACTAATTTTAGCACAATATCTCCAGCTTTATGACCAAAATTGTCATTAAATAGCTTAAAATAATCGATATCAGCAATTAAAATACTTAAACATTCTTGAGTTTTCTGTGCTGAGTTAAATATCTGGGGTAATACTACATCTAAATATCTACGATTTAATAATCCCGTTAAAGGGTCATGAATACTATCATAATGTAAGGATTCCTCGACAATATTACTATGTTCAATGGTTGTTTCTAGGATTAACTCTAAATCATTTTTTTCCTGACTTAATAAACTGACTAAGGATTGTAAATGTTCTTCAGAGGCTTGGAGTTTTAGTTGGGTTAAATAGCGTTGTTGGATTTCAGCTTTGAGCTTTTTATGGGATTCCTGTAACTGAGCTTCGACTAAATCTCCATGATCAATAATAACTTCTAATAGAATTTCCAGATCAGCTTTTTCTTGTTTAAGAGTTTCTATATCTTGGCGAAGTTGGCTGATATAGTCCAACAGTTGTTTTTGAGAAAGTTGATCATTTTCCATTAACTTATACTTACCTTAAAGGATGAGATCAGATTCAGAACCATATTGATTTAATCTTAGTTTAAAAATTGATCCAGTGTAAAAAAATTAATCTCTTAAAGCGAAAGTTCACTGGCGGTAATCACACAATCTCGTCCTTTAGCCTTAGCTCGATATAAAGCTGCATCAGCCGATTGAGTAATTTGGAGACTTGATAATCCGTGTTCAGGAAAACTCGCAACTCCTAAAGAAACGGTGACTTTTTGTAAAAATTTCTCCGGTTTGTCGAGGCTCAATTTTTGAATTCCTAAACACAGTTGCTGGGCTAAATTTTTAGCTTCTTCTAAACAAGCGCCAGGTAAGATTAACATTAGCTCCTCACCTCCATAACGACAAGCAATATCTGATTGACGAATATTGTAAATCAAAAATTTGCTAATTTCCTGTAAAACCACATCCCCAGCTTGATGTCCCCATTGATCATTAAAGTTCTTAAAATAATCAATATCGCCCATAATAATACTTAGATTTTGCCGATGTTCATGGGCGTATTTAAGATGACGTTCTAAGAATTTTTCTTGATAACGCCGATTAAATAAACCCGTTAAGGGATCTCGAATACTCAGATTATGGGTATACTCTTCGATAAAATCTCCATGAACTGTTGTGGTTTCTAAGATAATTTTTAGATCATAATTAGCTTGATTTACAGTTTCTAGTAAACTTTTTAGTTGAATTTCCGATGCTTTTAATTTCGCTTCGGCTGCCTTTCTTTCTCGGACTTCTAATTCAAGTTTTAGGTTGGATTCGTGTAATTGAGCTTCCACTAAATCTGCATGAACGGTTGTGGTTTCAAGTAAAATTTCTAAATCAAACTTTTCCAGTTTTAACTGTTCTATTTCACTGCGAAGTTTTGCTGTTTCAAATAAGAGATCAGAGGGCGTTACCGGTGAGTTTTGCTGCATCTTTGTACTGGCTATATAGTCTATTAATAATCTGGTTTTGATTAAAAGTCTAAGTCTTAATCGCGACAAAATTTAGGATTCAATCTTCAGTTCTAAAGAGGGCATAAGTTTTTGTAAATTTTTGAGAGATTTCCCTTGCCAGGGAATGGTTGTGGAGGCTAAAACAATTAAAGCAGTGTCTTTTTTTTGACGCACTTTAATCACAAATTTAGAAAGCATATTAATCCCAGAACTATTCAAAAACTCCAATTCTTTGAGGTTAATGGTAATCAGAGATGGGTTTTCTTCCAAAATTTGATGGAGTAATTTAATCACAGGGTTAGTGTCTTCGAGTCCACTTAAACGCAAGGAGCCTGATAGGGTGACGGTAGCAGTTTCACTCTCATAGATCACTTCATAGTCTTCGGCTTTAATGGCTTGGGTTATCATGGTTACAATCCTAATATTTCACGTTGTATCAATCAATTTTAAAGGTTAAATCAAAAGCTGAACCATAGTTGTAACAGTCACAACTTTAGGTTCAGTTTCAAGGGTTTCAAATTTCCAGCCCAATCGAGCTAGGTAATCATTGATCATGGTTAAATAACCTAAACCAGAAGCATTATCACTCTCCAAACCTTTTTCTATTTGCTCAATATAGAATTCTTGAGGATCGGAATTGATCAGTTTTTCAATAAAGAGTTGGAAGGATTCAACCACTTCCTGGTTAATACTATTCACCACGACAAAGATTAATCGATCAGTTTTTAAATACAGTTGGATACTGATGGGATTATTGACATTATAATCACTAAACTTCATCGCATTTTCTAATAATTCATTGGCGATAAAGCTAACAGCACTTTTAATTTCATTTTGTAAATTTGCCGTCGCAGGATCATCTTCACTCTTAGGAAAAAAGGTAGTGACATAATCAGCCATAAAATTAGCTGATAATCCATTATTGCGCCAACGGTATTTTAGGGGAATTGAACTTGGGGAGAAACCAATAACAAGAAATTCGTCACTAGCAGGAGGAACTTCAACAAAGTCGCCAAAAATTTGTGTCATAAATACTTGGAGTGATCATCGATTAAAATTGACTTCAGGTAGTCTGCCTTTTTTTACAAAAAAATAACTCAAGGGAGAAACTGTAAAAATGGGAAAATGTCCTAAAAATTTAGAAATTTAAGCATTTTTGTGGTACGGGAGTTGGTTAAAAAATTTGACCGAATCAAAGCTGAAAACCTTTTGTTAACGGCTGACCCAAAAAACTCTGGTAGTCTATTGTATCATGTTAGGGTGAAAATATTTACTGATTCAATTAAAATCTAATCAGGACTCTTTTTAACTATATTGATAAAGATTGAATCACGCGCTGTAAGTAAATTTGAGCAACTTGATCCGAGGGATTTTCTTGTAGACAGGCTTCAAAGCATTCAGCCGATTCGGGAAAGGCTTTCAGATGATAGAGGGTTAAGGCTTGCTCAAACAAAGTTTTAGTTTCGAGTTTCTTTCGATAAATTAAAGGCGGATCGGCATCAAAAACTTCAAAAACTGAGACCATTTCTGATTTCCCTTTCACCCTCACCCTATCAATCACTCGGAAAGAATAAATATTAGGATCTTCAAGACATAAAAAGGTATGTTCACTAATTAATAAAGGAATCCCATACCGTTTACTTAATTCCTCTAATCGAGATCCTAAATTAACCGCATCACTAATCACGGTACTATCCATTCGATGTTGTCCACCGACAATTCCTAACATTAAATCCCCGGTATTAATTCCGATTCCAATAGTAATTGGAGGGCGATCGGGACGTTGACGAGTCAGGTTATATTCTGCTAATCTATGTAACATAGAAATGCCCGCTTTCACCGCATCATCAGCACTCCCGCCAAAGAGTGCCATAATTGCATCGCCAATATACTTATCAATAAAGCCTCGATTTTCAGTAATCGCTGGTTCCATGCGGGATAAATAAGCATTAATAAATTTAAAATTATCTTCCGGTGTCATTCGTTCCGACATTTGGGTAAAACTCCGAATATCTGAGAATAAAATTGACATTTGTTTCTGTACCGCATCCCCTGACTTAACATCTACTAAACTTTCATATCCTAAAAAAGCCAAAAACTGATTCGGCACAAATCTTCCCGCCGCATCGGTCAATTGTTCCTCTTGATCCAAAGCCAATTCCAAATTACAATTAATCTCGAACATTTCCTCAATAAACTGTTGGCGTTCCTCCTCCGCCCGGCGGCGTTCGCTAATATCTTGGAACACGCCAATGGCATAGGTAACTTGACCAAATTCATCAAAAATTGGAGTTCCCCACATTTGCAACGGAATTGTCTGCTCCAAGTGTTGACATTCTAATGTATCAATGGAATAAACTCCCTCATGCAAGGCTCTAAAAATGGGTAAATTATCTAAAATGTAAGGTGTTTTTGTGGCTGATGATGAATTTGAATAAATGCTCAATTGTAACGGAGGATTAGAAAATAAAACCTCAACTCCCAATAACTCTTGAGCCACTTTATTACTATAATATAAATTTCCTAGGGCATCCACAACCACAACACCTAAAGGAATCGCTTCTAAAAATTGATAGAGGCGTCGATTTTGCACCTTTAATTCTGACATCAAATCCAAATTTTCAGTTTTCAACCTTTCGTTAAGCAGACTAATTTCTTGATAGGCTTGAGTTAATTGATTTTTCTGAACTTCACTAATTTTTTTCTCAGCTTTAAGTTGATTTAAACTCTCTTTTAATTCAATTTCTTTTTGCTGAAGTAGAGAAACTTTTTCTTCTAAACCCTTATATAAACGGCGTAATTGCCGAGTCATTTGGTTAAAGGAAATAGCCAATTGTCCGACTTCATCATCATTAACCACTGGGGCTACTAAGGTCAAATTTCCATCGGAGACTTGAGTTGCCATTTCCGTAATATTGATAATTGGGCGAGTAATTTGTCGTGCTAAAATATAAACTCCAATTGCCAAAACAACAGCCGAAGTTAATCCCACCCATAAAATAATCCCAGCTAATCTTTCGGCGGGTTTATCCGCTTCAGATTGGTGCATTTCTACTAATAATGCTAATTGCTGTCTATCGATCCAACGATAGGCTGCAATCACTGGAATCCCGGCATGATTGATATAAGTTTTATAGCCATTTTTTCCCGATAAAGCATCTCTAATACCGGGACTATCCAGTTTTTTCGGGAACTCGTACTGACCCAATTGTTCGGCGGTAAAAAATATCTGAGATCGATCAAATAAATAAGTTTCTCCCGTGGTTCTTAAACCTGTTCTATCAAAAACAATTTCTTCCATTCTTTTCATATTCAGGTGCACTGCCAACACCCCAAATACATCCTGATTAGCCCCTTTAATGGGTGTCGAGATCGTTAAATTTGGTTTATTTGTAATCGATGAAATATAAATATTTTGCACAAAAGTCTTATAAATACCCGCTTGAAAATATTTTTCTTGATCCCGATATTGACCTTCAGATTGGGGATTGGTAGAAAAAACAATTTGTCCTCCGGTTGCCCTCAAAATTTGAACTTCCTGAAAGTCCGGTTTGGTGGCTAATACCGAAGCCATATATTGTCTGATTTGTGTATGAGCATCCTGCTGGGGTTGGGAACTGGGATCATCAGTTACTAAAATTTTGGCGGCAGTTTTAATATCAGGTAACTGTGCTAAGGAAAAAGTCGCATTTTTTTGGTTTTCCACCCATAAATTTAAAGCTTTTTCCTTCAAAATAGCCGTGACTTCTAATTGGTCAAATACTAATTGTTGGAGGTCGGTTTTAGCACTTTGAAATGCGATCGCCGCCACCCCACCGACAGTGACCATAGATAACAGTAAAAAATAGATCACAAGCCTGGACATCAGGCTTTTTGTCCAGAATTTCATGAAATTAGCCCTTGATCACTGGTCACAACTGAAGTTTCTCAGGTAAAACACAAAACTCACACACACCTCTCCATTGTTAAGCGATTTTGCTGTTAGACCCGGTTTCTACCAAGCCCGACGGCTAAGAATAGTCCCTAACCCTCAAGACTTACCATAAAACGTCTGTACCCTGTTTTTTGAATGATTCGGCGTATTTCCTGAATTAATAGTATATTCAATCTCTGAATTATCAAAAGCTCAAGTACAAATCAGGGGATTCAGTTTAAATCGAACTGAACTTGTGGCTAAATTTCAGTGACTTATTAAAATCCATCGTCAAAGGACAATACATCACCCCGATGCCCTATACGGTCATCTCCGGCTTCATGTCGGGGATTTGGGTCATATATCATTTTGCTGGAATTACCCCTGCTGTTGGGGCATCAGTCCTCCGGTGGAGTGATTTCCCTTGTCCAAAACTTACCGCTTAGAAGCTGCTTTAGGGATATTGCACAATTAAAGATACTTTCTACACCCTACGGGTTGAAGAGGTGAGGATCTTGACGTCAGGGGTTGCTATCTGTTGCTCAATCCTTTCTCTGGCTAAGGCGCGATATTCCCAGAAATGTTCCCCCGCCGCACATAGCCCTAGATACATATTCAGCACTTGGGGTTTTTTCTGGAGGATGATCCAAAGTTGATGCCAAAACTGTCCCCTAATCTCGGCCCGCCGTATCCCCTGATGCCAAATAACTTGAGCCACTAATCTTAACCCTTTTCCCAGGGGAAACTGCATGGTTTGTTTTTTGGTTTGGGAGCAGTTAATTTTGAGGCATTGTTGCAAACAGCGTCTTAGATAATTCTCTGGCTCGTATAGTGTCCAAAACCCTTCCACATACTCCTGGGCGATGTCGGCCATGGGGCGAGTGGGGATAAAATTCATTAGGGTATTTTGGTCGCCGGTGGGATGACCGTTTTCTGCGATTAAGCGTTTTTCTTGTTTGAGCCGATCCCAAAGGGCCGTATTCGGGAGGGCTTGAAGAATACCTAGCATCGGTTGAGGAATACTGGTTTCTTCAATAAAGGCTTGAATCCGATCACCAGCGCCCGCTTTTTCTCCATCAAAACCGAGGATAAACCCGGCATAAATCAGTAGCCCCGCCTGGTTGATTTTACGACAGGCTTCTACTAGGGGACTACGGGTATTCTGCTGTTTGCGGGTGAATTTCAGGCTATCTTGGTCGGGGGTTTCAATTCCCAGGAAGACGGCATAAAAACCCGCTTCTCCCATCAGTTGCAAAAGTTCATCATCTTCGGCTAAATTCACCGAGGCTTCGGTAATAAAGGTGAAGGGATGGTTATGTTGCTCCATCCAGGGAATTAGCTCCCGGAGAAAGGATTTAACGTTTTTCTGGTTGCCAATAAAGTTATCATCTACAATAAACAGGGAACCGCGCCAACCCAGATCATAGAGGGTTTGTAACTCCTTTAGGGCTTGAGACGGCTCTTTGGTGCGGGGTTTGCGGCCATAAAGGGAAATAATGTCACAGAATTCGCAGTTGAAGGGACACCCCCGGGAAAACTGCATCGCCATCATTAAGTAGCTATCCCGGTGCAGCAGGTCAAAACGGGGGATGGGACTTTGACTGACATCGGGCTTTTCACTAGAGCGAAATATCCCCTGGGTTTGGCCTTGACTCAGGGCTTCTAGGAATAGGGGAATGGTCATTTCCCCTTCATCGAGAATCAGGAAATCTGCCCCGGCGTCGAGGGCATCCTGGGGGACGGAGGTGGGATAGGGGCCGCCGACGGCTACGGTTTTACCCAGGTTTACGGCTTTTTGAATTAAGGCTTGAAAGTCGGGTTTTTGTACTAGCATGGCAGAAAGAATCACCAGATCGCACCAGTCCCAGTCGGCTTGGGTTTCATAGGTGACATTGCGATCGCGAAATCTAATCTCCCAGTCTTGCGGTAATAGGGCTGCAACTGTAATAATTCCTAACGGTGGAATCACTGCTTTTAGACCAGCAATTTCCATGAAGCGATCATAAGACCAAAAAGATTGAGGAAATTGAGGATAGAGCAGCAATACTTTCATGAATTTTCAGTTTCTTACTTTACTAATTTTAGGTGACATCGGCTTAATTTTTATCTATCCTAAGTATGATTATTTGATCGAATCACCAAAATTGAATTTCTGTTAATCTAACTAATCCCAAATTTTTATACAATGTCAAGACCTACTGTATATTTAGCAATTACCAATCATGGATTTGGTCATGCGGTTAGAACCTCTGCGGTTGCCAATGAAATTCAAAGGCGTTTTCCTGATGTTTTATTGATTTTAGTCACCACGGCCCCGCGATGGTTATTAGAATCTTATTTGGAGGGAGATTTTATTATCCGTCCTCGCGGTTTTGATGTGGGGGTGGTGCAGTCCGATAGTTTGACTATGGATAAAACAGCAACCCTGGAAAAATGGCAAAAAATTCGCCACTCACAACGGGCAATTATTGCCGGGGAAGTGAGTTTTATTAAACAAAATAAAGTTGATTTAATCTTAGCTGATATTTCTCCCCTAGCCACCGAAATTGCTAAGGCTGCGGGGATTCCCTGTTGGATGATGGGTAATTTTGGCTGGGATTTTATCTATCGAGATTGGGGGGAAGATTTTATCGAGTTAGCCGATTGGATTTCCGGTTGTTTTAGTCAATGCGATCGCCTGTTTCGCCTGCCTCTCCATGAACCAATGCCGGCTTTTCCCGATCAAATTGATGTGGGTTTAACCGGGGGAAATCCTCGGTTTGATTTAGATTATCTCCGGGGAAAGTTAGGGATTAAAACCCCACGGGAAACCACCATATTATTGACTTTTGGCGGTTTGGGATTATCGGCTATTCCCTATGATAATATTGAACGGTTATCGGATTATACATTTATTACATTTGATCAGCATTTACCGCCGTTTCCTAATTTAATTCAAGTCAGTAATTCTCTGAAATTACCGGATCACAATTCCCATCCCTTCCATGTGCGTCCGGTGGATTTAATGCCCCTGTGTAGTCAGGTAATTTCTAAACCTGGTTATAGTACCTTTGCGGAGGCATTACGGTTAGATATTCCCGTGGTTTCTTTAACCAGAGATGGATTTGCCGAAGCTCCGGTTTTATTAGAATGGTTAGAAAATTATGGGACACATCAGATTATCCCGGCGACGGAATTTTTTGAACAGGATTGGAATTTTTTACACCAACCTTTGAGCAAACCCCGGTTATCTGAAACCTTAGATAAAAATGGAAATGAAGCGATCGCTCAAGCGGTGATTGACTATATTGTTGATTAAGTTTAAGATAATTTAATGGAGAAGAAAGCCCTAAAGGGCTTACTACGGGTTGAATTATGGCGCATTATCAAGAAATTTTAGAAGTACAAACCAGTGGAAAATCATTTTCTACAATTACGGCTTATGTACAGGAAGTGGTTAAAAACTCTGGGATCAAGATGGGAATTTGTCATCTGTTTTTACGTCATACTTCCGCCAGCTTAATTATTCAAGAAAACGCCGATTCCGATGTACTCAGGGATTTAGAGAACTTTTTATCTAAATTAGTTCCCGAAGGTAATTATTATATCCACGATGCTGAAGGGGCCGATGATATGCCCGCCCATATTCGGACAATTCTGACCCATACTTCTGAACAAATCCCGATTTCCCAGGGAAGGTTACTATTAGGAACCTGGCAAGGAATTTATCTGGTGGGAGCATCGGCGTCATCGTCATACTAGGGAATTAGTTGTACATATTATGGGAGAGTAAAACCGATTTTAGGGGGATTCGGTCGGGGTGGAAAGGGATTCTAAATAGTGGAGAAAATCCAGTAATTCATCATCAGTTAAATGCTGGCGAGACCGTTTCCCATAAGCTTTTAGTAAATGGGCGCGACCTTGATCCGGTGTCCACCGTAACCGTCTTAATTCAATATCGGTTTTAGCAATATCCGAGGAAAAATCCGTTGTTTCTAAAGGACGACTGGAACTGGCTGGAGCCTGACTCAATTCGGGTTCATCGGAATAGGAAGAAAGCATTTCCGTGGTCGTCGGAACCGGGGGTAAGGAGGCACTGCGTCCTTTAGGAGTCTTAGGGGTGGAGGATTTCCCCTCCGGCTCCTGATCCGGGGTCTTGTCGGTTTTAGGCTGAATATAGGTAGCCGATAACCAATCATCGGAGGTGAGGGAGGGAATTACCCCGGAATCTTGATCGGGGATAAAAGAGGCAGGCAGGTGAGCCGGACTTGCAAAGCTCAGAGAAGTTGGGGAGACAGAAACGGCCGTTGGAACCTCTGGCTTGAGTTCAAGCGGCGTGGGTTTTAAAGGTTCCCTGGAGGTAGGAGGTTGGGGTCGGGTGGGATCGAGATCCAGGGATTGAATCGCCCGTTTTTTGGCCTGATCCTCTGCTAACTCAACGGTATCGGCGGCGGCTAATGCCGTGGTTAGAATCACTTCATCGACTTGTACCACGGCCCGCACCACATATTTTCCTTGATAAATAGTCAGTAACTCAGAAATTAAACTTCCCCCCGGATAACGAGATCGCAATTGAGTCAACATAATCAATAATTCCTAAACAAACTACGATATACTTAAAGATTAGTCATTCACAAAGCTAAACTTCACAAGTTCTATACCCTATCTCACAAGCACCAAGGGAATCAACATTGGGCGCTATTCCACAAGCTCGAAGTTAGCATTAATCAAGGGAATAAATACTAGGGTCTGATCTCTTTTGCCTTTAGCCCCTATATCTAACGGACGGCTTCTGTCCACCCTTGATTGTAACACTGTCCTTATGGGGTTAGTAGAATCAACCCGTGAGAAGTTCCCCCCAGGTGTTTTCAAGATGGGGTTTTCGGGATAGGGTATGAGGTGTGCGATGGGTGGGAAGCACCAAATCACTTCTTTGCTCAACCTTCACTCATTTAACACTAAATATCCCATCCCTAACACCCGAAACCTGATTCTGACAAAGAGGATTAATCGCTACATGGAATTTTCAATCGCTACACTGTTAGCCTATTTTTCCGATGATAAATTAGTCACGCCCAAGGCTTTAGAGAAAAAACTCGCCCCTGACGAGGAAAGTCTGCGAAGATTTCAGATTGCTTTAGATGCTTTGGAACGAATTGGAATTCTGGAAAAAGATAAAGGTCGTTATCGACGAATTCCCGAAGAAGGAATTGTGGAAGCCAAACTACGATGTTCAAGTAAAGGCTTCTGTTTTGCGATTCAAGATACCGAAGGAGCCGAGGATGTTTATATTCGCGAAAGTCATCTAAGTACGGCTTGGAATGGCGATCGGGTTCTAGTTAGAATCATTAAAGAAGGTAGTCGCCGCCGTTCTCCTGAAGGAGAAGTTTATGTGATTTTAGAACGGGCTAATCCTTCGGTTTTAGCCAGAATTAAACAATCAAAAACCGGTTATCGGGCAGTACCTTTAGATGATCGGTTGTTATTTGAATTAGACCTAATTAATGACCCTTCTGAACTAGCTGGGGCCGTAGATCATTTAGTTCATGTCGAAGTCCTGCGTTATCCGATTGGTGTCCATCGTCCCCTGGGTCACGTTGTCCAAATTTTGGGTTCTGATGCTGAAGATGCCGATGATTTAGATATTGTTTGTTGTAAACACGATTTACCCCGGAAATGGCCGGCCGGAGTCCTCCGAGAAGCCGAGGCGATTTCTAGTACCTTGAAAAAAAGTGACTTAAAAAATCGGGTTGATATTCGCAATGTCTTAACCATGAGTTTTGAACCGGATTTAGGTAATCCTGAATTTTCGGTTTTAGAAGATGAAGAACGGGCCAAGCGTCGTCCCTGCATCGATCATGCCTTTAGTATTGAACAAACCAAATCCGATCATTGGCAGTTAGGGGTGCATTTAGCCGATGCTGCTCACTATATTCTCCCCGATAGTGATCTTGACCGAGAAGCTCGCAAACGGGGAACGGCGATTCATTTAGCGGATAAATTAATTCCGATTTATCCCGAAACCATTATGAGCGATCGCTTGGCTCTAGTTCCTGACGAGGAACGGTTGGCCCTGTCGATTATGATCACCTTAGACATGGCCGGACGGGTCATCGAATACGAGATCCAACCCAGTGTGATCCGGGTCGATCATCAACTGGGCTTTGAACAAACCCAGGCTATTCTCGATGGTGAACCCTCACCTTTTGCCAATGTCCTCGAAAACTTCTTAGAACTGAGTCGGGCCGTAAGGCAAATTCGCCTGGAAAGGGGGAGTTTTGAGCTAAATTTACCCGATAGTCATTGCCACTTCAATGATGAAGGAGAACTAGGGCCGATTGTTCTCTCCTCTTTATCTCCCGCCCGGGCGATGATTTCGGAATTGGTGGTATTAGCGAATCAAATTGTCGGGAGTCATTTACATACCTTGGGGGTTCCGGCGATTTACCGCGTCCAACCGCCCCCAGAGGCTTCTGATGTCTCGGAGTTAGCTAAATTAGCAACCCATTTGGGGACGGAATTATTTTTAGAGGAAGATGAGGAGGTGGAACCGGGGACGTTCCAACAATTTACCGAGGAATTGGCAAATAGTCGGGCGGAACGGGTTTTGAGTTATTTATTAGAAGAAACCCTGAAACCGGCGGTTTATAGCACCACTGCTAAACTTCATTTTGGCTTGGCTCTCCCCTGTTATACCCATTGCACTTCCCCCCTGTCTCGCTATTGCGATTTACAGATTTTGCGGGTACTCAAAAGCGTGTTTGAGGAGGGGCGCGATCGCCGTTCCACCCGGGCTAAGGAACGGGTGGATTTGGGCCATTCTTCCTGTCATGGGAAAATTACCTGGAATGTGCTCCCCCCGGAAATTCAGCATGAGTTGGAAAGTCAGTTTAACCAGTTAGTGATTCATCTGAGTGAACGGGAAAGTGTGGCGGTGGATGCGGAGGAGGACTTAGAAGGACTCAAGAAAACCGGGTTTATGAAGGAACGCACGGGTCAAAACTTCATTGGCTTAATTACTGGGGTTCAGTCCTATGGGTTCTTTGTGGAAATTGAGGTTAAGTCCCCTGGAGGTAAGGTTTTACGGGTGGAAGGACTGGTTCATGTGTCCTCCCTCAAGGATGACTGGTATGAATACCGTTCTCGTCAACAAACCTTAGTCGGTCGCAAAAATCGCAATCAATACCGTCTTGGGGATAATGTCGAAGTCCAGGTAAAAAGTGTAGACTACTATCGTCAACAAATCGATTTAGTCGCGGTCGGTGGCGGTAGTGAAGCCTCAGAGGATAACGAGGAACCCTATTTTTCCTAAAGATCCCCCCTAGCCCCCCTTAATAAGGGGGGAACCGGACTTCCAATTCCCCCTTATTAAGGGGGATTTAGGGGGATCAAATCTAGGATAAAAACAGAGGTTTTCGGCGATCATTGACAAATAAAAATATTACAACCTATTAAAAAAATGTCTATTACACAACTAATTAGTTTACTAATTCTGGTGGGAGGTTTGGCGATCTTTACGATCCAAAATTTATCCCCATCTCTGTCTTTAATTTTTTTAGGTAATCAACTGCCTACTTTACCTCTTTCTGTTTGGATTTTAATTGCGATCGCTGCTGGAATATTAACCTATGTAATTATTCATAATTTATTTCAAATTGATCATCAGAAGGTTAAACCTGTTTCTGCCTCTAAATCGTCTTCTGAGACCGTTACTAAACCCCCCCTAGACCCCGTTAATCAGTCTTCTTGGGGTTATACTCCCGAACCCGTTCAACCCACGCCAGAACAGGTTTATACGGCCTCTGGTTCGGTGAGTCCTTCGGAACCCGAACCTCGTCGGAGTCGTTTTGCCGATGATGATGATTGGGAAACGGAAGTAAAACCCTTTGACCCGTCTTGGGGGGGAGAAGATAGAGACACCGGGGAAAAACCAGCCCAAACCGCAACTGAGTCCGATTCATCCTATGCCTATTCCTACGAAGATCGGGATTCTAGTAGTACCGGAGTTGGGAAAGTTGAAACGGTGTATGATGCTGATTATCGAATTATTACCCCGCCTCCTAAAACGAAAATTCAAGATGATATTAAACCTCAAAGTTATAATAATTATGATCAAGAAGATTGGGGATTAGAAGATGAGGAGGATCAATCCAATCTTCCCTAAAATTCAGATTTATTGTTGAAAATTTGCACCATAAAATGATATAATTAACGGTTAGTTTGCCAGGAGATCTAATAATTTTGCAAGCACAATTAAAAGGAATCAATATCTATTTAATTGGGATGATGGGGTCGGGGAAAAGTACCGTTGGCCGATTATTAGCCAAGCAATTAGGGTATAAATTCATGGATACCGATGATCTAATTAGCAAAACAACTAATCAGTCTATTTCTGATATCTTTGCCACGGAAGGAGAAGCAGTTTTTAGGGAGTTAGAGTCTAAAGTGTTATCAGAAATTTGTGCCTATAAAAAATTTGTAGTGGCGACCGGGGGAGGAATTATTCTTAAACAAATGAATTGGAGTTATCTCAGACATGGAATAATTATTTGGCTCAATGTTCCGGTTGAAGAACTCTATAACCGTTTAAAAGAAGATCAAACCCGACCTTTATTACAACATCCCGACCCATTACAACAATTACAAACTATATTAGAAAAACGTCAATCCCTTTACGATCAAGCCGATCTCGAAATTAAAATTAATCCGGGCGGTGTCCCCCAACAAGTTGCTACCCAAATCTTAGAAAAAATTCCGACTATTTTAAAACCTCAATCCTATGGTTTAAATTAATTATAGTAGAGACGTTGCATGCAACGTCTCTACACTGATAACTGATAACTGATAACTGATGACTGATTATCGCAATCCTGCTCCTACCGTTGATATTATTATTGAATTAAGCGATCGCCCAGCCAGACCGATTGTCTTAATTGAACGCAAAAATCCGCCCTTTGGATGGGCAATTCCTGGGGGATTTGTGGATTATGGAGAATCCGTTGAAACCGCCGCCATTCGGGAAGCAAAAGAAGAAACGGGATTAGATATTGAATTAATTGAACAATTTCATGTGTATTCCGATCCGAGTCGAGATCCCCGTCAACATACCCTGAGTGTGGTTTTTTTAGCCACGGCGATCGGTCAACCCCAAGCCGCCGATGATGCGAAACATTTAGAACTATTTGAACCCTGGAAAATCCCTCAAAACCTCTGTTTTGATCATGATCGGATTCTCAAAGATTATTGTCGTTATCGCCATTACAAAATTAGACCGCAACTGGGTTAATCAGTCACGGTCTAATTATTGAGGATGCCAGGAGGGAGACTTGAACTCCCGACACGAGGATTTTCAGTCCTCTGCTCTACCGACTGAGCTATCCCGGCTCGTTTTCACTTTTACTAATCTAGCAAATATAATCGAGTTTGGCAACCCCCCGGCAGAGAAATTTTTTCTGATCGGCATTGAGCGTAGTATTTTATTGGAGGGGTTTGGTCTCCAAACCCTCTGATTAATTGACTTGGGAGATGCAGCCCCCTGGGTTGGGTTGAGAAATCTGATTGGGAATAACAACATGAAGCACAGGAAACCCCCCGCAGAGATGATTGGGGTTGGCTTAATTTGGCTGGTGGTGGCGGTGAGCGATCGCCTATGGTTTAGGATGGATCGGTCTGTTCCCGCTTGGGATCAGGCGGATTATCTGAATGAGGCGTTAAATTATTGGCAAGTTTGGCAACATCCCCAATGGTTTTCCGGGGACTGGTGGACTCAGATGTGGATGATGTCTCCTAAAATTCCGCCTTTGACCTATTTATTAACTATTCCTTTTCAGAATCTATTAGGAACTGGATCGGATCAAACTAATGCAGTTCATCTATTATTTAGTGCTATTTTATTTGCTGCGGTTTATGGTTTAGGAACCCTATTATTTAACCGTTCGGTAGGATTTTGGGCAACGGCTATTTGTGCAATTTTACCCGGACTTTATCACCATCGGTTACAATTTTTGCTCGATTATCCGTTAACGGCTATGGTGACATTAAGTTTCTATAGTTTGACTTTATGGTGGTTTTCTGGTCTTGATAATTCCGATAAAAAACTAACTGATTATTGGCGGTGGTCTATCCTATTTGGGTTAACTTTTGGTTTGGCTCTTTTGACTAAACAAACGGCTCTTTTTTTCCTATTTACTCCCCTATTGTGGGTAACGGTAGGAGTATTAAAAAAACGTCGATGGCATAGATTTTTACAATTATTGGTATCATTATTATTATCCATAGCAATTATTTTCCCTTGGGCGAGAACCAATTGGTTATTAATGTTAACTTCGGGAAAACGAGCGACCCTTGATTCTGCGATCGCCGAAGGTGATCCGGCTTTAAATACTTTAAATGCTTGGACTTATTATTTTAAATTAATTCCCGCCCATGTTTCTTGGCCATTATTAATTATTCCGATTATTGGTATTTTATTTTATATTATTAAACACTATTCTTTATCTTGGGATCAACAACATCATCCGTTTTCCCATTTCTCAAAGTTAGAATTAAACTGGATATCCTTAAAATGGTTAGGGATATTTTGGTGGGGAGGATATTTTATTTCTTCGTTAAATATTAATAAGGATTTTCGCTATACCTTGCCCTTACTCCCAGTTTTAGCAATTGTTTTAGCCTATTTTTTAACCTTATTTCCTCAAGGTTGGGGGCGACAAATTCGGTGGGGAACCTTGGGTTTAGGGATAATATTAATGATGTTTAATTTATCGCCAATTGGGAGTTATCCGGTTAGACAGGTGATCAGAACTTTCAACCCAGGAAACGAACATCATGTTTATTTAGGAAATCCTTGGCCCCATGAACAAGTAATTACCTCTATGATTTCATCCCAACCCTATTTAAAAGCTAATTTAGGGGTATTACCTTCAACGCCAGAAATTAATCAACATAATTTAAACTATTATGGTTCCTTACAAGGTTCTCAGGTTCACGGGAGACAGGTGGGAACTAATAAAAAGAATGTTTTACAGGATGTGCGATCCATGTCTTGGTTTGTGACTAAAACCGGACAACAGGGCTCAGTAGATCGGGTACAGGATGCTCAAAAAATGACGATGGAAACCTTAGAAACCAGTCCCGAATTTAAGCTAAATAAACAATGGCTATTACCTGATAATAGTTTTTTGAATTTATATGAAAGAATGATTCCGTTTGTAGAGGTTTTACCTCTAAAAGAATCGATTCCTAAAATAGAATTAGAAAGGGTTTTAATTCCGTCTCAAGCTCCTCCTGGGGTTCCAGTTCCAGTTAGTTATCAATGGCGAGGATCATTACAGGATTTGCAGCAGGGAATTGTGATTTTAAATTGGAAGTTAACTCCTCCTAACCCCAAAGGTTTATCTTCTTGGATTCATGATCATGGCATAGGAATGGGACAATTATATGGGGATGCACCGGATCAAAGTTATCAAGTTATAGAACGAATGGCGATGCTTCCTTTGGTTAATTTGATCCCGGGAAATTATCAATTAGAAGCTATTTATTTGAACCGAGAAACGGGGGAAAGCTATAATATTAAGACCCCTGATGTTACCTTAAAAATTGATCCTAAAGCTGCTCCTGTCGCCGCCCCGGAGTTGGATTTAGTGACCCAGTTAAGATTATTAATTGTGAATTTACCCGCAGGAATTAAGGGCTTAGATCCGATTTTTGCTGAGGTGGGAAGAATTAATCAATATGATCCGACTCAAGATTATACTATTCAAGCGGAAAAATCCTTAGAATATCGGTTAAAACAGGAACCTAATCGATTAGATTTTGCTTATAATTTGGCTTTGGCTAATGTTTTACAACAGGATGCTGAAGGAGCGATCGCAGCTTTAAAAATAGTGACTCAACTTGATAGTAAAAACCCGAATGCTCACGCCTATTTAGGGTTTGTTTATCTGTATAATTTACAAGCAAAATTAGCAGAACAGGCATTAAAACCAGCTTTAGAGTTAAACCCTAATCAACCTGAATTTAAGGTTTTAGTCGGAGTTTCTCAACTCATACAGGGAAATTTTATTCAATCTTGGCAGAATTTACAAATCTTGAATAAAATTAACAGTTAGGTAGAGATTAATTAGGAGTAAATTAATTCCTAATCTAATATAGCGCCCCGTTGTTTGAGGTTGAGTTTAGCTTCGGGAGAGAGTCCCACCACACCGATAAATTTAGTATTTTCCACAATAGTATCGGTGAGATAAATTCCACTTAAATTAGAACCGCTTAAATCCGCATGACTTAAATTAGCCCGGGTTAAATTAGCTCCAATTAAGTTAGTTTCTTTCAAATCTGCATAACGTAAATCCCTTTCTATGGCTCCTTGGGTAACAATTTCTTGAACCAGTCGCCATTTTTCACTCAGTTGGGTGGTTTCATCAATTAAGGTTCCACTTAAATTTGCCCCCCTGAGATCGGCCCCTAAAAGGTTAGCACTTTTGAGATCAGCCCCAATTAAATTAACTCCGGTGAGATTAGAATTGGTCAAAACTGCTCGGGTCAAATTAGCATTAATTAATTTAACATTAGTTAGGTTAGCCCCGGTTAAATTTGCCCCAATTAATTTAGTATAAATTAAATTGGCTCCACTTAAATAGGTATTAATTAAATGGCTACGGTTGAGATAAGCACCAACTAATTTAGCTCCATTCAGATAGGCGCGGCTCAGATCCGAACCACTTAAATCAGCACCACTTAAATTAGCATTAATTAGGTTAACTCCGGTCAAATCGGCTTCGCTTAAATCCGCTTCTTGCAAGTCGGCATTAATCAAATTTGCTCCACTTAAATCGACACTACTTAAATCAACGCCATTGAGTTGAATCCCAATTAAGATAGCGCCTCGAAAATCCCTTTCCCCGTAGGTGTATTTTTCTAGTAATTGTTTAATATCCATTGTTTAATGTTTAATCTAATTCCTGTTACCCTGACTCGACAATAAATTGGCTATTGATGAACAAAAATATCGGGGGTAAAATCTATAATTTATTACGATTCCGACGAGCAGAACGTAATAATTTCACCCGATAAGGATCAGCATCAGTACGCCAGTAGACACGATAACCCCTGATTTGTGCACAATGGTCTTCTAAACATTTTAACCAACCCAGGCGCGTTTGAATCAACCCAAAGTTATCGAATAGCCCCCATTTTTCCTCTTGCTCAGAGAGTTTTACCAACTGTTGATGGTGGGGATAGTCTGGGGTGACTAAGGTGTGTTTACGATGCAAAATTGGGGGGTTGGGGCCATCATAGGTTTGATAGCTAACATGAAGATCCCGAAGGTCAATTTGCATACAGTTACTTAGGGTTGGATGGGTTTCAAGATCAAAATCGGGGGAAAATAAATAGGAAATTTTGGGAGTTTTGATATGAAACTTAATTAAATTTGCCCCTTCAGGACGACCCAGGGTTTGACTAGCACATCCTTCATAGAGTCGCAGTAATGGAGATAGTTTGTCCAGTGCGCAAATATGAATCCAGAGGGAATTGGCTCGTTTTTGACCGACTTCGCTGTTGTGACAATGGTTGGCAATGATTTTAGGATCACCCAGAGTATATAACATTAAATCTGCTAAATCACAAGATTTTCTATAACTACCGAATAAACCTTTTATATCATTTTTCATTGCTTCTGAAAGTTGAAACAGTTTGGGACGACGACTAAATCGACTTAAGGCAATATAAACCAGTAAATCTTGACGGCGTTTATGGGCGATCGCATCCCATTCTTCGGGATTTGTGACTTGTAAAATAATTTGAAAAGCTCGTTTGAGACTGCCAAATTCCTGTTGCAGTTGTGCGGTTTCTGGAAGTTCGGTTTCTATGGGTAAACGACCGTGATCGCTGATAAATTGAATTAAAGGTTGCAGTAATTCTTGATAATCTTCAAACCGTTTTAAGGTTAAACGAATTCGAGGAGATGTTAACCGAGAATGGAAGCGATCGGCTCGAAATTTTTCGGCTTCGCTTTCATCTCGAAACACAATATAAACCCCTAAATCTAAGGGAATAGCATCAACATTTAAGACCTGATCAATATAAACTTTGAGTTCTTCCTGTTGATAATATTTTTGAAAGGTATTGCGACTGGTAATCACCCCATCACCATAAACCATAATCCCTTTTTCTTGAGCATCTACTAATACTTGGGCTGCAACAATTAAGACTTTTTGGGCTAAATTCCAGGCTTTAATTAAGGCTTCTTGTCGTTCATTTTGACATTCAATCACATTAATCACATATCCCAAATTCACAATATCGGATTCTATCTGGGGAGTCTGGGGAGAATAATAAGGATCCCATCCGCTACTTGTATACCCCTGTTCAGCTAACCGTTGAATATCTCCCCCATATCCACAACCATAATCAAAGAAAGTGCTATGTTCTTGAAATACTTCCGCTTCTAGGGCTAAACGCACCGGACGGGATAAATGTTTCCGGGGAATGGCGGCACGATGGCGTTCAATTTTGGGTAAAAAATGTAAGGCATTTTCGGAATTAAATTCGGTTAAATTATTAGTTAGTTCTGAAAGTTTCATCACTAGATGATCGTGGATTTCTACCCCATGTTTATGTAGGTGTTGTTGCCAACCTTTGCGAGTTCCAATGGTTCGGTATAAACGGGTTTCTGAGTTAAGAAATTCTTGCAGGGATGAAAGTTTTGGCGTTTCTAATAATCCTAAGCTTTCTTCGGTTTTGGTGAGTTTTTTAAACTTTTGGTAATTGGGATAATTGGGCGTAACAAAGGTTTCTTTGCGATGCAGGATCGGAGGATTATCACTATTAGAATAATCCATAATATTTACCTGTCCGGTTTTAACATTAACTTGAAAACTAGCTGTTAATGCGGGATGGGGATCTTGATCAAAATCAGGATAAAATAAATAAGAAATTAATGATTGATTAGTATGAAATTTAATCAAGGTAAATGGTTTGAAGGAAGGTAAATAAAAACGACTTAATTGTTCGTATAGTCTGAGAACAATATTTAACTCTGGTAAGGCTGAATAATGAATATATAAAGCGTTAGGTAATTTTTTACCTAGGGAACTTTGCTGACAATATTGAGTAATAATATTCGGATTTTCTAGGCTGAGTAATAATTGATTAATCAAAATACAGGTCTGTTGATAACTGCCAAAATAGTTAGCAATTTCTTGTTGAAATTGGGTCGAAAAATCATTAAAAGATTTGAGACGGGGGGGAAATTTTCTTTGTAGAGCTTGTATAGCCAAAAACATCAGCAAATCATTCCCAACAGCAACATCAAGGTTAGGAGAATTCAGTTGAGTTAAAACCTCAGAGGTGGTAAGCGCTTCCCAAGAGTTACTCTGGGGAGGAAAAACAAGATGATGACTACTCATTCATCTGACCCCCATAAAAACGTGGCAGTTTGTTCTGATTTTAAGGCAAGAAACAGGAATTAAAAATTAAGAATAATAAAGTTTAACCTAAGAATTTCTTAACCATGGCTAACGAATCTCTGTTTCCGTCTAAATCTCCCTATCTGACAATCCCAAAACAAGAAAACTCAATCATCCAACGTCGTCGGACTCATAAAGGAGTGATTTTATTATTATTAATTGGGTGTTTTTTTGGAGGTTTAGGAATTAAACTGGTACAGTTACAATTTGTTCAGGGAGAATATAATCGGATTCGGGCAGAAAATAACCGTTTACGTCTGATTTCTGTACCAGCTAAACGGGGTCAAATTTTAGATAGAAAAGGGGATTTATTAGCGGGAAGTCAACTCTCTCGTTTTGTATATTTATGGCCGCAAGAACAGTCTCCTGAACAGTGGAAAATCACGGCGGAACAACTTCATACTATTTTGAATATTCCCGCTAATGAGATTCTAAAACAATTAGAAAAAACCGGATATCGATCTCGACTTCCCGTGAAAGTCAGTCCTAATATTTCCCCAGAAATGTTTATTGGTTTAGCCGAAAAAGTGGAAGATTTACGCGGTGTTGAAGTCAGAGGAGAATCCCGAAGAAGTTATCCTAATGGCAAATTAGCGGCTCATATTTTAGGCTATATTGGGGAGGCAACACCGGAAGAATTAAAAGCAAATCCTGATTATCCGATGGGAATGATGGTGGGAAAAATGGGGGTTGAAAAATTAGTAAATTCCCAAATACAAGGAGTTTGGGGAAACCGATTAATTGAAGCAGATGCCAAAGGTCAGGAAATTCAAGAGTTAGGGCTACAGTCTCCTAAACAGGGTAAATCGGTTCAGCTAACCTTAGATTTAGCATTACAAAAAACTGCCGAAAAAGCCTTAGCAAATCGTCGCGGAGCCGTGGTGGTTTTAGATGTCAAAACCGGAGCTATTTTAGCATTAGCTAGTAGCCCAACTTTTGATCCTAATTTATTTACAAATCAAGTCACAGATCAGGACTGGAAAAAGCTACAAAGCACTGAACAACCTTTATTAAATCGAGCCGTACAGGGATATCCTCCGGGTAGTACCTTTAAGATTGTTACCACGACGGCCGGAATTGAATCTGGCAATTTTTCCATTACTTCTAAAATCCCTACTGCTACATCAATTAAAATTGGGGGAATTTCTTTTTATGAACATGGAAAGGGTTATGGTGTGATTGGATTTAAAGAAGCTTTGGCATTTAGTAGTAATACCTTTTTCTATCAAGTTGGGGTAAAAACAGGAGCAGAAAATATTGCTAAATGGGGTAAAGAATTGGGCATTGCTGGGACAATTAATTTGGATTTATTAGGGTTAGATGGCGCCAATCAAGGGCAAATTCCTACTCCTAAAGAGAAGAAAAAATTATATGATGAACCTTGGTATATTGGGGATACGGTAACTATGGCAATTGGTCAGGGTTTAGTCTTAGTGACCCCGTTAGAATTAGCTGTGATGGTTTCTACGGTGGCTAATAGTGGTTGGCGAGTTCAACCCCATTTATTAACATCTCAAACTAATACAATTCAAACAAAACCGATTAAAACGAAAATTTCTGCATCAACTTTAAATCTGATCCGGGCTGGGTTAATTGATGTGGTTAAAAAAGGAACGGGACGGGGTTTAAATGATGGTTCAATTCCTTTAACTGGAGGAAAAACAGGAACCGTGGAAATTCCTGGACAGCCTGATAATGCCATGTATGTGGGGTTTGGGCCTGCGAATAAACCGGAAATTGCGATCGCCGTTGTGGTCGAAGCCGGAGGATATGGGGCGGTTTCTGCGGCTCCGATTGCTCAAGAGGTTTTCAAAACCTATTTTAGTAAATAGGCTTTTTCAGTTATCAGTGATCATTCATCAGTTATCAGTTAAGATAAGGGAATGGAATGGGTAAATGATATGATAACTAACAACTGATAACTGATTTACACTTATGCCATTAAAAAGACGTCAATTTCTATTACTAGCCAGTTTGAGTGCTGCTGGTTTTATCGGATTAGGAACGACTCGAAAATTTTTGACCGCATCTGAGAGTTCTAATCTAAAAATTTCCCAAAATAAAGGCGATAATATGCCATCAATTCCTAATGGCAAACCCATATTTCGTTTTGTTGCTATTGGAGATGCGGGAACCGGAGAAAAAGGACAATATGAAGTCGCAAAGGCGATGGTTAGCTATCATCAAAATCATCCTTTTCAAGTGGTTACTTTACTCGGAGATAATATATATACTAATGGTGAAATTGAAAAAATTAATGCGGTTTTTGAGAAACCATATCAACCTTTACTAGAAAAAGGAGTTAAATTTTATGCCTGTTTAGGCAACCATGATCTTAGAACAGAAAATGGTAATCGACAGGTAACCTATCCTTTATTTAATATGCAGGGTCGTTACTATACTTTTAAATATGATCCGGTACAATTTTTCGTTTTAGATGCAAATGATAACGCGGACTGGGAAAAACAAATACCTTGGTTAGAAGATCAACTCAAGCGCAGTCAAACCCCTTGGAAAATTATTTATAGTCATTTTCCGATCTATTCTTCTGGATTGTATGGAGTCAACCCACAATTAATTAATCGTTTAACTCCTTTATTTAAAAAATATGGAGTTCAAGTTTATATGAATGGTCATGAACATAATTATGAACGTACCAAACCTATTGATGGTACAACTTATTTAATCAGTGGTAATGGGGGGGCAAGTATTCGACGCGTAGGCAGTTCAGAATGGACAGCAACTGCCGCCTCAACCCTGGGATTTACTGCAATAGAAGTTTACGCTGATCAGATGCTTATTCAAGCAATTGATACTAATAATCAAGTGTTTGATCAAGGAATTATTAGTTTATAAGCAATAGTAAACAATAATAAATTTATTACCCCTTACCCCTTACCCCTTACCCCTTACCCCT
>MNYZ01000036.1 GCA_001873365.1 Oscillatoriales cyanobacterium CG2_30_40_61 | reverse complement strand
GTTTTAATCCAGCGATTCCTTTGCCTTTAAAAACTTTTTTCCAATGCCCAACAAAAAATTCGCTTACACCTAAAATTTGGCTGATTTCACGGTAAATTTTACCGGTGAGCGCCATCCTGACAGCTATTGCTCGTTTTAGTTCTCTTGCCGAAAGATTACTCTCAATTAAAATTTCTAATTCAGCTATTTCTTTGTTCCGCTCTTTTTCTGCCTGTTGTAAGTCATTCATAATTTTTATTGTCATAATCAAGTAGTGTATATCATTATATCATGCTCTTGATAATGATTTAGGACTGCTATAGAAGATAGTGGTTACTTACCCCGATTGTCCTTGATGTTAGATCGGGTATTCAAATCCATTGGATTATCAGGACGGTCTGTAATTCCGATTGTTTTAGGGTTTGGTTGTGATACGATGGCAACGATGGTAACCCGAACTTTAGAGACCCGTCGGGAAAGATTAATCGCGGTTTTTTTACTCTCTTTAGCGATTCCCTGTGCGGCACAATGGGGGGTAATTGTTGGGTTATTATCGCAAAAACCAACAGCATTAATCGCCTGGGCAGTATTTTTAATCGTTATTTTCTTGGGAATGGGATTTCTAACCTCAAAAATTATCCCCGGAAAAGCGGCGGGATTTTATATGGAAATTCCACCTTTAAGAATTCCTAAATTCAGGAATATTCTAGTTAAAACCTGGGTACGAATGAAATGGTATTTTTATGAAATTTTACCTCTGTTTATCTGGGCATCGGTGTTTATTTGGTTGGGAAAATTAACGGGATTATTTGATGTCCTAATTCGAGGTTTAGAGCCAATTAGTTTAGCTTTAGGACTTCCCAAGGAAGCGGCTCCTATTTTCTTATATGGTTTTTTCCGACGAGATTACGGGGCTGCGGGGTTATTTGATATGCAGCAACAGGGGATTTTTAATGGAAATCAGTTGTTTATTGCGGCAATTGTTTTGACTTTATTTTTACCTTGTATTGCCCAATTACAAATGATGTTTAAAGAGCAAGGAAAGTTGATTACAATATTAATGACTTCCTTTATCTTTCCCTTTGCTTTCTTAGTCGGATACTGTACAAATTTAGCTTTAAATAGTTTAGGAGTGAGTTTCTAACATGATGTCATTATTATCGGTAAAAACTGGTGAAAAAGGAATAGTTTATAGCTTAAAAACCATCGATCCTAGCCTGATTCACAAGTTAATGGCTTTGGGAATTATGCCTGGAATTGAGATTCAATTAGAGCAGAAATTTCCTTCCTATATTATTAAAATAGGTAGGACTCGTGCCACCCTAGATCAAGAAACGGCAGCACAAATTTATCTTCAGTAAAGATTTTTTGATCAATCCCTCTGACTTTTAGAGTTGAGGGTGGTCAGGTCAACTCCGATGATCTTTTTCTGATCAACTAGATAGGGATTCGGGGATTAGGATGCCAACTTCTAACTCCTTTTTCTCAATTACAGTCAGTTGATCTAATTGTTTCCAAACTTCCTGTAATAAAGCATCTAAACCGATTCCAGCCACGGCAGAAATCATAAAAATAGGGCTGGGATTTAACTGTTGCAATTGAGCAGCAAGGGCTTGAATTTCTGAACTTTCAGTATCGACGGCATCCACCTTATTAAAAGCCACAATTTGGGGACGTTCTCCTAATCCTCTGCCATAGGCTTTTAATTCCTCTTGAATAGTATGATAATTGCCAATGGGGTCACTATCGGTAAGATCAATTAAATGTAATAAAACCCGAGTTCGTTCAATATGTCGGAGGAATTCGTGACCTAATCCTGCCCCTAAATGGGCGCCTTCAATTAACCCCGGAATATCAGCAAAAACTGTTCCGTCTCCCGATGGTTTTCTAACCACTCCCAAGTTAGGAATTAAGGTAGTAAACGGATAATCGGCAATTTTAGGACGGGCGGCGGATAAGGCGGAAATTAAGGTAGATTTTCCGGCATTAGGTAAACCAATAATGCCGACTTCTGCTAATAATTTTAATTCTAATCTTAACCGTCGGCTTTCTCCTTCTAATCCGGGTAAAGCATATTCGGGGGCGCGATTACGGTTACTTAAAAAAAACTTATTTCCTAATCCCCCTTTACCTCCGGCTGCGACACAAAACTGTTGATTTTTTTCGATTAAATCCCCTAATATTTCATCGGTATTGGCATCATAAACCACTGTTCCCAAAGGCACTTCAATTATACAATCCTCTCCCTGTGCCCCGGTCATGTTTTTTGGGCCGCCTCGTTTGCCGTCATCGGCTTTAAATTTATGATTATATCTAAAATCTAAGAGGGTTTGTAGGTTTTCCACCGCCACTAATATCACCGAACCCCCTTTCCCGCCATTTCCTCCGGCTGGCCCCCCGGCGGGAACATATTTTTCTCGTCGAAAAGCAACGACTCCATCGCCTCCTTTTCCGGCTTCGACTTCAACTTCAACCTGATCAATAAATTGCATTTTATTTTATTGTATTTGAGATGAGTAAGATATTTGAGTCTCCCATTATTCCTTAAAAAATGGGGAGTTTTACCTCCCTCCTGTTCCCCCTTATTAAGGGGGGTTAGGGGGGATCTGAACCATTGCTAAAAATATTGATTTTTAGCTCCGATTTGCCTGGAAATAATAATAAGTTGCCATCGGAACCACCGTCGCCACGATTAACAAAACCACTACTATAATTGTAGCACTAGCATCGTCGGTTTCTTCGGCGGATTTAAAGGTGCTTTCCACACTAATATTATCTTGTTCTATGGGGGGGCCGGGATCGGGTTCTCCTGATAAAACAGTAGAGATGCGATCGCTGGCTTCAATAAACGCCTCATTATATTTATCGCCCTTACGAAGCGGATATTTTAGGGTTTTTTCCACCACACTTTCAGCTATTTCATCGGTTAATAAGGATTTAGTTTTTTCTCCGGTTTGGATCGCGGCATTATTGGTTAGTAAATCCAAAACTAATAGGGTTTGATTGGCTGCCAATTCAGGAGTCGGAAACCATTTTTGAAAGACTTTTTCGGTAAAAGTTTCAATGGTTTCTCCATAATCTAAGCGGCGAATGGTTAAAAACCGAACTTCATATCCGGTTTTTTTAGCTAACTCTGATAAACTATTATTTAACCGTCCTTCCGTACTCCGGCTAAGAACACCATCGAGTTCCACAACCCAGGTTTGATCCCCCGAGGATAGGGTGGGAACTTGATAAACTCCCGTGGCTAAAGCTGGAGTTGCTGAAAATCCTAGGATTACTGTTAAAATCAAGGAAATCACGAATCCTGGTAATAAGTTTCCCCGATTTAATATTGTTTTAAGCTGTTGTATCATGGTCAAAATTGATGATATAAGTGCAGTCTTGGGTGATATTAACTATACAAGATTATGGAGGTAAGTTGACGGTTGAGCGGTTGACGATTAATACAGGTGAAAAATCCTATTTGCCAAAACCCAGATCCCCAACCTATTGTCAATGCCGCCGCAACCATGAACAATGAACTTAGAACTGATCTCTCCCCTATCACCTGATGTCAAGTCTGTTTGATGTTGAACATTTGAGGGTCGCCTATCCCCACTCCCGATCTGCTCAAATTTGGGCGGTTGATGATGTTTGTTTCTCCTTACAACCGGGAGAGCGTCTGGGACTGGTGGGGGAGTCCGGTTGCGGAAAATCCACCATTGGCCGGGCGGTGATGCGGTTGTTACCCACCACCAGCGAAATTGAAGGACAGGTGCGGTTTGAAGGACAACCGGTATTTGGGATGGATGAAAAACGGTTGCAAAGGTTTCGCGGGGAGGCGGTGGCGCTGGTTTTTCAAGACCCCATGACTCGCCTTGACCCGTTGATGACTATTGGTGATCATTGTTTAGAAACTCTCCAAGCCCATCGCCCTCAATTATCTAATTCCCAAGCTAAAAATAAGGCTTTAGAAGTATTAGAATCGGTAAAAATTTCCGCCGATCGTTGGTCACAATATCCCCATGAATTTAGTGGGGGAATGCGTCAAAGAGTGGCGATCGCTTTAGCCCTATTACTTGACCCTAAATTAATTGTAGCGGATGAACCAACCACCAGTTTAGATGTGACGGTTTCGGCTCAAATTTTACAGGAATTAACCAGACTTTGTGAACAACGGGGAACAGCTATTTTATTAATTTCCCATGATTTAGCCATGGTGGGGGAATATTGCGATCAAATTGCGGTGATGTATCAAGGGAAAATGGTGGAAATGGGAGCATCGGGAACGGTGTTTCAAAATCCCCAACATCCCTACACTCAATCTTTATTAAAGTCGGCTTTACATTTACAGGATATTGAAAATAAAGCAACTGCTCCAACTTTAGAAACCCCTCTATCTTCTACGAAACCCTTATTATCAATTAAAGATTTACAACAATATTATACCCTAGAAGCCGGATTTATTCAACAACTTTTTTCTAAACAAAAGAAATCCGTGATTAAGGCGGTGGATGGGATTAATTTAGAGTTATATCCCGGGGAAATATTGGGTTTAGTGGGAGAATCCGGTTGTGGAAAAAGTACCCTATCCCGAACTATTTTACAACTAATTCGGGCGACCCATGGGAGTGTGGAATTTTTAGGAACAGATTTAACTCAATTATCCTCTGAACAGGTGCGAAAATATCGCCGTCAAATGCAAATGGTATTTCAAGATCCCAATGCTTGTTTGAATCCGATGATGACGGTGGGAGAAAGTATTGCTGATCCGCTTTTTATTCATAAATTAGCAACTCCAGAGCAAGCAAAAACCCAAGTTTTAGCAATGTTAGAAAGGGTGGGATTAACTCCAGCCACGGAATATTATCAACGGTATGGGGGGGAATTATCCGGGGGACAACAACAACGGGTAGCGATTGCGAGGGCTTTAATGACCCGTCCAAAATTATTAATTTGTGATGAACCCGTGAGTATGTTAGATGCAAGTATTCAAGCCCAAGTTTTAGATTTGATGTTGGAATTAAAAGCAGAATTTAATTTAACCTATTTGTTTATTACCCATGATTTATGGGTGGCTCGGTTTTTATGCGATCGAATTGCGGTAATGAATGGGGGTAAAATTGTTGAATTAGGAGAAACAGAATCAATATTTACTAATCCCCAACATCCCTACACCCAAACCCTATTATCTGCTATTCCTTCCCTCGCAAAAACAATATAATAATCGTAGTGAACCCTTTAGGGTTCTATCATCTCTTTGTTAATCACCTAAATTATTATGAAAAAATTAGTTTTAATCGGTGGAGGACATAGCCATGCGATCGTCTTAAAACAATTGGGAATTAATCCCTTATCAGATGTTGAATTAACCTTAATTTCCGATGTCATTCAAACCCCCTATTCAGGAATGTTACCCGGGTATATAGCCGGGTTTTATAGTTTTGATCAATGTCATATTGATTTACAGTCCCTAGCTAAATTTGCTCAAGCTAAACTTTATATTGATTCAGCAATAGGTTTAGATTTAGAAAAAAATCAGGTTATTTGTAAAAACAATTCTCCCATTCCCTTTGATATTCTATCGATTGATATTGGTAGCACTCCCACCACCTTAACTATTCCGGGCGCGATAAAATATACTATTCCGGTTAAACCTATTTCTAAATTTTTGCAATATTGGGATCAATTAATTCAGGAAATTAAGCAAAATCCCCAAGAAAAAATTAGATTAGCGATTGTGGGTGGCGGTGCGGGAGGAGTTGAATTAGCTTTAAATATTCATAGCCATCTAACCCAAATTTATCAACAATTTAATCAACCTTTAAATCAGTTAGAATTACATCTAATTCATAGCGGTAATCGGCTATTATCTGAACGTCATCTTAGTTTAAGTCAAAAGGTAAAAACTATTCTCAGAAATCGTAATATTCATGTACACCTAAATCAAACCGTTAATAAAATTGAGCAGAATCAGGTTAAAAGAATTAGCTGTAAATCGGGTTTAAACCTAGAGTGTGATCGCATTTTTTGGGTAACACAAGCCGCCGCATCTCCCTGGGTTCAAAAAACAGGAATTGCAACGGATGAAAGGGGATTTATTCTCGTTAATCATTACCTACAATCTATTTCCCATCCCCAAGTTTTTGCCGCCGGAGATATCGCCACAATGGTTAATTATCCCCGACCCAAAGCCGGAGTTTTTGCAGTGCGTCAAGGTCAACCTTTATTTGAGAATTTAAAACAAAGTTTACAAGAAAAACCCCTAAAACCCTTTATTCCTCAAAAGGAATTTTTAATTTTAATTGGGACAGGAGATCAAAAAGCGATCGCATCTAAAGGCGGGTTGAATCTGGGGCCCAATTATTTATTTTGGCGATGGAAAGATTATATTGATCAAAAGTTTATGAAACAGTTTTCAAATTAATATATAATGTAATCTTTCTCAATCGATCCAGATTTACCATTTAGTGTAATATTTAAAGATATTTGGGGACAGAAAAATGACTAGAGACAAAATTCGCAAAATAATTCAAGAAGTCAAGCAACAACACCTCACTGAATTAGATTTGAGTGATAATTCATTAACAGAAATTCCGACCGAGGTGTTTGAGTTGGAATGGTTGGAAACGTTGAATTTAAGTCGGAACGAACTGACGAGCGTACCAGACGCGATAGCCCGTCTGACCAATTTATCCCAACTTAATTTACGTTACAACCAACTGACGAGCGTACCAGAATCTATCGGCAGTCTGACCAATTTATCCCAACTTAATTTACGTTACAACCAACTGACGAGCGTACCAGAATCTATCACCTGTCTCACCAATTTATCCGAACTTAATTTACATCACAACCAACTGACGAGCGTACCAGAATCTATCACCTGTCTCACCAATTTATCCGAACTTTATTTAAGTTACAACCAACTGACAAGTATACCAGAATTTATCACCCGTCTCATCAATTTATCCGAACTTTATTTAGGTGGCAACCCACTGACAAGTGTACCAGAATCTATCACCCGTCTCACCAATTTATCCTATCTTGATTTAAGTAACAACCAACTGACGAGCGTACCAGAATCTATTACCCGTCTCACCAATTTATCCGAACTTTATTTATGTTTCAACCAACTTAAAAGTGTACCAGAATCTATCGGCAGTCTGACCAATTTATCCCAACTTGATTTAAGTCGCAACCAACTTAAAAGTGTACCAGAATCTATCGGCAGTCTGACCAATTTATCCCAACTTGATTTATGTTTCAACCAACTTAAAAGTGTACCAGAATCTATCGGCAATCTCACCAATTTATCCGAACTTCATTTAAGTTTCAACCCTCTCGAAGATCCCCCAATTGAAATTGCAGAACAAGGTATTAACGCAATTCGCGAATATTTCCATCAAAATCAAGCAGAAAAAGATCAACGGATTTAAAATCAAAAGTGCTTGGGTGAATGACTGATTATGTTAGGAAACTTTCTTGGAATTAATAAAACTAACCATCGGTCAATTACCCTTAATTGGTAATATGTTAGGCAAGGTTTTAAATCCCAATGATAATTCCCAAGAATCTAAAGAATAAATAAATACTAAATTTGACAATTTTAGGTAAGCTGAAGTTAAGCGAGCGGCATTTGCAGGCGATCGCAACAAATACAACGTTTCCAACAAACTTGATAATTCAACTTCGGAAACGAGTGCCACATTTTTACCATCAGAACGAGTAATGATAACTGCTTCACCTGTTTCAACTACACGATCACACAATTGATTCAGATTTACCAGAGCATCGACATAAGGAATTTGAGTTGACATTTTCTAATTTGAGATCTATTTAACCAGTAGTTAATCTGTTTCCTGCTAGAATAATGAAAATTGCTTTAGAATGTTTAGCCAGTTTTTCTAATAATTGAGGCGGTGTATTAGAATATAGCATATTATTTTCAAGTGGAGAATCCAGAATTGGCAGAAAAATCAAGCCCCGCTAAAACATCAGATTCAGAATGATTTTCGACCCAGTGCAGAAAACTTTCTGGGGCTGTATTAAACTGAACCAAGAGGCGCAAAGTCGCAATGGGAATTTGATGGAGAAGTTGGGGATAATTTAAACATAAAACCCGAAATTGTGGATTACTCAAAACAGGTTTAGGAAACTCATTGAGTAACTCAATTAAGGTTTCTTGAGGAGTATTCGGGTTGGTGGCTACCAGATGGCGAGTTGTTAAATCTGCACTCATTCCCAAGGTTTTTAAGACCTCGGTCGGGGCGTTAGAATTATTAGCAACCAGTCGGGATAATTCCGTACTTCTTTGACTAAGTTGAACTAAACGTTCACAGGAAGTTGCTGGATTAGCAGCTTCTTGTTGCAGGATAATACACTCTGGTAAAATCATAATTTTTGACCAATGTTGAGTTTATAACATTCAAGTTTTTTTATTCATCTGCGGGTAATTTGGATTTAATTTGTGCAACAAAATCCTTATGATCAACGACGGGTTTAGGAATATAACCATCAGCTCCACTCCGCGCTAAAAAGTTTTCCCGATCGCCACTGGTCGCATGGGCGGTCACTAAAATAACTGGAAGTTGAGCGGTGGCGGGGTTGGCTTTTAACATTTGGGTAATTTCAATCCCATCAACAGCTTTTCCCTGATAATAACTATTAGTTAAAGACACATCCATTAAGATCAGATCCGCTTGTTTGTTAGTCGCCATTTCCATTACGGTTTCCACATCTTCGGTATGTTTTGCCAGTAACCCGCCTCGTCTGGTTAAAATCCGTTCAAAGACTTTCCAGTTAACGATATTATCTTCAACAACTAAAATAGTTCTAATCATAGTCTTACCCCTCCAGGGAACCCTATATCATCTATTTACATCTTAAGTGTGTTCGATATCAGTTAAACTGTCGATAGGGATAAGTTCAGGAGTTCTGAAACCTGCTCTATGACTCAATAAAACCCGTTTGATGCCAGTTAGGATAAAAAAGGATAGAAAAGTTCAGTATTCCGTAGTGAGTCCCGTAGTGAGTCCTTTAGGACTCATTCTTATCAACGATATCGTGCAGTGCGTAGTTTCCCGCGTAGCGTGCGTTCTTCCTCGATAATATCAAATATCAACCAGTAGGCTACAAATCGCACTTTTTAAGTCAGGGTAGAGGGAAGCGAGTCTTTAAATATCGGTATACAGACAAAATCTGATCAGCACGGGTTTAAATATTTAATATTAATTAGAAGGCGGTTTTTGTAACTCCTTATCAATACCATCACAAAGATGTCTGTCACTCTCATCAACATTAGCATCAGGATTCTGCAAATAATTACCCACCTGATTACAAGCTCTTTTTTGTAATTGATCAATCTCTATATCCCATAATCTTAATCTACCATCATCACTGCCAGCAGCAAGGGTTTTATTATCTGGACTAAAGCCAACAGAATAAATCGGCCCGATATAGACATTGATAGTATTTAGTAAAATACCATCCCGACTCCAAATCTTGATAGTATGATCCAGACTACCGGAGGCTATCATTTGACTATCCGAGCTAAAACTTACACTCTCAACTTCTCCTGAATGTCCATAAAGAGTTTTTAGGAGTTTACCCTGATTGGTCCAAATTTTAATAGTTTGATCGTGACTAGCAGAGACAATTCTTGTTCCATCTGGGCTAAAATTCACATCTTTTACTAAGTTTTTATGACCCGTAAGAGTGTGTAATAATTTACCCTTATTGGGGTTCCACAGTTTAATTGTTTTATCAGCACTAGCTGAAGCCAAAGTGTTACCATCAGGACTAAATCTCACCCGATAAACGGAATCTGTATGACCTTCAAGGGTTTTTATCCAATGACCATCTCCTGAATCCCAAATCTTAATTGTGTTGTCAGCACTAGCTGAAGCAATCATTTTACTATCAGGACTAAAAGCTACACCTAGAACCGAGTATTTATGACTGGATTTATCACTGCAAGTTTTCCCTTTAGGCGTGATAGCAGGGTCGATTAAAGTTCTGGACAAATTCCCATTAGAATCCCATAATTTCACCGTACAATCGTTACTAGCAGTAGCAATCTTTGTACCATCAGGACTAAAGGCTACTCCCCTAACCTTCTGCTCCGTAAGCTTATTCTTAGTGTTCTCATCACATTTTGGGTCTGGTGATTGACTCAAATTAGGATATATTAACTGTGTTTTAACCTTGCCATTTATATCCCAGAGTCTAACAATTTTGCACTCACTGGCTGAAGCAATAGTCTGATCTTCAGGATTGAAACTGATATCTAAAATAGAATAGTTTCCTGCTCCAAATGCTTGCAGAGTTTCTTTTATGTTCCATAATTTCACGGTATTGTCAGCACTAGCAGAGGCAAGAATTTCCTCATTAGGACTGAAACTAACAGCCCAGACACCATTTCCATGTCCCTTAAAAGTCTCATGGATTTGGCCAGGTTTATTCCAATACCAAAGGATCACCTTTTTGTCCCAAGTACCACCTGCAATTATCTCGTCATTCGGGTTAAAACTTATCCCTCTAACAAAATCTTCCGATTTCTTCAAACAACTAAATTCAATTCCTTTTTGGCTTTTTTTAATTTGGTTATCACACATCTCTTGCAAAGTCGCTTCATTGAGGGTGAAATTTAGATCTTTAATCCAATCATTGCTCTTATTTTCTTTTTGTTTACGCCAGAGTTTAATCGTACCATCACGGCCTCCTGTTGTTAACATTGTTCCATTATGGCTAAAATCTAAACCCCAGACTCCCCCTTCACCATGTCCTTTGAGAGTCCCCAGTAGTTCTGTAGTCTTGAATCTGTCATCTTTACTCCTCCAAAATTTAACAGTGCTATCAAGACCACCGGTGGCGATGGTTTTATCATCTTTAAAGCTGATGCTTAAAACCCAACATTCTTTAGTCGAAACCCTACATTGTTCAGCTTTAATCGTATTCAACAATTGACCATCCAAGTTCCAAAATTTAATATTGCCACCTTTATCCGATGAAGCAATTATTTTTCCATCAGGACTAAACCTGACGACAAGAACAGGGCTACTATGATTCAAGGTCTTGGTATTAACCCAAGTTCCATCTTTTTTTGACCAAAGTTTAACCGTTTTATCAGCACTAGCAGACGCTATTGTCTGACCATCAGGGCTGAAAGTTGCACTCCAAACCTTATCGCTATGAGCATCTTTAAAATCTTGGAGTAAGTGACCCTCTTTGCTCCATAGTTTTATGGTTTTATCTTGACTTGAAGTCAGAATTTGACCCTCTTTGTTAAAACTAACACTTGTCACCTCATCTTGATGTTTTTCTAAACGATTCAACTCTCGAACATCATAAACACCCTGTCTCAAAGTCATAATAACTTGAATTCGGTTATCAAGTGTTGGCCAAAATGCTTGTTTCAACTTCCTTACAGCTTTTAAACTTTCGATTAAACCATCAAATTGTTGATTAGATTGCAACATCAATTGTGATGATGTACTTATGTCTCTAATCTCAGTATTTTGTTTAGTTATTATCAACCAGCTAGTTAACACAACAAGAGCAACTGCCATACTTCCGAAACCTAATTGACTTAGAAAGTGTTGGTTTTTTCGCTGTTTAATGCTTTGCTTAATAAACTCTCGCTCCTCTAAGCTGAGTTGATCTGAGCGTTTCTGCAACCATTTTTCTGCTTCTAGTAGAGGTGCACCACGCAACAAAGTTCCTCGATCTTTTCTCATTTCCTGCCATTGACGCATCTCCCCCCGGAGTTTTTCTTGCCAGGTGCGAAATTCTCTATCAGTGCTCATCCATTCTCTGAGTTGACCCCAATTTCTAATTAATGCTTCATGGACAACCTCGACGGTTTCCTGTTCTTGAATATTAATCTGTTGTTGGGAATTATCCTGACTAATAATAGCACGATTAGTAACGACTAATCGCGCATCCGCTAATTCTTTAACTAAACTCCAATTAGTTTCGTTTAATTCCGCTCTCGTTGCTACTCGTCGGGTGTCTAATGTTCCCTCACCCGGACGCACTAATTGTACAAAAATTCGCCGAACTTGTTGTTGCTCCTGTTCACTCAGTTTACTATATTTTTCATCGGCATAACGGGTTAATGCCCCCGAAACTTCCCCGATTTCTTCATAAGCTTTGTGGGTTAATTGTTTGCGGGTGCGTTTTTTCCAAAGTTCCGTTAAGGCAAATTCTAATAACGGTAAATTTCCGGGCTCTTTATCCACATCATCGAGAATGCGTTCTACCAGTCCCCCTTCAAAATCAACGCCTAATTTTTGGGCGGGTTTCTCAATCACTTCTGTAAGTTCTTCGGTATTCATAGAACGGATTTTAATATCTCCAGTTCGCAAAACATCTGCTAAGGGAGGATAGGATAATACATTTCCTAAAAAATCAGTCCGCATTGTGGTAACTAATACCGTTGAATAGGGCGGTTTATGGTTGGGAGATTCAAAAGCATTTAATAAACTATCCAGAAATTGGCGACGGGTTTGTTCATCGTGACAAAGGGTGTAGAGTTCCTCAAATTGATCAGCAATGAGTAAAATTCTATCCTGGGGATGATTGTGTTGAATTTGGGAAAAAACATCGGATAATAGAATCGTATTGTTTTGAAAATGTCCTGTTAATTGACAAGTTTGGGCGATAAGTTCTGTTTGATTAAGATTGGGTGCGTACAAAGGCACTAACGCTTGAGCTAGGGCATTAAATGGGTCTTTACCCGGTCGAAAATGAGTAAATTTCCAATGCCCAATATTCACTAATTTCGGGACTAATCCCGCCAAAACTACGGAAGATTTACCACTTCCCGATGCTCCCAAAAGAGGAATAAAATTCTTGGTTTCCGTTGCTTGAAATAGTTCTTCTATAAAGACTGTTCGCCCAAAGAAATATTCGGCATTTTCTGGCCCAAAATGAAACAATCCTTGATAGGGACAAGGTAAATTATCCTCTGTACCTGCCTCAATAGAGGTGATAACGCTTTCTTCTCGATAATAATAATTATAAATAATAGTACGGGACTGATTAATATTTGCATCGCCCGTTGTCGTGACAAGTGCCATCGGATTTTCGTTACCAGAAATATTGATATCTCCGGCACTTTGATTTTGATTTGATGGGGGTTGTTCGTTCATTTCTGCACTCACAATTTGCTTGAAAACTGTTGTTTTAAAATAAATGCACCCTAGAAATCAAATCCAAACTTTTGCTAATATTGCTGCGACTTTTATCACAGGTTCGGCAAGGGTTTCTACTCCTTCTAATCCTTTTTTAAGAGCAACAACCGCTTGATCAATTAAAGTTTGATTTCCCTTAGATTTTCGCAATTCTGTTTCTATCATTTTGATCGGAACTTCAACTGTCGCTTTCTCAATCGGATTTAAAGCCTCTGTTTGAGCAATATCTTTTTGGAGTTGTCCCAGTGCCGCTAATGCTGCTTCTAAATTGGGATTTTTTACGCTGGTTTGGGTTTGACTTTGGTTGATATTGACATCACCTACCGCATTTGTCATCGCCAACGGATTCTGATTTCCACTAATATTAATATTCCCAAAAGATTGAGATTGATTAGGAGATTGAGGAGGTTTTATAACTTCCTCAGATTTGGGTGTAGAAGTTTCAGCTATATTTGTCCGTCTCGGTCTGAATTTGAGTTGAGGTTTATTCGATTCTGGAATATTTTTTAAATCAATTAAAGTACAACCGGATTCAAAACATTGATCATAGAAATTTCCGGCTCCTAATGCTCGATAAAATCCGACTGCAAATTGAATCGCCGCCTGATCTCCGATGGCTTGATTCATCCCGACAGCACAATCAATATGTTGATGAATAGCGCCAGCTTGAATTTCACTATAACAAGCATTCAGAATAACACATTCAATTTGAGTTTGAAAGGCTTTAAATAATCGAGCTAAAGCTTCCTCACTCACCAGTACACTCCGACCCAAACTATTTTCTAAAACCAACCCATCTTCTCCCGAACCATGACCGGAAAAGTGAACAATTGCAGGGCTATAATCACAGATAGTTTGTTGTAAATCATCCACTTGAACGGCTCCAACTGAGATGATTTCAAATTCGTCTCTATAGCTAGATTGTCTCAGGGTTTTTTGGATCTCGCTAACTTCTTGATTCAGACGTAATTGGCTTGTATCTGATGGATTGGCTAAAAGAATTAAGATTTTTTTCATAAATAAATTGAATCCACCTCTTTCAAGGATTCCTCTAAGAAAGGTTGTTCCTAATTTGGCTCAAATTTTTAGGAATGTCAAGTTTGTAGTGAGTCCTTCAGGACTCATTCTTAATTCCACAAACTGGAGAAATTAAGATAGCCCTAAAGGGCTTACTACGATAGTAATTAAGATAGCCCTAAAGGGCTTACTACGGGGTTTATAGGGGCTGTTTTTTGGGAATTTCAATTACACATTCTGTCCCTAACCCAACTTCTGAAATGCAGGATAATTGACCTTTATGGGTTTCAACAATAATTTTATAACTGGTAGACATTCCTAAACCTGTTCCTAACCCGACATCTTTGGTCGTGAAAAAAGGGTCAAAAATTTTGGCTAAAACTTCCGAGGACATTCCAATTCCATTATCAGCTATTCTAATTTGTACCTGCTGTAAATCGGTTAGGGAGGTCGTAATCCAAATCATCCCCGGATCGGCAATAATTTCGGGTAATGAGCGTTGTTTATTCCGTTGTTCTACCGCGTCAATAGCATTCGCTAATAAATTCATAAAAACTTGATTTAGTTCCCCCGCATAACATTCAACCCGGGGTAGGTTTCCATATTGTTTAATCACTTGAATTGCAGGATGATGGGGTTGTTCTTTTAATCGACTTTCTAATAACATTAAGGTACTATCTATGTTCTCATGTAAATCAATACTTTTCAGTTCTGATTCATCTAAACGGGAGAAAATTCTCAGGGATTTAACAATATCTCTAATCCGCTCCGCTCCGGTTTTCATGGAATTTAATAACTGGGGGAGATCTTCAGCAATAAAATCGAGTTCGATGGCTTCTAATTTTTCTTCTATTTCTGGGTGAGGATCGGGATAGTGTTTTTGATAGAGTTTAATCACGGAAAATAAATCATCCAGATATTCTTTGGCATAGGTGAGATTCCCAAAAATAAAACTAACTGGGTTATTAATTTCGTGGGCAATTCCGGCCACCATTTGTCCTAAACTTGACATTTTTTCTGAATGCACTAATTTCATCTGTGCTTGTTGCAATTTAGAGACGGTATGTTCTAACTCTTGAGTTTTGGCTGTGGCAATTCTGGCAGATTCTTGAGATTGTGTATAGAGTTTGGCTTGATTAATAGCAATTTCTAACTGATTGGTAACAGAGCGCAAAAGTTCTACTTCCTGCGGTTTCCAAGGTCGTGGCTCCTGACAATGGGCTAATACTAAAGCTCCAATCTCACCCGATTGAATTTTTAACGGGAAAATTAAAACCGATTCCAATTCTAAAACCATGAAAAAATTCCGAACTGATGACATCTCACAGGTCATTACTTGATCAATTTGGATCATTTTTCCTTGTAAAACCATTTCACTAATCGGGTGTAACGCATCCCCGGGATACAGTTCGGAAATCAGGGCTAAATTCGGGGCTTTGGATTCTTTGATGATTTCCCATTCTGGGGGATTTAATTCCAAATTATATCTGACAAAATAACAGCGATCAATGGCTAATAATTGACGAATTTCCCGTACTGTTGTTTCTAAAATTGTATTCCAATCTAGGGAATTTCTAATCAAATTACCGATGCAATTTTGCATCTTTTCCCGTTCGGCTAATTCCCGCAATTGTTCTTCTGAACTTTGCCAAGCTACTTCGGTTTGTTTGCGATCGCTAATATCTAAAAGCAACCCATCCCAAACAATTGATCCATCCGGTTGTTTACCTAAACTTCCTCCAGCTTGAATCCATTTAATATTACCAGAAGGAGTAATTAAACGATATTGATGTTGCCAAGGTTGTCCGGTATCTACGGCTTGGGCCATGGAATCAACAAAGGCATTCAGATCATCGGGATGAATCAGTTTCCACAGGAAATCAGCATTTTTTAAAATAACTTCCGGTCGAATTTCAGTTAATTCTAAACATTTGGGGCTTAAATAGGTAAAACAGCCCTGTCCTTGATTATTATATTGATGATATTGATAGGTGACTCCGGGGACATTTTCTGCTAATTGTTTAAAGCGGATTTGTGACTCTTGTAACGCTATTTCTGCTTTTTTTCTGGCGGTAATATCTAAAGAAGTCCCGATAATTCTATAGGTTTTTCCTTGGGAATCTAAAATGGGATTTAGGGTCGTTAAAGAAAAGGTTTGTGTTTCCTGAAACCCAATTTTTTCTTCATATTGAATTGAGGTTTTTGCCTGAACACAATCTCGATAATGTTGCAGCATTTTTTCCCCTTCCACAAAACCGAAAATTTCTGTAAAGCTTTTTCCATAAACTTCAGCGGATTTCCGTCCTGTCATTTGTTCGGTTTTGGGATTCCAACCTAAACATCGAAACTCGTTTTCATTGATAACTGCCACTACAAAAATAACTTGTTCTACCCCGTTATAAATATGTCTTAAAAATTCTTCTTGTTCTTCTACCAC
Organism: Oscillatoriales cyanobacterium CG2_30_40_61; assembly: GCA_001873365.1. Lineage (GTDB taxonomy): Bacteria > Cyanobacteriota > Cyanobacteriia > Cyanobacteriales > Microcoleaceae > Planktothrix. Next base: position 31,571 of record MNYZ01000036.1, on the reverse strand, counting down.
TGCTTCAGTTTTTTCCGTTTCTATTGAGTTATTTGATGGTTCAAACCAGGTTAAAACTTGTTCAATTTCATGGGTTGTAATAGGTTCAATCTCGCCGGTTTTAGGATGACAGGGACAACAATTATCCAGGGTTGGGGCTGGAATTTCTAAAATTAATCCATTAAAAATTAGATCGCCGTTAAGTTGAAGACAAGGTTGGGCGATCGCCGATAAATACTTAATTTTTCCCTCGGAAGTTTGATATTGCCATTGTCGTTGCCAAGGAATTGATTTTTGGGCGCAGGTTAACAGGGATTGAGTAAAAATCTGTTGATCCCAATCATTCATCCATCCCCACATGAAAGCGGAATTATGTTGAATTTCATCGGGTTCTCGCTCGTAAATTCTGCGGCAACTAGGACTAATATATAAACACTCTTGAGCACCATCAGGGTGTAGCAACGATTGATAAATCACTCCCGGCAAATTATCGGCGATCTGATGCAGATCTACTTGATTCTGCTCACCCTGTGGAATTATGCTTGTCATCGTTAAAAGTGCATCGGAAAACCTAAAGAAATTATATCGTTTCTTGAGGTTTTCCGATGCTCGAATGTTACAGTAACTAATCTAAATATTCCCAAAATCGATTAGAATTCAGACATTATACTGACTGTCTGATTCAAAATTTTTTCAATCGTATGCAGGAGTTCTTCTTCAGAGAAGGGTTTAGTTAAATATTCTGTTGCTCCTGATAATCGACCCTCCACCTCATCCCTAGCCCCATTTCGTGAAGTCAGCATCACAATCGGGAGGTGATTAAAATTAGGCAATCCCCGCAAAACTCGACACAACTCTAAACCATCCATTCCCGGCATAGAGATATCCAGAAGCATTAAATCGATCGAATGCTGATGGAGTGCGGCTAAGGCTTGTATTGTATCATTGGCAAAAATCACCTGATAATGTTTTTCTAAAATTCGTTTAATCAATATTTGCGCAGGAATGCTATCATCAACAGCGAGAACTGTAAGCTGAGATTTTACAGATGTACACATCTCGGTTTCTCCATTGTATTCTCTAGGTTGTTAATATTAAGTGGCTTTTAAAATTAACTATTCTGGTGGCATGGCTTTAGCTCATAATCTGATTATACCCACCTAAAACCTGGTTTTTTCCCAGGTTATGATCATTTGTTTAAAGTATATAAATCTTAATGATATATAATGAAAATTAACGATCAATTGTTCACTTAAAACAAACCTAGTTAGCTTTTTAAGATATAATAGCAGCCTTCTGGTTGCAATTGAAAGCAGGAGATTAGAAATCCGTGTCAACCCTAGATTACCAAGCAAAAAGAGCCTATCAACGGGGAGTTAAATGGCTAATGGTTATGACTCTATTTATCGGAGTTAGTTTAGCAGGTATGGCTCTGTATTACAAACTACAAAAACAGGATGCAGAAGCCGTAGCCGCTGAGTTACAGAAAGTTGAATTGGGAACGGTTGAAAATAAAATTAGCGAAGGAGGAACCGTTGAATTAGGAGGACAAAGAACTATTAAATCCCCAACGGAAAGTGCAGTAGATCAGATTTTTGTTCAAGTTGGTGATCCAATTACTCGGGGTCAAAATTTAATTCGGTTGAGGTCTACCGAAGGGGAAAATTCCTTACTACAAAAACAATTAAATATTCAAAAGCAAGAACTTGCAATAGAACGAAATCGTCAAAAGGTAGAGGAAGCACAAACTCAATTAAAAATTGCCGAAATTAATTATAAAAATGAGTCGGAAAAGTATCAAAAACAAGTTAAATCTAAACAAAATGAGCAAAGAATAAACATTCAAAAAGCTCAAGCACAAATAGAACGCCAAAAAGAAAAATTGCTTGAGATTCAAGCAGAAATAGATGCTTTAAACTTAGAATTGACTAAATCTAATTTGCTTTTAGCAAGGGGGTTTATAGCCGAAACAGACTTGGCTCAGACAAAATCACGAATTCGCACTGAAGAAGCCAATTTAAGGAATGAAAAATTAACATTAAAAAATGATATCTTTCAATTAGAAACCTATCAAAATGAATTTTTAGATATCGAACTCCCCAGCAGTCGGATCTTAGAAGCTGAAGTTAACCTTCAACAAGTTCAGTCCGAGCTCCAACAAAGTTTAAGTGAACTTCAGCGACTCAAAGTAGAATATAAAGAAGAAGAATCAAAATTACAGAATAATCTCGTTACCTCACCCTTGGATGGAGTGGTGCTAAATATTAATGTGAAACCTGGGGATGGAATTAACCGAGAAAATAATTTAATTACGATTGGAGATCCGAATCAAGAATTAGTTCAACTTCAGTTATCAACCCTGAATGCGGCTCAAGTTAAGCCAAATCAAGCCGCCCGAATTACGATTATTGGCCCTGATTCTAAACCCTTTTCTGGGAGAGTTGAACGGGTCAATCGACAAGCGGTATCTGAAAATGCCAATAGTACCCAATCTAGCAGTTCATCCAGTCCAGTAACGGTTCCTGCTACGGTAAGATTAGATCAACCAACCCGGGTATTAATTCCAGGGGGTCAGGTGAGTGTTGAGATTATTTTGGAACAGCAAAAAGACGTAATTGCGATTAATATAGAATTGATTCAATCCGAAGGAAAATCATCTTTTGTTTGGAAATTAGACGCGAATAATCAAGTCCAAAAACAACCCGTTACCCTAGGATTAAAAGATTTAACTAAAGTTGAAATTAAATCCGGTTTAAAAGTGGGTGATACCTTAGTAATTCCTCCTCCCGATATCTCCCTTGAACCTGGAATGGTTATTGTGGAGGAAGAAAAAGATAAAGATAAAAGTTTGGATTCAGAAAGCTGATGGGGCTGTAAAATGCTATGATCAAAAGATTAGATTCATCCTTAATATTTTTAACCGATGGTAAACCACTTAAAAACCCGATCAAATCGATTAAAAAATCTGCATCCATTCTCCCCAAAATTTTTAGCCCAATGGATTACTTTATTCTGCTTTTGTTGTCTAATTCTGATTAGTTGTACTCCCGACCAAAAAATCACATCTTCCCCAAATAGTGGACGAATTACTATGGGAACAACCTTAAAACTCCGCACCCTAGATCCGGCGGATGCCTATGAAATCATTTCGGGAAATATCCTGTATAATTTAGGCGATCGCCTCTATGATTATCAACTAGGAACCAATCAACTTGTACCCAAATTAGCCACTACTTTACCAACCATTAGTTCCGATGGATTAACCTATATAATCCCTTTAAAAGAAGGCGTTATCTTCCACGATGACACCCCCTTCAACGCCGCCGCGATGGAATTTTCTATTAAAAGATTTATTCAAAATGCCGGTTCTCCATCCTCCTTATTAGCAGATACAATCGATACTGTTCAAGCAACAGGAGATTATCAATTAACCATTAAACTAAAAAAACCCTTTGCCGCCTTTCCTTCCCTATTAGCTTTTTCAGGAATTACTGCGGTTTCTCCTAAATTTTATGAAATTGGAGAAGGTAAATTTAAACCTAATGAATTTGTCGGAACCGGCCCTTATCAATTAAAATCTTTAGGAATTGATGTAATTCGTTTAGATGCTTTTGACAAATATTGGGGGGAAAAACCCGCCAATACAGGTATTGATATTCAACGATTTTCGAGTTCCTCTAATTTATTTAATGCCTTTAGAAGTGGGGCGGTTGATATTGCCTATTTATCCTTAAATCCCGATCAAATTTCCAGTTTGCAAAAAGGAGCAGAAGCTGGAAATTGGCAAATGATTTCTGCTAATGGAAATACGATTAATTATCTCCTAATTAATGTTAAATCCGAACCCTTAAATCGGATAGAAGTTAGACAAGCCCTCGCCGCTTTAATCAATCGTTCTATTATTAATGAACGGGTATTACAAAATCAAGGAGAAAAACTCTTTAGTTTAATTCCTACCACCTTTAGTGATTATAAACCTACATTTTATTTAAAGTACGGGGATGGGAATATTGAAAAAGCCAAACAACTGTTAACCCAAGCTGGATATACCCCAGAAAATCCCGCTATCGTTGAGCTTTGGTATGCTTCTAATTCATCGAATAAAGGGTTTTTAGGATTAACCATAAAAGCCTTAGCAGACAGAGATTTAGGCGGGTTACTAAAATTACAACTCAATAGTGTGGAATCAACTACAGCCTTTAAATATTTAGAGCAGGGAATTTATCCAACATTTGTGTTAGATTGGTATGCAGATTTTCTGGATGCTGATAACTATATTCAACCCTTTTTAGAATGTAGTCAAGGTTCGGTTGAAACTGGATGTGACAAGGGTTCTAGTCAATATCAGGGTTCTTTTTATTATAGCGATCGCATGAATCAATTAATTGCCCAACAACGGCAAGAACAAAATCCAGAAACTCGCAAATTAATCTTTCAGGAAATTCAACAACTTCTCGCCGAAGATGTGCCTTATATTCCCCTTTGGCAAGATAAAACCTATGTTTTTGCTAAAAACGGAATTGACAATATTCGTTTACAATTAACTCAACAATTACCCTTCTGGACAATTAAAAAATAAAACAACTACCATGAAAAAACTACTCCTATCCCTATCCCTTGCTAGTCTATCTATTTTCTCTATCATCAACCCATCTATGGCTTCTAACTCTTTGAATGGAACTGACTGGAAATTACTCTCCTGGGGTAATGAAAAATCCCCCCAAACCGTGTTAAAAGAAACGGAAATCAGCTTACAATTTCAAGATGATCAAATTAGTGGTTCATCCGGTTGTAACCGTTATTTTGCATCCTACACCCTTGAGGATGAACAATTAAAATTTGGTGTAGCCGGGAGAACTCAAATGGCTTGTCCTGAAGAAATTATGAAACAAGAAGATCAATTTCTCTCAGCTTTACAAGCCTCAAAAACCTATACGATTAATTCGGAAGGTCAATTGCAAATTACCTATAAAACCAATCAAGGATCTGGGGTAATGATATTCGCACCCCATAACCCGTAGTGAGTCCTTCAGGACTCTAATAGAGGCGTGAACGCCTCACTACTTTTTAGGATTGATGGAAAATCATGTATTAGGAATTTCACCAATCTGTGCAAGCATTTTATAGGTAGATTCACCAAAGTTTGGAATTTTGTCTGTAGCTGATTTAATTGATTTTTTAAGGTTTGTCCAAGTTAATCCACCTTCAACTTTTTTCCAATGATCAATGGCTTTTAGTGCCGCTTCAATCTGCTTGTCTTTGACTCCAACGTTTTCAAGTTTTTGTCGAATTTCTTGATGATTAGCATTTTGTAGGTTGAGTGGGGGAGGCGGAAGCCTGATAATAATCTGTTCAACTAACTGAGTCAGTTTATCAAGATTAGCCGTTAAATTATTAACGGTATTTTCAAGCTGTTTTAATCGATTGTTAATTTGTGTAGTTTCAGAGGATATCATTTGAGATAAGGTTTGAAATTCTGGAGTTCTAGGTGGAATAAAACCACCACCAAGCAATTGTTCCAATTCGGTTTTCATCGTAATTGCTTGTTCATCTGTCAAATCAAAAACCCAAACCCAAAGACGCTCAATTTCTAATTCTTCAGCGACGATACACCAATCTGCACCATAGACAATTTCATATTCTTTTTCATCATCATAAGCTTTAGTTCGTCGTACAACTAAAGACCCTAAATTACTTTGATGTTCCTTGAGTGTTTGTGCTAAAATTTCTCGTCTTTCTGGTAAAATTTCTATCGTTTCTGCATTCGGTATAGCAATTTGAAACGTATAGATTTGACCATGAGTGATGGGTTTAATTCCTAAATAAGATCCAATTTGAACCCGACGATCTGATAAACTCATCGATTTTAACTCCCTATTTTAGAAACTTTAACTAAGTGTTGAGCTAATTCCAGATAACGTTCACTGGCTTTTTGGGCGGCTTCCTTTTCTGGAAAAGTTAATTGATCATCAAATTCCGAGGAAAAAATTGGATATCCTTTATCGGGACAGTTAGAAACAATATTCAGCCGAGGAACCCAAGTATGTTCAGGGAATAACTCAATATTATCTTGTTCTCCCACTTTATCTAATATTTCAAAAATTCGATTTCTCATTGACAGATTAAAACTAGAAGAACGTTGATCATACATACTCACAACTATTCCTAAAATCGGTAAAGGTTCTTCTTTATATTCCCCAACTTTGCGTGCTTGATCAATGACATATTCTAAGGCTCTGACGGGATAAGGAGATAATTGTGTGGGGATTAAAATGCCTGAAGAAGCCATCAAGGAAATCCCATTCACTTTACTAAAAGACGGAGGCGGATCAATTAAAACAAAATCATAATGATGATTTTTAAGCTTCTTAGCTAAAACTCTATCAATATCAACAATTCTAACCAAATCCGCTTCCATCTGACTTAATCTAATATGAGACGGAACTAAATGCAACTTTAGATTCCCCCATTTTTTTTGAATGACTATATCCTCTAGTTTAACTCTTGGATCAATTAATAAATGGGTAATATCTTTTTTACCTTGATTTTCAATATCCTCTAACGGATCAATTCCTAAACCCATTGTTAAGTTAGCTTGAGCATCTATATCAATCAAAAGCACATTATAACCTAAATGATTTAAGGCGGCTCCTAAATTAATCGTCATCGTGGTTTTACCCACTCCACCCTTATTATTAAACACCGTAATGATCATCGATTTATTCTCCTGATTAGAATTAGCAATAAATTTTGATTTTGGCTGATCCAAATTCTCTCCCGATGGTTTAGGAGGTTCAGAATTAGGCTTTTTACGCGGCTTAAATAATCCTAGCATAGTGGGATCTTGGAATGAGTTGGCAATCGCCTTTAAAAACCGAGCATGAACTTTTTGTTGACTTTTATGTAACGCTTGACTAAATTTTAATCCTATTTCTTTACCCAATAATTTATGCACGAGTTGAAAATCTTGAATCAGTTGGGATTGAGAATAGGTTAAAATTGTCTGGATATCCCCACTATAATTATAGAGAATTCTAAACTCATAGCCATTGGTCAATAACCCCAAAATAGCTCCCGACTTTCTCATATAATTATGAATCTGCCAACTCGAATAAAAAATTTTTTTCTGAGGTGCTTTAACTTCAATGATTAAATAGGGGGGATGAGGTGCAACTGCATCATGGGGGTGAACACAAAAATCAACTCTAACTTTACGAATAACGGTTTGTTCCCGCCAGTCCTGAGCCTTATAGCCTAAAACATCCAATAGGGGGATAATAATATTTTGCTCAATATCCGATTCACTACTGGCGGGTGTAATTGATGCAAACCCTTGACAAAGCGTTGAATTTGTTAATAGCATGAAGTGAACAGATGCACTTTGGTCTTATTATATCTGCCTGATCAACAAATAACATCAGTGTAATTACTGATTTTCTGTAATTTTATTTGACTTAAAAATAAGAACAAAATACGGATGAATTAATTTAAAACTGTAGTGAGTCCTGAAGGACTCAAATATAGAGAGTCCTAAAGGACTTACTACTAAAACTGTAGAGAGTCCTAAAGGACTCACTACTAAATCTAATTACTGCTTGTATTCCTTGAAAGAAACATAAGCATTTTCAGGATCATATAAATGACACTGATCGACGATATGAGTCATTAAAGACCAGGAAAAATCACATTCAGGATAGAGGTATTCACCCCAATTGTCTTGAATACTTTTATAGGCTTTCCGTAAATTGTAGGAAGGAATAGCCGCAGAAATATGGTGAGGAATGTGAACATTAATATCGTGACAGAAAAACTCAACCCAAGCCGGATAATTGCAGTGAACTGTTCCCGATAATTGGGCTAGGGCTTCATTCCAATCCTCGGGTTCTTGAAACTGAATATCGGGGGCGGTGTGGTGAACAATCGTGAAGGTACTCATCCAGAAATGGTACACTAACCAAGGCATTAACCAGAATTTAACAAAGCCCCAAATTCCGAGGGTAAAAATCATTGTAGGAAATGCGATCGCAGCACATCCAATCACAAATAGAGAAGAAAATTTAACCTGTTCCTGTCCTTTTCCTTCAAATTTGCGCCAATTAAAGTTAACAATTGCCCAATGCAAAATTGAACCTAACCACCACAGTCTGGCTCGGGTTAATTTATAAGCAATTTGTACGATTTTAGGGGACGCTTCATAATTTTCAATTTTCCAGGGTTCCCAAGCATTATCTTCGGTCAGTTTATTGGTATGTTTATGATGATGATTATGTCCTAAACGCCAACCATGGAAGGGATAAATTAAGGGAAGAAAAGCAATATGACCGACTAAATCATTGACCCAACGACGGTCAGAAAAAGAACGATGTCCACAGTCATGACCAATCACGAAAAAACCTGTTAATGCTGTCCCGGTAAAAACCCAAGCTAAGGGAAGTAAAAACCAGGGAGAGTAAGCGATCGCAAAATAGCCTGCAACAACCAGAACAACATTAATAAAAACCGTCATCCAAGCTTTTTTGCGATCTTTAAGAAAGACTTCCCGAGGGAGACTTTTGATAATGTCTTTTAAACGTAAATCCGCAGGAAAACTAGCAGAAGATACTAGGGTTTGAGGTTGAACAGAGGATAATGTCATAGAATTTTTTAAACTTTTAAATCCCTCAGCACTGGCGGCTAGGGTAATACTAGGGTTGCGTGGTTTTGTCTTCCCAATTTGTGGGTAGTCTGATCAATTACTTAATTTGACACTAAAAATCTGACCTGCATGGGAGAAACAGGCACTTTCTCCATCCATGTCAGTTCGACTGCGATGGCAACCGCCTCTAAACAGAGTCCATCAAAAGCTAGGGTGTTTAGCGGTTTTTGCTAAACCCACCTAGTGATGATCGGGGGAGTTGAACTTAAAACAACTCAACAAGTCTTTGTCGGTGAGGTTGTTTCTTGGCGCTGTTGCTTGATGGTTTGCAATTCCAGAAGCAAGGTTTCAACTTCAGCGTGCAAATGCAGAAACTTCACTTGCTGATCGGCGTTGTACAGATTTTTCATCGTATCAATGGTCAGTGGCTTAGACATAACAGAACCGGAAGTCCGGCTTGAAGGGGCATCTAAGGTTTGAGTCCCAGATACGGTGGATGAACGAGTGGGCATCAGCAGTTGATTTGACATCTAAAAATGTTAGCTCAACAAATCTTAACTATATTTTACCATCAAGGTCTACTGCCATTGAAAAAAATCATCAAAATTGATTAGTTTTTTCACGGAATGTAAACGAGAAGGTAAACTAAATTAAGGAATACACCCAACGGCTGATCCTGTCAACTAATAAAGTTTCAGGATTTAAACCGTTAAGTGGGTTCTTTGGTATCATAAATCTGTTAATTTGTCAATCCTTAACCGGATTATTTTTCTTTTATTAATTACTACCGAGATGACGTTGACTTTGCCTACAACCCAGTCCTCATTAAAGTGCTGGCCCGGTCTGATTGAAGCCTACCGCAACTATTTACCTGTTTCTGAATCTACCCCCGTTATTACCCTACAAGAAGGCAACACGCCCCTGATTCCTGTGCCAACCATTGCTGCACTGATTGGCAAACAGGTGCAAGTCTATGTGAAATATGACGGACTCAACCCCACAGGCAGTTTCAAAGACCGCGGCATGACCATGGCGATTTCCAAAGCCAAAGAGGAAGGCAGCAAAGCCGTCATCTGTGCCAGTACCGGAAATACCTCGGCGTCGGCGGCGGCTTATGCCCGTCGAGCCGGAATGAAAGCCTTTGTGTTGATTCCCGATGGTTATGTGGCGTTAGGGAAACTAGCCCAAGCCCTATTATATGGGGCGGAAGTCTTAGCAATTAAGGGCAATTTTGACCAGGCCCTTAATATTGTGCGGGAGATGGCCGAACATTATCCGGTTACTTTAGTTAATTCTGTCAATCCCTATCGTTTAGAAGGTCAAAAAACCGCCGCTTTTGAAGTCGTAGATGCCCTGGGAGATGCCCCCGACTGGTTATGTATTCCGGTGGGAAATGCGGGGAATATTAGCGCCTATTGGATGGGATTTTGTCAATATCATGCTGTTGGTAAATGTTCTCGTTTACCCCAAATGATGGGATTTCAAGCCGCCGGAGCCGCACCGTTAGTATTTGGCCATCCGGTGGAAAACCCCGAAACCTTAGCAACAGCCATCCGCATTGGAAATCCGGCCAGTTGGGATATTGCGGTGGCTGCTAAAGATGCCAGTCAGGGTAGTTTTAATGCTGTCACTGATACCGAAATTCTCGACGCCTATAGGTTATTAGCTTCTGGGGAAGGGATTTTCTGTGAGCCCGCCAGTGCGGCGTCCGTTGCGGGATTATTGAAAGTTAAAGATCAGGTTCCCGAGGGAATTAAAATTGTTTGTGTGTTAACTGGAAATGGGTTAAAAGATCCTGATACTGCTATTACTCACAGCAACAATAAATTCAAAGCCGGAATTGCACCGGAAATGGAAGCTGTTGCAACAGTCATGGGATTTTAATTTGTCGTTTGTAGAGGCGTTGAATATAGCGTCTCTACGGAGTTTTTAAGGGTATTTTCGGTTAAGTATTCCAGTATTTATTGGGACTGTTCAAAGATGACTAGGATCAATAACTTTAATTTGGGAACACCAAGAAAAATCCTTTTGTTCGGAAGTTAAGCCAGTAACATCAAGAGTTTTAGTCATACTAGGTTACAATCAGAGTTTGCTAATATTATAAATTAATTAGAACTTAAACCGTCTAAAATACTGCGTTAGGGTTTTGCTAAGGGAATTGAACATTGAGTCCGATTAAAATTAGAATCTTCTCCCTCAGAAGGAATCGCTAAAATTTCTAAACGACCATTCATTAAACTCAATAAAGTTTGATTCATTAATAACCGCATTCCTGGGGATAAAGTTGCTTGATCAAAGGGAGGTTGATCAATATCTAAGGTAGATTTTAATAAATCCCAAGACTCACTCCAAGCACTAACCGGACGTTGATCATCAACCCAAATATGCACAAATCCCGTTTCGGGAGAAGGATGGGCAGAAACATTCACACTTCCCTCTTTCATTTGAGCGATCGCCGTATCCACTAAACTCACTAAAACCTGTCGCAGTCGGGGTAAATCTGCCATCACATAAATATTATGATCAGGAGGATCAATTTTTAATCTAATACTACGATTTGCCGCCTGCATACAGGTTAAATCTTCTACCTCATCCATGACTTTTGCTAACTCAATGGCATGAATATCCATGGTATCCGTGCCATATTCGGTTTTAGATACAAAAATCACTTGATCTAATAATCCCACCATTTTTAACGCTGATGTGTGGGCAAGATTGATAAATTCTCGCTCCTCCTCGGGGTTTTCACACAGATCGGAGGTAATTAATTGTAACGTACCAATCATGCTACTCAGAGGCGAGCGCAACTCATGGGATGTCCGCGCCAAAAACCCCGCTTTAAATAAACTCAATTCCGCCGCCGAATGATAGGCAAGTTGAGTTTGTTTCAACTGATAAGAGAGGGTTTGCACCTGCTGTTGATAATCAACCTGTTTGGAGTTGTCTTCTGTCCCAACCGGGTCGGGCGATTTTGTTCCTTTTCTCCGCCATAGCTGATTTAGGGCTACCCCTAACCCTAACCCAAAACCGAAATATAAAAATTCGCTCCAACCCATTTCAGTTATCAGTAATCAGTGATCAGTTATCAGTGTAAGAGTTGATCAGTTATTGGTCAACACCGAATCAGTTATTAGTTAACATTTATTAGTTATCAGTATAAAAGTTTAACAACGGTTTGCAAGCTCAAATAATATCAACAAATTATTATTACTTATTCACTGATAACTGTTAACTGAAAACTGTTAACTGATTACTAAATTACCCTGTCGTAAGATTGTCCATTGACCATTACTTTCCCATTTTGCCACGGTTGAAGGTAGGGTGGATGGGGGAATTGTGGGATCAAAGTCTGAGGAAAATAACGTTAAAACATCGGGAAATTGATGATTAATTTCAGCCATCGTTAACAGCGGCGGTTGTCCTGATAAATTCGCGCTGGTGGTTGCCATCGGGCCAGTGAGGGCTAAAATAGATTGAGCGATCGCACAATTAGGAACCCTGATCCCAATTGTAGACGGATCAGCCGGATTCATCGCCAGAGGAACTTTCTCAGAAGCGGGTAATACCAAAGTTAAGCCCCCGGGCCAATATTTCTGGGCAGTTATGAGCCAAATAGATAATTCTTCCACCGTCCCAGTCGCATAGGGCCATAATGCTTCCGCCGTGGCGGCCATTAAGATTAAGGGTTTATCCTGACTGCGTTGTTTAGTTTGAAAAATCAATTCCGCCCGATCAGGACGGGTGGCTAAAGCGGGTACAGTATCCGTAGGGAAACTAACCACACCCTGACCAGAAATTGCCATATCAATTAGAGTATCAACAGAGACTTGAACCATAGCGTTAACCCAAAAACTTGAGATCCAGAGATCCAGAATCCAGAATCCAGAATCCAGAATCCAGAGATCCAGAGATCCAGAATCCAGAGATCCAGATAATCCAGAGATCCAGATAATCCAGAGATCCAGATAATCCAGAGATCCAGATAATCCAGAGATCCAGATAATCCAGAGATCCAGCGATTGAAATCGTGGCTACACAAACGAAGTCCGCCTGCGCGGACTATTAACCTCCTTTGCTGCGCGGGTTTGTTCTGCGATTAACCTCCTTTGGTCAAGGGTTTAAAACCCGCGCAGGCGGGTTTTGTTTGTGTAGCCACGGTTTCAACCGCTGGATCACTTTAGTGTCAATTCAAACAAGCCATAACAAAACGATCAAATCCCGCTAAGTCTGGAATAATTTTAATCCCAGAGTAACTTCCTTGAGCCTCTAACAACCCGGCAACCGCTTCTCCTTGTCCGGCCATCATTTCCACAATCCAAACCCCTCCAGGGCGCAAATAACCGGGGGCTGTTTCAACTAAATGGCGAATACAATCCAAACCATCGTCACCGCCATCTAGGGCTAAAGTCGGCTCATGTTGGGCAACTTCCGGTTGCAGCGTTGGAATAATATCAGAAGGAATATAGGGGGGATTAGAAACCATTCCCGTCAGTTTCCCTTGTAAGAATTGTAGGGGTTCCCACCAAGACCCGTGATGGAATTGAATCCGATCGGCTAAACCATTAGTTTGAGCGTTATATTTAGCGATCGCCAAGGCTTCTAAACTGGTATCTACCCCATGAATTTCAGCCCTGGGAAAACTATCGGCTAAACCCAGGGCGATCGCCCCGCTTCCGGTGCCCAAATCCACCCAAATCCCATTATTCTCAGGATTTTCAATAGCAGATAGGGCTAAATCAATGATTAATTCCGTTTCAGGGCGGGGAATTAGAACTCCAGGACACACCTTTAACCCAAAATGACGCCAGTAAGTTCTCCCCAGCAGGTATTGCAAAGGGATACGCTCCATTAGGCGTCGTTGCCAAAGTTGGGTCAATTCCGACCAAGGAACTCCCAGGGGAATCGCAGGTTGCTGTTTGAAGGTTTGTAAACGTAGCGTTAATCGGTCTAAACCCCCTAACTCCTGGAGAAACCAGTGGACTTCACCCGGGGAAATCCCCAGGGCGGTGCATTCAGCATCAGCCTGTTCCATCCACTGTTGCAGTTGCCAACCCGATATCGTTTCCCCCATGATAGTTTCCTAGGATTGAATCAATTAACGAGGGGCGGGAGCGGGTTGATTTTTTTGTAAATACTCCAAAGTTTCACGGGGGGGAATTAACACAACCCGATTTAAGAATTGGTCATTATCTTTTTTCAAAGCATCCAACAACCCTTCGAGGTTAACCACATCGATTTTAACGTTAGAGATTAAATCAGGCTGTTGACTTTTAAATTGAGTCAACATACTTTGCAAATCCTCTTTGTAGAAGAACATCGGGATCACCTGTTCATTGCCATTTTGAATCGTCAGATAACCATTATCCGGCCCACCCTTAGCAATAAATAGCGGAACACCGTTAAACTCGCTTACACTCTGTCCATTTTCTTGGAGTACAGTCTTAGCTAAATCCACTTGTTTTTGTACCGGGACGTAGGCAAACTGAACTTCCTCGGCCGAACCCTGACCTTGCTGGCTCATCCGGTATACTTCACCCAGAGAGACCGTTGTTACCTGAATCGTTGAAGCCAGTTTGGGGTCACGACTTTTCAAGCGATCAATAAAAGCCACCGCATCAGTGCGACTGATAAACACACCCGCCACCGCAGCTTTTTTATCTCCCTGGGGTACAGTGGCAACTAAAGGGGCGCCTTGGGTATCGGTAATCGTAAACACAGGAATGGAACGGAGTTTTTCCAGAATTTGGCTTTCTGGAATTGCATAAGCTGGCTCAGTTCCCACCGGAATCAAGCTAAACAAAGGCAATCCCGAATCAGGACTTAGTAAAAACGTACCGCCCACAACTCCCAATACCGCGCCCAAACGAACAATTGATCTGATCATGATTTCCAAATTTTGAATTAAATATTTTTTAGATTACAGATGCAGTGTGTACCACTGAACCCAGGGGGATGCAGCAGTAGGAGTAACGCTAAACAGAGAACCCGGGTCATGTTGACCAGCGATAAATTGCACTGAATGTCCCGTTAAATTTCAACTTCGGGTCAGAAACCGGGTTTCTTCTTAGATATCTAGGGATAAACCTTCGGATTTTTCGTAGAAACCCGGTTTCTTGGCGTAAGTCCTACTCAATTTAAAACATGACCCATCGTAACACAGCGATCCGGGGATGGACAAAAAGAATTGGCACTAATCAAGTTAAAATTCAGAATCGGGATGACAGGATTTGAACCTGCGGCATCCTGCTCCCAAAGCAGGCGCGCTACCAAGCTGCGCTACATCCCGTTTAATCTTTTTTGAGTATACCCTAAGTTTACACAAATTGGATTAAAAATTGCAAAATTGATTCAGAAGAAGCTAGGAGTCGGTTGTCTGTTGTGGGTTATCGGTTGTTTGTTCACACCTCCACACCTCAACACCTCAACCGCCAACCCAGGCTTAATCTGGATACCAGAACATTCCTTTGATCCCCTCTGGATCGGACATAAAACCCAAATTTCGGTAAAAATCCACAACATGAGGGTCAGCAAATAGAGTAATGTTGCTGATATCATCGCTACGGAGTTTTTTGATGATAAATTTCATCATGGCTTTACCCATACCCTGATTCTGGAAATCTGGGTGAACGACCACATCCCAGAGCGTAGCATTAAAAGCATGATCGGATGTAGCCCTAGCAAAACCAATCAGCCGTCGCTGATTCCCTCGAATTTGCCACATAGAAACTACAAGGAAACTATACTGAATGGCTTTTTTTACTTTACGCAGGGGCCGCCGAGACCAACCGACTGCATTGCAAAGTTCTTCCAATTCGTATAAATCAATGTCCCGATCGGTACTAAAAAAAATGCGACCATTATTGCTCGATGACGGGCGAGAGTTTAGAGATACTGACTCCTCGCCTCCACCCTCGTACCCCTCATATTCCACCTGGCAGGTGGACGGGGAAGGGGACTCTGAACTGCTAAACAAGTTTTTCCAAAAACCCATGCAGGCGTAGTTAAGGTAATAGATTTTCAATGAATGTATTAGATAGTATATCTCCCGTACCTTCACCTCAATTATGGCTCCGGGCTTAAAATCCTCCACTGTAGAACTCCTAAAACGCTTCAATCGGGCGTTTCCACAGTTTTATGAGCAATTTGTCAGTAGTGAAATTCAACTGCAAAATCTTAAACTGGCCTATGAAGTTTATCAAACTAAGCAGGCTGTGATTAAAATTGAGCCCGACAGTAACAAAAGCGCCGTCCATTTCGCCTATCGGAATCAATCGTTTTTACTCAGCGATATTTTTGGGGTTTTGGCAGCCTATGGCCTGACAATTCATAGTCTGAGTTTGTATGGCCAAATTTATCCGCCGATGTTGGTGTTTATTAAGTTAGTGGTTTCTCGCGGGGGAAAGGGCCTCACGGATAAAACCTCGGACAATGTTTGTCGGGCGGTGCGAGAAGCCTTGGCCGGACATTTTGAGGTGGAAGAAATGTTGGCCGTGGAATTTAACCTGGATGCGGGGTTAGAGGATGTGGCTACGGAATTTTATGTTGATCCTGTATTTCACCTCCCGGCGTTATTGATTGAAGCCGATAACCAACCAGGATTGTTTTATAAGGTTATGTATGCTATTTGGCAGGAGGATTTATTGGTGGTCAATGCTAACTTATTAGTTTGGCGAGGACGCACCCGGTTAATTTTATATTTATTGGGGCCGAATGAAAGTTTGATTCCTGAATATCTTGGCCAAAAAATTGCCGAGGGAATGCGACAACGGTTAATGGGAGAACGATTTTAACAGTCTGGGATCATTATTAATCACATTGTTTTCATGGTTACTGCTGTTGATGTATTTAGTGGTTGTGGGGGTTTATCTCTGGGTTTTAAGCAGGCAGGAATTGAGATATTAGCAGCTATTGATAACTGGAATCCATCCCTAGAGGTCTATCAAGCTAATTTTGATCATTTAGCAATTTTGCAGGATCTCACCGATGAAAATACGGCTATCCAAATCATCCAAAAACTTGCTCCTGAAATGATCATTGGTGGCCCCCCATGTCAGGATTTTTCTAGTGCGGGAAAACGAGATTTAAACGGTGATCGCGCTAATTTAACCTATAACTTTGCTAATATTGTTTGCGCCATTCAGCCTCAATGGTTTGTTATGGAAAATGTGCCAAGAATAACTAAAAGTCCTATTTTTAAACAAATATCTGAGCAGTTTTTGAACAATGGTTATGGTTTATCTGCTATTGTTTTAAATGCGTCTTTTTGCAATACACCTCAATCGCGATCGCGTTTTTTTATGATCGGTGAACTTGGGGGAAAACAGAATAGTTTGGTAGATTTATTGAAGTTAAATTTATCCAAAAAACCAATGACAATTAGAGATTATCTGGGGGAAAGATTAAATCTCCAATATTATTATAGACATCCCAGAAGCTACGCTCGACGGGGGATATTTTCTATTGATGAACCCAGTCCCACTATCAGAGGAGTTAATCGTCCGATCCCACCTAACTATAAACTCCATAGGGGTGATCCGCAAGATGTTGATCTAAATACTATCAGACCTTTATCTACTATAGAACGGAGTTATATTCAAACCTTCCCCGATTCTTTTAAATTTACAGGAACAAAAATCAATTTAGAACAAATGATTGGAAATTCTGTTCCCGTTAATTTAGCTTTCTTTGTGGCATCTAATCTTATGAAATATATCAGGGAACAGCGAGTAGACAACGCCGACACCCTTGAGCTATAATTTCTGAGGTTGATTTACTTAACTTTTCGATAATCTTAAAAGTGTTTCTCCTTGTAATAATTGATGGGTTTCTGCTAAGATTTGCGGGATTTTATCGGCGTGGGGACTATTAACTAAACATTGACTTAAATCAATATTTTCTACCGCTTCTGCTTTTTTGCCTGGGAACCAATCACCGCCATTTCCTAATAAATTATAGCGCATTTTGGCATAGTCAATCATATCATAGGCGATCGCCAAATTCCTTAACCATAAAATCACCGGAATATTAATATTATTCGGGGTTTCTTCCTGACGGGGTAAACCAATATTCCAGGTTTTTGCCCAATTTTCTCCAAAACAATTGATTAATTCCTGTTCTAAACGTTGTTGAATTGGGGGCAAAATTTCATCCCAACGATCTAAAAGGGAAATGGTTTTTAAATGTTCATCAAAATCCGTGGGTTTAGATGCTCCAATACTTAAAGTATGAACTTGAGGATGGCTTAAACAAAATAAATTATTAAACACTATGGGACTCAGGGGAGAACATAAATTTACTAACTTTTCAGGCGGGTTATAAAGTTGACCGCCTTTATCGGATGGACTAATAATAAAAACCCCCATATCGTGGCGGGTTGCTGCTGCAATTGCTGGCCAATTATTTTGATTAATATAATACCAATGTAAATTAACATAATCAAATTCATCGGTTTCAATGGCTTTAATAATAACCTCTGTAGGGCCATGGGTTGAAAAGCCAATAAATCTAACTTTTCCCTCTGCTTTTAACTGTTTAGCGACCGCTAAACATCCCCCGGGTTTGATTGTATTTTCTAAATCTTGATCATTATTAATGCCGTGAATAGCAAATAAATCAATATGATCTAATTGTAAGTAAGCCAAAGATTGATCAAAATCCTGTTTAAACTTTAAAGAATCTGAATTAGGAGAAACTTTAGTTTGTACAATTAATCTTTCTCGGGAAATTTTAGGTAAAACTTTCCCTAACTGCATTTCTGAAGTGCCATAACCCCTAGCAGTTTCAATATGATTAATTCCTAATTCTAGGGAACGATAAATACAGGCTTCCAGTTGTTTTTGGTTGGCTTCAGGAATTTGATCAAAGCTAGTATCTTGCCATTGATGTTGATATCTCATTCCTCCACAGGAAAACACAGGCATCGGTAATTCTGTTCGTCCAAATCGTCTATAGTGCATCATATTAAACTTAAAATTAATATTAGATAAATAGGGTGATTTCTCTGGTTGCTAGGTTCTACCTAGCAATGCCTTTTTGCAGGCTCCGCCTGCTGTTAAATAGAGGCAGAGCCTCTAGTATTATATTCCCTGGTAGAACCAGGGAACAAGAGTTAAGGTTATAAAATTTCCCGAACTTTTGCTTGTCCGTCGATCACTTCACCCACAAGAATGATATCAGCAACTCCAACAAATAAACCATTATCTAAAACCCCAGGAATATTGTTGATTTCTTTTTCTAATTCGGCGGGATTTTCCAGGGCATGAAATTTGACATCAATGACTAAATTTCCTTCATCTGTCACCACTGGCCCGGCTTTTTTTACACCCATTCTTAGGGTCGGTTTTCCCCCTAATTTTTCCAGGGCTTTCATTACTGGAGTCATCGCCATGGGAATCACTTCTACGGGTAATAAAAAAGTAGATCCGAGTCGGTCAACCAGTTTAGAATTATCGACAACTACAATAAAAACTTCTGCCAAACTATCGACAATTTTCTCACGAGTATGGGCGGCTCCACCCCCTTTAATTAAGTTTTTATTAGGATCGACTTCATCGGCGCCATCAATGGCAATATCGATATGATCTACTTCATCTAATGTTGTTAAAGGGATGCCATATTGTTTAGCTAATACTGTGGCTTGAAAGGAGGTAGGAATGCCTTTAATATCTTTGAGTTCTCCACTTTGGAGCCGTTCTCCAATATACTGAATCGCATAGGCTGTAGTAGAACCAGTTCCCAGTCCAACAATTGTTCCTGATTGTACTCGATCGGCGGCTGCTTTGCCCACGTACTGTTTCATTAATGTTACGGGATCTTGTTGGCTCATTTTAATTTATCCTCAATAAAGGGTTGTTTTAGATGGCTGTCAATTCTAATTTAACCACAAATACACAACGAACACAAAGATTTTTTCAACACTAACCGACTGATTGGTATACTGATTAACGTGGCATTTGATTCGTGATTGGAGAGTAAATTGTGAGTTTAGATTCGGTTTCTTCCCTTTTAAAACAAGGAATTCAGCTTAAACAATTGGGGAATTTAGAAGCTGCAATTCATATCTTTGGCCAGGCTTTAACTATTGATTCCAAAGATGCAGAAGTTTATAAAAGACTGGCGGAAGTTTATATTTTAATTGGTCAGGAAGAAGCAGGAATTAACTATTTACATCAAGCCCTAAATTTACAACCGGATTTAGCGTCTGCTTATTTAGTGGTGGGAAATGCTCTCTATGTTCAATCTCGGTTAGATTTGGCAATTTGGGCCTATACCCAAGCTCTGGAAATTCAACCTAATTTTACGGAAGTTCATGCTAATTTGGGTAGTATTTATTTTATTAAAGAACGTTTAGATCAGGCGTTTTCATGTTATCAAAAAGCAGTTAAAATTGATCCAAATCATGGTTTAATTCATTGGATGATCGGAAATTTATTCACAAAACAGCAGAAAATAGAACCCGCAATTAATAGTTATCAAAAAGCGATAGAATTACAACCTAACAAAGAAGTATTTTATTTAAAATTAGCTGAAAATTTAGTTAAAATTAATCAAATCAATCCGGCAATTGATTGTTATAAAAAAGCGATTCAACTTAATCCTCAACGAGTCTTTACCCATCAGGAACTAAACCGACTGCTGCAATTAAAATTTCAAGAAGTGGGAGAGAATCAGGGATTTTATCAAGGCGGATTGGAACTAAGTGCCGGACTAGAAACTGAATTTCAATCTCGATCTGAATCTAATATTGAAACCGCCTTAGTTGCATCTGGGAATCAACAGTTTTTAGTAGATAATCCTCCAGAAAAAGATAGCGAAAACTTAGAAGTTCAACAATATAAACAACAGGCTGAAGTTCTTATGAGTCAAGGGTTGTATGATCAAGCCCTTGTCAGTTGTCATCAAGCATTAAAATTACAACCGGATTATTTACCCGCCTATTTAACCCTGGGTAATATTTTACAATTTCAAGGCAAAATAGAAGCGGCTTTACGAGCTTATTTTCAAGCATTAGAACTGCGACCCAATTTTGCCGAAATTCATGCAAATGTGGGCACTATGTTGTTTAAAATGCAACGGTGGGAACCGGCAATTTTGAGTTATCAAAAAGCCTTAGAACTTAATCCTAATTTGGCGGCGGTTTACTGGAATTTAGGCAAGGTTTTTCAAACCGTAGGTCGGGTTGATGAATCAATTGCAGCTTGGCAAAAAGCCTTAGAATTACAACCCAATTTAGTTGAAGCTGAATTTAACTTTGAATTTGGCAATAGTTTAGCCCGTCGTGGTCTTTGGGATGACGCAGCTAAAAATTATCAACGGGCGATCGCTTTCAAACCTCAGTGGGCAGAAGTTTATTGTAATCTAGCGAGTGTGCGATCGCAACAAGGACAAGAGCACGAAGCTATTCAATATTATCAAAAAGCCATTGAACTTAAACCCGATTTACCCCAACCCCATCTCTATCTCGGTCATATTTTCTTTCATAAAAATGAGTCTGAAAAAGCCATTTATCACTATCAACAATCGATTAAAATTAAACCAGATTCTATCGATAGTTATGCTAATCTTGCCAATATTTATGCTAAAATTGGTAAAGTAGAAGCCGCAATTCAAAACTTTGAACAAGCCCTAGCTTTACAACCGGATTGGGCGGAACTTCATTGTCGATTAGCCCATATTAGAAAACATGATCAACCCTCAGAAGCCCTAATTAATTTAGAAAAAGCCATTGAGCTTAAACCCGATTTTGTCGAAGCCTATCAACAATTGTGTGATTTACTTAGCCATTCCACCAATTTAGCCAAAGCTCGAGAAATGTCAAATTTATATTGTCAAAAATGTGGGGATAAAGTTCCGGTTTTATCAGCAATTGCCTATATTTTTGCCTATAGTCAATCGGGGGCTTGTCAACAGGCGCTAGAAAAACTCATAGAATTAGAAAAAATCTGTGATCAAGATCCCGATAAATTAGAGATTTCAGAAGTAATTATTCTCTATGAAATTCTGTTATTTACAGTTTCCCACCTGCGGGATGATTTAGAAGCCAATGCCAAATTATATAGTTTAATTGCCCAACAATACGCTAAACATCGCTTCAGTGGTGTCCCCTCGCCTCAGTACGCCTCGATACTCGAAAAAACGAGTTCAAAACCCCTAAGAATTGGCTTGATTTCTAAACACTTCCGCCGCCATTCTGTGGGTTGGTGTAGTGAGAACTTAATTAAAGAATTGTCCCTAATTTCCCCCCATATTTATATTTATGTCACCGGACAGTTACCATCGGATGAAGTTACCCAAAGATTTGAACAAATAGCGGCGAAATTTTACTGGCCAAAATCCTTTCCTAATGGGTTTGGTTCGCCGGAAGAATTAACCGCAGAAATTCTCAAAGATCGCTTAGATATTTTAGTGGATTTAGACTCCATGACCGTGCCGACAAATGTGCAGATATTATATCGTAGACCTGCTCCGGTTTGTGTGTCTTGGTTAGGGTTTGATGCGCCATATATTTCACCGGATAACTATTTCTTCTGTGATCAATATAGCCATCCCCAAGGTGTTGAAAAACATTATTTAGAAAAGTTAATCCGTTTACCCCATACTTCCGTCGCTTTAGAACCTTTTAAAAGCCGTCCAGTAGATAGAAATACCGTGAGAAATAGTTTAAATATTCAGTCGGATCAAATGGTTTATTTATGTGTTGCACCCGGACGCAAAATCAACCTAGAAATGATTCAAGCTCAGGTTAAAATTCTCCAAGGAGTTCCTAATAGTGTATTACTCAGGAAAGGTCAAGGAGATAATAACTTAATTCGAGAACTTTATCACCAAGTTTGTGTTGAACAGAATGTTGATCAAGGTCGATTAATTTTTATTGGGTTAACCAAAACCGAAGAAGAACATCGAGCGATTTATTATGTGGCGGATGCCCTATTAGACTCCTATCCTTATAATGGAGGAACCCATAATTTAGAAGCTCTATCGGCTAATTTACCCATCATTACTCGGGCGGGAGAACAATATTTATCCCGCATGGGTTACTCATTTTTAAAAGCCGTTAATCTCGATATTGGTGCGGCTTGGACTTGGGAAGAATATACACAATTAGGAATTAAATTAGGTTTAGATGCTAATTTACGTCATCAAATTAAATCCCATTTAATTCAATCTCAAAACCCCAATTCCCTAGCTCCGTTATGGAATCCTCGAAAATTAGCTAAGGAAATGTATGATATTTTTGAGAGACTTTATCGGCAATAGACCCTACAGAATCAGCGCGGGCTCAGAAACCGGGTTTCTTTTAGATATCTAGCGAGAAACCTGCATATTTTTCCTAGAAACCGGGTTTCTTGGCCTAAGTCCTAAATCTTTTGAATCTTCCCGATTTTTGTTACAATCTGTAAACAAACGCTTAAGTTAAAGGGCAGTCTAACAAATGCGGGTTGCGATCGCAGGAGCAGGTTTAGCGGGCATGGCTACGGCAATTGACCTAGTAGATGCCGGACACGAAGTAGAGATTTTTGAATCCCGTCCCTTTGTCGGGGGTAAAGTCAGCAGTTGGATAGACCCGGAAGGAAACCACATTGAAATGGGGTTGCACGTCTTTTTTGGCTGCTACTATAACTTATTTGATCTGATGCGGAAGGTGGGGGCCATTGACAACCTTCGGTTAAAAGACCATACCCACGTTTTTGTTAATACCGGGGGAAAAACGGGCAGTTTGGACTTTCGCTTCCTTACCGGAGCCCCCTTTAACGGGTTGAAGGCATTTTTCACCACTTCCCAACTCTCGGTAATTGATAAACTGCAAAATGCGATCGCCCTGGGAACTAGCCCAATTGTCCAAGGGTTGGTAGACTTTGAAGGGGCGATGAAAACCATCCGAGAACTTGACCGGGTGAGTTTTGCCGACTGGTTTCGCAGTCATGGCGGGTCGGAGGGCAGTCTCAAACGGATGTGGAATCCGATCGCCTATGCGTTAGGATTTATCGATACTGAGAATATTTCTGCTCGGTGTATGTTGACGATTTTCCTATTTTTTGCCACCAAAACGGAGGCATCTATGTTGCGAATGTTGGCAGGATCTCCGGCGGAATATTTACATAAACCAATTGTTAATTATTTAGAACAACGAGGCGTAAAAATTCATACCCGACGTCGAGTTAGAGATATTCAATTTACAGAAATAGAAGGGAAAACCTATGTGACCGGAATGGTAATAGCAAAAGGGGAAACCGAGGAAACTATTGTCGCCGATACCTATGTTTTTGCCGGGGATATTCCAGGGGTACAAAAAATGATTCCTCCAGCTTGGCGAAAATGGCCGGAGTTTGATAATATTTATAAATTAGAAGCGGTTCCCGTGGCAACGGTACAACTGCGGTTTGATGGTTGGGTGACGGAATTAAATGATCCTAAAAAACGTCAACAACTCCAAGAAGCGGCGGGAATTGATAATTTATTATATACAGCCGATGCCGATTTTTCCTGTTTTTCTGATTTAGCATTATCAAGTCCGGCGGACTATTATCGAGAGGGACAGGGATCTTTATTACAGTTAGTATTAACCCCGGGTGATCCGTTTATTAAACAAAATAATCAGGAAATTGCCCAACACGTTTTAAAACAAGTTCATAATTTATTTCCTAGTTCCCGGGAACTGAATATGACCTGGTATAGTGTGGTTAAATTAGCTCAATCTTTGTATCGAGAATCCCCCGGAATGGACGCTTACCGTCCGGCGCAAAAAACTCCCGTTGCTAATTTCTTTTTAGCCGGAAGTTACACGCAACAGGATTATATTGATAGTATGGAAGGAGCAACGATTTCAGGACGACAAGCAGCTAAGGCAATCTTAGAAACTGATTTTTCCGATCTTAAACCTGCCCCAGTCGTTGCTGGATAATTCAGGATTTGATCTTAATAATTAGTCTAAACCATCGGTTTTAAGCTAATTATTATTCAAAATTCCTATCCCACTATAAGCCTCCTCCAACACTTGCCCAAACTGATAAAATTCAATCATTTTTTCCCCTATTACCCTATTCCCTATTACCCCATTCCCTACTCCTAATATTATGGCTGATTGGTTAGAACATAGTGTGCAAGTGGAAGTTCCTGTTCCCATTGAAGTCTCCTGGGATTTGTGGTCAGATTTAGAACATATGCCCCGTTGGATGAAATGGATTGATTCGGTTAAAATTTTAGAGGATAATCCTGATTTATCCCGTTGGAAATTAGCAACAGGTAATTTTGAATTTAGTTGGTTATCAAGGATTTTAAAACAAATTCCTAATCAAATTATTCAATGGGAATCCGTCGATGGTTTACCCAATCGAGGCGCGATTAGATTTTATGATCGTCATGGGAGTAGTATTGTTAAATTAACTATTTCATACGCAATTCCAGGGTTTTTAGGACTCCTGATGGATAATTTATTTTTAGGGGGAGTTGTGGAGTCAACCCTGCAAAAAGATTTAGAACGATTTAAGGACTATGCCGTAGAATATTACGGTAAATCTTGAAATTAACATCCGTTAAAATTCCTATCTGTGAAATCCCTTTAATCCGTTTAAATCCGTGTTATGAATTTACCCTTATGACGGTAAATCTTGAAATTAACATCCGTTAAAATCCCTATCTGTGAAATCCCTTTAATCCGTTTAAATCTGTGTTATGAATTTACCCTCGTTTTTATGGTTGTGGAAAATTGCGGCTTGGTCGATGGGATTTTCTGTTTTCGCGTATGTTTTGTTAGCGATAACCGGAGGATGGATGCTATATTCGAGCGCCCGTAAACAACCTCGACCCAAAGGACTCAGAACTTTTCATTATCTGATCGGTGGGGGGATGGTGGGTTTAGTCCTAATTTTATTAACGGTTGGTTTAGTGGGAACTCTTGGATATTACGGGAGTTTAGGACATTCAATTCATCTAGCCGCCGGATTAATTGTGGTAGGTTTAGTATTAGGATCGGCCTGGAGTGCCAGCCAAATTCATCCCAAAAATCCTTGGGCGCGTCCTTTGCATCTGAGTCTAAATCTGGGTTTATTTTTTGCTTTTAGTGCCGTGTCCCTATCGGGATGGGTGATTGTCCAGAAATATTTACAATAATTTAATTATTAATACTAAACCCGGGGATCGATACCTGGGGATAATCAATTTTTAACCCAACTCCATAAAATCAGGAGTAAAATATTATTCTTAACCTTAACTTCTGTTTAGACCCACTACGAACTCCAAAAAGCAAGATACAATCACAGATAGAATTTATTTCAGTAGGATTCCCCTGGGGTGATTGCATTGATTGTAACTATTGATGGGGTGCATTTACGGTTGTATAGAATTGAAATCTTGAAAAAAGGGGGGCAAACCGTAACCCCTTACACAGCCCAACAGCACGTCTAAGGTAATACCGCCATGAAATTACGAAAAAAAACACTGATCATTATTAGTGCCGCCCTAATTGGGTTAATCGTGGCGATGTATATTAGTGCCTCCTTGCTGCTGGTACATGATTTTCGACAATTGGAAAATCAGTATGTGCGCCAAGATATTATTCAGGCTTTAAATGCAATTAATGATGATTTAGATAGTTTAGACTTAATTGCTCAGGATCAAGCAAAATGGGATGACACCTATCGCTTTATTGACGCTCGTAACCATCAATATATTGCGTCTAATTTAGTGGATACCACCTTCGCTGACCTGCGAATTAATTTACTGATTTTGATTAACTCTCAAGGGGAGATGGTTTTTAGTAAAGGATTTGATTCCCAACGTCGTCAGGAAATACCAATTCCCCCCAGTCTTTCCCCCCATCTGGTCTTAAATAGTCCCTTATTAGCGAGTCTCAAAGAACCGGATTTAAAGCCTGTTTCCCTACAAGGAATCATTGTTTTACCCGAAAGTCCATTATTAATTGTTTCCCGGCCTATTTTAACCAGTTCCGCCTCGGGACCAAGTCGAGGAGTATTGATTTTAGGACGTTATCTTAATATCTCAGAAGTTCAACGATTAAATGAAATTACCCAACAGTCTTTAACCTTAAATTTAATTTCTGAGGAGATGAAAATTAATCGGGTTTTATTGTCTCCTCAAATTCAACCTTACACGGAAAACTTGATCGATCCCCAGGCAATTGAGTTACAATCTTTGAATGCAGAAACAGCGATCGCCTCCGCTATGATAGCAGATATTTATGGTCAACCTAAATTACTTTTACAGGTTCAAGTTCGTCGTCCTATTTATCAACAAGGTCAAACCACTTTAGCTTATTTCACTTTATTTTTATTAGGGGTCGGATTAATTTTTGGAGCCCTTACCCTATTACTATTAGAAAAGTTGGTTTTAGCTAGACTCACCCACCTAAATAGTTCCGTGAATGAAATTAGGAAAACCGGAGATTTGAGTTTAAGAATTGAAGCAACGGGAGAGGATGAATTATCAAGTTTAGCCGAAGCAATTAATGGAATGTTGCAAGCCCTAGCCGAAGCCCAAGTTCAAGGTCAAGAAAGTGAGCAACGCTATCGATTAATGGCGGAAAATTCAACGGATATGATTACCCGTCATTCCCCCGAAGGAGTCTTTTTATATGCGTCTCCCGCCTGTCGGAGTTTATTAGGATATGAACCGGAGGAATTAATCGGAAATCAGTTACCCCAATTTATCCATCCCGATGATTTAGATGTGATTATTAAAGCCTATAAAATTATTTTACAACAAAATGTTATCTATACTATTGAATATCGAATTTATCATAAAAATGGGGATTATATTTGGTTTGAAACCACCAGTAGTTCCATTCGAGATACCACCACCGGAAGTGTTTATGAAATTATTGGGGTATCGCGAGATATTACCGAACGCAAACAACGGGAACAACAACTTCAAGATAGTGAATCTTCAATTAGAACACTTTATCAAATTACCTCCGGTCAAGAGTTCACCTTTGAGACGCGACTGCAACAAATTTTAGAATTAGGCTGTACAAAATTTGGCTTAGAATATGGGATTTTATCCCGGGTTAAAATCGATCCCAACTTAGGGCTAGACAGTGAGCAAAAAGAATGTTATTCCTATAAAATTATAGCGGTGATTGCCCCTAATTCATCAATTCAAATTGGACAAAAATACCGACTAGAAGATACATTTTGCCAAGTCACAATTAAAGCCAAACAACCCTTGTATTTTGAATCGATAAAATTTTCAGGTTTGCCCTTTTGTCCAGCCAATAAAACCTTCCCAATTGAAGCCTATATGGGAACGCCAGTAATTGTTGAAGGAGAGGTTTATGGAACCCTCTGTTTTTGGAGTTCTCAAGCCTTATCCGAGCCATTTCAAGCGGTGGATCGAGATTTATTAAAATTAATGGCTCAATGGATAGGAGGTGAAATTGAACGTCAAGAAACCTCCACCGCTTTAGCAAAAGCACGGGATCAAGCCCTAGCAGCAACCCGGGCAAAAAGTGAATTTTTAGCCACCATGAGTCATGAAATTAGGACTCCGATGAATGCGGTAATTGGGATGACTGGATTATTATTAGATACGGCCCTAACCCCGATGCAGCAAGATTTTGTAGAAACCATTCGTAGTAGTAGTGATGCCTTACTTTCTTTAATTAATGATATTTTGGATTTTTCTAAAATTGAATCAGGAAAATTAGATTTAGAAAATCATCCCTTTTATTTAAGAACTTGTATTGAAGAATCCTTGGATTTATTGGTAACTAAAGCCGCCAGTAAAAATCTTGATTTAGCCTATTTAATTGATCCCTGTACCCCCAATCAAATTGTCGGGGATATGGCAAGATTACGTCAAGTTCTGGTTAATCTTTTGAGTAATGCGGTGAAGTTTACGGAAACGGGAGAAGTTGTGGTATCCGTAACAGCAGAAAAAATTAATGATTCTCCAATTGAATCCGGTAAAATTCCAGAAAAATATCCGCCTCAAGATAGTGGTTTAGATGCTTCTTTCTATGAAATTAGGTTTGCGGTTCAAGATACGGGAATTGGGATTCCTGCTAATAGAATGGATCGACTTTTTCAGTCTTTTAGTCAGGTAGATTCCTCAATTAATCGTCAATATGGCGGTACGGGTTTAGGATTAGTAATTAGCAAACGATTAGCGGAACTCATGGGGGGGCAGATGTGGGTGGAAAGTCAAGGGGAAACGGCGGGAGATCCACCGATTAATTTTAAACTTGAACAATCTTTGGATTCCTTTTGTCTGTTAGATGAAGATGATCATAAAACCGAAAAAAATCAACAAAATCGCCCAGGTTCAACCTTTTATTTTACCGTTGTTACTCAGTCCGGTTCTAATTTATCTCCTGAATGGTCAACCCGGAATGAATTAGCAGGAAAACAGTTATTAATTGTGGATGATAATGCCAGCAGTCGCCAGATGTTAAAACTCCAAACCCAAGCCTGGGGAATGTTAAGCCAAACGGTGGAAAATGGAGTTAAGGCGCTGGAATGGTTGCAGCGTCAAACCTTTGATGGGGCAATTATTGAAATGCAAATGGTGGCTATGGATGGGTTGACCTTAGCTCAAAAAATTCGTCAGTTACCGGCCAATCAAAAGTTACCTTTGATTTTATTAACATCCGTAGGCGGAGAAAATTTAGGCAAATCTAAATCGATTGAAATTGCAGCCTGTTTAAATAAACCAATTAAACAATCCCAACTTTATAATGTGTTAATTAATATTTTAGGAGAAGAACCTTTAGCAGTTCATGTTCAGAGTCAAACCTATTTACACAGTCGCAACCGGGGAAATTTGCGATCGTCCCAGGATATTCCTTTACTCGCTGAACAATTACCCCTGAGAATTCTATTAGCAGAAGATCATTTAGTAAATCAAAAAGTTGCTTTACAAATATTACAACGGATGGGATATCGGGCCGATGTGGCGGGGAATGGTTTTGAAGTTTTAGAAGCCCTGCGTCGTCAACCCTATGATGTGATTTTGATGGATATGCAAATGCCGGAAATGGATGGGTTAGAGGCGTCGCGTCAGATTCAAAAATTATATGGCAATTCCGAGAAATCTCAACCGATGCGACCCAGAATTATTGCGGTAACGGCGAATGCGATGGAAAGCGATCGCCATGAGTGTATCAGTGCGGGCATGGATGATTATATTAGTAAGCCCATTCGCATGGAACAATTAATCCATGTTTTAAGTAAATGTCAGCCTCTGAGCAACCAAAGCTCGAATTTAGAGGCGGAAATTACTATTGATAAAACCTCAAATCAAAGTTTAAACTCAACGATTTTAGATGCTAAGGTTTTAGAAGGTTTACGAGAGGTGGAAGCCCTAGAAGAAGTGATTGAGATTTACTTTGATACGGCCCCCGAACTGTTAGAAAATATTGCCAAAGCGATCATCAAAATCGACGCCGAGGCTTTACAACCGGCAGCCCATTCTTTAAAATCAATTAGTGGAACCCTGGGTGCTTTTGGACTATCAGAATACTGCCAAAAATTAGAAACCCTAGCCCGTCAATGTAATCAAACTCAAAATCCCTTATCTGAATCTGAATCTGAAAAAATATATGCTCAAATTCAAACTGAATTTGAGCAAGTTAAAACCGCACTTCAACAACAATTAAATCCCAGCACCATCTAAAAATTGTTGAATTGTTCTATCTTTTATCCGACAATGGGTAGCCGTGGAAACCGAGTATTCTTGACCATAATTGGTTGTTTGTTCCCGAACCGATAACCGCTCAGGATTAGGACAGTATTCCAATTTTAGAGCCGCTTCGAGTTGATTTTGAGCAACGGAGGACTGTTGTTGCAGGGTTTGTACCTGCTGTTCCAATAGTTCAATCCGATCCACTAACATCCGAATCACCTGCGCTTCTGAGTCGGGAAGACTGCCATGTTCGAGGGGATCAATCCGCACCCCAGAGCGGTAGACAATCCGACCCGGAATCCCAACCACGGTACAGTTAGCCGGAACATCCCGGAGCACCACCGATCCGGCCCCAATCCGAACATTTTCCCCTAATTGAATATTACCTAAAACCTTGGCTCCGGCGCCAACCACCACATTTTCCCCCAGGGTGGGGTGGCGTTTCCCGCTTTCTTTTCCGGTTCCTCCTAGGGTGACACCTTGATAAATCAGGCAAAAATCCCCTAAAATAGCCGTCTCACCAATCACAACTCCCATACCATGATCGATGAATACGCCCTTGCCAATCACAGCCCCAGGATGAATTTCTATTCCCGTGAAAAATCTAGCCAGATGGGAAATCAGGCGGGGAATAAAGGGAAGCCCCAAAATATATAACCCGTGCGCCAGGCGGTGGAATAATAAGGCCTGAAGACCGGGATAGCAGAATAGGACTTCTAACCAGTTGCGAGCGGCAGGATCACGCTCAAAGATAATGCGGAAGTCATGTTGAAGGGTCTTGAGCATTGATTAATAACCCGTTGTTGTTATACAGACCACTATTACTATTTTAGAGGATCAAGGCATTTTGATCGGGTTTGCCACGGGTTCTTTTCAGTTCGGGTTTCCGAATTAATCCTGGAAATATAAGTTTTTATAATTAATATGCTGTTAATATTCGCTGGCTTAATTATGTTTTTGGGGGTATTGATCACGGAGGCGGGGATTTTCTCTATCATTGATCTGATTACAGGACTCCACCTACCCAATTCGATCGGTTTAGTCGTACTATTAGTCCTACTCTCTTGGTGCTTGGAAGATTAAACTAGGGTTATTCAACAGTGTCAGTTTTATTAACAGATGTTCATGTATGCTATAGTTTAATGTATGGCATACATACCACTCAGAAAAGCGGTCGAATTTCTGGGTCTACATCCAAACACATTAAGAAAATACGCCGATGAAGGGAAGATCAAAAGCATCAAAAACCCAGCAGGGCAAAGACTCTACGATGTCGAATCGTATATACGGGATACAGTGGTCGCCACCACTGTTTGCTACT
>MNYZ01000063.1:51817-66015 GCA_001873365.1 Oscillatoriales cyanobacterium CG2_30_40_61 | reverse complement strand
GTTTTAATCCAGCGATTCCTTTGCCTTTAAAAACTTTTTTCCAATGCCCAACAAAAAATTCGCTTACACCTAAAATTTGGCTGATTTCACGGTAAATTTTACCGGTGAGCGCCATCCTGACAGCTATTGCTCGTTTTAGTTCTCTTGCCGAAAGATTACTCTCAATTAAAATTTCTAATTCAGCTATTTCTTTGTTCCGCTCTTTTTCTGCCTGTTGTAAGTCATTCATAATTTTTATTGTCATAATCAAGTAGTGTATATCATTATATCATGCTCTTGATAATGATTTAGGACTGCTATATATAGGGTCTTATCCATTTTTTAGCTTGAGGCTCAATTTTAATAAATTCTTCTTTTTCCGCTTCACTAAAAATGAAGTTTCCACCATCTCTTGGCATACTTCCGAAACGCATTAAGGGAATATCAGAAATAGGAACACTTCGATTATTAATAATAATATTATTTCCATCTACTAGATAAGGATTAATATTCTTAGCTTTTATCACAAGTGGTTCGCCATTAATGTCTTGATAATCAAAAATATATTTTTCTATAGCATCGAAGAAAGAAAATTCAATAATAACGCAATGTACGGCAGCATTGCCTTTTGCTTCATTACTCCATTTAAAAGTACGATGTGCAGAATTAATTTTGACGTTATATTTATTAAAAAGAATATTCCAAAGTATAGAAACTTGTTCACCTTGAGATATTGAGTTAGTAGAAACAAAACCTACATTTATTTTGTTGTTTTGTATGATTTGTGAAGCTTTCAGATACCAAGCACAGACATAATCTAATACACCCGTTCCTTTCTCTCCATTAAAAACGTATGCAATATCATTTCTTTGTTGATCATTCATGATCATTGCGCCAACAAATGGAGGATTACCTAAAATAAAATTTAACTTCTCTTTTGCAACAACATCCCCCCAATCAATCCGCAACGAATTACCATGCACAATCTTCGCGGATTTCTTTAATGGCAACCGCACAAAATATTGCCCAAACTCATTACTCACCTTCAAATTCATTTGATGATCAATTAACCACATCGCCACCTCAGCCACACGCACCGCAAATTCATCATATTCAATCCCTGCAAACTGATCAACATCGACTTGAATAATTGAGCTAATATCCGTAAATAACTGCCCACTCTTATTCAATTCCAATAAAATTAAAATCTCTAAATCTCGTAATTCCCGATAAGTGATAATCAAGAAATTACCACAACCACAGGCAGGATCAAGGAAATATAAATTAGCAATCTTTTTATGTAATGCTTCTAGTTTGCCCTTACTACCCTTAGCCTTCTCAAATTCAATATAAAGATCATCCAAAAAAAGCGGCTTAATCAACTTTTGGATATTCTTTTCAGAAGTATAATGGGCTCCTAAATTGCGCCTTTCCGTCTGATTCATTACCGCCTGAAACATCGATCCAAAAATTGCCGGGGAAATCTTTCCCCAATCAAACCCACAAGCCTTTAACAACATTTCACGCATCGGTTTATCAAAAGCCGCAGGTTTTACAGTCTCCTCAAATAACTTGCCATTCACATAGGGAAACTGCGCTAAATTTTCATCTAAATTTTTTAACCTCTTATTATTTGGAGTATTTAAAACATGGAAAATCGAAGCAATGTGCATCGCCAAATCGCTGCCATCTTCCTTCGTATGCAGATCGATATATTCCCAAAAAATTCCCTTATTAAAAATCCCCGTATCATCCGCAAACATACAGAATAATAGCCGCACCAGATACACTTCTAAATCATGCCCACTATAGCCAATTTCTTTGAGGCGATCGTGCAGTTCTCCCATCAATTCCGCCGCTTTAATATTGACAGGATCTTCATCTTTATAAACCCGTTTTTCATATCCCGCTATAAAGTCGAATAGATGGACATAATTTACAAAATCCTGTAGCTCAAACTCCGTAGTTTCGTTCGTATCTAAATCATAAAGCCGGAATTTTTGGAAATCCGAAACTAAAATATATTTTGGTAATTCATGCTCTTTTAAATTGGGAAAATAATCTTTTGCCTGTTGTGTAGCCTTATCTAAGTCCTTGCCCCTAGACTTATGCTCCACCAAAATCATCCCTTTCCACAAAAGATCGATAAAGCCTTGTTTATTATCCGCCTTTTTAATTGGTAGCTCAAAACTTCCCACCCGTCGCCGGGAAATGCCAAACACATTAAAAAAATCATTCCAGAATGATTGTGACTCTGATTTCTCTGAAGTTTCAGTTTCCCATTCCTTAGAAAAGGCGATCGCCCTTTGCTTAATTTCATTCCAACTTAGAGGCATATCAGCAAATGTTAAGGCATAATTTTAGGCAATCTTTACACTATCACAGGACTTAGGCCAGTACACTATATAGCGTGCTTGCCCAAGTCCTGATAGATCAAATCCGTGAAATCCGTGAAATCATCTTAAATCTGTGATCCCTCTGGCCCGATTTTTTCCAAATTGGTAGAACAAAACACAGACGAGAATCTATACTAAGTGGAACAATGGTTTGACAAACCGGGCTGACCCCAAATGGGATTAAACCTAGCGACTTGTCAATATCCAACGTAAACTGGTAAACAGTAATTGTCTATGGGCTATTTTCTGTTGATAGTTCAAAACTTAAAAAAATATTAATTTTCCCCTACAAGACTGTTTGAACCCCAATCTATGTCTTAAACCCCTATGAAATCTGCATCCCCGACCAATTCTATATCAGGAGAGTCAACGGTGGTTTCATCACAAGTGATTGATGTAACGCCCGTTGAGGAGTCTACAGCTAATCGAAAGAGTATGAGCAAAGTCCGGGGTGAGACCCCACAGCAAAAATCATCTGCTTCGATGAATGGGAGTTTAGTTCCTACCTCAGGAGGTGGAGGCAATTTCTCCTCTTTTCTGGCCCCTTTAACCAAAGACAATTTCGTAATTGTGGTTAAAGAGGTTGAGGATAAACTAAAAACCGTGAATCAAACCCTATCGATGCTGAATAATCTGCTCGATGCCCAGGGGTTTGAGGAAATCCTCAATGAAATGTTGCGGTCGATTACTATTAAAATAGGAGAACTTTTAAATGCCGATCGGACAACGATCTGGCTAGTGGATGAAGAAAAACACGAACTTTGGTCAATTGTAGCGGGCGGACAGGATGGTAAACCCCTAGAATTGAGAATCCCGGCCACCGCCGGAATCGCCGGAGAAGTGGCGACGACTCGGACGGTGGTTAATATTCCCTACGATTTTTATAATGATCCCCGTTCGGCCGCCGCTAAGAAAATGGATCAGAAAAATGGCTATCGGACTTATACGATGGTCGTTATGCCTCTTTTAAATGATGAAGATGGCTTGGTGGCAGTGGTACAATTACTGAATAAATTAAAACTAAATTCCAACCCCCTAGCTCCCTTAGATGAAAAAATAGATTTAGAGGGATTTACAGCCGACGATGAAAAGATATTTGAAGAATTTGTTCCTTCAATTCGCCTAATTTTAGAGTCCTCTCGCTCCTTCTATGCCGCCACGGTCAGACAACGGGCCGCGGCCGCTTTAATGAATGCGGTTAATGCCCTAAGTAAGAGTAGTTTGGACTTAGAGGAAACCCTAAAAAATGTTATGGATCAGGCAAAAGAATTAATGAATGCCGATCGCAGTACCCTCTGGTTATTAGATGAAGAAAAAGGCGAACTTTGGACGAAGATTCCGATTAATGAAAAACTGATAGAAATTCGGATTCCTAGAAATGCCGGATTTGCTGGAGTTGTTGCCCAAAGTGGTGAACCCTTATTAATTCCTTTTGATTTGTATAATGATCCTCGTTCCCAAACCTCTAAAGAAACGGATCAAAAAACTAAATATCGGACGTGCAGTATGTTATGTACGCCCGTTTATAATGCCGATAATCAACTGATTGGGGTGACTCAGTTAATTAATAAGAAAAAACAAGGAGAACACCCTCCTTATGATCCCGAAAGTTGGCCAGAAGCCCCGGAACAATGGAAAGCCAGCTTTAATACTAATGATTTAGAATTCATGCAGGCATTTAATATTCAAGCGGGGGTTGCCTTACAAAATGCCAAATTATTCCAAAAAGTCAAAGAACAGGAACAACGGCAAAAAGATATTCTGCGATCGCTCAGTAATGGAGTTATTTCTACCGATAAAGAAGGTCGAATGATTGCCACAAATGATTGTGCCATGGAACTCCTAGGAATCCGCGAGGAAGATGTGGTGCAAGGGCGCTCTGTGCGAAATTTAATTCAGGTTAAAGACGGAGATTTTAGTAAATGGTTTGATGCAGCCCTGGCTCCAAAAGATGCCAAGGATCGCCAACAATATTATCCCGATCAAACCCTATTTCCGGGGACAAATGAATCTTCTCGGAGTGTGAATTTATCAATTAATTCCATGTCCGATATTAATAACCCCGGAAAAGTCAGTGGGGTTTTAGTGGTCATGGAAGATATTAGTGGCGAGAAAGAAGTTAAGAACCTAATGTATCGCTACATGACTCCAGAAGTCGCGGAACAACTGTTAGCCAGTGGAGATACCGGACTGGGTGGAAAACGCAAACAGGTGACGGTTTTATTTAGCGATATTCGGGGCTACACTACCTTAACCGAAAAACTACAGGCCGAGGAAGTGGTTACTATGCTCAACTCCTATTTTGAGGAAATGGTAGACACGGTATTGGGATATAAAGGAACCCTGGATAAATATATCGGAGATGCGTTAATGGCCGTATTTGGTTCTCCGGCCCCCCTGGAAGACCATCCCTGGATGGCGATGCAAGCGGCGGTGGAAATGCGCTACCGTTTAGCTGAATACAATGAAGGTCGGGTCGCCCAGGGGTTAATGCCCATTGGTATTGGTATGGGCCTGCATTCCGATGAGGTGGTATCGGGAAATATTGGGTCGAGTAAACGGATGGAATTAACCTCGATTGGGGATGGAGTGAACCTCGCCTCCCGTTTAGAAGGAACCAGTAAACAATATGGCACGGATATCGTAATTAGCGAGAATACCTATATCCATTATGCTGATCGGGTAATTGTGCGGGAACTCGATTTTATCACCGTCAAAGGCAAAAGCCAACCGGTGAGAATATATGAACTTGTTGGTATTCGGGAAGGGAAATTAGTCCGACCAATTTCCGAAAAACAACAGGGGATCATCGACCACTATCATCTAGGACGGGAATATTATCTCAAACCCGCCACGCAAAAATTAACCGCCGATGAAATAGTGCCGTTATTAGAAGAACTCGAAGAAGTCTCCGAAGTTCAAATGAAAAAACTCTCCTACGATGATAAGGATTTATTAGGACAAATGTTATTAAGAAATTCTTTGGAGAAACTCACCGAAATATTAGATGAAAATATCATCAAGCGGTTAGCCCTAGAAGAATTTAAACAGATGCCAGTCGAGGAAGCCTTAGCCATTTTACCGGAAAAAGTCAAAGGATTTACTCCTCGGGAAACTAAAAAATTACTCATCGTTAAACTCAAACAGTTTACCACCGATGTCAATACCCAAAAAATGTTAGAGGACGAAGCCGCAGAAATGCCCCTACCGAAACTTAGAAAAATGGTTGATTTAGCCAAACGCAAATTTGCAGCAAAAGCCAAAGAATCTTTGAGAAGTGCTAAACGGGAATTTCTGACGGTTTTGGAAATCGATCCCAAAAATAAAGCGGCTAAACTGCACGTTGATCGCTGTATTCTGTATGAAACCACCCAACCCCCGGATGAAACCTGGGAAGGGGTGTGGAATCTCACAGAGAAGTAAATTAATAGCTGTCCTAGATAGGGACTGAAACTTTTAAACCCGGTTTTTTGTTGACATCCGCCCCGCCGTAAACGGACGGGGATTCCATCTATTTAAGCAGATCAAAAATTGATAGCTGCTCAAGTGCTGGATGGGTTGACGCTTCAATGGCTACTGCTATCTTGGCGGTAGTCTTACGTCTGCCTCCACGTCCGTTTAAAGTCTCCGAATGCCCTCCGGCGACTAAAATATTTACTGCGGCGTTAATATCTCTGTCATGAGAATTTCCACAATTAAGGCAAATCCACTCTCTAATATTTAGCTCTTTTTTGCCACTATGAAAACCGCAACAAGAGCAAATTTGAGAAGTAGGAATCCATCTATCAATCACTTGAAAATCCCGCCCGTACATGACTGACTTAGCTTCTAACATAGTTCTAAAATACTGCCAACCCAAGTCACTAATAGCACGGGATAGTTTTCGGTTTTTCATCATCCCTGATACATGCAAATCTTCCAAGACTATTGTTTGATTTTCACTAATAACCTTGGTTGAAAGTTTGTGTAAAAAATCATTTCGGGTATCAGAAATTTTAGCGTGAAGTTTGGCTAGTTTCTTTCTAGCAACTTCCCTTCTTTTACTCCCCTTCTGTTTCCTTGACAAATGGCGTTGTAATTTCCTTAAACGCTTTAATTGTTTCTTTAAAGGTTTAGGTGATTTAATTTTTTCACCGTTGCTTAATGTAGCAAAATCAGTGATTCCTAAGTCAATTCCAACACTTTGTCCATTCTGGGGTAATTGTTTGGGACTAAACTCAACTACAAAGCTGACAAAATATCTATCAGCACTATCTTTGATTAGGGTAACACTAGAAGGAATTGCGGGTAATTCTCTACTCCAGATTACTTTGATATCACCTATTTTAGCTAGGCAAATGTAATTAGAATTAGGATAGAGTTTAAAACTGTTATCAGTAAATCTAGCTGATTGCTTGGATTTACGTTTCTTAAATCTAGGCGGTTTAAATTTTTTGCCTTTTCTTTGTCCTTTACAGGATTTAAAAAAGTTGGAATAAGCCTGCTCTAAATCTCTCAAAGAC
Organism: Oscillatoriales cyanobacterium CG2_30_40_61; assembly: GCA_001873365.1. GTDB lineage: Bacteria > Cyanobacteriota > Cyanobacteriia > Cyanobacteriales > Microcoleaceae > Planktothrix. Next base: position 59,138 of record MNYZ01000063.1, on the reverse strand, counting down.
TGTTGCAAAGGAACAGAGGAAACTTCTGTCAACCATTCTTTTTCCTCGGTTTTCTTGAGTTCTGTAAGTCTTTTAGAGAGTTCACTGCTAGAAGGTTTTTGTTTCCGTTTTGATACTCCTGCTTGCAATATGCTAAGGCATCATTAAAAACCACACGACAACAACCAAACAATTGAGACATCAGCCTCTTTTGTTGGTCAGTTGGGTAGATTCGGTAGCGATACCTGGCTTTCATTATTTTTGTTGCTCACAATCACTTCTTTAGTATACTCTAAAATAGAATAAAAAGCCTAAGTAGAACTTAGGGGTTTAAAACCCAATTTTCTGATAAACTGGGTTTTAGATTAATTTTAGGGATTGAAAAAATCTAACCCTGAAAACATTTATTTGAACTGATCTACCCAAAATCCCCCACCTTAAACAAAGTGCAACCTGCAAAGAGTAATGGAGGACTGTGTATTGATGTTCCACATTTATTGGTAAAAAAATCACCAGAGTTTAAGATATGCCTAGAGTAAGTTCACAATTATCCGATCTTGAGTGGGTCAAGCAAGTCCATGACTTCTTAATTGAAGTCGCCCGTGCTTCTTTGGCAGATACTCCTAAATTACCTGATAGTGTTTCCACTCAAGCCCTACCTTTAGCCCAAAAAGCCCAAGATATTCTGCAAAAATCAGCCAAAACCGGTTGGCAATCTGAAAAAAGCCAATGGATTGATCAGGTGCGTCAACTATTGCTAGAATTGTCTAGGATTGCTTTAGGAGAACGTCCTAAACTCCCTGAAAATATTGCTCAACGGGCTTTGACCTTAGCAGAAACCGCCCAGGATATTCACTCAGACTCAGCCGATTCTGAAGAGGATGACGATTCCGAGGAAAGTCGGTACGAGATAGACAATTCCTCTGGCGACGCTTCGGTTAATGATTTATTCACACAATTAAAAGACCGTTTAACCACAGAACAGCAAAGTGCTAATGGGACTGGAGATGCCCAATGGCAACAGTTATTAACCTTACTGGATATGGTTCACCAGACCTATAACCGAATTCAAAAATCTTAAGTAATTCTAGTTCTGGTATTCCCGATTCCCGGCTATAGATAGGATAGAATTAATTGAATTCCCGTGTTTTCTGTAGCCATGACTCAAACCATTGATTTCCTTAGCCATCTCAATACCTGCCAACGTCAAGCGGTGGAACATTTTTGTGGCCCGATGCTGGTGGTGGCCGGAGCGGGTTCGGGTAAAACACGGGCTTTAACCTATCGCATCGCTAATTTAATTCGTAGCCATCGGGTTCATCCTGAGAATATTCTGGCGGTGACTTTTACTAATAAAGCAGCTAAGGAAATTAAGGAACGGGTGGAGTTAATTTTTGCTCAACAACAGGCAGAACTCGAATTTGGAAAACCCTTGTCAGCTTTAGCACCCGATGAACAAACTCGCTTGAGATCAAAGGTTTATCGCAGTATTAGCAAACATCTTTGGATGGGAACTTTCCATAGTTTGTGCGCTCGGATTCTCAGATATGATATTAATAAATATCAAGACGAAAGTGGAAGAAAATGGGATAAAAATTTCTCCATCTTTGATGAAGATGATGCTCAAAAATTAGTTAAGCATATCGTTCTCAAAGATATGAATTTAGACGATAAGAAATTTGAACCTAAAAAAATTAGATATTCGATTAGTAATGCTAAAAACCTCGGATTTTCGCCTCAACAATATGCTAGGGAAAATCCCGATTATTATGGGAGAGTTGTATCAGAGGTTTATAGTTCCTATCAATCTCAATTAGCTGCAAATAACGCTTTAGATTTTGATGATTTAATTAGAGTTACCGTTGATTTACTCAGTCAAAATGAACAAATATTAGCCTATTGGCATCAAAAGTTTTGTCATATTTTAGTAGACGAATATCAAGATACTAACCGCACTCAATATAATTTTATTCGCTTATTAGTTACCAATGGCGAAAACCCTAGAACTATTAAAAATTGGCAAAATCGCTCTATTTTTGTCGTGGGAGACGTAGATCAATCTATTTATTCGTTTCGGATGGCGGACTATAAAATATTATTAGAATTTCAACAGGATTTTGGCGATCGCTTACCCGATGATGATACCCGGACTATGATTAAATTAGAGGAAAATTATCGCTCCCGGGAAAATATTTTACAAGTTGCTAATCATCTAATTCAACAAAATACCGAACGGATTGATAAAGTTCTCCGTCCCACCCGAGGCGAAGGTCTACCGATTTATTGTTATCGGGCAGATGATGAAGTAGATGAAGCTAACTTTATTCTAGCACAAATTCAAGGAATTAGCAAACAAAATCCCGAATTAGATTATGGTGCGTTTGCGATTTTATATCGCACCAACGCCCAATCCCGCGCCCTAGAAGATGTGTTATTAAGAAATAATATTCCCTATACGGTTGTCGGGGGATTAAGGTTCTATGACCGCAAAGAAATCAAGGATTCCATCTCGTATTTACGAGTAATTGCCAACCCCGCCGATAGTATGAGTTTACTCAGAATTATTAATGTTCCCCGTCGTGGTATTGGTAAAACAACTATTGACGGGTTAATGAATGCCTCTCAACAGTTAGGAATACCCCTTTGGGAAGTAATTAGTGATCAAGATTCAGTTAACACCATAGCCGGACGTTCAGCTAAATCAGTGAATCAATTTGCCCAAACGATTAAAACTTGGCAAGAACGAATAGAAGACCATTCCGCTATGCAAATTTTAGAAGGAATTTTAGAAGATGCGGGTTATATTCAAGACTTGAAAAATCAAGGAACAGACGAAGCCGAAAACCGCTTAGAAAATATTAAAGAATTGACTAATGCTGTCTCCCAATTTCAAGAGGAATATGAGGATAATACCCTGGGCGGATTTTTAGCTACTGCGTCCTTAGCTTCCGATTTAGATAACTTAAAAGAAGGACAACAAGCGGTTTCCTTATTAACCCTCCATGCGGCAAAAGGATTAGAATTTCCGATTGTATTTTTAGTCGGTTTAGAACAGGGACTTTTCCCCAATTATCGCAGTTTAAATGATCCCTTATCCATTGAAGAAGAACGACGTTTATGTTATGTGGGAATTACTCGCGCCCAAGAACAGTTATTCTTAACCCATGCTTGTCAACGGCGTTTATGGGGACGTTTAGAACCCTGTATACCCTCAATGTTTTTGCCGGAATTACCCGAAGGATTAATTCATAGTTATACTCCTCCGATTCAACCTAAAACCACTAAAAATAAAGGAATTAAAAAAGAGTCAAAATCACCCACAGAAACTAAAAAACTAGGACAAAATGTTAATTTAGAATCGGATGTTAAGGATTGGAAAGTTGGGGATAAAGTTTTTCATCGTACCTTTGGGATTGGGGAAGTCACCCATGTTTTCTCAAATAAAGATAAAATGTCATTAGCGATTAAATTTGGGAGTCTCAGTCCCAAAATTCTTGACCCAAATACTGTTCCCTTGCAACGGTTAAAATAACCCCGTTGTTTGGAGATTTCCCAGTTCCATATAACATTTTAATCATGATTGATGAAATTCTCGGTAAACGTATTTTAATCCCAACACAATTTACCGGACTTGTTACCGTGGAAACGGCTGACCTGATAGACGATACCGTCCTCTTGCAAGTCCGCACCACCAACGGAGAACTCCGAGAAGCCATTCTCACCGTCACAGAAATAGAAAACCACCTCGCCCAACAGCAAAGCCACTCTGCTCAAACCGTTGACGCCAATGCCTTTTCCCTGTTCATTGAATCAACTCGCATCAAAACCGCTTTTGCATTTGACCCCCATTTTGCCGTTAGTTTAAGTGGAGTCCGTCCCCTCCCACACCAGCTTGAAGCCGTTTATGAACGTATTCTGCCCCAAGTTAGATTACGGTTTCTCCTAGCCGATGACCCAGGAGCCGGAAAAACCATTATGACGGGGTTACTTATCAAAGAATTAAAACTGCGGGGTGTGATAGAACGGGTTTTAATTCTTACCCCAGCCCCCTTAACTACCCAATGGCAAGATGAACTCAAAAACAAATTTGCCGAAACCTATGAAGTAATTACCTCAACCTTGGCAAAAAATCAACTCGCTGGCAACCCTTGGGAAAGGTTTCGTCAATGTATTACCTCCATTGATTTTGCCAAACGAGAAGATGTGATTCCGGGGCTTTTACAAGTAGATTGGGATTTAGTAATTATTGATGAAGCCCATAAATGTTCGGCCCGAACCCAAGGAGATGAACTGCGCCGCACCGGACGCTATAAACTAGCAGAAGAACTATCCAAAATCACAGAAAGAATTATTCTACTAACCGCCACACCCCACCAAGGAGACGTCAATCAATTTCATAACTTTTTACGCTTATTAGACCCAGAACAATTTATTTCTAATGAAATTAATCCCCAGCTACTCCACTTAGAAAATAGTCCTTGGTTTTTAAGGCGAATTAAAGAAGAACTCCGAGACTTTAACGGAAAAAAATTATTTAAACAACGCCATGCTATTACCGTTTCCTTTTCCCTATCTCCGGCGGAAGAATCTCTTTATCACCAAGTTACCTTATACATTAACCGCTATTTAGGTAAAACCTTCGGACGGAAACAAGCCGCTGTTGCCTTAGCGCGAACAGTATTACAGCGACGGTTAGCTAGTAGTTTAAACGCCATTCTTAATTCCTTAAAAAAACGACAACAACGGTTTTCCAATTTATTAGAAGAATTAGAAAAACTCCCTCCCCAGGAACAACGCCAACGGTTAATTAACTTAGGTAGACCCGTGGATAGTGAAGTAGAAACCGATGATTGTTCAGAAGAAGATTTAGAGGATTTTGCCATTGAATTAACCTTAGCTGAACAATTAGAACAATTACGAGAAGAATTACGGGTACTCAAACGTTTAGTTAAATTAGCCCAAGAAACAATAGAACAAGGAACCGAACGCAAACTAAATGAATTAGAAAACTGTTTAAAACGCAGTGAATTTAACGAATTAAAAGACGCCAGGGGAAAACTATTAATATTTACCGAACATCGGGATACCTTAGAATATCTGAAAAAAAATCTTCAGGCTTGGGGTTATACTACCTGTGAAATTCATGGGGGGATGAATGTTTTACAACGGAAAGTAGCACAACAAGATTTTAGGTCTAATAAACAAATTTGTTTAGCGACCGAAGCCGCCGGGGAAGGAATTAATTTACAATTTTGTCGGTTAATGATTAATTATGATATTCCCTGGAACCCAAACCGTTTAGAGCAACGGATGGGACGAATTCACCGCATTGGACAGGAACACGAAGTTTATATTTTTAACTTTGTGGCAATTACCACAGTAGAAGGACGGGTTTTAAATAAACTATTAACCAAATTAGAAGAAATCAAAAATGCCATGGGCGATAGGGTTTTTGATGTAATTGGGCAACTCTTACAAGTCAATGAAATTCGCTTTGAAGATTTAGTCAGAGAAGCCACTTACTCCCAAGCGGATGAAGATGAAGCCATGGAAACCATCGATAGGTTAACCCCTGAACGCTTACAAGCCTTAGAAAAAGCAACGGGATTAGCATTAGCCACATCCCATGTCGATTTAACTCAAATCTGCACAACCCAAACCCAGGATTATCGTTCAGAAGAACAGCGTTTAATGCCCTATTATGTGGAAGAATTTTTCCAGAAAGCCTGTGAATATTTGCGAGTAAATTTAGAAGTAAGAGCCGATGGTTTATGGCGAATTAACTATCTAAAAGAAGAATTTCGCTCCCAACAGTTGGAGGCGGTGCGACGGTTAGGAACCCCGGAAAAAAATTATCCGAAATTAACATTTTACAAACAACATTTAGAAGTTTCTAGTCACCAAGATGCCGAATTTCTCTCCCCTGGACATTGCCTCTTTGCCGCCTTAGCCGAGCGCCTAGACCGACAACTGCAAGAACAGGTGGGACAACAAACGGCTATTTTTACCGATGCTGATACCGATACCCCCTACCGTTGTCACTTTTTTAAAGTACAAATTGAAGGCCAAACCAGCCGAGGAGAGCCCCAGATTTTTAAAGCTCAACTCTGTGCGGTGGCTGAACAATTTTCTGGTGAACTCAGTTTAATCACGGCCGACGGTTTACACGATTTATCCCCGGTTTCTCCCTCTTTTATTCCAGATTCCGGGGATATTTTAAACCCCCTAAATCCCCCGGAACAGCAAAAGCTGGAAAGTTGGTTAAAGGTGAAAGTCCAATTGGGATTAATGAATGAAGCCCGCAGCCAACGCCAACGGGAGTTACAAATTCGCCAAGATTATCTCAAAACCGCCATGGACTCGGCTATTCGAGAAGCCCAAGTCACTCAAATGAAATTGGCGGCTAAAGTTGCTGGGGGGGATGAAACCTATCGGGTGGCACGGGATAGCGCCCAAAACAAAGTCCGCACCCTGCAAGAACGGTATAAAACCAAACAGACCGAACTAGGTTATCTGCAAATTGTTCGGCCCGGACGGGTGATGTATTTGGGGACAGCCCTGGTTTATCCCACACCCCAGGAAGTCTTAACAACGATGATGAGAAATGACCCAGAGGTGGAAGCCTTTGCCATGCAGTTCGTGATGGACTATGAACGCACTCTGGGATGGCAACCGGAGGATGTTAGTCATTATCAGGATGGTAGTGGTTTTGATATTCGCAGTATTGGGCCGAGTCCTGATGGTGTGCAACCCCCCCGGTGCGACGCATTGAGGTGAAGGGACGGGCGCAACGGGGGCAAGGGGTGTCTTTAACAGCAAATGAATGGCGCAAAGCCCTACAGTTGGGAGATTCCTATTGGTTATATGTGGTTTGGGGATGTCATACACCTAACCCGGAATTACTGAGGATTCCTAACCCGACTCAGGTTTTAGCCAGGGATGCGAAGGAAATTAAGCAGGTGACTCGTTATTTAGTGGAGGGGGAAGCATTACAAAAAAATGCGCTATAGCGAGTTTAAATGGATTGTACACTCATAATAATCAAGATTATTAACCCTAAAAAACGGACACAAATTCGGTGTGTAGGGTCGGGGCGGGCCCAAAGTCCGTCAACGACCGCCGAAAATCTCTGATTATAGCCGAGATTAGATCCCCCTAAATCCCCCTTAAAAAGGGGGACTTTGACCTTCTGTCCCCCTTTTTAAGCCCGACTTTAATCTCCTGTTTCCCCTTTTTAAGCCTGACTTTAATCTCCTGTTCCCCCTTTTTAAGCCCGACTTTAATCTCCTGTTTCCCCTTTTTAAGCCCGACTTTAATCTCCTGTTTCCCCTTTTTAAGCCCG
>MNYZ01000063.1:0-51808 GCA_001873365.1 Oscillatoriales cyanobacterium CG2_30_40_61 | reverse complement strand
TTAAGCCCGAATTTGACCTTCTGTCCCCCTTTTTAAGCCCGACTTTAATCTCCTGTTTCCCCTTTTTAAGCCCGACTTTAATCTCCTGTTTCCCCCTTTTAAGCCCGAATTTAATCTCCTGCTTCCCCCTTTTAAGCCCGAATTTAATCTCCTGTCCCCCCCTTTTTAAGGGGGGTTAGGGGGGATCATCTACTTGAGATCAGATCCAGGGAATTCTGGTTTGATCCCTACTTTTAGTGTTAAGTTAACACGAATGGGCGCGCCGTCCCTCTAAGATTAATCTTATCTAACTTTTTTATTCCTAATTCCCATGAACCCAGAACGTCGTTTAATTGAAGATTTTATCCCGATTCGAGAAATATCTGTGGAAGCCGCCAGGGAGAAATCCATTAGAAAGGGTCATATTTCAACCCTGCATTTATGGTGGGCGAGACGGCCTTTAGTGGCGGCGAGGGCTGCGGTTTTTGCTTCCTTAGTGGCGGCGCCGGAAAGCCATCAGAAACGCACGGCTTTGAAACAATTTATGATTGATTTATGTAAATGGGAAACGGGAACTCCGACGTTAGAGAAAGCTAGAAAACAAATTTTAGAAGCGCAAAAAATTAGATTAAATTTACCGGAAAATACCCCCTTAGATGAAGTCCCACCGCCGAAGGTTTTAGATATGTTTGCCGGGGGTGGGGCGATTCCGTTAGAGGCGTTACGGTTAGGGTGTGAAACCTATGCAGTTGATTTAAACCCGGTTGCTCATATTATTGAATTGTGTACGTTAGTTTATCCGCAAAAATATGGGAAAAATTTGGCGGATGAGGTGGAAAAATGGGGGAATTGGGTGATTGAAAATGTTAGGGATGAAATCGGGGATTTATACCCAGCAATTCGGGTGGGAGAAATATTAATTTCAGAGGGTGAACAGTTAGATTTATTTGCTCAATCTCAACCGAAACAATTAACTTTAGCTCAATCTTTAACTCCGGTGGCTTATTTATGGACTAGAACGGTTAAATGTCCTAACCCTAGTTGTGGGGCGACGGTTCCTTTAGTGCGACAAACTTGGTTATGTAAAAAAAGTAAAAAATATGTAGCGTTACAGGTTATTCCTAATTATCAAACTAAGAAAGTAGAGTTTAAAGTTATTGAATCTAATACAGAAAACGGGTTAGGGTTTGACCCCAATTCTGGGAGTACAAGAGGTAATTCTATTTGTCGTCATTGTGGAACAACGGTTGATGTAAAGTATGTGAAACAGGAAGGTGTAGTAGGCAAAATAAATCAGCAATTAATGGCTATTGTATGCACAACATCAGGAGAACAAGGCAAAACCTATTTATCTGCTACTGATTATTTACATTATCTTCCTGATGATTATAAAATCAAAATCAGGTTAGAAAAACTTTGTGAAGAAACGGGTTTAACAGTTCCTAATGAACCTTTACCTGAATATGGTGTTTTAGGTTTTCGAGTTCAACCCTATGGGTTATTAAAATGGTTGGATTTATTTACTCCGCGTCAACTATTATCGTTAATGACGTTTGTTAAATGGGTGAAGTTAGCACACCAGGAAATATTACAGCAGGGATATGAGGAGGAATTAGCTAAGGCAATTGTTACTTATTTATCACTCAATATTGATAAAGTAGCTGATTATTCATCTTCATTGGCAAGATGGGGTAATGATGATGAAGGTGTTACTAATACTTTCTCAAGACAAGCATTACCTATGGTTTGGGATTTTGCTGAAACCAACATTTTAGGAGAAAAAACAGGTGCTTTTAAATGGGGAATAAATTTTATTAAATATTTTATTTCAGAAGTATCATCAGCAATTTTTGTCAATCAATGTAAAACTTTAAGAGCATCATCAATGTCAATGAGTATTGAATCAGAATCATTAGACGCAGTTATTACAGACCCTCCTTATTTTGATTCAGTTCCCTATGCTGATTTATCAGATTTCTTTTACGTTTGGTTAAAACGAAGTATTGGACATCTTTATAAAGAACATTTTTCAGGACAATTAACACCTAAAAAAAATGAAGCCATCATGGAACCTTCTCGACATGGTGGGGATAAAAAGAAAGCTGCTAAAGCTTATGAAGATATGATGCACCAAGCCTTTTGTGAAGCCAACCGAGTCTTAAAAGAAGCCGGGATGATGGTGGTAGTTTATGCCCATAAAACAACCGCCGGATGGTCAACATTAATTGATTCTTTAAGACGGGCAAAATTTACAATTACAGAAGCATGGCCGTTAGATACAGAAATGGGTTCTCGGTTACGCGGTCAAAATTCTGCTGCTCTTGCTTCCAGTATATTTTTAGTTGCTAGAAAACGCACTAATACAGACATTGGTGATTATGCAATGGACGTACAACCGCAACTAAAAAGCATTATTCAAGACCGGGTAAAAAGCTTAATGTCAGAAGGAGTAGCCGGGGCAGATTTAATTATTGCTTGTGTGGGTGCGGGGTTACGCGCTTATACGCAATATGACAAGGTTGAACTACCAAACGGGGATGAATTAGATGCTAATTCCTTCTTAGATGAAGTCCAGAAAGAAGTCTTAGAAACCGTATTAACAGAAGTCTTACTTTGCGATAAAAAAGGCGTGAGTTTTGTTGATAAACCCACCCAATATTATATTTTAGCTCGGTATGAATATGGGGAAGCGGTTGTCGAATTTGATGAAGCCAATAGTTTAGCTAGAGGCGTTGGGGTTGAACTCGATAGTTTAAGAGGTTTAACCGATGGCAAATTAGCTTTAGTTAAAATAACTAAAAATCAAGTACAATTACAGGATTATAGTCAACGAGGAGAAGTTGAAACTTTAGGAATTCAGAAAACCGAAAAACCACAGGCCCATTCGACAGGCTCAGGACATGGTTTTAATCAAATTCCCCAGAGTATCGGTTTACCTCCGACTTTAATAGATATTCTGCATCGGTTACTGTGGTTAGCCGAACATCAACCCCAAAATGTTAATAATTTCTTAGCCCAAAGTATGCCCGATGCAACTCAATTAAAATTAGTCGCCCAAGCGTTAGGAGGACGAGCATTAACCCCCGAAGCAGGAACCACAGAAACCCTTTCTAACCGTACCAAAGAACAGCAAGCTATTGATACTTTATTAGCATCTTGGAAACGGTTAGTTGAGGATAATTTGTTTACGCAACGAAGGTCTTGAATTAGTAATCAGTTATCATTGCCAACCCTAAGACCTAACCCCCCAACCCCCTTCCCTGCGAGGGAAGGGGGAGCAAGAGAGGGTTAAATCTCTGATGAGGAATTCTTCCTCCCCTCTCCTTGTAGGGAAGGGGGAGCAAGAGAGGGTTAAATCTCTGATGAGGAATTCTTCCTCCCCTCTCCTTGTAGGGAATGGGGAGCAAGAGAGGGTTAAATCTCTGATGAGGAATTCTTCCTCCCCTCTCCTTGTAGGAGAGGGGTTGGGGGAGAGGTCACACAGTTTTTCCTAAAGTCAGTAATTAATTTTTTTCAAATTGTTGTTTATTTCCCTAAAAAATTATGACCGCTTATCAATTAAAACCCTGGATACAAGTTGTTACTCCCCATCCCGATATCCTCGATGGTAAGTTAGATAATGCCACCTACGCCGCTAACTTAGGTAGTGTGATTCGTCAAGAGCCTAAATGCCCTCGGTTGTATCGAGAGGCCCGTGAATTCTTTAACTCCACCTACCTAACCGGAGAACTTCGAGGTATTTTAGCGGATGTTCTCAAAGGATTACAGGGAGATGCGGGAAACCGGGTGATTCAACTGCGAACCCCCTTTGGCGGGGGGAAAACCCACACATTATTAAGTCTCTATCATCTCACTAAAAACCGTAAACAACTGCGGGGATTTTCTCAGTTAGATGCCTTACCCGACCCTGGAGAAGTGACGGTGGCTGCGTTTACGGGGTTGGATATTAGTGTTTCAACCGGAATACAAATCGAAAACGGCCCCCACATTCTCACCCCTTGGGGATATTTAGCTTGGCAAATTGGGGGAAATGAAGCCTATAAATTAATAGAAGCCGACGATAAAAACCGCACCGCACCAGGTAATAACGATTTAAGAAAAATAATCGGAGATAAACCAACTCTTATCCTGATGGATGAATTTTTGGTTTATGTGGAAAATGCCATGGGGATAACCCTGGGAGACTCGACCTTTGGCCGACAAGTGTTAACCTTTGTGCAGAAACTCACAGAAGTGGTGCGGGAGTTGCCTAAAACAGTTTTAGTCTATTCTCTGCAAGCTAGTGTCCAAGAAGCCGTGGGAAATGAAGGGTTATTGAGTGTTTTAGATAAACTTGTCAGTCGTATTGATGCGAAAAAAGAACCCGTTTCCGGGGATGAAGTTATGGAGGTGGTGCGAAAACGGTTATTTACTGATATTGGGAATACAGAAATTATCGCAGAAGTTGCTCGTCAACAAGCGGCATTATTTCGCAAGTTTCGGGAAAGTTATATCACCACAAACCGAGAAAAACAGGAAGTTGAACAGCAAGCCAAACTATTAGAAGAACGAATTAAGTTAAGTTATCCGTTTCATCCCGATTTGTTAGATTTAATGTATCACCGTTGGGGGAGTTTGCCCAGTTATCAAAGAACAAGGGGAGCGTTACAATTTCTGGCTTCAATGGTTTATGCGTTGCGAGAAAAAAATGATCTTTCTTGGTTAATTTCACCGGGTAATATTCTATTTGACCATGAAGCGGTGAGGAGTGCTTTTTTTAGTCAAGTTGGTGAACGAGATAATTATAGTGCAGTTATAGCGGCTGATTTAATTGGTAGAAAAGCTAAGGTAAATTTTGTAGACCAACGAATTGCTCAAGATGTTCCAGCTATGTCGAATTTGAAGGTCGGAAGTCGTTTGGCTTCTGCGATTTTAATGTATTCTTTTGGGGCTAGAGGTGGGGAAGAAAGAGGGGTTTTTGAACAGGAGATTGTGGGCGCTTGTTTAGCTCCGGGTTTAGATAGAAATACGATTGTGACGGTGTTAAATGATTTACGAGAGGAATTACTTTATTTACATTATGTCGGCCAGCGTTATCGGTTTGAAACCAAAGCGAATCTCAATAAATTAGTCACGGATGAGGAGAATAAAATTGCGGTTGATGACGTTTTAGAACGTATTCAAGGGGATTTGAAAAATAGTTTAAAGAATGCTCAGGGTAAGGTGGTTTTATGGCCGAAGGATTCGAGTGCAATTCCTGACCATATTAATCAGTTTTGTACGGTTTATTTAGATGCGAGTTGGGCGGAAAAAAGCACAGAGGCTTTACAAGAAGATGGGATGAAATGGTTAGAAAGTCGGGGAAATGATAAACGGGATTATAAAAATGCCATTGCTTTTGTGATTCCTAATGCTATCCAATTTGATAAAGCCAGAAAAGCGGCTCGAACGTTATTGGCGGTGAATTCTTTAGTGAAGGATAAGGAGAAATATAAGTTTTCGGTTGAGGATTTGGATGAGTTAAAAGCCAAAGGAAAAGATGCTACATCAAGTTTAGATGCGGGTTTACGTCGTCTCTATGAACAAATTTTATTGCCTTTACGTCCCCAGGAACAGACCCCAATTCGTTTAGAAATGGTTGATTTACAATCTCAAATTAATACGAGTCAGAATTTACAATATAGGGTGTTAGATGCGTTGAAAAGTTATGTTTTTAATTCTATTACGGTTGCTAAAATTATTAGTTATTCTAAGATTAATGAATCTGAAATCGGGGTAATTCAGGGAGATGAGTTAATTAGTTATTTTTTCCGATTTCCCGGTTATCCTAAGTTATTAAGTGATGAACCTATTAAAAAAGCTATCTTAGGAGCGATTGCGGATGGTAGTATGGGGTATGTTCCTAAATTGAAGATTGTCGGGGATAGTGTCGCAATTGATAAGCCGGAATTAATTAGTTTTAATCGCCCTATTCCGGCGGATGAATTGGATTTATCGGGTTATTTATTAGCTCCGCGTATTGTTGAACAATTTCAACAACCTTGTCCTGAACCTGAGAATGATGGAACTCAACCGGATTCTATTAACTATCCTGATGCGGTAACGGGAAGTACAAGTTCAAAGGTTGCAGAACAAAAACCTACGGTTGAGTATAAGTCAGCCAGCAGTAGTTTAACTCGCACGGTGTTAGTTGATATTGTCGATGGTAAGCAAGCTGCTAAACGCTATAGTCTGAGTTCAATTCTGAATAAAGCCCAAGTTTTTGAATTTTTTGAGATGTTGCAAAGGTTATCTGATAAAGCTGATGATATGACCATTAAGATTGAAATTAAAGCGTCTACCAAGGGAGAATTTGACCCAAATTGGATTCGGAATGCGATTGAAGAACCTTTGGATGAAATGGATATTCAAGCTAATACTAAACTGGAGTAATATAGCAACCCGCGCCGAGATTGTAGTATTTTAAGTTGTTGCGCTTCAGCGCACTTCATTTATTATTGAACTGGCATGATAGATGGTATTGAATTAATAGGAATAAGATGTGCTAAAGCACAACAACAGGTGGAGCTAAAGCTGAACACCAAATTTTATTTTTTGATGCACAACTGCTAAATTCCACATATAATCATCAATTTCATATTCAGTTGCAGCTTGATTAATATAGGTTTTAGCCAGTTCTATATTTTGTTCTGCTTCATAATATAATCCTAAATAAAGATGACTATAAAAATTCCCTGGTTTTCCTTGGTTTTGCCCGATTTTTAATAAATCTTCGGGAGTACAATTCCCAGCAAACAGATCATAAACACTTCTCAAAACCGGACGCGGATCATTTTTAACCGGAAGTAGGGTATTTTTAGCGACTTCAACTCCCTGAAATTGGGCAATACATAAATACCGCCAAACTGTTTCTTCAACATCTTGGGAATTAACGGTTAAATCAATTTCAAATTGTTCTGCACCGAGTTGATATTGTTGGGAATAATAATAGGATAATCCCCGTTGCCAAAGATAGGGTTTAATGCTAGAATCTAACTTCTCGGCTTGATCAAAATCTTGGATGGATTCAGCGATTTTTGCTAATTTAAAATAAACCATTCCCCGTTGAATATATCCCCGGATATCATTAGGATGGGAATGGAAGTATTTAGTCCAGTAGTTGAGTTGTTGCTCTAAGGAAAGAGACATATTTGATTAAGATTTTAGATGATTATAAACAAGAATATAACCCCTGTAGAGACGTGCCATGGCACGTCTCTACAGAATTAATTACCCAAACAAATCCCCATACTTTGGGCTGTTTCTATTAAAATATCATCAGCATTAACTGCACGATATTGGGCGATCGCATCTAAAATTGGAATACTCGACACATTCCGATCTCGCCAAACCACCACCCGATCATAATTCTCCTCAAGAATCAAATCCACCGCCGCCACCCCAAAGGCAGAAGCAATAATCCGATCAATGGGCGAAGGAGTTCCCCCCCGTTGAATATGACCCAGAACAGTCACCCGAGTTTCTGCCCCACTGCGATCGCAAATTTCATCAGCCAGATATTGTCCAATGCCCCCTAAACGAGCCTGTCCCATACGATTAATTATGGTTACAGGTTCTCCCGTTTCGGTTTTCACCGCCTCCGCCACCACGATTAAACAATAGTTTTTCCCTTGTTTTTGTCGTTGGGCAATATGCTGACAAATGCTATCCAAACTATAAGGAAGTTCAGGAATTAAAATAATATCCGCACCGCCCGCAATTCCCGCATGGAGAGCAATATGTCCCGCATCTCGGCCCATCACCTCTAAAATCATCACCCGGCTGTGACTAGCGGCGGTAAAATGCAGCCGATCTAAAGCCTCAGTAGCAATATCAACGGCGGTACTAAACCCAATAGATAAATCCGTGCTACCCACATCATTATCAATGGTTTTAGGAATCCCAATTAAGTTAATATTTCCCTGTTGGGCAATGCGGCGCAAAATCGCCAAACTACCATCGCCACCAATACCGATTAAAGCATTTAGCCCTAAAAGATTATAGCCTTCGATAATCTCCTCAGAGCGATCAAGCAAACTCCCATCCGGCATCGGAAAGGCAAAGGGATCACCCTTATTGGTAGTTCCTAAAATTGTCCCTCCGGCGGTAAGAATATTATCAACTTTATCAATAGTCAGAGGAACACTGTTCACGGGACGTACCATTAACCCTTGGGTAGCTTCTCGAATACCGAAGACCTCCCATCCCAAGATTCCTGCCGCCCGATAAACCACAGCCCGAATGGCTGCGTTTAAACCTGCACAGTCTCCCCCACTGGTTAAAATACCAATGCGTTTGTGTTCTACCATATTTGGCGAATTCTGGATTTACAGATGCAAATTTTAGATTACATCCGATTGGCAAATGATCGACAAATCTTTGCTCATCTTTAATATTTTGAAACCGAGTCAAAAAGCGGATCAATCTGCGCAAATCATGGCTTCAACCGGAATCTGGAGATCGGGAAAGGCGAGCGGTTTAACTTCACCTTGGGTTAAGGTGATCTTTGAGCCATATTCACCATCCCGGGGATCACGATAAATAATTAGTTCTCGACGCTGTAGGTTAACTAACCAATATTCGCAGATTCCTGCTTCGGCGTAAATCCGGTATTTAACCGTTGAGTCTTTTTCTAGGCTGGAGTTGGAGTATTCGATCACCCAGAAAATATTCTCAGGATAGGGATGATGACTGAGATATTCCCGCCCCAAACGTTCCACAATGGCGATATCAGGTTCGGGCTCGGAGTCGTTGGGGAGGGTAATGGGTTTGGCGGGACTGACTAAAGCGCGATCGCCAAGTATCCGCATGAGATACTCGCCAGCAGTTCGACTATAGTAGGCGTGTGGTTCTCCTTCTGGGGACATTTGAACAATTTCTCCATTTAGTAGTTCAACGGGTCGCTCATCGAGTAGACCCATTTCGACGATGCGGTGATAGTCGTCCAGTTTCCATTTTGCGATCGATAGTGTCATCTTGATCAACTATTAGGAGTGGGTATTTGGGATTACTTAAAAATCCCCGTATCTTTAGACCGGGGAATATCAAGAATCCCATTTCAATTAATTCATCATCTCAATTTTGGCCCGTAACCCACTGCGGGTTAACTGTTGCAAGAGGGAATTCGCCCGATATTGATCTCGAAACGCCCCCGCTTGCACCACAGAGCGCCCCTGTACCACCGTTCTAAAGGCTTCGGGGACAACCGACCGGATGCGGCGAAGGTCGTTGTCACTACTGCCCTCCACGACCACCCGATACCGTAATCCCAAGGCTGCCGGACTCAGAGCCGCCCCCCCTTGGTTCCCAGTCGCCACCTCATTCGGTAGTAAACCTCCTCCTGACCCAATCGGAATATTTGGCCCAGGAACCGATAAAACCCCGATGGCCGCCACGGAATTCGGGGCGACAGTTTGGGGCGGTTGAGTAATAGCCTGGGGGGCCCGGCGGGGTTGGGTACGAGCCGGAGTGGGAACCGCAGCCGGACGGCCTAAAATCAAATCAGAAACTATGGGCACTAATAGTCCCACCACCTGGTCACCGGAGCTCGGTTGGCCAGGACGACTAGGGGGTAGCGGTGGTAAACGAGAAGATTCAGGGGGGGGAACCGGAATCGGAATTGAGCTGGCTGTATTCGATTCTGGGACATAGACCGGAAGGGAAGAAGTCTGATTCATCGGCGTCACCCCGGAAGCATCGCCCGGGTTCGATAGCTGACGCGCTAAAGGAGAAGACCCCCCTAGGGAAGTCTGAGAAAGTTGAATCGCCCCGATAATTTTGTTCGATCCCAATTGATTCCCGTAGGCGAGAATTTGCTGCCCCTTCGTGCCGTTATTGAGATCATAGCGACCATTATTCCGAATTACGTTCCCCCCGGGTTCTTGGGTATTCCCTAAATCCGGTAAAGCTTCTGCGATCGCCACAATTCCATCCCGTTGATTACGTTCAATTTGATTATTTCTTAAAATTGGTCGGGCATTGGCTTGAATTACAATCCCATCTTTATTATCAAAAACCCGATTTCCAATCAAAAATGGGGCTGCATTTTGAGCAATATTAATCCCAAATCCTGTATTTTGAAACTCGTTATTTCTAATTTCCGGGCGAGAATTACCGTAAATAGTAATCCCATTCGCCCCATTTTGAATAAAAGAATTTTCTTGAATAATCGGTGCACTAATTCCTACAATTGAAATCCCATCATGGCTATTACCTGTAAACGTATTTTGAGAGACAATTAAAGAACTCGATTCGATCCAAAGTCCATAACCACGTTGATTCGGATTCGTAATCGTTACCCCACTAATTCTGGAGCTATTCGCCCCCAAAATTGTAATATTTTGTTGGGCTGAAGTCTTGCTGGTGTACCAACCGCCCCCACTAATTATAATATCTTTTCCCTTGGTACTAGGATTTCCCTGCAGGGTTACACTATTGTGCAAAATAATCGGAAATTGTTCCCCGGTTTGGCTACTATAGGTTCCCGGTGCTAACACAATTGCCGTATTCGAGGGAGCCATACTAACGGCTTTGGTAATCGTTTTGAACGGGGATTGTTGCGTCCCTTGTCCCCCATCATTTCCCATGGTTGAACTCACATAAATCACCGGAATGGAACGATTAGTTGTAGCTGGTGCCGTTGGTTGATTTTTGGGGGGAATAGCTAACCCGACGATCGGATTAAACAATCCTAATCCCAAACTGATGAATAAAAATGGAGAAAAAGATCGCATTACCATTAATGAAAATGGAGCCGTTAATGCGATCGCCGTTCGAGAAACAGATGAACGGAGTTGGGGAATATCAGATAACCTTGTCATTGCCGGGGAGGAGTACTGATAGTAATTAACCACCCCGTTGTTATGGCTAGAGCGCATCTTATTATTTATTATGGATGGGCCAAAAGCAGCAGAACGGGGCTCTAAAATTCAGCAAGTCTGACGGACTGAAATTAGTTTAAAATATCAGTTGCGTTAAACCAGACCTGATTCTATCTTAAATTTAAGATTTTGGCCATTAAGAATTTTAAACTGTGTTCAAACGCACCCGGAATCAAAATCGAATTGAGGAAATTGTACCTCAAATCCAGAAAAATTAAACCTTACAGGCACCGTGAATGGATCAACAATATACTCCCCTAGCACAACCGATCTTATATCGGATTTTAGATGCTAACTTAGACCGCACCCGGGAGGGGTTAAGAATTATTGAGGAATGGTGTCGGTTTGGGTTAAATAGCGGCGAACTCGCAGAAGAATGTAAACATCTACGCCAGGAAATTGCCCGTTGGCATACTATGACCCTACGCTCCTATCGCAATACAACCGATGACCCTGGAACCGAATTAACCCATCCCCAAGAGGAACAACGGTCAGGAATTGAACAACTATTACAAGCCAATTTTTGTCGGGTACAAGAAGCCTTAAGAGTTCTGGAAGAATACGGGAAATTATATCATCCCGAAATGGGTAGTACCTTTAAACAAATGCGCTATCAAGTTTATACCTTAGAAAGCCGTTTACTTGCCCATGAACGCCATAAGGTTTTACAAAATTCCTATCTCTATTTAGTCACATCTCCGGGGGAAAAATTATTCGCTATTGTCGAAGCGGCGTTACAAGGAGGATTAACTTTAGTTCAATATCGGGATAAAAATTCTAATGATGAAACTCGATTAAAAATTGCCCAAAAATTATGTCAACTCTGTCATCGCTATGATGCCTTATTTCTGGTTAATGATCGAGTTGATCTTGCCGTGGCCGTTGATGCTGATGGAGTCCATTTAGGTCAGGAGGATATCCCGATTCAATTAGCCAGACAAGTCCTGGGCCCTCAAAGATTAATTGGTCGTTCTACCCATAGTCCAGAAGACATGAAACGAGCCATTCAAGAGGGTGCAGATTATATAGGTGTGGGCCCGGTTTATGAAACTCCCACCAAGGCTGGAAAAGTCGCCGCTGGATTAGAATATGTGAGTCATGCGGTTAAAAATTCTACTGTTCCTTGGTTTGCTATTGGTGGCATTGATATGAATAATTTTGATGATGTCATGGCAACCGGTTGCGAACGAGTTGCAGTGGTTCGTTCGATTATGAATGCGGAACAACCAACTTTAGTTACCCAATATTTTCTCTCCCAATTGCATCGGGTTAGAAACCTCCGATCTCACAAAGTTTTGCCCAGTTAACCTCGAAATAATTAGTATGACAGAAACAATTACGCTGAAAGTTAATGGGGAATTAAAAACCTGTGATTCGGGATTAAAACTTCCCGATTTTTTACAACAACAAGGTTTAAATCCCCGTTTAATTGCGGTAGAATATAATGGGGAAATTCTCCATCATCAATTTTGGGAAATTACTGAAATTCAACCCGGAGATATTTTAGAAATCGTGACCATTGTTGGCGGGGGAGTTTCAATGGAAAGTTGATAATTCTTGGTCTTTAATAATCGACTCTAATAATCCCTCACAGGCATCTAATAATAAATCAATCACCTGATTAAATCCTTCCGTCCCTCCATAGTAGGGATCGGGAACTTCTTTTAGGGGATGATGGCGACAAAACTCACACATCAATTTAACCTGGTGACGATGTTTTTCTAATGGATCAAGACGGAGAATATTTTGATAGTTCTCCCGATCCATCGCTAAAATTAAATCAAATTGTTCAAAATCCTCTGGCTTAAATTGACGAGCTTTTCCCGCCATTTTAATTCCCCTTTGGTTAGCTGTTTGAGTCATGCGTCGGTCGGGAGAACTGCCAATATGGTAACTCGATGTTCCCGCAGAGTCACAGACAATGCGATCGCTCAAATTAGCCTGATCAATTAAATGATTCATAATATTTTCCGCCGCCGGAGAACGGCAAATATTACCAAGACACACAAATAAAACTTTGTAAGGCATAAGTAAATAATTTAACTAAAAATTAAGCCTAAAAATTAGGTTGTTAATAGTTGATTGATTTGATAGCAGTTGCACAATTTACGATATTTGATCAAGACGGATGCAGTCTTTTTCCGCAAATTCAACTCCCAAAACCCCAGCCAGCGAGGACGCTGGCACCGCCTTGCTTGAGGTTTTTTATAGGTGAGTTAAAAGGGAGATTTCCCAGTTTCTTTTGCGTCTTCCCCCCTAATATTATTTCTGGTTTAACCTAAACCGGGTAAATTCAAACCCCCGGTCAGTTCTTCCATGCGTTCGCGCATCGTAGCAGTCGAGTTCCCGTAAGCTTCCTGCATGGCAACCAGAACCAGATCGGATAGGACTTCCGCCCCTTCGCCTAAAACATCCGGTGAAATTTCGACCCGACGGGGTTCTTGGTTTCCACTGAGGTACACCTTAACTAAGCCACCTCCGGCTTCCCCTGAAATTTCTAACTGATCCAGGTCTTCTTGGAGCTTTTTCGCTCCTTCTTGAACTTGCTGGGCCTTTTTAAACGCCTCAGCCAGTTCCTTCATTTTGCCCAGACCAAAACCAAATCCTTTTTCTTGTGTCATAGTTTGTTCATCTAGCGCGGAAAACGCCTTGTATATTGAGTGAAGTTAACACCATATTAAGTCACAAATCAACACCCAGGAAAATCACCCATAATTTTAACTTCCGGTTCTAATAAAAATGACCAACGCTGTTTAACTTGTTCTTGAACATGACGAATTAACGAAAAAATATCACTGGCCGTGGCCCCACCACAATTAAGAATAAAATTAGCATGGCGTTCGGCCACCTGAGCTTGACCGATGCTGTAACCTTTTAAACCCGTTTGTTCAATCAACCATCCCGCCGTTTTCAGACCCGGGTTACGGAACACGCTACCACAACTGGGTAGATGGTAGGGTTGGCTATTGCGACGTCGATTAAAATGGGCGGTGGTATCTGCGATCACCTGTTGGGGATCATGACCGGGTTCTAACTGGAAAGTAGCTTGAGTCACAAACCGATCGCCACCTTGCAAAATTGAGGTGCGATAGCGATAGCCTAAATCTTCCGGGGTTAAAATCTGTAATTCCCCAGACTTGGATAGGACATGGGCATGGACTAAAATTTCTGCGGTGCAGGATTTGTGAGCTCCCGCATTCATCACCACCGCCCCCCCCATGGTTCCGGGGATGCCCACGGCCCATTCTAGTCCCCGCCATCCTAAACGGGCTGCTTTCCAAGCTAAACGGGGAAGGGAGGTTCCGGCCCCAGCCGTCAGGAGTCCGGTTTCAGAATCAAAGTCAACGTGACGCAGGTGACGAGTGGCAATTACTAATCCCGATAACCCCTGATCACTAATTAATAAATTTGATCCCGCCCCCAGGAGGGTGATCGGTAATCCTTGGTTATCGGCCCATAAGAGGGTTTCTTGAAGTTGTTCTACCCCTTTAGGGGCGACGTACCACTCGGCAGGCCCCCCCACCCGAAAGGACGTGAATGTAGTTAAAGGAACTAAAGATTGAATCAAACAGTCCGTTTCGGGTAGGGCTATGGAGCGTGGCTGAGAGGAGTTTGTTTGACTGAGGGAGTCATAGGAGAGTGTCATGACCATATCAAAATGAATACCTTAGAACTTGGATATAAATCACCGATTGCATATACCTCAGTCCCTGAGATGGGAGAAGCAACCAGCCTCACTCCCTATCCTGTTCTGGGAACTTTGATAAAATGCCATCACCTCTGGGATAATTTGATTCAGGTTGCCAGCACCGAGAAATAGGGCTAAATCACCGGGTTGTAGGAGTTGAGCCAAACTTGCCTTCACGGCATCCATCGAGGGCTGATACAACACTTGAGGATGGTAATGACCAATCAAGTCTGCGACTTGGCGGCCATTAATATCCCAGCTATTCGGTTCTCCGGCACTATAAATTTCGGTCAGAATTACCAGATCGGCATCGGTAAAACACTGAGCGAAGTCTTGAAGAAAGGCATGAGTTCGACTATAGCGATGGGGTTGAAAAATAGCAACAATACGTTGAAGGTGAGGTTCGGTGTTTAAGGCACTATCTTGCATCCGCAGACGGGCAGCGGCGAGGGTGGCGCGGATTTCACTGGGATGATGGGCATAATCGTCTACAAACAGGATGTCATTAAAACACCCTCGATGCTCAAAACGACGTTTTGCCCCTTCAAAGTCTGCTAATGCCGGGCCGATGACGGAAAACTCTAGGCCTAACTGCCGTCCTACGGCGATCGCAGCTAGGGCATTACTGAGATTATGTTGCCCGAGCAACCGTAACTCCAGCGTGCCGAGGAAATTGCCTCGCTCCCAAACGGGGGCTAAAATGCCATTGGCACGATATTCAACATCTTTAACGGTGTAATCGGCATGGGAGTCAGGATTTAAACTGTAGGTGATCCCGGGTTGGATTTGCCCCTTTACCGTTGGACAATCGATACAACCCACTAAGGTTTTACAGTTGTTCTCAAAGACTTTGAAGGTGTTGATTACCTGTTCTAAGCTTGCATAGTGATCGGGATGATCTAACTCAATATTGGTAATTACACCAATTTGGGCTTTAATTTTGACCAGGGAGCCATCGGATTCATCGGCTTCGGCCACCATATAGGGCCCCTGACCCACCCGAGCGTTCCCCTCCCAAGCATTCACCTCTCCCCCGACTAAAATGGTGGGGTCAAGGCCGGCTTTGAGCAACATAAAGGCAATCATGCTGCTGGTCGTGGTTTTGCCATGGGTTCCAGCTACAGCAATACTTTGATAATCTTGAATTAGGGCCGCTAGTAAATCAGAGCGATGAAAAATTGGACAACCCAACTCCTGGGCGGCTTGATATTCCAAATTATCGGCATCAATGGCGGTCGAACAAATGACTTGAGGGAGTTCTAGGGAGTTTTGTCCCTTTCCCTTCGGGCTTTCAAGTTTCACCCCGTTTTGAGATACAGGTAATTCCAGTCCTGTTGTCTTATTGGGTTTGGGATTCTCCCGCTCCTGAAATTGTTGAACATACTCAAAATTGCTTGCCTGTTGACGGCAAAAAATTTGGGCGCCTAAATCTTCTAGGCGTTGAGTAATATGGCTGCGTTGAATATCCGAGCCATAAATAGGTAGCTTTCGCTTCGCTAGGATATAGGCTAGGGCTGACATTCCAATCCCGCCGATCCCGATAAAGTGAAAAGGCCTGCCACTGAAATCTACAGAAATTGGCATCAATTACTCCTCATCACACCACACCACACCAATAACACGCGATATCATATCAAGAATTGTTTTTTACCGATACTCCCCACGCCACATTTTTCAGATGGCATTTAGCGCTAACATCTTTAGATTTTAGGCAAATTGAGTCATAGCAGTAGTTTTATAGTTCGGAAAACCATAGACAAATATCTCAGGTTTTACTTAGCACCGGGTGAACCGGACTGGATGAACTATAACACCCTCTATCCCGTTAATAAAAGCGTTCGGGATTGCTTTTCCCATAATATATACCCATAGGTTGGTGAATCACCGGATTTTGACTAAATCGATCAAGGGATTCAGGAGACGGAGCGGTGAACCCCAAACCTAAGAATGTTAAATCTATTTATAACCTACCCATCGGGCTCGATAAACCCGGTTTTTTAGCGAATTTATGGGTCAAAACCCAGTATTTTCCTAAAAAACCCGGCTTCTTTGCTTGGGTGCGTAACTCCTGTCTAGTTTTAATCCCGACAAAAAAGGTCGGGTATTGTTGACGACATTTTTGGGATTGTGATAACTTAATTCCAACATCGCAGTATCAGATTCACAGTGGAGAACAGGTCATGACTCAGGCAACAACCAAAAACTTAGGACTCACAGGCGCTACCTTTGACAAATTAAAATGCAAAGAGTGTGGGGAAGAATACGCCCCCGAAGCCAAGCACGTTTGTGAAGTGTGTTTTGGCCCCTTGGAAGTCCAGTACAACTATGACCTGCTCCGCCAAACGGTTACCCGCGCCACTATTGAAGCTGGCCCTAACTCCATTTGGCGTTATCGGAAGTTCCTGCCTGTGGCTACTGAGAATGTGATTGATGTTGGTACGGGAATGACTCCCCTGATTAAGTCGGAACGGTTGGCCCGTCGCCTGGGTTTAAAGAATCTGTATATTAAAAACGATGCTGTGAATATGCCCACCCTGAGCTTCAAAGATCGGGTGGTATCCGTTGCCTTGAGTCGCGCTAGAGAATTAGGATTTTCGACGGTTTCCTGTGCCAGTACCGGAAATTTGGCCAACTCCACAGCCGCCATTGCCGCCAGAGCGGGTCTGGACTGCTGTGTGTTCATTCCGGCAGATTTGGAAGCGGGTAAAATCCTGGGAACTTTAATCTACAACCCGATTTTAATGGCTGTGAAAGGTAATTACGATCAAGTCAACCGCCTCTGTTCAGAAGTTGCTAATACCCACGGCTGGGGATTTGTGAATATTAACCTCCGTCCCTACTATTCCGAAGGTTCAAAAACCTTGGGTTATGAAGTCATCGAACAACTGGGCTGGAAATTACCCGACCATATTGTGGCTCCGATTGCTTCTGGTTCCCTATTCACCAAAATTCATAAAGGCTTCCAAGAATTTGTCAAAGTCGGTTTAGTCGATGACAAACCCGTGCGTTTTAGTGGTGCCCAAGCGGAAGGTTGTTCTCCGGTTGCTACGGCGTTTAAAGAAGGACGGGATTTTATTACTCCGGTTAAACCTAATACTATTGCTAAATCCATTGCTATTGGCAACCCCGCCGATGGTGTTTATGCGGTGGAATTAGCCAATAAAACTAACGGAAATATTGAATCTGTGAATGATGAAGAAGTGATTCAAGGAATAAAATTATTAGCCGAAACCGAAGGTATTTTTACAGAAACCGCCGGGGGAACAACTATTGCAGTTTTGAAAAAATTGGTGGAAGCAGGTAAAATTGATCCGGAAGAAACTACCGTTGTTTATATTACTGGAAATGGCCTCAAAACCCAAGAAGCCGTTCAAGGTTATGTCGGTGAACCCTTAACTATCGAACCAAAACTAGAAAGTTTTGAACGGGCAATTGAACGGGCTCGCACTTTAGACCGTCTGGAATGGCAACAAGTGTTAGTGTAGGGGCGGGTTTTGTGAGATATTTGCTAATTACCGCCCATCTCGATCAACCGGCCCGTACTAAAATAGTCTAAAACGTTTCTACTCAACCCCAACTGTTAATTTATCTTCCTGTTGAATCTATGACCGTTAAAGTTTTAATTCCCACACCTCTGCAAAAGTTTACTAACAATCAAGCCACCATTGAGTGTCAGGGTTCTAGTGTTTCTGAATTAATTGATTCCCTAGAAATCAGTTGTCCAGGGATTAAAAAAAGTCTCTGTGATGACAGTGGTGAACCTCGGAGATTCTTGAATTTTTATGTGAATAGCGAAGATATTCGCTTCTTAGAAGGAACCAAAACAGAACTAAAATCCGGGGATGAAGTTAGTATTGTTCCGGCGGTTGCTGGTGGTTGATTGACTTGAAATATTAATAGAAACTCTCCGAGGACATGGTTTAATACCATGTCTTTTTTTTTGATAATTAGAGATTTCTATATTCATGCTGATTGATAATCCTCAAAATCATTAAAACGTGACCTGATAAATAGACCCTCAGAAAACTTTTCAACATAATTATTAAAAGAATCCGAACTTAACACATCCGTCATCTGCATCGACCATTGATTTAAACCCACAAGTAAATTAATAATTTCAGATTTTTCCGTCTCATCCATGAGTTTATTATGATAGTTTGAATGGGAAATCGTTTCTAAATTTCCCAAAACGGTTTGGCAAAAATAGATGATTTTATCCAAATAAAAACGAATCCGATTTAAAGCCCAACTATCAAAATTAGCTTGATTCATTCGGGTAATCATCCGACGACAACTGGTTTCCAAACATTGAGCCGCATCCTGCATCAGTGCGATATATTTCGAGGGAGACTTAGACACATTCTGATTAGGGCTCAGGGAAACTTGTAGTAAGTACGATGAGGATGTAATAATAGAGACAGGGGTTCTTAAGTAATGATGAATTTCGGCGGTCATCTCCTGAATGGCAGTAAAGTCTTGATCTAAGTTTAAGACTAGATTGAGCGGTAGCATTGGCGGACTCCTCCTAATTGACTCCATCCAATCATCGGGGATGAACCTCAGAAAACAAGTGAAGTTAATCCCCTAACTTCGATGAACTTGATCACAAGCTTCTGTGATATTGGTACATCTGAAATAATAGTTGGAAATCTATCTAATGTTGTGACACAAATCACAGCATTGGCAATGGGCTTTTTCAGTTATCATGGGTAATCGGTGATATCTAATGGGTAATAGGTAATGGATAATAGGAATTCAATATTTTATATCTTCCACATTGCTTAATTTTATATCTTCCCAATTGCCTATTCCCAATTGCCTATTCCCTCGATTACAATGGTTTTTGACCGGGAACACCAATAGCCCGGGGATATTGTTTAGCCGTGGGTCTAACTTTTTTTAAGTATAGACAATGGCGAATACTTTGGGTTAAGGGAGTGTTAAATCCATCAACAGATTCTAGCACTCCCCCCAACTGTTTAACCGCCGCGATTAACTGTTGTTCTTCTTCCGGTGTCCAATGACCACGATAGAGAATGGCTGTCCCTCCCACCTTTAATAACGGTAGGGCATATTCAGCACTCACCGAGGGCGGTGCAACGGCTCTTAATAGGGCAAAATCGTAGGATTCTCGATGTTTAGGATGTTGACCCAGGGCTTCGGCGCGACCCACCCAGGGAATAGTATTATTGATCTTTAATTCTTCTAAAATAGTAGTTAAGGCGGTAATTTTTTTACGAGTTGAATCTAAAAGGGTGACAGAAGATTCAGGAAAAATTAAAGCCACAGGAATCCCAGGAAAACCCCCACCTGTACCAATATCAATAAATTTTGTCCCCGAAGAAAGAGCATTTTTTTCTGATAATAAAAAGGAAATTCCTCGGAAAGAATCCCATAAATGTTTTTCCCAAAATTCTTCGGGTTCAGTCAGACGAGTTAAGTTAAGCTGTTGATTAAACTGAATAATTAACTCAAATAATTGTTGGAATAAAACCTGTTGTTCGGGAGTGGGTTGCCAATTTAAGGTTTCCTGCCAAATGGCGGTCATTTCAGGTAATTGGGGAGAGGAAATTTGATTCATAATTCAATTAATTAAAAATTAAACGGGAGGGAAAGCGGCAATTTTTTGTTTTTCTTCTGTTGCCATGGTGTCAATATCTAGGGCGGTTAAATGACCCTGTTTTAATGACCAACATCGGTCAGCTAAACCAAACAGTTCTCGGGCATCATGGGTAACGACTAATAACGTCCAATGTTGTTTTAATTTCCCTAATAAATTAATCAGTTGTTGTCGCATTGACCAGTCTAACCCGGCCGTAGGTTCATCTAACATTAAAATATGCGGTTGGCGAATTAATTGTACCGCTAAGGCCAGACGTCGTTGCTGTCCGCCGCTGAGGGAATGGGGCGCGACCTGTAAAGATAAATGGCCTAGTCCCACTTCCTCCAGGGCTTTATCAACCTGTTCGGCATCGATTTCGGGATGACCCAGGCGCAATTCCTCTAAAATTGTGCCCCCACAAAAATGTCGTTCTGGAAATTGAAACACTAAACCCACCAGTTGTTGTAGGTGTTCTGGGGTTAATTCTTGCGAACGCCAGCGAATATTTCCCTGGGTTTTTGTGGCCAAACCCGATAAAATCTCTAGTAGTGTGCTTTTCCCCGATCCACTAGGCCCAATAATCAATCCCATTTGCTGCGGTGCCAATTCTAAGTTAACCTGAGTTAAAATCGATTTGTCACTGGCGGCGGGATGATAAACTAAGTTTTTGATATAAAGCATCAGAAAAAAAACACCAATTCAATGATAATCCGGCCCCAAAACAAAGCAAGAGCAATAGTAAAATGCCCAATTACCTCAGCTTATATCATAGCACAATAGGAGCGATTATTGTTACCTATTTTCTCAAAAAAATCTGAGTTTACCCTTGCCGAAAGCCAGAAAACAAATTAATATTTATAGAGAACCAATCCCAAGTCAACCTGAATTTAGCCTTGGTTACGCCTTCTATTTAAACTTTAATAAGAGGATGAAAACGATGATAATTTATTCTCAGTTTAAGAGCCAGAAATTATCTGCAATTATGAAAAAAACTGTCCTAGGAATTAGTGCAGGTTTAATCGCATTTAGTTTAGGTATTAACCTAGGTTTAGCTGCCGATCCCTTCCGTAAAAAAGAGCCTCGTCCGATTGGAAATCAAACGGAATTAGGGTTTAAGGCGATGTTTGCCCAAGGGAATTATAAACAGGCTAAAAACTATTTAGAACAAGCGAAATCTCAAGAACCAAATGAACCTTTAGTTTATGCTCTTTTGGCTTCCTTAGCGTACCAAGATGAAGATTTTACCTCCTTAAAAACCTATAGCGATAAAACCCTAGAAACTGCCAAGTTATTAAGTACAAAAGACCCTTTGCGTGGTAATCTCTATGTAGCTGTGGGTTTATTTTTACAAGGAGGTCATACTGTAGTGACAGAAGGCACACTCAAGGGCGCGCCTAAAGCATTGAATAAATTACAAGAAGTGTTAAAATTCTTAGATGTGGCTCAAAAAATTGATCCTCAAGATCCTGAACTCAATTTAATTCAAGGTTATATGGATTTATTGTTATCCTTAAATCTTCCTTTTTCTGACTCAAAAAAAGCAATTAATCAATTAGAAAAACAAGCCGAACCTCGTTATTTAGTCTATCGTGGTATTGCCGTTGGTTATAAAAATTTAGGTCAGATGGATCAAGCTTTAACTTATACTGAAAAAGCCCTGTCCGAAGCTCCCAACCATCCAGAAGTATTATATTTAAAAGCCCAAATCTTAGCTGACCAGGGGAAAAAATTAAAAGCAGAAAATCAAACCACAACCCCAACCCAGTTAAAAGAAGCTCAAAAATATTTTACTCAATCTTTGGGTCAATCGGATCAACTTCCTAAACGATTAGTAGCTCAAATCTTTTATGAACAATGCAAAAATTTAAACCGCATTGATAATCAAAGCCGTCCCTGTGATCCTTTGCGAGATACAATTAGAGATGCTAATGGTCTTTGGGGGCCAACTGCTAATCAATTACCAACTTTATAGACTGTAATTATGGAAGTTTTGTTTAGAGAATGTAATCCTTTTGATATTTGGATTTGGCTACAATTTCAAACCGTCCCTTCTCGCAGTGAACGGGATTATATTGAGGAAGTGTTTGATTCTTGGTTTCTATTAGGAAAAATGGGAGGATTTAATGCCGAAAATCTACAGGTTCAGGACACGGGAATTGACCTAAATTATATGACCTATGATGATGCCATTGTGGATAATAGTATGATGGCACTGATGCACAATATGGGAGACATAGAATATGAAGGAGTTTGGGCGCGGTGTTGGTTTGATTTAGGAACCAGTGATGCTTTTGCTCTTGATGTTTTAATTAATACTTTTCGTCAACTTAGTCAAGAATATGTCACCATTGAAAAACTAATTATTGGCGGTGAAAATGAAGATTGGCCGATTGAAAAAGACATTTATCAATCTAGCGTAGGCGATTATAATTAGTAGTGGGGACGCGCTCAGTCGCGTCTTGATATCCCCCTAATTTTATCTTATGTCTAAATCCAGTAAAATTCGAGTTTTAGCATTAGGATTAATTCAAAATAGCGATCGCATTTTTGTTTCCCAAAACTATGATGCTATTAAACAACAAACTTTCTATCGAGCTTTAGGAGGGGATATTGATTTTGGAGAATCGAGTATTGATGCTTTAAAGCGAGAATTTCAAGAAGAAATTCAAGCGAAATTAACTAATATTAATTATTTAGGCTGTTTAGAAAATATTTTTGTTTACCAAAATCATGTCCAACACGAATTCATTCAAATCTATGGCTGTGATTTTGTGGATCTGAAATTCTATCAACTCGAAGAACTAAAATTTATCGAAAACAAACGCAAGAAAAAAGCGTTATGGGTTCCCCTAGAACAGTTTAAATCGGGAGAATTGATTCTATTTCCTGAACAGTTTTTACAATATTGTAGGGAACAGAGAACCCCAAATAGGGCTTAATAGGGATTCCCTTGATAATAGGTTATGCCTTATTGGGGTAAAATTCCTAGTTGTAAATTCTCCCCAATTTGATAAATATAAGCATCTTCAATCAATATTCTATTAACCCTACTATTGGTCATGCGTCTTCCTGATAAGTCGATATTCCAATGTTGTTGATCTTGACTTAAACCCTGAATTAATTCATCGTTAGGACTAACAGCTACAATTCCTGTCCAATCAATTTTTAAGTCGGGTTTGACTTCGCGAAAAACGGATAATATCTGCTCATAAGTTTTAAGTGACCCTACATCATCATACACAGGTAAAGCAAGTGTCAAGTGCCATATTTCCGGTTCTGACGCATACAGCCACAAAGCAGAATGAACTGATAAACCTGCGGTATTGAGAGCATCTATTAATCTTTGACCTTCTTCTATTTCTTGACTTACCAATGTTGCTGTAGCCATTGTAAAACTCCGTGATTAGGATCGGTAATTGCTAAGTAAATATCGTGGGCTTTTTGTTGGTTATTTTTTTTATAACGGCTTTCTTCTGACCAGTCCCTAACTTCTGACCATCGAGATGAAAATACTCGATCATTTAGTAGAGACTTTAATTCTCTATCAAGCCCAGCAACTTTCACCAGCTTTTCTAAATTATGGGTATAACTGTCCATAACCGTGTTCTTGTCAGGAAAATCATATTGCTGAGTTTTTTTAGCGATACAAGCCTTCAAAGAACATTCAATCACATAACCGCTCAGATAGTAAGCACCGGAATATTGGTGATTATCCAAAAGCACTTTTGCTTCTTGAAGTCGAGTTAATGCTAATTCCTGAAAATCCTGTCTATTCAAAAAATTAGTATACCTCCCAAAAACTCGCCGTATTGATTATAGCACCCATTTTAAGATATTTTAAACTTGCTTTTTTTAATCAGCAACCGAGTAGAGACAAATTGGGTTTAACTCGACCTCCCCACAATGACGGATTTCCGAACTAGCACTCAAAACCCTTGAGTGCTAAAGTGACTTATTGGTGATTAATGATATTGTAAGATGGCTAAAATTGTTTCGTTTGGTGAAGAATCCCGTAGAGCCTTAGAAAAAGGCGTGAATGCCCTAGCCGATGCGGTGCGAGTCACCCTTGGCCCCAAAGGTCGGAATGTCTTATTAGAAAAGAAATTTGGCGCCCCCGAAATCGTCAACGATGGGATTACCGTCGCTAAAGAAATTCAACTGTCCGACCCCCTGGAAAATACTGGCGCCCGACTGATGCAGGAAGTCGCCTCTAAAACCAATGAAGTCGCCGGAGATGGGACAACTACCGCCGCCATTTTAGCCCAAGCGATGATTCGTGAAGGGTTAAAAAACGTCGCAGCAGGAGCCAATCCTGTCGCCCTGAGACGGGGAATGGACAAAATTACTCAAATTTTGGTCGAAGAAATTCAAGCGGTTGCTAAACCCGTGGAAGGGGATGCGATCGCTCAAGTCGCCACGATTTCGGCCGGAAATGACCCGGAAATCGGTCAAATGATTTCTCTGGCGATGGAAAAGGTGACGAAAGACGGAGTAATTACCGTTGAAGAATCCAAATCCATCACCACAGAATTAGATGTGGTCGAAGGAATGCAACTCGACCGGGGCTATATTTCCCCCTATTTTATTACCGATAATGAACGGATGGTGGTGGAATTTTCTAACGCCAGAATTCTAATTACCGATAAAAAAATTAGTTCGATTCAAGACTTAGTTGCGGTCTTAGAAAAAATTGCCCGTTCGGGTCAACCTCTGTTAATTATTGCTGAAGATATTGATGGGGAAGCCTTAGCAACTTTGGTGGTGAATAAAGCCAGAGGCGTGTTAAATGTGGCGGCAATTAAAGCCCCTAGTTTTGGGGAACGTCGCAAAGCCTTATTACAAGATATTGCGGTTTTGACAGGCGGACAATTAATTTCTGAAGAAGTAGGATTAAGCTTAGATACTGTTTCTTTAGAGATGTTAGGAACGGCCAGCAAAATCACTATTGAAAAAGACAATACGATTATTGTTGCCGATAGCACCACTCAAGCTGATGTTAAAAAACGGGTTGAACAAATTCGCCGTCAACTCGAAGAAACCGACTCCGAATATGATATGGAAAAACTCCAAGAGCGGATTGCGAAATTAGCCGGAGGGGTGGCTGTGATCAAAGTGGGAGCCGCCACGGAAACGGAAATGAAATCTCGCAAATTGCGGATTGAAGATGCCTTAAATGCCACCAAAGCCGCCGTTGAAGAAGGGATTGTTCCTGGGGGTGGGACAACTTTAATTCATCTGGCTAAAAAAGTGGATGAAATTAAATCCCAGCTCAGTGATGACGAAAAAATTGGGGCGGGAATTATTGCCAAAGCCCTAGAAGCTCCTTTATATTATATTGCGAGTAATGCTGGAGCCGAAGGCGCTGTGGTGGTGGAAAATGTCCGCAATACCGAGTTTAATATTGGTTATAATGCCTTAACTGGAACCTATGAAGATTTAATTGCTTCTGGGATTATTGACCCGGCAAAAGTGGTGCGTTCTGCCCTACAAAATGCTTCCTCGATTTCAGGATTAGTATTAACAACCGAAGCCTTAGTGGTAGAAAAACCCGAGAAGAAATCCGCCGATATGGATGCTATGGGCGGCATGGGCGGTATGGGCGGTATGGGCGGTATGGGCGGTATGGGCGGTATGGGCGGTATGGGTATGATGTAACCTATCCCTGGCGATTGGAAATCGCGGCTACATAGATGAAACCCACCTTCGTGGGTTAGAAACCGGAGTTTTCCTGGTTCCCAGGGTCACCCTGGGAACTGCTTTCGGAGGCTCTGCCTCTAGGATAATGGAGGCGGAGCCTCCTGTAGAGCATTTGTAGGTAGAACCTAGAAACGAGATCAAAACGAGATCAACTAAAAAATAGAAACCTATCTCCGGCGATTAGAAATCGCGGCTACACAGACGAAACCCACCTGCGTGGGTTAGAAACCGGAATTTTCTTTGAGTCCACGCAGGTGGACTTGGTTTCTGTAGTCGCGAATTATATTCGCCTATTATCTCTATTATCTCCGGCGATTAGAAATCGCGGCTACACAGACGAAACCCACCTGCGTGGGTTAGAAACCGGAATTTTCTTTGAGGACTTGGTTTCTGTAGAATACTTTTAAAACC
The DNA here is from genome assembly GCA_001873365.1 of Oscillatoriales cyanobacterium CG2_30_40_61. Taxonomy (GTDB): domain Bacteria; phylum Cyanobacteriota; class Cyanobacteriia; order Cyanobacteriales; family Microcoleaceae; genus Planktothrix. Next base: position 25,533 of record MNYZ01000063.1, on the reverse strand, counting down.
TTCTCTAAGAGCGATCGCTAAGTGATGATTTATACTTTGAGCCATCGGGCATAATCGCACCTTCCCGAAAAGCACTACTCAGTTCATAATCGCTGACTTTAGCATTTTTGAGATTTGCACCCGTGAGGTAAGCTCCCTCGAAATTAGCACCATTTAAACTAGCATCTTTCAAATTAGCACCACTCAAGTTAGCATTACTCAAATCTGAACAAATCAAGTTAGCATTACTGAGATTGGCACTATTCAAATTAGCTTGATTCAAGTGAGCAAAACCCAATTTTGCATGACTCAAGTTTGCACCACTCAGTTTAGCCTGACTGAGATTAGCATTATCTAAATTGGCATAGCTCAAATTAGCATTTGTCAAATCGCTTTCTATCAAATTTGCTTTACTCAAATTGGCATGGGAGAGATTAATATCTACTAGCTCCGCACCAGGAGCATCCAAACCTTTCAAAGAAACTCCATCCTCATTCAAATCTTGCAGTGCCAAAATTCTGGCATAACTAACTTTAACATTTTGGGCTGCATCAACTATACTCCAAGCTTGATAATGAAATTGTTTTCTGCGGTCTGGAGCTTCTTTAATAAATAGAACTAACGCCACCACCAAACTGATAGTATCAGCAGCACCCAAAACCTCTGCTAGTAAAGAATTGTCATCAACAATTACAAGAACTACCGTAAAAATAACTGCCGAACCTACCGCGACTAACCATACAGGTGCTTCCCAGAAAGCGTCAATAAGTTTCCTGGGAAGTTGTTTGAGGACTTCACTTAATGGCTGTTCTGATATTTTGGTCTGAAACTTCTGATAATTTGCGATAAAATTATTGATAATTTCTTTTAAAATTTGTTCATCTAACTGCATTGATATCAGAGCTTTTTTCTGTGGGTCTGTCTGAAATTGCGGAGATTCTTTTGGGGTTTCATCTGTTAATGTTGAAGGTTTTGCTAAAGTTTTAGGTTTTTCTGCTGGGATAGGCTTTGGTACAATAGCAGGTTTCTGAGCTTCAACAACTTGAGGCGAAGATTCCTCCCTCGCACCTTTTAACATCAAGGTTGTAATGGCTCTATAAGCATCTAGCCAAGCTTTTTTGACTTCAGGAGTCCAATCTTCGGCCAGATACTGCTCAAACGTCATTAGCAGTGCTTCTCCCACTGGTTTATAATATTTAGGAATAGCTCCATAACCGACGTGTCTACCTCCTAGGGCCTTGAGAACTGGACTTAAAGCCTCTGGGTTGCGGAGATTTTCTACTACCAAAACCAGAGAATTTAACAGTTTTTTCTCTTGGTTTTTCATATCTGTTTTAGTAAACAGTGGTTTCACTTCTGGGTGTGCTTGAAAAAGATTCTCGTAGAAACTGGCTGCAAATTCATTAGCACGAGGTTTGACTTTCTCAAAACTTTGCTCTAAGATTTCAATGTTTAATGTCATACTTTTTTACTTTATTTAACTTTGTATAGTCCTACCGATTAAGGTTGGGAAAATACTAAACCTTTAATTACTTGAAAGAAGCTAATACAGTTGATTTTTTTTGATTACTGTATTAAGTTCCTAATGAACCTGGGGAAGCAGCAACAGAGACAACATTAAGGTTAGCAACTAACCCATAGGTTGATACATACTCTTCTAACTCTTGCAAATCAACTGTTCCACTTTTATCTGCGTCTAGGGTATGGAACAGATAATCAGTCTAAACGCAGCAAATTTAGGTTACGATCTGCAAAAATACCAAAGGATTTCTCACTAATTCGATGGTCTATTTGTATAGGAGTATCGGAGGATTTCAAAGCCCGACTTTCAGCCAGGGCAATTTCGCAGGTTTGTCTTGCGCGTCTCATGTGAGAGACATATACTGCATCGAACTTCATCCCTTTTTTCTTGAGGTCAGAACCTACTTGACGAGCTTGTAATCTACCAAATGCAGTCAAATCTACATCTAATACACCTGCAAAAATATTGCGTTCATTGCTGGTACTTTCACCATGGCGAATAAAATAAACCTTTCCTTCCTGGTGATTATTTTCTGCTACTTGGTTAGATGTTTCCGAGTTAGGAATTATATTTGAAGATAGATGCTCTTGTGGTAGATTATTCATGCTGTTTATAGAATCCCTGTAATGTGAAAATTTCTGTGATTTGGAAAGCAGCAATTACAAATTCAAATTTTCTAATTCCTGCCAGAGCTTATTCATAAAATCATTAGCATCCTTAATCCCCATTTCTCCCAGTGCTTTCCATTCCTCAGTCGTGTAATCTAAATCCTGTCCCATAATGTCTTGAGTCCAATAAGGCAATTTAGATGGATTTTCCATTAACTCATAAGTTAGCTCCAATATTTTTGTGCCTGTAGTATTTTCCCTAACCTTTGTACTCAGGCAAAAAGCCAGTAATTTAGCGAGATTGCTTTCCGGGGGAATAGATATTAGGAAAGCCATATTTTGTGCCAGAACAAACTTGTCTAATTTCATTGTTTTTGATCTCAAACAATAGCGGTGCAGGATAGTTTAGCCCAATTCATCCAGCTTCATATCGTCAATATAAAGCAAGAATAAACTGCCAAACACTAATATTATTGCCAGTAAAAATAGTTGCATCGGAATTCTGCTAAAGAAACCAAGCATACCGCATCAGCATAACATGATGGCGATGAGAGTGTAGATAGTAGACAAGCATAGCAATAATGTTAAAAAAAACGTAGAAAATGTGAAAATTAGGGTATTTTTTCTTGAGGGTATCGAAAAATCTCTCTCGCCAATTGGAAGGATAAGAATGACTTTTTTGCAAGTCTTTAATGGCGGCTTGAATGGGTTTTTGCGGTTGGATCTTAGGTTCTTTCATGATGTTGATTTTGTCCTAATTTACAAGTATTTTGGCAGGTATTTTAATCATGATCAAAATAGATTCATGTCCGTAATTTTGGTTAGAAATTTTCTTTCCTATAGCCAAATCCGTATTTAGTGCAGAGACTTTTTAACTGTGTTGAGAGTCCAGGAGGCCCACAGAAAAATACGTCAACTTTATTGGGTTCGTGTTGTCTTGCTAAGTCGCGGAAAATATTATCCCAGTCTGGACGACCAGTTTTTGTTCGACTCTTTAAACCTGTAATCAAATCAACCTGTGTCCGAGAATGTAACAAATCCATTGCCACAAATAGGGTGCTAGACTTCATATCTGACTGTTGCTGGGCGCCAGTTAAATATAAGTTTAGATCAAAGAGTTTGTTAGTATCTTCGATTTCGATTTGTGATAACAGTTCAACAAACCATTCAAAGGCTTTTTGTTCTCGATTTAGCCAGTAAAAATGTACCTTCTTCAAATTTATGTTAGAAGAATGATGTTGATTGCGGTACAAAATACTTTTTAGGATAGAAGCAAAGGGAGTCACACCAATACCAGCACCGATTAACACAGCATATTTAGATTCAAAAATATCCGTACTGGGTGTACCATAGGGCCCATCTAAATAGACTGGAACTCTCGGCTCAGGTTGAGAACTATCTGAACGTATCCATTCTTCCCTTTGCTCTCGAAAAAGTTGATATAACTTACCCGTCCAACTTCCGGCGGCGCGGATATGTAAAGATAAAACATCTGGTATTTCCGGGGCGCTGCTAATTGTAAATGGATGCCATTCAAAGTTGGAAATTGAGGGACATTTAATAAATAAATAGTCCCCTGGTTGATAGTTGAAAGAGGCTGGACGTTGAACTTCTAAACCTAAAACTTTAGAAGGAAGTAAAGAGGCATTAACCACAAATGTTGCATCTTTTGTTGTCCGCCATCGGATCACTAATTCAATCACAAATCCCAGCACCGGGAATAACACCCACTGCCAAAAAACTGGGCCGTGAATTAATGCCAAAACAAACCACAAACCGTAGCCCATGTGAGCTAGATAGAAAAGCGAAAATTGCCCTCCTTTGCGGATTGGATCTTGCGCCGTCACCCACATAATTGTGAAAACTAGCAGTAATAAAAATCCCGATAAACCCGCTTTTGTCCCCAATAAACTTTGGAGAAAAGGCGCAGGTAAGGTAGTATAATTGAGAAAATGTGCGATCGTATGTACAATTGCCAAGGCAAACATGACTTGACCTACTAGCTTATGAAACTCGATACTTTCATCTATAGGTAAATAGTTGTTAAGGCTACTTTTGCGAAGCAAAGTCATAAAATGCCGCATCATGGGGATGAGAATTAACGCCCCATTAAAATTAAGCGTTGCACCGCAACCTCTGGCAATCTGAACATATACATTTGCCCCTAAATCTGCATATCGATTAACTGCGCCAAAGAAAAGAAATAGATTAACAGCAACATAGAGGGCTAAAAACGTAATTTTGACCCAATTGTTTTCAATATAATGCTTGATGTAAGCCTTTTTTGTCCGCTTTTTTTCTGGAGAAGCAACTGTTTGAGAATTTTGTTTGTGAGGTCTGAGCCAGCTAATCGGACTAACTGTCATTGCTGCAATTAAATCAGGAAATTTACCGATTAAACCTTTAAATTCTATAAAGGAAATTTCACCACTGCCATCGCTGTCAGCTTCTAAAAATAATATATCAACTAAATCATTAATTTGTTCTGGCTTAAAACTGAGATTATTTTCATTGAGACTGGCCGAAATTAAGTGAGCAATTTCGGCTTTGTCAATGCCATCATCCCCGTTAATATCATGTAATTCATCAGCAAATTTTAGTTTATCTTCCGTAGTAGCAAAAACCAGGTTTTCTACAGTTATCAGAAATTCTTCTATTTTAATATCACCACTGTTGTCTTTATCAAATAGGGAAAAGAGTCGATTGGCAAAATATTCGTCTTTCAGCCCCAAAGCTTTTTTAAATTCTTTCCGATCAATTTGTTTATCTTCTCCAGCAATCTTGGTGAAGACCTGTCGCAATTCATCTAAGATAATTCTCGGTGTTTCCATTGTTTAGTTATCTTATTTTATGTTGCTGTTCATGTCATTTGATTAATCAGCATAATAGAACACATAAATAAAGTCAAATACCTTATAATTATGACGCTATAACTTTTAGGCATACCCCATACAATTATGGAATTACGGCATCTTCAATATTTCGTGGCTGTTGCCGAATATCTCAACTTCAGCCGTGCTGCTGTTCATTTGTATATTTCCCAACCTGCCTTAAGCCGTCAAATCAAAAATCTTGAAGATGAATTCGGCGTTGTGCTTTTTCTCAGACAATCTGATGGGTTGAAGCTCACAGAAGCGGGAAAAATTTTTCTCGAACAAGCAAAAAATATTTTGAATCTTAGTCGTGTCGCTATTCAAAGTATGAAGGCTTATTCCATCAATAAAGGTGAGCTTTTAAGGATTGGCTATATCCCAACTATCCTCCAAAGTTTTCTGGGTGAAACCCTCCACCTGTTTCAACTTGTCTATCCTAAAGTTGTGATTCGTTTTCAGGAGATGTCACCTAGTGAGCAAGTTAAAGCCCTGGGGGATGGCGTGATCGATATTGCTTTTATGGGTAATCCACCGGATAATTTAGAACAAGAATTTACCGTCAAATGTGTCAAGCAAGTGCCTATTGCTGCTGTAATACCTGATACGCACTCGTTGGCAAAGCACTCCTCGATCAATCTGATAGAATTGGCTTTTGAAAGGTTTATCGGGATGTCTGAAGAAACCTTTCCAGGGCGAAATGATCGGATACTTGATACTTGTCACTGTGCTGGCTTCAAACCCAATCTGAATCTGTTTGCCGATAGCCATGCCTCAATGATTGCTCTGGTTGCAGCAGGGAAAGGGGTAGCAGTTATGCCGAAGGAAGCAGAAGCACTACCTGATCCCAAAGTTGTGTTTATGCCACTACACCATCCCATATACTATGCCCGATCAACTGCTGTATGGAGGAAAGAAACACCGACTAAATCTTTAGATAAATTTCTCAAAATTCTATCTAGTTTGGGCATGGCTGCTTGAGGGAATTACGAATTACGAATGGGGGATAATCTATCCCCGGCGATTGCAAATCGCGACTACACAGACGAAACCCACCTTCGTGGGTTAGAAACCGGAATTTTCTCTTAGTCCACGCAGGTGGACTTGGTTTGTGTAGTAGCGAATTATATTCGCCGAATACCTGTAAAACTTTTAAAACCATGATTTATTCTGCCTATCAAATTGGGGGAAGTTTAGCTCAAGATGCTCCGACTTATGTAGTTAGAAAAGCGGATTATGATCTGTATTCTCAATTACAACAAGGGCATTTTTGTTATGTTTTAAATTCTCGGCAAATGGGGAAATCTTCCCTGTTAGTTAAAACTCGTTATCGTTTACAACAAGAAGGATTTCAATGCGCGACTTTGGATATGACTCGCATTGGTAGCGAAATGGTAACCGAACAACAATGGTATAAAGGAATAGTTACCGAGTTATGGCGAGGATTTAATCTTTTAGGTAAATTTAATTTAAAAAATTGGTGGAAACAGGAAGAATATGTTTCTGTAATTCAACGTCTGAGTAATTTTATAGAAGATATTTTATTAGTTGAATTTTCTGATAAAAAATTAATTATTTTTGTCGATGAAATTGATAGTATTTTAAGTTTAGATTTTAAAGTCGATGATTTTTTTGCCTTAATTCGGTTTTGCTATAATCAACGGGCAATTAATCCTGAATATAACCGGATTAGCTTTGCCTTATTTGGAGTAGCCACACCTTCAGCCTTAATTTGCGATCGCACTCGCACCCCCTTTAATATCGGAAAAGCCATTGAATTATCAGGGTTTACCCTAAATGAAGTTCAACCCTTAATTGAAGGGTTAGAAGCAAAAGTTACTAATGCTAAAGCCATCATGGCAGAAATTATATCTTGGACAGGAGGACAACCTTTTTTGACACAAAAATTATGTCAATTGGTGATAAACACTACCAAAGAAACAGTTAATAAAATATTAACTATTCCCCCTGGAACCGAAGGATTTTGGGTAGAATCCTTAGTGCGATCACAGATTATTTATAAATGGGAATCCCAGGATGAACCCGAACATTTAAGAACCATTCGTAACCGAATTGAAAATAACCCCGATCACATCGGCAGAATTCTAGGAATTTATCAAGATATTCTCAAAAATTTAGAAGTTTTAACCGATGATAGTAACGAACAATCCGAACTAATATTATCCGGTTTAGTCATCAAAAAAACCGGGTTTTTACGAGTCAAAAATCCCATTTATCAAGAAGTCTTTGATTTAGACTGGGTTAACCAACAATTGAGTAATCTGCGACCCTATTCTCAAGCCTTTGATGCCTGGGTAGAATCTCACCAAAAAGATACCTCTCGACTATTACGAGGACAAGCCTTAATAGAAGCGCAAAATTGGTCAAGTGGTCGCAGTATTAGTGATTTAGATTATCAATTTTTAGCTAAAAGTGAAGAATTAGATCGGCAAGAAGTTCAACAATCCTTAGAAGCTGCCAGAATGCGGGAAGTAGAAGCCCGACTTACCCAAGAAAAAAAGACCGCAAAACTGCAACGATTTTTACTTTTATCCGTTAGTAGTGCCTTAGTTATTACCATTATCTTAGGTCTAATTTCAGGGTTTCAATATCATCAAGCTAGGGTGAATGAAAACCAGGCAAAAACGAACGAAGTTAAAGCTCTAAATCAATCGGGTGAGTCATTATTTGCTTTAAATCAACGATTTGAAGCATTAATTCAATCCATGAAAGCCTATCGACAATTGCAAATCCTACCCCGTATCGATGCTGAAACTCGCCAAAACGTGGAATTAACCCTACAAAAAGCCGTTTATGGGATTCAACAATATAATCAACTTTCAGGACATACCAGTATAGTTTCCACCGTACAATTTAGCCCAAAAGGAGATTTAATTGCATCAGGAAGTCAGGATAAAACTATTAAACTCTGGAAACTCGATGGCAGCCTTTGGAAAACCCTGATCGGACATGAAAGTGGCATTATGGGGTTAGCATTTAGTCCCCACCATCCCATCCTGGCTTCGGGGAGTGCAGACAAAACCATTAAATTGTGGAAAACCGATGGGAGCTATTTAAGAACCTTAAATGGACACAAATCATCAGTCCAGGCTGTTAGTTTTAGTCCGACTCAAAATCTCCTAATTTCAGCTAGTTTAGATCACACCCTAAAAATGTGGACAATAGATGGGAAACTATTAAAAACTATTCCCGCCCATAGTGGTGAAATTAGAACTGTTGTCTTTAGTCCCGATGGTCAAAAATTTGCTTCTGGGAGTGCTGATAATACCCTAAAAATTTGGAAATCCGATGGCACACTTTTAAAAACTCTCACCGAACATCAAAGTGAAATTCTGGCGGTAAAGTGGAGTCCCGATGGTCAACTGATTGCTTCCGGGAGTCGAGATAAAACCCTTAAACTCTGGAGTCGAGAAGGAATTTTAATCGATAGTTTTGGCCCCTTAGAAGATGACGTTTGGGATGTGGCATTTAGTCCCAATCAGCAATTTTTAGCGGCGGGAATGCGAAATAAAAAAATACAACTCTGGCGAAAAGATCCCAAGACTTCTGTTTATACTCCTGATCAAACTTTATTCGGACATGATGGAGAAGTAAGTCAGATTGTCTTTAGTTCCGATAGTCAAATGATCGCTTCGGCGAGTTGGGATAAAAGTGTTAGACTTTGGAAAATCAAAGATTATTTAGTAGGTCGGTTAATCGGTCATCAAGACAGCGTTTGGGGAGTCGCTTTTAGTCCCGATGGTCAAACCATTGCTTCGTCATCCTTAGACAAGACGATTAAACTCTGGACAAAACAGGGGAAATTATTACAAACCCTGACAGGACAAAACTCCTGGGTTCATCAGGTTGAGTTTAGTTCCGATGGTCAATGGTTAGCCTCAGCCTCCGTAAATGGGACGATTAATCTTTGGAAAAAAACTCAAAATGCAACCTTTATCACCCATCCCTATCAAACCCTATTAGGACATCAAAGGGGGGTTTGGGGGATGCAATTTACCCCCGATAATCAATCTTTGATTTCTGGAAGTTGGGATGAATCAGTTAAAATTTGGGGAATCGATGGAACACTCCGCCAAACTTTGAAGGGTCATAATGGTCAAGTTTGGGGAATAGCAATTGCGCCCAAAGGTGATGGGATTATTTCGAGTTCTGACGATAAAACCATAAAAATTTGGGGGTTGAATGGTCAACTCCTACAAACATTAACAGGTCATCAAGATGGGATTTGGGGACTGGCTTTGAGTCCCGATGGACAGATTTTAGCCTCCGCCAGTCGAGACGAAACCGTAAAATTATGGCGTTGGAGTCCTAGGATTAAATCCTTTATTTATGAAAATACCCTCAAGGGACACACCGCAACTGTGATGGCCGTCGCCTTCAGTCCTGACCAACAGTTATTAGCATCAGCAAGTCAGGATAAAACCATTAAACTTTGGAAACTAGATGGCACTTTAGTTAAAACTTTGAATGGTCATAATGATGAAGTTTATAATGTTAAATTTAGTCCCGATGGTAAAACTCTGGCTTCCGTAAGTGAAGATAAAACGGTGATGTTATGGAATTTAGATCAAGTTTTAAACTTGAATGAATTTGCCTATGCTTGTTATTGGATAAAGGATTATTTAAAAACTAATTCAGAGATTAGTCCCGAAGATAGAATATTATGTCAGTAGTCAGGGAAGAAACCGGGTTTTAACAGGGATTTATTGCTAGTTATCCAGACTACTGCAAAAGAAAAGAAACCGGGTTGTTAACGCTGATTTATTGCTAGTTATTCAGACTACTGCAAAAGAAAAGAAACCGGGTTGTTAACGCTGATTTATTGCTAGTTATTCAGACTACTGGAAAAACCCGGTTTCTGGTTTCTTGGGGTTGTTAACGCTGATTTATTGCTAGTTATTCAGACTACTGTAAAAGAAAAGAAACCGGGTTGTTAACGCTGATTTATTGCTAGTTATTCAGACTACTGCAAAAACCCGGTTTCTAAGATGGTGAAAGAAGTTAATCAACCTTTTTGTCAGAATTCCAACCCGATTGATAATAGACTTTTGAACCGTTATCAGGAACAAAATGACAAGCCCAATAGGATTGAATAAAACTTTTCCAAATCGGTTCATTAGAACAGCGATAATATTCACCCAGTAGGGGTTTAATCGCTTCCGTTGCTGTTTTCAAATGATAGTGGGGCATATTCAAGAAAATGTGATGAGCAACGTGAGTTCCGATATTATGATGAATCGGATTAATAAAGCCATAATCTCGGTCAATGGTTGATAAAGCCCCTTTCAGGAAATACCAATCTTCGCTCCGATACCAGGGAATATCAGCCTCAGTATGATGTAAGTAAGTGACTAAATCTAGCCACATCACAAACACTAAATAGGGCATGAAATAGTATTTGACAAAGAACAACCATCCAAACTGATAGGTGATAAACCCTAAAAAGCCTACCATTGCAATCATTAAAGAGGTGCTGGTAATAATATCCCATTTTTCAGACTCTTTAAACAAAGGACTGCTGGGTAAAAAATGAGAACCTTGACGACCCGGAGACCGTCGAAATAAGTAAATAGGATAGGCTAGTAAGGGTACATAAAAGCGAAATAGCTTTTCATGCCAGGGCATCATATTAAACTTACTTTCGTTTACCGGATACCAACTTTCATCGGTATCAATATTTCCGGTATTGGCGTGATGGGTTCTGTGGCTGATGCGCCAACCGTGATAGGGAACTAGAATCGGAATATGGGACAAATGGCCAATTAAGTTATTTAGCCATTTGATTTTGGAGAAAGACCCATGACCGCAATCATGGCCCACAACAAATAACGCCCAAAACATCGTTCCTTGCATCACCCAAAAAATGGGGAAAAACAGCCAAGAATCGAGTTTATAGGCGATAAAATACAGACCTGCGATGACTGAAATATCAATGAAGAAGTAACTCAGAGATTTCCAGACCGAGGGTTCAAAACAGTGGGCGGGAATAGCCGCTTTGACATCTTGGAGAGTAAAGGGTAACTCTGATTTTCTGGTTGCTGAGGCACTAAGAGTGGCTTGGTTAGACTGATTGGATGATTGCACAGATATTGTGATTGAATCTGAGTGAATAAGTCCCCAGTTGTGTTCTCACCCCAAACTGAATCGCAAACATCAGGGTTTGGGATGCTAACCTCAACTGTGGTTCTGAACGGATTTTATTTTACCTTGATTAGATGTTAATTTTCGCAACAAATCTTAAATTTACATAATTATCTGGCCAATCTCAGTTTTCAGATTCCTACAGATTGAAATCTGTCGCTACACAGACGAAACCCGCCGACGCGGGTTTTGAAATCAAATATTAGGTTAACTCCCCAAATTGTTCTCGATATTTTGCTAATAATATTTCTGCTGCTATTGCTGCTTCTTCGGGAGTGGGGAGGAGTTGACCCTCTGAGGTGAAAAAACGTAATTGGGAGTTATAAAGACCTAAAAATAATTCTAATTGTTGACTCCATAACCATCCTTGAGAATTGGGTTCAAGGGGTTGATATTTACCCTCAACTAAATGAAATCCAGCAAATTCTAAGGTATCAGGATCAAACCAAAAATAATCAAAGGTGCGAAAGGTATCTTGATAGAGTTGTTTCTTTAATCCTTTATCAATTTCTGCGGTAGATGGGGATAAAAGTTCAATAATAATATTAGGATATTTGCCTTCTTCCCAAATTACCCAACTCCTGCGGGGTTTGCGTTCTGTGTCTAAAACCACAAAGAAATCTGGCCCTCTAAAATCCTGTGATTTTTTTTGATTCGGGTTAAAATAGATAGTTAAATTTCCAGAAACATAAAAATCTTGACGGTTTCGCCACCACCACTCTAAAAGATGAATCAGGAGATCAATTTGTCTGCGGTGTAAATCACTTTCCACGGGAGGTTCCTCACTCCATAAATCACTAGGTGGAAATATAATATCATCAAATTCTTCCGGTTGTTCTAATCTTTGAAGGTTAGCGGGTTCGTGATCAACAATAAACATAAACAGGTTAACCCAATTAGGATAGATATAGTTTAGCGCAAACTTCAATCATTTGTCGAATAGATTGATATTAAATGCACAAGGATTGTTTTTATTCAGGAGGAGTTGTTTTCGATAAAGGTTGAATTGCTTTTTTTAAAGTTTCCTTATTTAACTCAAGTTTGGGTTTAGGAACAGAACTAATATTAGTTAGGGGTAAACGAGCTAATGCTAATTCTGAAGTTGATGTTTTTTCGGAATCGTTATTAATTAAAATAGCACTATTCAGAATTTCTAACTGAGCATCAACAATATCATCATAGTTTTCATACCAACTAGCGATCGCAATTGATAAAGTTTCAATATCATCGGGTAAGGGTTCAATTAAATCAATCAGATCTTGACGGTGTGAGTTAGTAAATAATTGAGGCTGTTCTTCTAATAATTTCAAAAAAGCCTCTAGGTTTTGATGGTAAAAAGACATGAATTAATCCTCTGAATTGTTCTAAAGTTAATCGTATCAAATTTATATAGGACTTACGCACCAAACCGGGTTTGGTGAACGATAAATGTTGATTTTATCCGCAAAATCACCGGCCAGAAACCCGGTTTCTTTGGTCTTGTGCGTAAGTCCTGATCAAGATATATAGCAAGTCTAAATTAATTGTTGATATCCCATTCGTTCTAGGGCGAGGCGCGCCTCGCCCCTACAGGATAATCTTGATATTTTTTGATGGATTAATCATCACCCAGATTCCTGTTGTACAATCCTTTTAGACTTGCTATATTAAAACATTAGAAATATTAAATCTAATGACCTCCAACACCAACAACAGCGCGTTTATAGGCTTCGTCTAGCACTTCTGAAAGGGTGGGATGGGTATGAACACAGAACACTAAATCATGGACAGATTGACGATGATAAATGGCATTTGCCGCTTCCTGAATTAAATCAGAAGCATGAAGACCAAAGATATGAACTCCTAAAAGTTCCCCCGTATCTTGGCGATAAATCACTTTAGCCATACCTTCGGTTTCTCCCTCCGCAATCGCTTTAGAATTCCCCTTAAAATAGGTTTTTACTGTTGCAATTTCAAACCCTTCTGTTTTTCCTAATTCCTTCGCAGCAGGTTCATTTAAACCTACATAACTAATTTCAGGATGGGTAAAAGCTGCTGCTGGAATACTACGATAATCCACCGCCCGAGGCCGTCCACAAATAGTCTCTACAACGGCGACTCCCTGGGCGGATGCGGTATGGGCTAACATCATTTTACCCGTCGCATCTCCAATCGCCCATAAATGGGGAACAGGTTCACCCCCAGATAATACCTCTAAATGATCATTTGTAGGAATAAAACCGCCCCGAATAGGCTCAACATTCACCGATTCTAACCCTAAATTTTTACTCACAGGAATCCGCCCGGTAGCAACTAAACAAGCATCCACTTCTAGGACTTCTTCTACTTCTTTAGTTTTGGTATCTGCTAACTCAATAATAACCGGAGAACCTGGAGTTACTTTTAATGCTAATTTCCCCACTTTAGTTTCAATATCCCTGGGATTAATTAAAACCCGTTGAGCTAATTTAGCAATATCCGGATCAAAAGTAGGCATTAATTGATCCAAGGCTTCAATCATGGTAACTTCACAACCTAAAGCCGTATAAATATCAGAAAATTCTAATCCGATATAGCCACTGCCAATAATCGCAATCCATTGGGGTAGGGATGCTAATTTAACCGCATCATCACTGGTAAAAACTGTTTTGTGATCAATCGTAATTCCCGGGGGAACAAAAGGTACAGAACCAGGGGCTAAAATAATATCTTTAGCAGTAATTGTTTTTTCCCCATTAGTAGTTTCAACAGTTACTTTATTCGCTCCAGCAATTTTACCCCAACCCTGGATAACATCAACTCCTAAGCGCTTCAAACTATTGGTTAAATCACCCCGAAGTTTAGTGACAATTGTATCAGCATGGTTGGCAATTTGTTCACGATCAAAACTGACTTGTCCTAACTGAATACCCAAATTTTTTAAGTGATGGGTATTATGTAATTCCCGCACTCGTCCCGACGCCGCTAATAACGCTTTAGAGGGAATACAGCCTCGGTTAACACAAGTTCCCCCCATGTCCGCCACTTCAATAATTGCGGTTTTCAAGCCACAACCGACGGCGTGGATAGCAGCGCCATGTCCGCCCACTCCCGCACCAATAATCACTAAATCGTAATCCATATTCTGTTACTACTCTATTGGGATTAAAAAATATTACCGTTTTCCCTGTCCCTTGCCAACTCAATTGCCTTTACAAAAGCCAGATTAGTTTGGTTTGCCCTCGGCTTTTTGCGGTAAGCTAGACTCGATTACTGTGTTTGTCACCCTGATTATAATATGAAAACCAAACTTGCGACTATTACATTAAGTCTGATTTTATCGGTACTTTTCCCTTTACAAAGTTTTGCTGGAACTATTTTAGAAGACATTAAAAGAACCGGGGTTTTAAAAGCAGGAGTTCGACAAGATGCCCCGCCATTAGGATTTGTTTCCGCCGAGGGCAAATGGGAGGGATATTGTATTGAATTAATGGATTTATTAGCAGAAAGATTGCAAAAACAGTTAAAACTAACTCAACCCATAGAGGTACAATTAATTCCATCAAATTTGCAAAATCGGGAACAATTAGTCAGGGAAGGAAAAATTTATTTAGAATGCGGCCCTAATACTATTGTCCGCAATCCAGAGTCAGGTATTGCTTATTCTGATCGGTTTTTAGCCACGGGAGTTCATTTATTAGTCCGACCCGATAATCAATCTTATATTCAGCCATCGGGAGCTTTAGAAGCCATTTCCATTGGGGTTTTACCCGCATCCTTAACCCAACAGTTTATTAGTAGTCGCTATTCCTTAGCAAAAGTTGTAGAATACCGAGGAGTTGATGGGCGAAAAAATGCCGTAGAAGATGTGGTTCAAGGTCGTTTAAATGCCTTCGCCAGCGATGGATTATTATTAATTGGAGAAGTGCTCAGAAATCCAGAAATCAAAGCTCAAGACTATGCTTTAATTCCCCAGGAACCCTTAACCTGTGAATTTTATGGCATGATTCTTCCCGCCGGAGATATGTCTTGGATTAATACGGTAAATTCTTTGATCTTAGTTGAAGAAACAGTTAATATTTTAACGGGATTATACGGAAAAGATTCAGACTATGTAAAAACCCTCGAAGCCGCTCACAATAAATGTTTACGATAAACCAGAAAAATTTCTAGGTTAGCCAACCCCCAGGTTTAATTCCTTAACGGGTATCCTTGAAAATATCCAGGGATACCTCGATTCTTTTCCCAACTATTGTTTTTTAATCAAAAAAATGCCACACTATTAATACTTCTAGAACTACCCCCAGTCTGAGGCAATAGTATGAGCGATATCACCCCACCCCAATCGGTTCTCGGTAATCCGTCCTCTCCATCTATTCTATTTCTCAATCGCTGTGTTGAGCAGGTGTTTACCGAAATTTTAGATCCTAATACGGAGCTATTCCCAACCAATGCTACGATTTTGGCCGACTCCTATGCTGAATTTAAAGTCATTCTTCAGCAAGTTAGACAAAATAACTATCAGCAATTATTACCTATCTTAATTGCTGGATTACAATTTATTTTAGGTCGAGAAGCCTACGAGAATCAGGATTTAGAAGCAACTCTCTACCATTATCGTCGGAGTTTGGAATATTGGCCATCAGCCCTAGCTAAAGGCAATTTAGAAATGCTTTCTATGGCCAACCGAGAAACCATTCTACCCAATCAGTTTATTGAACAAATGGGTGGGGTATTATTCCATCTGGGGTTATGTTTTGCCACCCTGGGTCAGTCCGATGATATCTCAAAAAATACTCAAAATTTGCAAGAAGCAAGAAACTTTTTTGAGAAAAGTTTAGAAGTTTTTGAAAAAGTTAATCGCCCCGATTTAATGTCTAAATTTATTGGGGAATTAACCGCAGTTTTAAAACAATTAGAGGAATGGGACGCACTACAAAAAACAGCCCAGAAAGCCATTCAGCTACATATTTCCTATGGTTCAGAAACCCAATTAGCAAAGGATTATGGCTTCTTGGCCGAAGCGGCGTTACACGAATCTAAATGGGCGCACGCCAATCAATTAGCGGAATTAGCCTTAGCAATTCAAGGTCAATCCGCCTATAGTGACCCCATGAGTACCACCGCCGGTTCCAATAATTCCTATCTTTATTTACTCACGGAATCAAAGCAAGAATTACAACAATGGGAAACAACTGTTGAACAACTGGAAGAAGCCTTAAAAAGAACCAGTCTGGAAAATGATCCCAAGAGTTATCTCAGAATTCTGACCGCCCTACATAAACTTTATTTTGATCAAGATTTATATATTCAAGCCTCCCGTTTAAAAGAAGAAAAAATCAAAATAGAATATCAGTATGGATTACGCGCTTTTATTGGAGTTCATACCTTACAAGCCCAATCTAACCCCAATGACGCACAACAATCTATTGCTTTAGAAATCAAAAATTCCGACCGTTTAAAGGATGTTCAAGCCCTATTTGAACGGATTCAAGACCCGGAACATAAACTGATTATTCTCCATGGGGAGTCTGGGGTGGGTAAAAGTTCATTACTGAATGCAGGAATTGTACCCAAGCTGTTAGAAGAACATTCCCGTAATCCTACAGTTGCTACCCCGATTTTACTCAGAATTTATACCGACTGGTTACGGGAACCCAACCCCAAAACCTGGAACTTAAATTCCGTTGTCAATTTACTTAAACGTAATGATCAAAATCAAATTCCCACGGTCTTAATTTTTGATCAATTTGAAGAATTTTTTGTAGTTTGTCAACAGTTAGAACAAAGATTACCTTTTTATGAGTTTTTAAAAGAAAGTTTAAGTTTAAATTCAATTACAGTTTTACTCTCGTTAAGAGATGATGCTTTACATTATTTATTAGAATGCGATCGCCGCACCCAGTTAGAAGATGTGATTCAGGCTGAAATCCTTTCTAAAAAAGTGCTTTACGGCTTAGAAAACTTTAGCTTAAATCAAGCAAAAACTTTAATCCAAAATCAAATTGAACGAACTCAATTCAATATAGATCCTGATCTTATGAATCAATTAATTCAGGATTTAACGGTTAATATTGATCAGATCAGACCCATTGAATTGCAACTGATTGGAACCCAAATCCAATCTAATGATATTCAAACCCTAGAACAATATAAACAGCTTGGAGACTATCCCAGACAAAAAATGTTAGAGCAATTTTTGGATGAAATCATTCGAGATTGTAGTGCCAAAAATGAACGGACAGTGATTAAAATTATCAATGTTTTAACCAGTGAACAAGAACACCGTCCCCTGAAAACCAGTAAAGAACTCGCTGAAGAATTAAATACAGAATTTAGTAAAATTGAACCCCTATTAGAAGTATTAGTAGAGGAAGGATTAATTCTACACCTCCCGGATATTCCCGATGATCGATATCAACTCACCCATGATTATTTGGTAGCTTTGATTCGTGAACAAAAAGGAGAACGATTAATTGCTAAATTAGAATTAGAACGGGATCAAGCTCAACGCAAAATTATTGAGGAGAAACCCAATAGTTTTGTAAACCGGGCGATCGCTTCTGTGTTTCGTTGGATTAATGCTGATTAGTATGGATAATATACCCAAAACCGAACAGGAAAAAATGCTGGCGGGAGAATTATATCTCGGTAACGATCCCGAGTTAGTTTTAGGACGTAAACGCGCTTCTAAACTGACTCGTTTATACAACAGTACCACAGAAGATGAGTTAGAAACTCGTCAACTGATTCTCTTGGAATTATTCGATAAAATCGGAAATAATCTGTTCATCACTCCCCCATTTTATTGTGATTATGGCTGTTATATTAAACTGGGGAATAACGTTTATATGAACTTTAATTGTATAATTTTAGATTGCAATTATGTTGAAATTGGGGATAATGTTTTACTAGCTCCCAATGTTCAAATTTATGCAGCTTACCATCCAATTGATCCCGAATTACGCCTCACTGGAAAAGAATTAGCAGCACCAATTAAAATTGGTGATAATGTTTGGATTGGCGGCGGTGCAATTATCTGTCCAGGGGTAGAAATTGGTGATAACACCACCATTGGTGCAGGAAGTGTGGTAGTTGATAATATTCCCCCTAGGGTTCTAGCCGCAGGGAATCCTTGTCGGGTGATTCGGAAGTTATAAGGGGGAATAGGGAATAGGGGACAGGGAACAGGGACAGGGAACAGGGAATAGGTAATAGGTAATAGGTAATAGGTAATAGGTAATAGGTAATAGGTAATAGGGGGGAAAGAGTTTATCCCTCGAGTCCCTGGATTAATCGGCTAATTTCTGGATAGGTTCCCATTGGCCAATATCCTGTAATAATGCTTCGTATCCGGCCACATTAGGGTGCAAACCATCGGAACATAACCGAGATTTCCACCAATGTTCCCCCCGATCTAGCCACAATTCTAATAAATCCAAATAGGGAATATCGCGTTCTAAACAGGCGAGACGAGTGGCATCTTTGTAGCGAAATTGATCAGCTAAGGTGTAATATAAACAACCTTGAAAGGGCATTTTACTTTCATCAACCGGAATCATTCCCACAAACAGAACTTGACACATTTTTTGAGCTTGATCTAATAAATGATCTAAGGTAGTTTCAAAATGAGTAAATTCCGTGTAATTGCGACCTTCAAAGGATTGTACCCGGGCTGAATCATTTAATCCCACCGAAAAAATACTTACATCCGGTAAACGGTTGCGTAATTCTCCCCGATGGCGCAATTCTTGTTCGAGGCGATCGCCAACTTGAAGCACCCGATTTCCCCGTACCCCCAAATTGTAGAGAATTGGGCCCAGGGAATCCGGTGACATCCATTGACGCCGCAGTCGTTCCACCCAACCGCCTCCTTCAGGATCACCAAACCCATAGACGAGACTATCTCCTAAAACCACTACTTTCAGGGGTTGACGTTGGGGAACAACGGACAAATTGGCGAAGATTGGATTTATCGCTGCTTGCATTTTACTTGAAAATCCTGAGGGATGAACAGTTTACGCGGTCAGAGTTGGAATTTATTTCCACAGGGCGTTCATAAAAGTTAACACCTCAAGGAACTTTTGACTAGATTCCCAGCCCATATTCCCTAATTTTTGCACTGATTCACCATAAGTTACTGGCAACTGGTATGCTCAATGTGAGTTCTGTTTTCTGACAGCCGGCATTATGACAGCACTAGGAGCCTCTTGGCTCTATGAATTGAACCGAAAAGATAACTAACCGTGGAATTTTGGCTAAAAGCTGTTTGGATGCGGGGAATGTTCCCTGCTATATATAAACTGAAACTGATTTGCCGGAGGCAACTTGCTAAATGCAAGGCTCTTTAAACGAAATTGATATTCGCAGTCTTTTACAACTGATTGAGCTTGGCCAGAGGACGGGAGAACTCATGGTAGAAGCTTACAGTTCATCCTGTGGTACGACGGAAATGGAACGCCATCCCAGTTATCTCACGGGACAATGTTGGTTAGTGTTTTCGTGGAATGGTCGCATTGTCTATGCGGGCCAAAGCGAAGGCAGCCTGCAAAGGTTACGGGATTATTTACGGCGCTATCAAGCTGAAACCGTACTTTGCGAGTTAGAAGTTCCTTCGATCACATCGGTTAATGCTCCAGAATATGGATATTTATGGGTGTTGTTGGAAAATCAAGTGATTACCCCCAATATCGCCCGAAATATTGTTCATTGTATGGTTCAAGAAACTTTATTTGATCTGCTCAGTTTACATCAAGGTGCTTTTATTTTTGAAATGGGATCGGGATTAGCCCCCCAATTAGTGACTTTAGAAATTAGTCCCTTATTAGCCGATATTTTCAAACAAGTTCAAGAATGGAAAAAATTCCATCCCCATATTACTTCCCCGAACCAATGCCCCTTAATCACAGATCGATCAAAATTACAAAAAACAGTCCGACCAAAAGTTTTTGAAAGCCTAAATCAATGGGCTGATGGTCAAACCTCAATTCGTCAAATCTCCCGTTACTTGCACCGAGATATTGTCACGGTGGCGAAAGCTATTTATCCCTTTGTACAACAGGGACTTGTACAACTTTTAGCCGTCCATACTGAAAATATTTTTAACGTGCCAGAACCCTTAAATGATCGGAATCGAACTCCGAGAATTGTGTGTATTGATGATGATTTAGTGATTAGAGAAACCGTTGAAATTATTTTAAGAGAACAGGGATATGAAGCGACAGCAATTGGCAATCCATTAAAAGCATTAAGTTTAGTATTTCAGCTTAAACCCGATTTAATTTTATGTGACATTGCCATGCCTGAATTGAATGGGTATGAAATCTGTGCCATGTTAAGAAATTCTACGGCTTTTCGTCAAACTCCGATCGTTATGTTAACAGGAATTGATGGATTTATTGATCGACTCAAAGCTAGGATGGTTCGAGCAACCAACTACCTAACAAAACCCTTTGGAGATGCTGAATTATTAACATTAGTGGAAACCTATATTGGGCCAGGTAAAACAATAGATCCTGGGATTAATATAGATTTAGAAGATGAATTTATGACCGAGTTAGAAACCCTTTGATTGAATATCGCCAGGTTCATCCTCTTATTGAGCGATTGAGTAAAGAGACGGGGCTATCAAGCTCCCGTACTATTCACGTATAATCGAAACAGAATCACGTCTTTTCAGATGCCTAGGTTTTATTACACTCTACGATAAATTTGTAATGCAGCATAAACCCCGTTTCACTTGGACTCTAACCGCCAACCTGACTACAGGTAATTTAGGAGTTTCTAAGGGAGAAGAAAAATGAATACAGTTATGGTTGTCGAAGATAGTGTCACTCAACGGGAGATGATTTGTAGTTTGCTCAAGCAAAATGGGCTACAGGTCAGTATCGCCACCGACGGTGTGGAAGCACTTGAAGAAGTGCAAAAAAAACGTCCCGATTTAATGGTACTCGATATTGTCATGCCCAGGATGAACGGCTATGAACTCTGTCGTCGCCTGAAATCCGATCCCAAAACCCGCCATATCGCCATTGTGATGTGTTCTTCTAAGGGGGAAGAATTTGACCGCTATTGGGGTATGAAACAAGGGGCCGATGCCTATATAGCTAAACCCTTTCAACCCGAGGAATTAGTCGGAACCGTCAAACAACTACTTAGAGGATAGGTGAAAAATAACCATGGTTGGGAATTCTGATTTTTTAACCGAGCAAGGAACAGACAGTCCAGAATTTCAAGAACTGGCAACCCCCGAAGGCGAACCCCATCTCCGCTTTTGTGTCCCTTCGGGGGATGAATTTGCCCTTCCCGCCATCGGGATTCGGGAGGTATTATTTCAATCCCCAGACCGGATGACTCCGATTCCTAACGTTTCCCCCCTATTGCTGGGAACCTTCAATCTTAGGGGTCGAGTGATTTGGGTCGCTGATTTAGGCCAATTTTTAGGGGATTCAACTCCCCTGAATACGGATCGAACCGAGATCCATGTGATTGCCGTTGAAGATCAAGACATTATATTAGGATTAGCAGTTGATCAAGTCAATGACATGGCATGGCTTGACCCTGATAAAATGCAAATGCCCACCCAAGTCAGCGATAGTATGGCTCCTTTTATCAAAGGAGAGTGGCAAGTTGGAAAGGATAACAGCGTCCTGCGACTTTTAGACCAAATAGCAATTCTGCGATCGGCTCGTTGGGCAACTTGACCTGTCACCGACCGGGTTCGTCCCATAACCGTTGAGGAAACCGACTCTCAAATTATAAAACTGTTTAAGCTAAAGCGTCTAATACAGACCGGGTTACACCGTTATAATCCGTGTTCTTAAATTGAAATCTTAACTATTAAGCACAAGCAACACTAAACGTTAAAGTCAAAAGGGGAATCGCTCATGGCAACAAGTACAGACTTCCTACAAGAGTATCAGCAGACCGAGGAAGCATACTGTCAGGGGAATTACGAACAAGCAGCGGCGTTGGTTTATCAACTGCTCGCCGAATATCCAGAAAATCCATCAGCCCGTCTTCTGTGTGGTCATATCTATGGCTATGGGTTGCAACAGTATGATGTCGCCCGTGAGCAGTATGAGGCGGTGATCAACTTGACCCATGACTCCGAATTACTCGAACAAGCCCATCAAGCCTTAGCCGATACAGACCAATATTTACTCGAGTCCCCGCCAGATACTTTCGATGATTCTCCCCTGGATAATTTGGATGATCACCCCGATTCCCAAGCAATTTTTCAGGCTTTGGTGGACGAAGACATCGATGGGGAGGACGTTGATTTCACCCAAGATTTAGACTGGCTCTCAGAAGAAAGCAATGGTTCAGCCCATGGCACATCCTCCCCTGATCCCTTAAACTCTAATTTAGACTTAGGATCTGTGAATGGCAATCCCACTCACTCCGGGGATCATCAGGGCATGAATGGGTCAAACCACGGGGAAGATCTCAATGATGTTAATGATTTGCCCGATGATCACTTTGATTTCCTAGAATTAAACGATGCTGACTTGGATGTATCTGCTTCTGATCTGGATATTTCCATGGGTTTAGAGTTGGAGTATTTAGAAGATGAATCCGAGCCTTTAGATTCCAATGGCAGTCAATCCACCCCCAACTTTAACCATGATAATCCTTTTGCTTCTGGGGATGACCTAGACGAAGGCACAGAAATTTTAAACCCCCTAGACCCGGAAAATGCTTTCACCGAATTAGAGGCCGATCCGTTTACACTCGAAGAAGATCAACTACTGCTTGATCCAAATGTTGCCACCGAGGAATCGAGCGCCAGTGATCTTGAACAGTTAAGTGGGGATCTATTTTCTGGCGACGATGATTTATTACAAGATTGGCTTGATTCCCCAACCCTAGACTCGGAAGATCAACCCGAGCCAGCCCAACCCCCGGTCGCCCTGAATGGATCATCCTCAGATTATTTGTCTGAACCGACCCAGTTCCTAGACTTCGAGAGCTTGGATGATGATCAAATCGGGGAGGAAAACGATCCAGACGCCCAGGAATCCCACTTCAGAGATCAAAGAGAATTCAACGGTGCTAGTGATCGGCCCTCTCCCTTGGCCGATACGGGGGTGACGAATTCCTCAAATTTTGAAGCAGAACTCGATGATATTTTTGCACCGCTAGAAGATGCAGCGGATTCTGCCCAGGAGTTTGTTAGTGATCAACCCCCATCCCAGAATGGGTTTGTGCCTGCACAAGAAACTCCACTATTTCAGGAAGATGAGTTTGACCCCGATCTGGATTTAGCGTTTAGTTTTCCTGATCAACCCTTCGTTGATGATGCCGATGATTCCGCTCCTCTACCCCCGGACGTTCTTAACATGACGGCTAACTATAGGTTCACAGAGACTGAAGAAAGCAGCGAAGAAGAAACACTATTAACCAATAACGCGGCTAATACCTATTTTTCCGATGCCGACGACTCTGGCCCGCTATCGGGTCTCAATGGTGCTTTCAGTTCCAATTATGTCGATGGCGAAGACGATGAGGAACCCGATGATGGGGTTTTTGATGCGACGGATATTCCCAACAGTTTTGATCTTGATCCCTTAGATGATGAAGATACCTTTGGAGATTCCTTTGATGTCACGGCCGGACTCCATTACACCCAAGACCGTTCCCAAAATGGCAAGGGGATAAGCGAAACCCCCAATGATTTCCTCGATGATTTTGAAGAATTTGATGATACTGGGGATTTTGGGATCACCCAAAGTGGTGATCGTGATCTGTACGTTGATTCAGATTTTAGTAACGTTGATAGTAAATTTGGGGGCAACACCGGGACTAACACCCTCGATAGTGATAGTTCAGCTATTCAGGATGATGATATTTTCAATACAGCTTACGCCGCCTCGGCTGTAACTGCCCTGGGCTCCGATGGGGTAGAGGCCATGGATACGATAGTAACTACCGATCAACAAGGGGCATTCTCGTTCTTAGAAAATGCTTCCTTGAACCGTAAAACCCTATATATGGCGATGGGGACGGGACTGGTAACTTTGATTTTAGTGGCAACGGCTACTAATGTTGCCACTCGTACTGCTTCCTTGAATAATAAGTCCGAAGTCGTAGACTATCTGCGAGGCACCGGATGGCTGCTGACTACGGTAGCTGGAGCCACCAGTTTTCTGGCGACCTGGGGATTAGGTCGGATCAGCGCCCAACAAATTGCTAAGGCTACAGAGGATTTACAAGCTCAGTTTGATGCTATCAGTAAGGGGAACTTAGATGCCCGGGCTACGGTTTTTGCTGAGGATGAGTTTGGGAAAATGTCTTCTAAATTCAACCATGCGGCCCAATTTATTCAAAGTATTACCCGAGAAGCGCAACGCAAGGCTAAGGAACAAGAAGACGCTAGGGATGATTTACACCGTCAGGTGATTCGGCTTTTGGATGACGTGGAAGGAGCAGCCCGGGGAGATTTAACCGTAACCGCCGAAGTGACGGCGAACGTTTTGGGGGCGGTGGCTGACTCCTTTAACTTAACCATTCAAAACCTACGGGAAATTGTGGTACAGGTGAAACAAGCCGCCCGTCAGGTGAGTAAGGGAGCTACCGATAGTGCGACCTTTGCTAAGGATGTGGCTGGAGATGCTTTCCGTCAGGCGGAGGAATTAGCAGCCACCTTGAACTCGGTACAGGTACTGACCGATGCGATTCAACGGGTGGCTGAAAGTGCGCGGGAAGCTGAAGAAGTGGCTCGCTCGGCGGCGGCCTTAGCAACCAAAGGCGGGGAAGCGGTACAAATGACCGTGGCGGGGATTCTGAAAATTCGAGAAACTGTAGCAGAAACTAGCCGAGAAGTCAAGCGTTTGGGAGAATCTTCTCAAGAAATTTCTAAAATTGTGGGGCTGATTTCTCAAATTGCCTCCCGCACTAACTTACTGGCGTTAAACGCTAGTATTGAGGCGGCCAGGGCTGGAGAGGCGGGTAAGGGATTTGCGATCGTTGCCGATGAAGTCCGACAGTTAGCGGATAAGTCGGCCAAATCCTTAAAGGATATTGAACAAATCGTGATGCAAATTCAAAGCCAAACTAACACGGTGATGATGGCAATGTCCCAAGGTCATCAACAGGTGATTGAGGGGACTCGTCTGGCCGAACAAGCTAAACGAGCCCTGGATGATATTATCCAGGTGACTAACCGGATTGACGTTCTGGTGCGTTCAATTACGGCCGATACCGTGGAACAAAACGAAACCGCCCGGGCCGTTGCCCAGGTGATGCGAGCGGTGGAACATAGTGCCCAAGAAACTTCTACCGAAGCCCAAAAGGTGTCCAGTGCCTTAACTAAACTGGTGGGGGTAGCACGAGACCTGCTGACATCGGTGGAACGCTTCCGTGTTGATTCCTCGGAGAAGGGTTAGGGAGCGCCGGGAGTAGGGGAGGCAGGGGGAGCAGGGGAGGCAGGGGA
>MNYZ01000094.1 GCA_001873365.1 Oscillatoriales cyanobacterium CG2_30_40_61 | reverse complement strand
GGAATTATTACCTTGTCCGTTATTCCCTTGAATTGGAGGCATTTGGGAATTATTACCTTGTCCGTTAGTTCCTTGAATCGGAGGCATATTTCCCTGACCTGGGAGGTTTTGGGGATTGGGGAGAAGTGTTGATTCTGTATTAATAGCCATAGTAAAATCTCTCTTAATTAAGTTTTTGAGTTAAATTGTTAGTTAGCATTTTTTTATTTGAACTACTCCAACAGCACCCATAAATCTAGGGATTGCTACTTTAAAATTTTGGTTAGCTCTAACTAACAACTTACCTTGTTTACTATTAACGGGTATGAAAATTACAAGAATAATGCTGTTTAGATTACAGTTTTGTAATTTTTAGGTTTGTGGCCATTCCGTTGCTGATCCCCCCTAACCCCCCTTAAAAAAGGGGAATTTGATCCCCCCTAACCCCCCTTAAAAAGGGGGAATTTGATCCCCCCTAACCCCCCTTAAAAAGGGGGAATTTGATCCCCCCTAACCCCCCTTAAAAAAGGGGGAATTTGTAGCATACATAGGATACATTCATATATTTTTATTGAAAAAATGGAAATTTTATGAGAACATAGAAAAAGGGGGATTAATTTGGGAATGATCAGCATGAATTTTGAAACATATTTGCGATCGCTTCAAAAAAATTTACAACGAGGAAGTGAACGTACCCACTATCCCGCTTTAAAAACCTTATTAGATTATCCCTCAGAACAAATTGAAGCCAGTATTGAAGAAAAAGGAAATAAAGCCGGAATACCTGATTTTACAGTTAGGAAACGCGAGTTATTAATTGGATATGTAGAAGCCAAAGATTTAGGAATAGATTTATCAACCGTTGAAAAAACAGAACAGTTAGAACGTTATCGAGAATCCCATATTGGGGCTAACTTAATTTTAACTAATTATTTAGAATTTCGTTGGTATATTAACGGAAAACTGCGCTTAAAAACAGTTTTAGCAGAACAATTTGATCATCAGATTCAATTAATTGATACTGAACCAACAAATCAATTAATTCAAGGATTTCTAAACTATCAGGGCGAAATAATTAATAACCCTGAAGACTTAGCAAAACAGATGGCACGATTGACAAAAGCCATTCGTTATGCAGTTATAGAAGCCTTAAAATTAGAAACAGAAATCGGACAACTGCATCAACTTCAAAAGGGATTTCAAGAGGTTTTATTACCGAATTTAGAACCGTCTACTTTTGCCGATATGTATGCTCAAACCGTTGCTTATGGTTTATTTACAGCCAGGGTTAGTCATGCTCAAAACCCTCAAAACTATGCTTTTGAACGACGCACCGCCGGGCTATATATTCCCGATACCAACCCGTTTTTAAAGCGGTTATTTAATACCGTTGTTGATACAAATGTGCTTTCTCAAATTAATTGGGCTGTTGATGATTTAGTGCAGCTTTTATCCCAAGTAAATATGATTAATATTTTAGAAAATTTTGGCAAAAATACCCAACTGCAAGATCCGGTTGTGCATTTTTATGAAACCTTTCTCGCCGCCTATGATGCCGCCATGCGGAAAAGTCGAGGAGTTTATTATACACCGGAACCCGTGGTATCTTTTATCGTGCGTTCAGTGGATTTAATTCTAAAAAATCGGTTTAATTTAGCGTTGGGTTTAGCAGATTATAGTAAAGATAAAACTACAAAACAGCCAAGGGTACAAATTCTTGATCCCGCAACGGGAACCGGAACATTTCTCTATACTGTGGTGAATCAAATTTACCAAAATTTAGAGGAAATGGGGTTAGGAAGTAGTTGGAATGATTATGTTAAGGATCATTTATTTAATCGTTTATATGGATTTGAATTGTTAATGGCCCCTTATGCGATCGCCCATTTAAAATTAGGATTACAATTGCAAAATTATGGTTATCAATTTCAAGATAAACAACGGTTAGGAATTTATTTAACCAATACCTTAGATGAGGCGTTAAAAAAATCAGAGATTTTATTTGGTCAATATGTCGCCCAAGAAGCCAATGAAGCCGCTGCTATTAAACGAGATTTTCCGGTTATGATAGTAATAGGTAATCCCCCTTATTCTGGACATTCCGCGAATAACAGTAAATGGATATCAGAATTAATTAAAGAGTATTATTATGTAGATGGTGTACCATTAGGAGAACGTAACCCCAAATATTTACAAGATGATTATGTTAAGTTTATTCGGTTTGGACAATGGCGAATTGATCGTACAGGTTCAGGAATTTTAGCATTTATTACCAATCATGGTTATCTTGATAATCCTACATTTCGAGGGATGAGACAAAGTTTAGAGAAAACCTTTGATGAAATCTATATAATAGATTTACATGGTAATAGCAAGAAAAAAGAAGTGACTCCCAATGGTTTACCCGATAAAAATGTATTTGATATTCAGCAGGGAGTCGCAGTTTGTTTTATGATTAAATATCCCCAGGAGAAAACCGTATGAAATGGCGTGTTATTTTAGAACCTGACCCTGAAACCGGAGATTGGGCTGTTTGGTGTCCAGAGTTACCCGGTTGTGTTTCAGCAGGCGAAACGGAAGCAGAAGCTTTAGAAAATATTCGCGAAGCGATCGCACTTTATCTTCAACCTAATCAGTAGAATAATTTATGACTAAGTTTTATCATATTGATATCTGGGGTTCACGGGAAGATAAGTATAGTTATCTTAACGAAAATGATTTTACTACAATTGAGTGGAAAGAAATTTTTCCTACTTCACCTTTTTATCTTTTTATTCCTCAAAATCAAGATTTATTAGCAGAATATAACCAAGGCTGGAAAATTACTGATATAATGCCTGTTAATTCAACAGGAATTAAAACTCATCGAGATCACTTTGCTTTAGATT
The DNA here is from genome assembly GCA_001873365.1 of Oscillatoriales cyanobacterium CG2_30_40_61. GTDB lineage: Bacteria > Cyanobacteriota > Cyanobacteriia > Cyanobacteriales > Microcoleaceae > Planktothrix. The sequence continues at coordinate 120,575 of MNYZ01000094.1, read as the reverse complement.
TTGATGCCGATGTAATCAGAAAACGAATAGAAGATTTTAGAAACTTAAATATTAATGATGATGTTATTGCTCAAAAATATAGATTACCTGAAACTTGTGAATGGAAAATCAAAGAAAAAAGACAATTACTCGCTAACCTATTAAATTGGGAAAAATATTTTACTCGATGTATTTATCGTCCTTTTGATATTAGATACTATTACCATCATAAAGATATCGTTGAACGTCCCAGACAAGAAGTTATGAAACATTTATTAGAAAAAGATAATATAGCATTATTTTGGACTCGACCTCTTTCTCCTAATTATGAATTTTCAGTATTAGCAGATATTAATATTCCGCATCAGTGTGTAATTGGAGATAAAATGTCAGGTGCAGGTGCTTCTTATGCTGCACCTCTCTACATTTACCCTGACATTGAAAAGGATCAATATAACTTATTTACACAACGTACTTCTAACTTTTCCCCCAACTTCCTGAGTGAAATTAAAGCAAAATTAGGATATATTCCCACACCTGAACAGATATTTTATTATGCTTATGCAATTTTTCATAGTCCCACCTATCGTCAAAGATATGCAGAATATTTAAAAATAGATTTTCCTCGTTTACCCCTAACCAGTAATGAGCAATTATTTAAAAATTTAGCCCAAAAAGGCGAAGAATTAGTTAAATTACATTTAATGGAATCTCAACAACTCAATCGTTTAATTACTAAATATCAAGGCGAAGGAGATAACAGCGTTACAGAAGTAACTTATAAACCGCAACAGCAACGAGTTTATATTAATAAAACCCGTTATTTTGAAGGAATAACGCCGGAAATTTGGGGATTTAAAATTGGCGGGTATCAAGTATTAGATAAATGGTTAAAAGACCGCAAAAAAGCCAAGCGTAGTTTATTCTTTGATGATATTCTGCATTATCAAAAAATTGTTATTGTGTTAACAGCAACATTAAATATTATGGAAGAAATTGATCTAATTATTCCTGACTGGCCAATTAAATAAAACTGATTTAATTTAAAATGCGATCGTTCCTATGTTAAAATAATATCAGTAACTATGCACATTATCAGTTATCGAAAACTACGTGAATGTATCAAAAATCATGGAGATTGTCGTGAAGCTTTAGATAACTGGTTTAAAGTTGCAAGTAAAGCTAAATGGTCAAATCTCATTGAGGTACAATCAGTTTTTCCCAAAGCTGAAGCTGTAGGTAATTTTACAGTTTTTAACATTAAAGGCAACCAATAGCGTTTAATTGTTAGTATAGATTATCAAAAACAGTTAATCTATATTAAATATATTCTAACTCATGCTGAATATGATAAGGAGAATTGGAAAAATGACCGTTACTTTTAATCCCGAAAAATACAAAGAATTATTATCCAATTATCAACCTAAAATCATTAGAAATGAAGACGAAAATGAAAAATATTTAGCTGTTGTGGAAGAATTAATGCACCGTTGCAATCGGACTCCAGAAGAAGATGAGTTATATGAACTTTTGATTACATTAATCGAAAAATTTGAACAAGAATATTATCAGCCAGAAACTACGATTTCCTCTGATTCGATACTACGATTTTTAATAGAACAGAGGGGTTTAAAACCTGAAGAATTAGTGAATTTAATAGGAAGCGAACAAAAAGCTAATGAATTGATTAATGGTAAAAATTCAATTAGCAAAGAAGAAGCAATCATCTTAGCTAAATTTTTTCATGTTGATCAAAGTGTGTTTATTAATTAATAACTGAATTAAAAATTGATTTAAACTTTTTTATCTCCTATAATTATCTAAAAAGTTGCGAAAGCTTTTCTCTAAATCTATGGAAAGTAAATATTTAAAAAATCTCTAGCTGTTAAAATAGGGATATTTTCATAGTTTTCTAAGGTTAATAAATCCCGATCTCCTGTAATAATAGAATCTGCTTGAGATGCGATCGCAGTTGCTAAAATAATCCAATCATTTGGATCTCTTAATTCAGGAAAATATTGTTTAGAAATAGAATAAATTTCTACCGAATTTCGGATTCCATCCATTAAATTATGGACTTCAAATCCCCAAGTTTGGAGTTTAAGTTTAAATTTCTTTTGACTTAATGTTATTGCTAACTCCGTTAATAATTCTTCAGAAGCGCATACATTAATCTCTCCAATCTCGCCTAATTTCAAAATTTGATCAGGTCTGCCATCCCATAACCAACCGGAGATAAAAATATTGGTATCTAATACAACTTTCATGATTATGATTTTCCTTCTAAATTCATTTGATGTCTCACTTCTTTGACGATTGCACAAATTTCTTCCATTGTCATTGGATTGGGATCAGGTTCAGATTCGTCTCTACGCCGTCTGAATTCTTCCCAATCAAATCCGGGTTTAACTTTTTTAAAAAGTAAGCCTTCTTCCGTAATTGCTACTTTATATTGATCCCCTGGTGTCAGTTGGGTTTGTAATTCTGGGGGAATGTCTAAGTTTCCTTCGGCGTTTACAGTAACAGTTAGGGTGACAATTGTTTCCATATTGCTGACTTCCTAATTTTTCTCATTCTATTTTAGCTGAATTTTTACTGGAGTAACAGGTATTTTTGGTATTGATTAATTCTTCTGGTGTTGCTAATTGTTTCTGACAAAATTTATAGGCAGAATAGGCTAAAGTTACCACCCCGGTAATAATTGCCGATTCATCAACTTCAAACTTAGGATGATGTAGGGGATAATTATGTTTATTTTTGTGTCCAACTCCCAACCGAAACATCATTCCGGGTGCATAATCTAAATAGACAGAAAAATCCTCTGCTCCTAAAGAGGGTTCGGGTAAATTTAAAACCGCACCAGACCCAAAAGCCTCCCTAACACTTTCTTCGACAATTTGAGTTAACATCGGATCATTCTGCACCGAAGGAACACCCCGACGATAATTTAACTCATAATTTGCCCCGTACATTTGGCAGATATTAGCAACAATTTGTTCTATCCAACTAGGTAAAGATTCGTAGGTTTCAGGATGAAGCGATCGCACAGTTCCTAATAGTTTAACCTGATCCGCAATAATATTAGGTGCGCGTCCGCCCATAATTTGACCAATGGATAAAACCACAGGTCTTAAAGGGTTTTGGGTGCGACTAATCGCCTGTTGTAACATGGTAATTACCTGAGCCGCGATCCAAATCGCATCCTTAGCCTCATGGGGTCGCGCCCCGTGACCCGACTCTCCGATAATAGTTAATTCCAAATCATCGGCCGCCGCCGTTAACGCACCTGATCGCAGTCCCACACATCCGGCGGCAATACTGGGGAAGACATGAACTCCCAAAATCGCTGCCACGTCCTCCATGACGTTATCCTGCACCATCCAGGTTGCCCCTTTAGCAATTTCTTCCGCAGGTTGGAAAAGAAACCTCACTTTCCCAGGAAACTCCTGGCTCAACTGAGATAATACCATCGCTGTGCCTAACCCCAAGGTGGTATGCAGGTCGTGTCCACAAGCGTGCATGACTCCCATCTGTCGAGAAGCATACTCTAACCCGGTTAATTCGGTCATCGGCAGGGCATCCATATCGGTGCGAATGGCAAACCAACGGGGGTTGGTGGTATTTCCCTGGAATTCTCCCACGACTCCGGTTGTCCCCACGCCTTCTTGTACCTTAATCCCACAGGAGGACAGCACCCCGGCGACATAGGCGGAGGTTTGATATTCTTGACCACTGAGTTCGGGATGGGCATGAATATGGCGACGAATCTCCATTAAACGAGGTGATAAAGTTGTAGTAATATCTTTAATTCTTTCCAGCATAGATGGGGAATTTTGGGTCATAATCTGATGAAATTATTAATAATTAGACTAAGGTAGATTCTTTATTATATAGCAAGTCCAAATGGATTGTACAAAAGGACTCGCGGTGATTATTAATCCCAAAGAATATCTACATTCCCATGTAGGGGCGAGGCGCGCCTCGCCCCTACGATGAATTGGATGTCAAACTATTTATACAATTGATTTAGACTTGCTATAGAATAATTTTCTAATAGTAGGGTATGACCTAGCCACACCCCCAGATAGAATTTATCTTTGCCTAGAAAACTAAGAATTTGCTAAAATTACTCCCTGACGGGGAGGAATATAGACCTCTAATTCTGTGGTGTCATTTTCTTGTTTCCAACTGAATTTCCCTTCTCCATAAATCAATTGATTAGGACGAGTCTTTAAATCACTAACCGTAAAATTAATTTCGGCTGATTCTGTTCCCGAATTCACTATCACAATTAATTCCTCATTCTCCCAACATCGAGCAAATCCATAAACTATTCCCTCCGCATATAATATATTATAATAACCTGTTCTTAAAGCCCGATATTGGTGACGAATAGCAATCAGTTTTTTGTGATAGTCTAAAACATCTTGATGCCAAGAATCTGGCATCGGAAAACTGCGACGAGAGTCAGGATCAAGGTTTCCTTCCAAACCGACTTCATCCCCATAATAAATACTGGGTGCACCGGGAAAAGTAAATAACAATAAAGTTGCTAATTCAACACTCGCTTGATCTCCTCCGGCTACACTAATTAATCGGGCGGTATCGTGACTATCGAGTAAATTCAATTGAGTTAGTTGAATTTCCCAAGGATATAACGCTAATAAATCTTTTATTTTTTCTCCATATTCCTTAGCAGATAGAGCCGGATAGGGAAAATAGGAAGGGCTTTCGACTAACTCCATTTGAACGCGATCGCCTGCAATAAACGCAATAGTCGGAGCCGTAAATAAATAATTCATCACCCCATCAAATTGTGTTCCATCTAACCATTCTCTGGAATCTCCCCACACTTCCCCAACAATATAAGCCTGTGGATTAATAGCCTTAACTCGCTCTCTAAATTCCTGCCAAAACCCCGGAGTTTTGACTTCAAAAGGCACATCTAAACGCCAACCATCAATCCCAAAATCAATCCAATGTTCAGCAATTTCCATGATATATTCCCTAACATCAGGGTGATCATGATTAAACTGCGGTAACGCCCGATTTCCTGCCCAACCAACATAATTAGCAGGTTGACTACCATCATAAGCAGATAACGGCCAGCCTTCAATTTTAAACCAATCTAACCAAGGAGAATGGGGGCCATTTTCTAAAATATCATGGAACTGAAAAAAGCCCCGACTAGCATGGTTAAATACCCCATCTAAAACAATTTTAATCTGGCGTTGATGGGCTGCATCTAATAACTCTTGAAAGGCAGTATTTCCTCCCAGTATGGGGTCTATTTGATAATAATCATGGGTATGGTAACGATGATTACAAGCCGATTGAAAAATAGGAGTAAAATAAATAGCATTAATTCCTAAATCCTGTAAATAATCTAATTGTTCAATCACGCCCCATAAATTGCCCCCTTTATATCCCTGTAAACTCGGTGGTAAATCCCATGGTTCCCAGCGATCAGATTTTAACAATTTTTGGCGCGGAATAGCAGATTGAGCAAAGCGATCGGGAAAAATTTGATAAAATACCGCGTGTTTGACCCAATCAGGAGTTTGTATTTGCATAGTAATCATTAAACTTGTTTAGAATCTGGAAATTTGCATTTTACTTGAACTTCTAAATTACTTTCTGCCGATCCTTCAGTAATGTAAGGAATACCAGCTTTTCCACCCATTTTAATAGAGAATTTTAGGGTGACTTCTTCAATTTCTGCTGCTCCGAAATCTTTAAAAGCACTAACAGCCATTTTTGAATAAACTCGAATTAAATTACGAGCCTGTTGCAATTGATTAATGACTTGAGTTTGAACATCTCTTTCTTCTTCATAAAGATCATCATCAGTTTCAGAATTGACTTTAGAATTAAGTTGGACGTGATAAATTTGGCCATCCGCTTTATAGGCAAACTGTTCTATTTCAGACATCACTCACCCCTATGAATATTTGTGTTTATTTTACGTCAATTTCTTGGCACTTTTCCTGATCATAGAGTTAGAATCAAGAAAAATACCTGCTAAAGCCTCAAAGTAACCCTTAGATAGCTTTATATTTTATACCCAACCTAACTGTATGACTCGCTACGCAATAATTATAGGAATTGCCGAATATCAGAACTTAATGCCCCTTCCAAAAGCGGCTGAAGATGCCGAAGCGTTGGCACAACTATTGGAAACTTATAGTGATTTTGAAGTAACGCGACTCCCCCACCGTCGTAATTCTATTACACAGCGTTTGGAAATTGCACCGAAACAGTTAGTGGATTCAATTAAGTTGGGTCAAGCGTTACAAAACTTATTATTGGAACGGGGAAAAGGTAAAGAAGTTTTAATTTATTTTGCGGGTCATGGCTTGACATTTACCGATAACTTAGGAGAAATAAAAGGAGCATTAGCAGCTTCAGATTGTCAATTAGAAAGACAAGGAGAACAAATTATTGATTATAAATATGGGATGGCTTTCTCTAGCTTGAATAATTTAATTAAAAAATCTGATTTAAGTAGCTTAACTTTAGTTTTAGATTGTTGTCATAGTGGCTTTTTTTTAGAAAGCGAGTTATTACAAGAAACCTTAAATACTTTTAAAACGCAACGGGATTACTATTTGATTACCGGATGTCGGAGTTTTGAGACAGCCAAGGTTTTTAAAGGTGAATCTCACTCAATTTTTACCGGAGCTTTATTGAAAGGATTATCACTAGATAATGCCGCCAAAAATGGAAAAATTAGTGGCGATCGCTTATTTGATTTTATTAGTAATGAATTAAGAGGATCAGTACAAGAACCAATCCGCATGGGTTGGGGAAAAGCAATTACTTTAGTAAGTTACCCTGAAATTAAAACAACCATAGAGTCAGTTATATTGAATCAAAAAAATCCCTATCAAGGATTAGCTTCATTTGAATTAGAACAAAAACATTATTTCTTTGGACGCCACCCAGTCATTAGAACTTTAATTACTCATTTATCCAATAGCCGTTTTTTACCTATTATTGGTTATTCAGGTAGTGGAAAATCATCTTTAGTTAAGGCGGGTTTATTTGCAGAATTAGAAAGCGATCGTATTCCTGAAAGTAGTCAATGGAAGCGGGAAATTTTTACCCCAGGTCAACATCCGTTTGGAAAACTGGTTAATGCTATCAGTAAATATTCTAATAATGAAACCTATTTAATCTTTATTGACCAGTTTGAAGAAGTATTTACCCTCTGTGAAAGTGAAGATGAACGGTTAAAATTTTTCCAACTTATTGCCGAAGAAATTAAATCTCCTGATCAAAAAAGTAAGGTGATTTTAGCCATTCGGGGTGACTTTTTAGAACGCTGTAGCAACTATTCAGATATTGTTAATTTAATCAACCAAGTTCCTCCCGTGATGTATGTTGTACAACCAATGTCTCTGGAAGAATTAGAAGAAGTTATTGAACAACCGGCTCAATTACATGGGGTAAAATTTGAACGAGGGTTAGTCTCACAAATTGCTTTAGATGTGATGGGACAACGAGGTGCGCTCCCCTTACTTCAATATGCGTTACAAGAATTATGGCGGGTTTGTATCGAAGAAATCGAATCTCCCGAAGCGATATTAACCAAGCAAGGATATGAACAAATTGGAGGCGTTAAAGGTGCATTAAATAATCGAGCTAACCTAATTTATGAAAATTTTTCTCCTGCGGATAAACTTTTAGTCCGTGAACTATTTATGAAGTTAGTTAAACCAGGAGAAGGAGAAGAAGTTACACGACAAAGAATCCCTTGGGAACGATTAAGAGCAATTTCTAATTCCCCCGAACAATTACAACGAGTGATTGAAATTTTAGCAGGGTCTCAACAACGGTTAATTATTACCGATGAAAAAACGGTTGAAGTTGCCCATGAAGCCTTACTTTTGGAGTGGAAATTGTTAAAAAATTGGATTGAAGAAGATCGAGAAATTTTGAGAGTTAATCAGCGATTTGAAACGGCATTTCAAGAATGGCAAGAATCATTTAAAAAATCCGATCAAGCTTTGTTAATGGGAGCAAGATTATTAGAAGTTCAGGAATGGATAGAAAAAATACAACCTAAATTAACACTCGATGAACAGGGGTTCTTTCAGAACAGTTTAGAACAGTATTTACGAGAACAACAAGCAGAAGTTGAACAAGAACGTCAACTCCGAGAAGCCGCAGAAGCAAAAGCAAAAGCGGAATCTGAAAAAGCGATCGCAGAAATGGAAAAAGCGATGATTGCAGAAGAAAAAGCCGAGGTTGAAGTCGCACGAACAAAAGAAGCTGAAGCTAAAGTGAAAGTCGAAAAACAAAGAACGAAACTGATCATGTTATCCAGTGTTCTCGTTGTGTTTACCTTGGCTTTAGGATTAGTTACAACAACAATAGAAGGAGAAAAGCGAGAAAGAGAAGCGAGTAGCATTAGTGCTTATATTACTAGAGCAGAGGAACTGTTAAAAAATCACAATCAATTAGAAGCTGCGATCGCTAGTATAGAAGCTTTAGGGGAAATGAAAAAACTGAATCGAGAAAATCAGGATGAATTGAAAAGAATTCAATCGGTGATAAATAATGTTCAGGAAAGAAACCGATTTCAAGTAAGTAAAGGTGGTGTTTATGCAGTCGATTTTAGTGCTAACGGAAATTACTTAGTGGCAGGAGGTTTTGACAAAAAAATTAGTATTATAGATCTGAAAAAACAAGTTGCTTTACCGTCGTTTACCGCTCATGATGATATTATCAAGGTAATTAAATTCCATCCTGAACAACAGTTATTTGCATCAGGTAGCCTAGATAGTAAAGTTAAACTGTGGAATCTGCAAGGAAAGCTCATACACTCTTTTAACTCTAGTGATAAAGTCTATGATATTAGTTTTAGTAAAACAAATGATTTGTTAGCTGCTGTTGGAAAAGATGGAACTATCATGATCTGGAATACAAAAAACTATAATCTTTTTAAAAAAATTGAACCCCCTAAATTATCAAATGATTTTAAAAATCCTATTCATGGTATAGACTTTCATCCCAAAAATTCATCAATTTTAGCAACAACGGGGACTAATAATTATGATATCTTTATTTGGAATTTGAAATCCAAAAATAGTAGTCTATTGCCACAAAGTATTATTGGTCAAGATAAGGGAATGCGTGTATCAGTTAAATTTAATCAATCTGGAAGTATGATTGTATCTTGTAGTCAAAATTCAATTAAAATTCGCAATTTATCAGGAGAAATTATAGGAAAAATCAATGATGATAATGCCTTGATTTATGCTGAATTTAGCCCTAATGATAAATTTATTATTTCTGTCACTATGAATGAAATAATTAAAATTTGGGATGTTCAAAAAGCATTAGAGCTTTGGAAGAATAAACAAGAAATTTTAAATAATCCTAAAACTATCATAGAAGTTAATACAGGATCAGTCAATAGAGCCGTTTTCAATCCGGTAGATTCTTTAAGTTTTGCATCAGCTAGTGAAGATGGAACTGTGAGAAAATGGAATTTAAACCAAAATATTTTAAATTCATCTTCACCTACATCGAGTAAAATCATAAATTTTGAATCTGTAAAAATAAATGAATTAATTGAAAATAGTTGTATTGTTTTTGATAATTTTTTTATTTTTAAAAGCGAATTAAAAGCAAAAAAAGCTAGACAAATCTGTAATAACGTGATAAAATAAAAATTAAAGTATTTAATTAAATTTTGGAGGGTTTTACAATGTGCAATGATAACACAGTAAAATGTGCACTTCTACGGGGTATATTCGCTATTTTAGGAGATTTGATTCGGATTGAAATAGATATTAATCCGGATACAGAACCACGTTCTGATAGATTTCCTCCTAGTACGATGGATGGGATACGTGAAAGATTTCCTACCAGTGAAAAATTTCCTGATAGAAGATTTCCTAATACTCAAGGTCAAGCCAATCAAAGAGAACAACAGATCCAAGAACTTAGTAATCTCATTCAACAATTAATACTATTAGATAAAAATGGTCAAATTGATTATTTATTAATTGATCAGATGGAATTAAATTTTTATAAAATTTATCAAATATTACAACAAATATCTCAAGCTAAATCAGGAATAAATCCTGAGCAACATCAACAATTGAACAAAGAAATTCATGATATGCTTTCCAGAATTTTATGTTAATTCTAATTTTTAGGCTCCTTTTTCCCTCTTGATTTTTAGGGTTAAGGAGTCTAAACCCTTTTAATAGCAATCCATTTTCAAAGATTAACATTAATCATAGCTCAACAATTCCTGGGCCATTGTCACCCAATCCTCTTAACTCAACCCAAACCCAAACTTAAGGTCGGTTTTGCCTCTCCCCCCTTGTCAAGAGTACCGTACAGTCGGACACTGGACTTGGGAAGACTATTGGCAGTTGAGAGGTAATTTTTTGTGAAACGAGTTTTAGCAATCATTCTCGGTGGCGGTGCGGGAAGCCGCCTGTATCCTTTAACCAAAATGCGGGCCAAACCTGCGGTACCCATCGCCGGGAAATATCGATTAATCGATATCCCCATTAGTAACTGTATTAACTCAGAAATTCTCAAAATCTACGTTTTAACCCAATTTAACTCAGCATCCTTAAACCGCCATATTGCCCGGGCCTATAACTTCTCTGGCTTTGATGATAGCTTTGCAGAAGTCTTAGCCGCCCAACAGACTACCCAAAACCCGAATTGGTTCCAGGGTACAGCAGATGCGGTGCGTCAGTATTTGTGGCTGCTGAAGGAATGGGACGTTGACCAATATCTGATTTTATCCGGTGACCATCTCTACCGCATGGACTATCGACAATTTGTCCAACGTCATTTAGACACTAAGGCGGATATTACCCTTTCCGTATTACCCATTGATGAAAAACGCGCCTCGGATTTTGGGTTAATGAAACTCGATGACTCTGGGCGGGTCGTCAGTTTCAGCGAAAAACCCAAGGGAGACGCCCTCCAACAAATGCGGGTGGATACCTCGGCGTTAGGTTTATCTCCCGAACAAGCTCAAGAAAATCCTTATATCGCGTCCATGGGGATTTATGTCTTTAATAAAGATGTCTTGATTAAGCTATTAGATGAAAAGCCCCAGGAAACGGATTTCGGCAAAGAAGTGATTCCCAACGCATCGGGAGATTTAAACGTTCAAGCCTATTTATTTAAAGACTATTGGGAAGATATTGGAACCATTGAAGCCTTTTATCATGCCAATTTGGGTTTAACTCAACAACCCCACCCCAACTTCAGTTTCTACGACGAAGAATCCCCGATTTATACCCGTTCTCGTCACTTACCCCCTACGAAAATCCTAGATTGTCGGATTACTGAGTCTATTATTGCTGAAGGTTGTATCCTCAAAGAATGTCGGATTGATCATTCCGTTTTGGGTTTACGTTCCCGGGTGGAAGCCGGATGTGTGATTGAAGATACCCTAATCATGGGTTCCGACTTCTATCAACCCTTCTCAGAACGTTCTTCGGGTTTACGAGAAGGCGAAGTTTCATTAGGTATTGGTTCTAATACCGTGATTCGGAAGGCGATTGTTGATAAAAATGCTCGCATTGGTCGTCATGTCCAAATTATCAACAAAGAGGATATCCAAGAAGCCGAACGGGAAGACTTAGGATTTTATATCCGCAGTGGGATTATTGTCATCCTGAAAAATGCAGTGATTTCTGACTATACCGTGATTTAATCTGGGTCTGACACCAAAACCAAACCTGTTAATTTAGAGGACTTCCTACTCCTAGGAAGTCTTTTATCGTATAGCACAGCAGATTACCCAAAACCCAAAACCCATTACCCATTACCTGTTCGGTGTGTTCCGGTGCTATATTCAACCCATCGGCTACAATCAAAACAGTTTTTTAGATGACTTTATCCCGTTGATGTTCGGAAATTTTCGCTCAGAATCTCTATTTGCTGTTTCTGCAAGCGTACCCTTATTGGGAAATATTGGGCTAGATATTCTAGTGCTGATATTCATGCTGATTCTATCGGCTCTGTTCTCCGGTTCCGAAACCGCTATCACCGCCCTTGATAACTTAAAATTACGAGCTTTAATCAAGGAACAGGGCGACCCTAACCGGATGTATACCCTAGTTTTAGAAAAGCGGGCCAGATTTATCACGACGTTGTTAGTCGGAAACAACCTTGTGAATAATTTCTCGGCAATTCTCACCAGTAATTTATTTGCGATTTGGTTAGGGAATGCGGGGCTTGGGGTGGCTACGGGTGTTGTGACTTTTCTGGTACTAATTTTTGGGGAAATTACCCCGAAATCCTTTGCTATTAACAACATTTTACCCATTTTCAAGGCTACTGTTCGACCGATTTATCTGTTATCTGTGGTTCTGTCCCCGGTGATTGTCCTATTAGAAAATATTACCCAAGGGATTATTCGGATGTTTAGTCCGGGGGGAGTCCAGCAGGGATTGTCCGTACAGGATTTGCGACTGATGATCGAAATTTTAGGGGGTCGGGGTCAGTTAGATTGGCAAAAACATCAACTTTTGAATAAAGCCTTGATGATGGATTATTTAATCGCCCGAGAGGTGGTTAAACCGCGCATTGAGATGCGAACTATCTCCCACCAGGCTACCTTAACCGAAGTGATTGATTTCTGCCTGGAAACCGGATATTCTCGGCTTCCGGTGCAGGGAGAATCTAAGGATGAAATTGTCGGGATTGTCCATTTGAAACGGGCGTTACAATTAGCCCATTCTCACTATGAGGAACCTAACACCATTTCTGTCACCGAAGCCATGATTCCTCCGGTTTACGTCCCCGAAACTAAACGAGTCGGGGATTTACTCAAGGAAATGCTCCAACAACGCTTACACCTGGCTATTGTGGTGGATGAATATGGGGGAACTGTTGGGTTAGTTACACTAGAGGACATTTTGGAGGAGTTGGTCGGGGAAATTTACGATGAAAGCGATTTTCCTAGCCGCACCCGACGTCCTAGCACCAGTTCGTCCCGTCCAACTCGAACAACGGAACAATCCGGCAAACCCTCTAACCGTGAGCGTTCTGAGCCTCCTTATCCCTAAGCAAAAAAAAGTTTTTCCCAACCCTTGACATTTTCTGAGATTGTGCTACTATATAAAATTGTTGAAATAAATGGGTCGATGCCCGAGCGGTTAATGGGGGCGGACTGTAAATCCGCTGGCTACGCCTACGCTGGTTCAAATCCAGCTCGGCCCACCTTTAAAACTCAACATTAGAGATTAGGAACTATCAAACTTTAGTTTTTTGTTCTTAATTTTCTCGCCCGTGTAGCTCAGTGGTAGAGCACTTCCTTGGTAAGGAAGAGGTCACGAGTTCAATCCTCGTCACGGGCTTTATTTTTTTGATTATACTAGGATCGTTCTATCAGGATTTAACGGAGTAATCACTATTACAGCATTTAGCTTGTTTCACTTAGTATCTTTATCTTGTTTCAATCTTGTTTCAAACCTGGCCCTATGAACAGTCAATTACAGCCAAATTACATTATGACCACAACTAAATCAGACTCATCCGTATATGAGAAGATCGATAAAATCGGGAAGGTAACGTGGGATAAAATCTGTTCAACTCCCGAAAATGAGGAGATGATTTGACAATGAAGACATTATTAAAATGGTCTGTGGAAGATTATCATAACATGATTGATGCTGGGATTTTGTGCGATATCCCTATGCTGAGGATATTTTGGGGATTATTGAAGTAGCTAAAAGCAGTTTAAAAAAAGATTTAGAATTAAAATTATCAATTTATGCTCAAGCTAGAATTAAAGAATATTGGGTTTTAGATTTATCCCAAAAACAATTAATAGTATTTAGAGATCCTAAAAATAACATCTATTTGAGTCAACAAATTATCAATACAGGTTACAGTATATCCCATGGCAATTTCCTCTGGCATGATTAGGATTTCAGTACATTCTTGATATTTTTTTAGTAAAACCTAATTTAAACCTGTTTTTATGATCCCTTTTAAACATCTTCACTCAATTAATTGTTTACCCTTAGAACAGTTTAAACCCAATCTGAAATTATTGCTCTGGCTGTGGCAATTTTCTCGCCTTCGGTATATTCAAGTCTGTTCTCAATTATTTGCTAGTTTAATTCTAGCAGTACAAATTAATGGGGCTTTAACTGCGGTAAGTCCTCGGGTTTTAGCTGAAATTCCCGAGTCTTTACCTTCCGATCGTTCGATTATTCCAATTCCTCCCCAGCCCGCACTTCCAGAACCCCAGCTTCCTGAACCCTTACCCCAAACAGAGCAATTACTTTCTCCATCGGCTCCCATACTAACACCTCCAGAAAATATTCCAGCTATTCCTAATACTATTATAATTGAGCAATTTAACTTTGAGGGAAATACGGTTTTTTCCGATCAAGAATTAGCTGAAATCACCAAAAAATGGGTCGGTCGTCCGATTACTTTTCTGGAATTATTGCAAGCTCGTTCTGCGGTAACGGATTTATATATTAACCGGGGTTATATTACCTCCGGGGCCTTAATTCCGGCCCAACCTTTGACCAATGGAACTGTGACTATTTTAATTTTAGAAGGGAAAGTGACAGAGATTAATATTAAAGGAAAAGGACGTTTAAACCCCAACTATATTAAAAGTCGGTTAGAATTAGTAACTGAGAAACCCTTTAATCAAAACCATCTGTTACAGGCTTTACAATTGCTACAACTTGATCCGGTGGTGCAAACAATTTCGGCGGAATTAGCAACGGGAATTCAACCCGGGGAAAGTATTCTAAATATTGAGTTTCAAACGGCAAAAACCTTTGATCTGAATTTATTTACCAATAATAATCTGTCTCCGGCCGTGGGATCTTGGCAACGGGGAATTGAGGTCAAAGAAGGGAATTTATTAGGACAGGGCGATCGCTTAGAATTGTCCTGTAGTAATAGTCAGGGAAGTAGCATTGGGGATGTTTTTTATACCTTTCCGATTACACCCCGAAATGCCACCTTGGGATTTTATTTCAGCTCCACTAATAGCCAAATTATTGAACCACCTTTTGATGATTTGGATATTGGGGCAAATAGTCAGACCTATGAATTGCGATTTCGCCAACCAATTATTAGAGCCCCAACGGAGGAATTAGCATTAGGATTGGCCTTTGCCCGTCGCGAAAGTGATACGAGTATTTTAGGCGTTGGTTTTCCCCTATCTAGGGGGTCAGAAGCAGATGGAAAAACCAGACTTTCTGTTTTGCGGTTTTCTCAAGAATATACCAATCAGGGGCCGAAGCAGGTCTTAGCGGCGCGATCTCAACTCAGTTTTGGGGTAGGATTATTCGATGCTGCCCTCAGTTCTGATCAGCCCGATAGTCAATATTTTTCCTGGCGAGGTCAAGCCCAGTGGGTGCGTTTATTAGCACCGGAAACGATTTTTTTACTCCGTTCTGATATTCAGCTCACCAACCAAGAATTACTGGCTTTAGAACAAATGGGACTGGGAGGTTTAGAGAGTGTGCGAGGGTATCGTCAAGATGTTTTGTTACGAGATAATGTGATTTTTGCTTCCGCCGAATTGCGTTATCCAATTTTGAGAACAAAAAATGGCGAAGGGGTCTTACAAATCACACCTTTTATGGATTTTGGTCAGGCTTGGAATGTTCCGGGAGAATTGGTATTAACCGATCGCACATTATTATCGATTGGGTTAGGATTAAAATGGCAATATAGGGATCGGATAACCGCACAGATTGACTGGGGCATTCCCTTAATTAAAGTGAATTCGGGCGATCGCAACTTACAGGAACAAGGGATTTATTTCCTATTTAATTGGAAACCCTTCTAATCGTAGTCAGCCCTTTAGGGCCTTCTTACCCCCAATCAAAGATCAGTTCCATGGATAAATTGAATTTCAGTATCAAGAATGACAATTAACTTCAGCAAAAAATCATAATTTCCGGTTTAGATTCCCTTGTTACCGTGGGAATTCTAAGAGGAAAGACTCAATTTATAGACAAACTCCGGCAATTAATTATACAATGGAGGGTAACACCCCTCACAAGGGTAAGATTCAATTTCCTGTTCTTCCATATTGTATTAACAAATGGAGTTTTCCTAACCAAATTTTGACTGAGGGAGTGTCAAATCGTGGATAAACAAGTTCAACCTACTAATATTTCCCACCCCGATCACCGGGAATGGGTTCCTGCCCCAGATTCTGTCCACTCTGAGCCAGATTATTTCCGCCAGTTCGTGGAATATCTACCGACAGCAATGGCGATGGTTGACCCGCAACTGCGATATTTAGCCGTATCCCGTCAATGGCAACAAGACTATGGCGAAGAAAAGCTGAATTTAATCGGTTCTGCTCATCAACAATGGTTTCCCCATTTACCCGAAATTTGGTATCAGAATGCCGAACAATCTTTAGAGGGGAAATTGCCGCGCTGGGAACTCGAAACCTACCACTCTATAGATCAAGGTTCTATGCAGTGGAATAAATGGGTAGTTCAACCGTGGAAAACGGCATCAGGAACCATTGGCGGGTTAATTTTATACTTAGAAGTGATTACCTCGCAAAAACAATTACAAGAAAAAATACAACTGACTCAAAAAGCTTTTGATCAGGCAGGAACAGCTATTTTATGGATGACTTTAGAAGGTAATTTTTGCTATGTCAATCAATCCGCCTGTCGGATGTTGGGCTATACAGAAAGTGAATTACTGCAACTGAATATTCATCATATTGATCCCGATTTAACCGCCGTGGTTTGGCAAGAATACTGCCAAGAATTAAAACAAAAAGGATCATTAACTTTTGAATCTAGTTATCAAAGAAAATCCGGTGCTATTTTTTCAGTTAATTTTAAAATTAATTATTTAGAATTAGAGTCCGACTCTCCCAATTTAACCGTAGAAACCGAATTTGGTACAGTGTCGGTTCCCGGTTTACCCTTAATTTGTGGTTTTGCCTATGATATTTCCGAACAAAAAGCCACTTCCTCCGCCATTTTAGCCTCCAAGGATCAATTAGAAGCCGTATTAAATGC
Source organism: Oscillatoriales cyanobacterium CG2_30_40_61 (assembly GCA_001873365.1). Lineage (GTDB taxonomy): Bacteria > Cyanobacteriota > Cyanobacteriia > Cyanobacteriales > Microcoleaceae > Planktothrix. Next base: position 103,578 of record MNYZ01000094.1, on the reverse strand, counting down.
CGTCCCCGGATTAGTCTCTTGGATTAGTTCCGATTTAAAATATTTAGGGGTGAATCGCCATTTAGCAAATTCCTATAATGTTCCGGCGGAAACCTTTATCGGGAAAGAGGTGGGATTTCTCCAAACTAGCCCAGAATTTAATCAGTTTGTCTATGAATTTTTCGCTCAAGATCATTGGAAAAGTTCACGGGAATTGACAGCAAATGTCCGAGGAATTCCTTGCACATATTTAATTGTCGCCCAAAAATATCACCGAGGTTCGGCGGCGGTTTTTGTCGGATTAGATATTACTGATCGCCAACAAATGGAACAGGCATTACGCCAAAGTGAAGAACAAGAAGCTAAACGAAGAGCAGAATTAGAGGAGATTTTAGTTCAGCTTCAAAGTACCCAAACCCAACTTATTCAAACCGAAAAAATGTCTTCATTAGGGCAGTTAGTCGCCGGAATTGCCCATGAAATTAATAATCCAGTCAGTTTTATTTCAGGAAATATTGTTCATGCTAAAAATTATATTGAAGATTTAATGAATTTAGTCACCTTATATCAAAAATATTATCCTGAAATTGTTCCTGAAATTGCCGATGAGATAGAAGAAGTTAATTTAAACTTTCTAAAGCAGGATTTACCCCGAATGTTAGAGTCGATGAAAGTAGGAGCAGAAAGAATTAGAGATGTGGTGCGATCGCTACGTCATTTCACCCGTTTAGATGAATCTCAAATTAAGTTTGTCGATATTCATGAAGGGTTAGATAGTGCCATCTTAATCTTACAAAATCGTCTGCAAGCAAAAGCCGGAAGATCGGGTATTACTTTAGTTAAGGAATATAGTGCTTTACCCAAGGTGGGTTGCTATGCAGGACAACTGAATCAAGTGTTTATGAATTTACTCACCTACACCATTGATCGTTTAGAAGCCACCAGTTTGAAGGATGATTTAGTAGATAAACCTAAGATTATCATTCGCACCTATTTAGAGAATGAAAATACCGTGGCTATTTCGATTGCGGATAATGGAATTGGGATGTCAGAAATAGAAAGAAAAAGTATTTTTGATCCCTTTATTCCCCTACAATTACACGGAAAAGGCACCAGTTTAGGATTATCAATTGCCTATCATTTAGTCACCGACAAACACCATGGGGAACTCACCTGTTTCTCAGCATTAGGAACCGGAACTAACTTTTTAATTGAAATTCCTTTAGGGAATTAGACTTTAGTAAATATTATTATGGGGTTCATCATCACGTTTTTTCGTTGTCCTGCATTAACTCAAAGCGGATCGATTTCTCTAAAATGCTTATCTCTGGAGACTAACGTAAGTTGCCTTTAATAGCAATTTCTTCATTAATAGGTACAATTTTAAAGGCAAGAAAAAAGGTATCTAACACCTCTCTTTCTTTCCCTTCCCGAACGCCTGAATAAAGTTCAGCAACAGTAATACTTGAAATTAAAATAGATTCTTCTATTAAATTTTCCAAGTAAGTAACAGCTTGAGATCGCCCTCGTAAAAAGTCGATTAAAACATCGGTATCAATATTCTTCTAAAAACTGCATTAGTTGATCAATATCTGAGGAAAATTTTAGTTTTCCTTCTTTCTCGTTCTGTTTGGCTAATAAATAGTTTTGATAAATTTCGTCACGTTGTTCTTCTCTTAAAAACTGTTACAAAAGAGATTGTATCTCTTTTTTTTCGCCCAATGATAGGGTTTTAATAGCTTCTACGACTTCACTAAAGGTCATATTTATCTCCTTAAAAATTTTATATTTTTGTTTCTATAGATAGTTTATCAGCGATCGCCTCTAACTCAAAACCTATACCCTGATCGCTCCCTCATTTTAGCTTTGCGATCGCATCTACGGTTACAGCTTAAAGTGCAATCTGGCTTCTGGTTAGTGCTACCAGAGAAAAGCAATTCTGGGTTTCCTGTTGTCAACCCAGCCTACGAAGCGGCGATCACTTCAATTATCTATCTGCTAAAGGGTTTGCGGTATGCGATCGCTATTACTATAAGTCGTGATTTTTAGGCGATCGCTTTTAAAATTGAGAGACAATCTCACTTCATCAAAGAAAGTGATCGCAATAATCCACAATCAGGTTATCATTTCCCATAGCTCGGTTGCGTTCCTTAAGATAACCTACAAGAAATGCTTACAAACAATAAGAAATTACGAGATATATAAAAACTCTGGTTTAATAAAAAATAGCGTTTGTTTTAGTAGCGAGATCGCTATTCCTGTGAGTTGTGATTATTAGGCGATCGCTTCAGTTAATAGACATCAAATTCTCAAAAGGATGACGATTTTTCCATCGGTAAGTATTAAAGTCCCGAAAATCAACAGATAGAATCCGCCCATGTCCCAAATGTTCGGCAAGAATAATCAATGAAGCGTCCGCTAAATCCATTGGCAGAGAACTATATTGATTCATCAATTCACTGATTCTTTTCCCATCTTGAACCTTGAGATCAAAAACCTCAAAAGCACCAATTTCTAAGCTATGAATAAACGTCTGTTGAGCATTTGTGCCTGTACGTTTCAAGAGAATATGACAAGCTTCCGTAATCACACACCATGTTGTAACCAGAGGCTCATCAATCGTATCTAAAACTTCTTGAGCGAGAACATGATAATCATCACGGCGATTGATTAATGCTATCCAAAAGCCAGAATCAACGATGACCATATTTTTCGTTAAGACTTTCAGTCAGATATTGCTTGTAATTAACCGACAAATCAGAGTCCCCTTCAGCACAACCAATCAACCCTGATTCCCTAAGAAGTTGCAAAGGCTTTACAGAGGATTCTTGATATAATTTTTCATAGTAAAGATCGATTGCCGCTTTCATGATGTCAGACACACCTTGATTGGTACGCTGGCGAATGTAATTAAACTTATTAGCGCGATCGCTATCGAGCCTTGCATTAACTCTCATATTTTTGCTTGTCATAACTCTGTATGACAATACTATAGCTCAAAAAATTCCAAGACTCTTACACGATAGTCCGAATTATCGAAAAAATGGGTTTAAAACCCCTAAGTTCTACTTAGGCTTTTTATTAAGATAAATAACAAAACTACCGAATTGCTGTGGTTTTTTGTTAACATACCAGTGGTGTGAAAAAACCCACCCTATCAAAGATACTCCGAAACAAATATCAAGGTTGACAGTCCTGTGGGGTTGACGATGAGAAAGGGGAAGCGGATGTAAGGCAATGGTAAAGTCCAACCTTGAACGCATTGGTTAACAACAAATTTAACAAAAAGTTTAACTTGTAAACGAGGTTAAACTCAGAGTCGCGGGAGGGCATTCACCAGACTTAAAACGGACGTGGAGACAGTATAAGACTACTTTTTGTGTAGCAACAGTCTATGAAGCGTCAACCCCATTCAGCGACCATCCTAAAAAGATGGCAGTGTGAGGAATCCCCGCCCGTTTTACGGCGGGGAGGATGTCAAATTCAGAGTATTGAGATCGCTATTCCTGTGAGTCGTGAGTTTTCGGCGATCGCATCAACAATCTGTCTTTATAAAAGCGATCGCTATTCCTGTGAGTCGTGATTTTTAGGCGATCGCCTCAATTATTTATCTGCTAAAGGCTTTGTGGTATGCGATAGCAAAGCGCGACCTAGAAATTGCTATTATGCTGGTGTTTTGCCACACAATATGGTGCTAACGAGATTTGTAAACTGTTTATTAGGTGGGCATTGCCCACCCAATATTTTAAACTTTAAACTTATCGGTAATTCGACGCATAGCTTCCTCTACGTTTTCCCGACTATTGAAAGCAGAAATACGGAAATAACCTTCCCCCGCAGCACCAAAACCAGAACCCGGAGTCCCGACAACATTGCAGGTTTGTAAGAGCTGATCAAAGAAATCCCAACTTGATAAACCTTGGGGAGTTTTCACCCAAACATAGGGGGCATTTTCTCCTCCATAAACACTTAATCCGGCCGCCGTTAATTGCTCCCGAATAATCTTGGCATTTTCCATATAAAATTGAATTAACGCCTTAACTTGAGCTTTTCCTGCTTCCGAATAAACCGCCTCCGCCGCCCGTTGAATAATATAGGAAACACCGTTAAATTTAGTCGCTTGACGACGATTCCATAACTTCCATAATTCCACATCGGAACCATCTTTAGCCTTAGCTGTTAAGGTTTTTGGAACCACAGTAAACGCGCAACGAGTTCCGGTAAATCCGGCGGTTTTAGAGAAGGAACGAAACTCAATAGCGCAATCTTTTGCCCCTTCAATTTCATAGATAGAACGGGGTAAATTAGGGTCAGAAATAAATGCTTCATAGGCGGCATCATATAGTATAATAGAATCGTTAGCTTTCGCGTATTCGACCCAGGCGGTTAAGTGTTCTTTGGTTGCCGTTGCTCCCGTAGGATTATTGGGGAAACACAGATAAATTAAATCAACTTTTTGGGTAGGAATAGCAGCAGTAAAATTATTTTCTGCCGTAATGGGAATATAAACTAATCCGCCATATTCTCCGTTTTCATTAACATCTCCGGTGTGTCCTGCCATCACATTTGTATCGACATAAACGGGATAAACCGGGTCAGTTACGGCGATAATATTATCGTCTCCAAAAATATCTAAAATATTTCCGGTATCGCATTTTGAACCATCAGAAATAAAGATTTCATCGGCGGAAATATCACAACCTCTGGCTTGGAAATCGTTGGCGGCGATGGTTTCCCGTAACCAACCATAACCCTGTTCCGGGCCATAGCCTTTGAAGGTGTCACGGTTGCCCATGTCTTCGACGGCCCCTAACATGGCTTGGCGACAGGCTAGGGGTAGGGGTTCGGTGACGTCCCCAATGCCTAAACGGATGATTTTAGCGTCGGGGTTGGCTTCTGCAAACGCATTCACCCTACGGGCAATTTCAGGAAACAGATATCCGGCTTTGAGTTTGAGGTAGTTATCGTTAAGGGTGGCCATAGTTGATTACAAATCCAAAATTTAGGGTGTAATTTCAGTGTTCAAAAGTAACTGAACCTTCTATCATACAAGGGTTTGGGATCGCTTTTTTAAACTTTTGTCCACAGGGCAAGACCACCGCCTCGACCCCTAGCTGCAATTAGATTTGGAGTAATTATAAAAAAGGCAAAAAAGGCTTGTTTTTTGATAGAATCTTGATAAAATTGTGCTGAATTACTTGCAGTTCCGGGCATCTTACCGTCATAGATATTTAAGCCAAACAGTTTAGAGGTAACATAGGTAAAATCAAAGGCGAGAATATTCTTTTTATCTAAAAACTTTGCGGGGCCAGTTAGGGTTAAATTAAACTGATTTAATTTAACACAATTTTGAATAATTCCTGCGTCTATTTCTGGGGGTTTTTCTATTGTTAAGGAAGGATGGGGATGTCGAGAATAGATGATTTGTAAATTCAAAAAACTAGGAATATAAAGTCCGCCGCCTTTAACAAATCCGGCTTGTTTACGAATTTTCTGGGTTCCACTGACCCAACAGAGTCGCCAGGTTCCTACTAGAGATTCAAAGTTATGCTTTTCTTTAGTTTTTTTGGCTTGATTTTCACATCGAATTAAGGTTTCCGCGATCATAGAAGAATTTGGCTTTTCTCCCTTACCTGTTAACACAAATTGAGCTACTTTTTCTAACAGTAGAAGATCATTTTCCATCGGATTTTAGGGTTGTTGATAGTTGGCTATTGGTGCGTGCAAAGAACGCTTACACACCCTATAATTGTTCCCCCTCTCCTTCTGTAATATGGGGTGCATTTCGAGAGATTAACCAAGTCAGAAAACCCCCGGCGATCGCTAATCCTGCTAAACTTAAAAATACATTGGATAATCCGATTAAGGTTTCCGCAAATCCCGCTAAAGCTAAGGGTAAACTCAAGGCAATATTAATCGCATTATTCTGAAGACCAAAGACTTTTCCTCGCATTTCTTCGGGGGTTTCCGCTTGAATAGTGGTTTGCATGGGAATTGCCACAATTGCCCCAAAAATTCCTAAGCAGAAAATTAAGATCAAAGTCGGCCATAATCGTTCATTAAATAGGCATAATCCCCCCAATGATCCAGCGACTCCAAAAGAACCCATTAACGCTAATTGAAAATGGGTAAATCGATGACCTAGATGACCCAGAAGTGTTGCTCCAAGACCCATTCCCGCCCCACCTGCGGCTAAGAGAAAGCCAAATTGGGAGGAACTAATATCGGGAATAATTTCCGCTAAACGCACGGCTAAAACCGCTAGGGCGGCAAAAATTGAAAACAGAATAATTAATTGTAATAAAGCATTTCTAATCAAAGTATGATTGCTTAAATAGCGAATTCCATCCCGTAAATCTTCTAAAATATGGGGTTGTTTTCGGTCCGAATTGTTATTTTTTTCTTGGGTATTTAAAAGCATGAGAATTAACCCAGCAATTACATATTCTCCCCCAACAATTAATTCTTTCCCTATAGATTGTAAACCGATTTGATTAGAAATTAAATCCGCTAAGGCTAATAAGGGTTCTCCCACCGCAAACCCCACAATTACCGAAGCCATCATGGTTGTGGTATAAAGAGAATTAGCGGATAATAAATGGCGTTTTTCCACTACTAAAGGAATTGCTGATTGTTCGGCCGGGGCAAAAAATTGAGTCAGGGTAGATACTAAAAAAGTAGTGATTAATAAAATATAAAATCCTACGGGTAATTGGCTGAAATATTGATCTTGAAACAGCCATAAAACCAGGGGTAAAGCCATAACTAACCCCCCGCGTAATAGATTCGTAATCACTAAAACCGCTTTTTTTGACCATCGATCTACAAATACTCCAGCACCCGCCCCAAACAAAATTGCCGGAATAGTAAACGCCATCATAATTGCTGATACCCAACCGCTAATGGTTTGATCAGCTTGTTGAAATCGAGTAGAAATAATTGCAATCATTAATACTAAATAAACTTTATCCGCTAGTTGAGAAAACAGTTGTCCACTCCAAAGAGCGAGGAAATTTTTGTTTCTCAGGACGGGTAAAAATCCCCTTTCTTCTTCCCCTGGGGGTTCAGGAATAGGGCTATTGTGATCGTAATTATTTTTTCCATTGTCCAATTCTGCGGAACTAGACGGGGTAATTTCTATCAAGGAGTCGGTCTCCCAATCTTTCATAATGGCCAAGGGTGGATGGAATTTCAAGTTTTTTTCTAAATAGATGCGATCGCATCTTATAATTTTAAATTGGTATTCTAAGAGCAGTCAGGCTGGAGCGAAAATTAACACTCCCTCCCTAACATTTTAATGATTAATTGGATCAGTGGCATAACTGATATCAAAATGGGGGATCAATAATAAATTGCTGGGTAAAGGTATCAATCAGCGACGCGGAACGGATACAACACCCTAAATGATATTCTGTATATTGTCGGAGTGTGCGTTCTACGGTCATCCAGTCCCCAGCTACAATCAGTTCAGATCGAGACGACACCTCTGGGTTAAGGAGTTCAGGTTGGGCCAAGTGTTGCAAAATAGCTAACTGTCCGGCGGTAAGTTTTGTATTAATTTTAAGTTGAGGTTGGGGCACAGTTTCTATGGTGTAAAGGTTGCCAGACTCTTTAACTCTAGGGGTTTTTGAGGTGACGGGAATCGGTTTTTTCGGTTTGAGACCCGATGGAGTCCACTCCGATAAATTAATAATTCCCCCTGTTTCAATACTAAACCCAACCCGCCAATTTTCATCGGTAAAATTAGGCTGAAGTCGTCGTTGACTTAAACAACATAATTGTACTTGAGGTGCAGTTCCACCTAGGGCGAGAAGATGGAAAATTCCTTGGGTTAAACAGGCAATAATTTGAGTGGAATTAGCAATTAAATGGGAATTAGAAAGAGTTTGTAAACGGTTTAAATGTTCATTGAGGAGGATAAATAAATCCTCTTGCTGATGGTCGCCGAGGGCTTGACTTAGGACTAATTCTGCTAAATATTGACTAGCGGCTAATTTGCCTAAATTTTTACTTAAACCTCCATAGGTGGTGACGGTTTCTGCTTGAGTTATTTTATCGAGCGATCGCCCTTTGGCAATTAATAATTGATTCACAACAAATAATTCACTCCGTCCTCCTAACGGAGATTTTGCTTTTCTAGCTCCGGGTGCAATGGCTTTAATTAATCCAAATTCCCGGGTTAAAATGGTTAACAGTCGATCGGATTCTCCCAAGGGTTGAGCTTTTAAATTAATCCCCGTAGCACTATAGGTTTTACTCATTGAATCTTGTCTATTAACTCTCTTTTTTGGTTTCGGTTTTTAAAATATCAACGGCCCGAGAAGTGCCTAAACGAGTGGCTCCCGCTACAATTAAATCAACCGCTTGTTGGTATGTACTAATGCCGCCGGAGGCTTTAATTCCTATGCGTCCTTTACTTACTGATTTAATTAGTTCAATATCAGCCACCGTCGCCCCACCATACCATCCCGTACTGGTTTTAATATAAGCAATTCCCGTATCCATTAAGACCTCAACCGCTAAACATTTTTCTTCCTCCGTCAGTACACTGGTTTCAATAATTGCCTTAACTGTTTGTCCAGTTTCTTCACAAATTTCTGCTATTTCTCGATGCAATTCCTCAGTTTTTCCAGTTTTCAGCCAACTTAAATTAATCACCACATCTAACTCCGTTGCGCCATTTTCGACCGCTTCCTGAGCTTCATAAAGTTTAACCTTGGAAGTTGTAGCCCCGGTAGGAAATCCGATCACAGTACAGACCTGGGGTGATTTTCCTTGCAGTAATTCTTTCACGAATTTAACATAACTGGGAAACACACAAACACTGGCAAATTTATATCTTTCTGCTTCATAACAATACTGTTGAATTTGTTCTGGTGTTGCCGTTTGATTCAGTAAAGTATGGTCAATATAGGGAGTAATATCTAATCCATTAGGATTAATAGATTTAGCCATAAAATTTATAGTAATTCATTGAGAGATTAATTCTATTATATAGCTATTTTAAACTATTTGTAAAAATTCATAAAAGCCCAGGGAGACTTTTTGTCTATCGCTGTCAACTCTAGTCTAAAACCCCTATTTTTTATCCTAGACTAGATCCCCCTAAATCCCCCTTCCCAAGGGGGACTTTGAGATCTGATTTCCCCCTTGTTTTGCAAAATTTTGATACGACCATTCCCCCCTTTTTAAGGGGGGTTAGGGGGGATCTAAGATACTTAGAGAAAGCAATGGCTGTTTGATTCTTTGTAGGGGCCATCCCCCGGTGGTGGCTCCCATCCCTGAAACGCCTGCAAATCTGGGATGGGGAGGGTAGGAGGGTAGGCACGGGGGTACTACCCCTACAAGACCCTGGTTTTGCTGAGAATGAAACAGCCCTGCCTCTCTCCCTAGAATAATATGAAATCTAATTAAGCTGTTAAGAATTTAAACCCTATATTAGCTTCGTGGGAGGACTGACGCCAACGCACTAACTACATTTAATATTTTCTTTTTCTAGGTTCTATAATATTAGGATTAACTCCATATAATTGAGCAGATTTTGTCCGATTTAGATATAATAACGCATCATCACCTAATTTTTTCTTTTCCGTTGGTTGACTGGGAATTATCCCCAAAAGTTTGATAATTTCCCCCGCCACTGCTTTAGCTAATAAGGGCGGAACAGAATTTCCTACCTGTCGAAAACCGTGCCATTTTGTCCCTTGAAATCTAAACCAGTCGGGATAGGAATGTAAGCGGGCGGCTTCTCTGACCGTAATACAACGGGGGGTATAGGGATGAATCGGACGAGGGGAAGTAAAAGCGCCTCGGTTGCTAGGTGTTCCGGCTCTTAAAGTGTTACATAAACCTTGAGGATCGAGTTTATGAAATCGACTAATTTTTTCCGTTTTTCCCCATTCCGCGGCTTCAAATCGGGCGGTAGATGTGGGAGAATGGCGCGATCGCAAACTACAAGTTAACAAATTTTGATCGAAAATTCTCGGATAGGAAAAATCATCCTTAACCCTAACAAATTCTCTCAATAATTGAGCATAAAAACTTGATTTTTGATATTGAGCTAGAGTATAATCTTTTAAGAATAACTCAGGATATTGTTCAATAGTTGGTAAATCTCCTATTGCATCCCAAACCGTCGGACAGGAAGATAAGTTATTCAATTTATTATCAATTTTAGGATTAACTTTTGGCGATTTTGTGATATGTTGAGGATAACCAGGTAACTGTAAACCTTTCCGAGATCCTAAAATAAATAAACGGGATCGATCTTGAGGTACACCATAATAGGAAGCATTTAAAACTTGATAATTTTCTATGACTTGATAACCCTGACTTTGCAGCTTATCAATAATCTCAGTAATAAATTCTCGATGTTTTCCCACCGTCAAACCCGGAACATTTTCTAAAACAAAATATTTCGGTTGTAATTCATCAACTAACCGAATAAAGTGAAACATCAAACTATTTCTCGGATCATCAAAAGCCCGTTTTCCCATTAACGAAAAACCCTGACAAGGTGGCCCCCCAAACACAACATCAATATCTCTATTTCCAATCTCAGAATTCTGTCTAATTTCTAATCCCTTAAGGGTTTCAATACCTTGACAAAACACCTTCCAAAAAGGAAAATTATATTCATGGGTAGCACAATGAATCGGGTCAATTTCTACGGCGGCTAAAACATCAAATCCAGCCTGTTCAAAACCGAGGGTCATGCCTCCCGCACCCGCAAACAAATCTACAGCAATCGGTCGTTTTTTAGTCTTCACAGTCAATTATTTTTACTTGAAAATGTCAAATTAGAGTCTAAGTTTTTGTGATTACTGACTAAGATATACTAACATACAGGCGACCAAGTTTGAATCACCCGCCCGGTAATTTCTTGCCCCAACCAGGAAGTATTAATAGAGCGAGATTTTAGGGTATTGGCGTTAACAACCCAAGAAGTTTTAGGATCAAATAATATCATTTCTGCGGGTTGATCCGGTTGGATAGAATAGGGAGTTTGTTGTAAACAAATAGCCGGGTTACTGCTTAAAAATCTCCATAAATCTAAAGCTGACCATCGCCCCGACTCAACAAAGGTTTCCCATAATAGGGGTAATGCTAATTCTAACCCAATCACACCCGGGGGAGCATCGGCAAAAGCAACGGTTTTTTCTTCATAACAATAGGGAGTATGATCAATGGCGATCGCATCAATAATTCCCGTTTCCAATCCTTGAATTAAAGCCTGTTGATCCGATGGATTTCCCAAGGGGGGATCGACTCTTAAATTAGGGTTGTATGGGAGAGGAATAGAAGTAATAATCGTTGGATCTTGATCTTCTAAGGGTTGATTCCAAATCCGATTAATAGATGCTGTATTTAATAATAAATGTATCCAACTTATACTAGCGGTAATCGGTAAATTACGAGCCTTAGCTTGGGCAATTAATTCTACACTTCTGGCCGTAGAAACCCGCATAATATGAACTGGAGTTCCCGTTACTTCTACTAATTCTAATATGGCGGCTAAGGCTACGGTTTCAGCAAATTGGGGGATTCCTGGTAAACCAGATAATATAGAATCATTCCCCTCTCGCATGACTCCATTAACTACTAATTGGCGATCGCAAGCATATAAAACCAAGGGTTTATTTAAAGGTTTTAAATATTCTAATATTCTTCTTAATAAGGCTAAATTTTCCAGAGGTTTACCCTCCGCAAAACCTACAACACCCGCATCTGCTAATTCACTTAATTCTGTCATTTGTTGACCCGCCACATCTTGGGTTAAAGCACCCCAAAGATATAATTGTGGACGCTGAAACTCGGAATTGAGAATAGCAACTTTTTTCGATCTTTGTTGTAATAACGTTACCGTTGATGGGTTATCAATAGCTGGAATAGTATTAGGTAGAATAGCTAACCGAGTAAATCCCCCGGCGGCGGCGGCATTTAATAAAGAATTTAAGTTTTCCCTTTCCTCAAATCCCGGCTCCCCACTGTGACTATATAAATCAACTAATCCCGGCCCTAAAATCAACCCTTCCCTATTAATAATTAGGGTATTTTCTGGATAATCATTGATTTCAGATTCAATGGTTTTAATATAACCATCAATAACTAAAATATCAGCAATTTGATCTCGTTTAGAAACCGGATCAATCACACGAACTTGCTTTAAAAGTTGACAATTCATATTCGAGTATCAGGTGTTAATTTTAGGGTGCAGTAGAGACGAGCCACGCATTAGTGTCAACTTCAGGCTAAAAGTAGGCGATCAAACCAGAATTTCCTTGATCTGATCCCAAGTCAATGATCCCCCCTAACCCCCCTTAACAAGGGGGTAACAGGAGATCCAAGTCCCCCTTGGGAAGGAGGGGGATTTAGGGGTATCTAATCTCGGCTATAATCAAGAGTTTTTAGCTAAAATTCAACCGTCAACTATAACGCTCCCGCCGCCGTTTTATCGAGAATACTACCCGATAAATGGCTAGTAATATTATCAGCTTGTAACACAGGTAAACCCTCAATTCCTTGGGGATAATCAATTACTGTCACCGCCCCATTCCCCTGTTTAAAATTCCAAAAATGATCCGGGGGCAGATTAAATAATTGACACAAAAGGGCTTTATTAATCGCATCATGGGCAACTACTAATATAGTTACATTTTGGTGATTATAGGTTTCAACAATTTTCTTCCAAGCGATTAAAGAACGTTGCCAAACCTGTTGTAAATTTTCGCCTTCGGGCATTTGCACCGTTTGTGGTGCTGTTTTCCATTCCCCTAATAATCCCGGGTAAAATTGTTCAATTTCCGCCTCAAATTTACCTTCCCATAAACCGTGACTAATTTCACAAAATTCCGGTTCTAATTGTAATTCTATCCCCGGATGATTTTGTAATATAATTTCTGCGGTTTCCTTGGGACGCGCCATGGGACTCGTTACCGCAAAATCAATTTTAATTTCTTTCAGAAATTCCGCCGCTTTCCGAGCTTGTTCCCGACCATTATCATTCAACGGAACATCAATTTGTCCTTGGAATTGACCCATGCGGTTCCATTCCGTTTCCCCGTGTCTAACTAATAATAATCGCGGCCCTTGATGACCCGGACGCACAGAAGGCACTTTATGACCAACGTGAGTTGTTAAGTTCATTGACTCCAACTGCACATCCGCAGGTTTCGGTAATTCTCCGGGGATAATATTAGTAAAATTCAAAATACTAATCCCACAATTAGACTGTTGTACACTTTGATAAAATTGCGGTTGAATTCCCAACGCCGTCGCAATCAAACTTCGATTAATTCCATTATGAGCCACTAATAAAACCGTTTGATTTTGATGACGGGCTAAAATTTCTCGCCAAAATTGTTTCGCCTGTTCAAATAATGCCAATACCGGAAAATGTTGTTTTTCGCCTTCAGGAGTCGGAATCCTCATTGAGAACTCATGGGGCGAGTCGTGCCAGGTTTGATACTCCTGGGGAAACTTTTCTATCACCGCTTGACGCTCCATCCCCGCCCACAGGGGAAGATCAATTTCCATTAATAGGTCGCTGGGCTCTACTTTAGGGGGGTCAGACAGACGGGTGATGATGATTTGGGCCGTTTGTTTCGCCCGTTGCAGGGGACTGCAATAGAGAGCGTCAAACTTTAAACCATTCAAGGCGTCACCGACTTTCTGAGCGGCCACAGAACCTTTCTCTGTTAAAACAGAAGCATCCAAGCGACCTTGAATTCGACTTTGGGCATTATAGGTACTTTGACCATGACGGACAAGAATTACACGGGTCGTCATTGTTAAATTGAGGAGTGGGAATTTGGGACTCGGAATTGAGCCGAATTTAAGCCAGATGTCATTGTACCTTGTTTGGAACAGTATCGGTTAGAATGTTGGGTTTCTAGCTCAAACTCGGCAATATTTTATTCTCAGGTTTTGAAATCATGACACCCAAACGCTGGATTTTAGCAATTTTAACCTTATTAGCGATTAGCTTTTTGGGTTTATCGTTACTCAATAGTTGGACTCAACCCCAAATTCAAAGCCGTTTAGAATTATATCAAACTAATTTACTACTTCATGCTTCCCAATGGCAAGGCCAGGGAACAGAAGCTGATAGTTTAATCACATTACGCGATAATTTAATTGGTAAAACTCCAGTAAAGGAAGCTCTTAAACAATATCAACAGGTACAAGAATCAGCCGTAAAAAATTTAGCTAAATTTCAACAAAGTGATGATCAAATAGCCGAAGGTTCTTTACAGGAATTAGAACAACTGAATAGAGATTTACAACTGAGAATTGGGATTTTAGAAACTCAGACCGGATCTCCACAACAAGCCGTAGAAACTTGGAGATTATTATTAGAACCAACCGGGGCAAAATCTCCTAAATCTGGGGATAATAGTATAATCAAAACCGAAAAAACCGCAGAAGTTTTAATCGGATTATGGCAAACTCCCGCTCGATTATTACCCGATGCCGAACCGATTATACAAAACTATTTGGAGGGTTGGTTTCGTTATCAAGCCTTAGTGAAACTCTATACTTTACAACAGCGTCCAGAGGAGTTAGTCACTTTAGAAATCCAACAACAGCAACGCTCTGAACAAGCAATTTTTAAGTTACTGGTTGTTAGTGCTATTCCGGGTATGGGATTAGTTATGGGATTATTATTATCCCTGGTTTTAGGAATTCAATTAATCTTCAAAGGCAAGGATTCTATTTTAGCTACCAATATGGATCTGGCTTGGTTAATTCCTTGGAATGGGGAAACTATTTTACAAGTTTTTGTAGTAGGTTTTTCCCTATTGGGACAACTGTTTATTCCCCTAACTTTAAGAGCCGTTTTTCAAAGTTTAAATCTTCAACCCAGTAGTTTTGATGTTAGGAGTCAAGCGGTTTATATTTTCATCACCTATCTATTATTAATGGTAGGAGGATTTTCGGTTTTATATTTCTCGATTAAATCCTATTTCCCTTTACCTCAAGGTTGGTTTACCTTCAAAATCAAAGATAACTGGTTTGTTTGGGGTTTCGGTGGCTATTTAGTCGCCTTACCCTTGGTGATTTTAGTATCTTTAATTAATCAGAAATTTTGGGATGGACAAGGCGGTAGTAATCCTTTATTACCAATTGCTTTAGAAAGTCGGGATAGTGTGGCTTTAGGGATATTTTTTATCACCGCCTCCATCGCGGCTCCGATCTTTGAAGAAATTATGTTTCGAGGATTTTTGTTACCATCTTTAACCCGTTATCTTCCCCTAGGAAGTGCGATTCTTTTAAGTGGATTTCTCTTTGCTGTAGCCCATTTTAATGTTTCGGAAATTTTGCCCTTAATGACGTTAGGAATTGTCCTGGGGTTTGTGTATACGCGATCGCGCAATTTATTAGCCCCCATGTTCATGCACGGACTATGGAATAGTGGCACTTTATTGAGTTTATATGTTTTGGGTAGTGGCGGAAGTTAGAATATTTATAGGACAATAAATTATGTTAAAACAAAACTACATTCCATGAGACAATTAATATGGAAACGTGAAGTTTTTGGTTTCTGAACAAGAAGCATTAGGATCTTAGATCATGTTAGTTCAAGTTACCCTAGAGAATGTCCTATCATTCAAGGAAGAAACAACTTTCAGCATGGTAGGTGTTAACAGTGACCTCAATCATTTTAATCATCTTGCTGTTAATCAAGCAGGTAAAGGACGGTCACTGTTACCTATTTCCGCTATCTATGGTGCAAATGCCTCCGGTAAGTCTAATCTAATCAAGGCAATTAATTTTGCAAAAGATTTAATTGTAGACGGGACAAGAGGTATACAAGCTATTCCCATCTCTGCGTTTAAGTTAAGTGATGCCCATAAAAAGCCTAGCAAATTTCAATTTATTTTCACCTATCAAGAAAATCTTTATTCCTATGGGTTTAAGTTAAATAGAAATCAAATTTTTGAAGAATGGCTTTATGTGACACCGAAAGGAAAAAAACGAGAAGTTCTCGGTTTTGAACGGATTACTAACGAGAATAAAATAACTGACGTAAAATATGGCGTGACTCTGAAAGGAAAGAATCCAAAATATAAGCAATTTTTGGATTTTATTGCCCAGGGAACCCGTCCTAATCAATTATTTTTGACCGAAGCTTTAGACCGGAATGTTCAGACTATAAAACCCGTTATCGATTGGTTTAGAAACGTATTGACAATTATTCCGGCGGAATCTAGTTACCAAGGTTTAGAGTTAGGAATTTTAAGTAGTCAAGAATTTACTAATTTTCTGAGAGATTTTCTCAAATTTGCAGATACAGGAATTGATTCAATCGGAACAGAAGAAATAGAGTTTAATTTTGATTCTATTTTACCCGATATTCCAGAAAATATGAGGGAAGAAATTCTCCAAGAAATGATCAAATCTGGAGAAAATTCTGTTTCAATGATTGAAAGTCATCTGGGTAAACGATATCTTTTAATCAAAACAGAAGCAGGTCAGTTAAGTTTAATTCAACTCAGAACTCAACATCGAGATGATCAAGGTGTTCTTATTGACTTTTTTATGGAGGAAGAATCAGAAGGAACACAGCGTTTAATTAACTTAATTCCGATCCTATTTATTTTACAAGAAAATCCCGAAAAAGTTATTTTTTTGGACGAATTAGACCGCCGACTCCATCCCCTTCTCTCCCGTAAATTTGTAGAAATGGCTCTACAATGCCGAATTTCTAATAGTCAGAGTCAACTTATTTTTACAACCCATGATACTAATTTACTAGATTTAGAGCTTTTAAGAAAGGATGAAATTTGGTTTGTTGAAAAAAATCAACAAGGGGTATCTCATCTTTATTCTTTGGCAGAATTTAAAATTAACCCTGATGCTAAAATTGAAAAAGGTTATTTTAATGGTCGATTTGGGGCAATTCCATTTTTTGGGGATCTTCGTAATTTAGGATGGCTTAATTGTCAACCAGATTTAGCAGAAAAAATCAATATCAATAATGAGAAAGATTAATCGCACAAAACTACTAGATCGACAGTATAATAATCGAGATGCCAGGCTGTTTATTATTGCGACTGAAGGACGGGATACTGAAAAACAATATTTTGAGGGAATATTCCATGACTCTCGGATTAAAATAGAAGTATTATCAACTGGAGAAGATGATAAATCGGCTCCAAAGTATGTACTAGAAAGATTAGATAGTTTTAAACAAAAATACGATTTAACATCAGATGATTCTTTATGGTTAATGTTTGATATAGATCGATGGGGTGAGAAAAATATCAGTGAAATTTGTCGTCAAGCTAGACAAAAACAGTATCAATTAGCCATTAGTAATCCTTGTTTTGAGGTTTGGCTATATTTGCATTTCAGTGATCCAGATTCTAGTCAGATCAAATGCAAAGATTATGAAAAAAATTTAAGAACTTATTTAGGTGGTTATAACAAAACTAATCTGAATCTCGATGTTTATAAAAATCAGATTCCAGAAGCGGTTAAACGGGCTAAAATCTTACACCCTAATCCTCAACAAAATTGGCCACCCACACCGGGATCTCACGTTTATCGGGTTGTAGAAATTATCCTCAAAGCAATAAAAACCTAATTGCCACAGAAAATTAAACTATATTAAGAAATATTAAGCAACGGAGGATCAACAACGGTGGACAAAGGACGAGTAATTGTAATTGGGGCCGGAATTGGCGGATTAACGGCCGGGGCATTATTGGCCCATCGGGGATATTCGGTTTTAATCCTAGACCAAGCAATTGTCCCCGGAGGGTGTGCTTCTACCTTCCAACGTCGGGGGTTTACCTTTGATGTTGGGGCGACCCAGGTAGCCGGACTCGAACCTGGTGGGATTCATCACCGTATTTTCACGGAATTGGGGATAGAATTGCCACCAGCGACTCCCTGCGATCCCGCCTGTGCCGTTTTTTTACCCGGAGAAACCGAACCAATTCAAGTTTGGCGAGATCTACAAAAATGGCAACGGGAAAGACAACGACAGTTTCCGGGGAGTGAACCCTTTTGGCAATTAATGGCGACCTTATTTCAAGCCAGTTGGCGGTTTCAAGCCCGTGATCCGGTATTACCACCGGGCAATTTATGGGATCTGTGGCAATTGCTCCAAGCCCTTCGTCCCGATACCTTAATCACCCTACCTTTTACCTTGATGACCGTGGCCGATGCCCTGCGGTTGTATAATTTAGACGGCGATCGGCGTCTGAAAACCTTTTTAGATCTGCAACTGAAGTTATATTCTCAAGTGGATACCGAAGAAACGGCCTTATTATACGCGGCTACGGCCCTAGGCGTATCTCAGGAACCTCAAGGACTCTCCCATCTTCAAGGGAGTATGCAGGTATTGAGCGATCGCTTAGTCCAAGCCCTAGAACGAAATGGGGGAAAACTATTAATGCGGCATACCGTTGAAGGAATTCAAACCGAAAAAGGTCAAGCCACCACCGTCAAAATTAGAAATCAAAAAACCGGGGAAATTATGCAGGAAACCGCCGATCAAATTGTGGCTAATCTGACCCCACAAAACTTAATCAAACTATTAGATGAACAGGGCAAAAGTAATCTCCGTTTATCGATTTCATCACCCTTCTATCAACGAAAAATTGCCCAACTGCCCCCAGCATCAGGAGCATTTGTGATCTATTTAGGGGTGCAAGCAGCAGCCATACCCCCAGAATGTCCCCCCCATTTACAATTCCTCTATGATCAAGGGATCATTGGTGAGAATAATTCCCTATTTGTCTCCGTGAGTCATCCCAGAGACGGACGCGCCCCCAACGGCCAAGCCACTATCATTGCTTCAAGTTTTACGGAAACTCAACTCTGGTGGGATTGTACAGATTATCAAGAGTTAAAACAACATTATATGGATACGGCGATCGCCCGTTTAAATTCTTACTTTCACCTAACCCCAGAAACTATCCTCCATCAAGAAGCCGCCACACCTCGCACCTTTGCCCGCTATACCGCCCGTGATCAAGGTGTGGTGGGCGGAGTCGGTCAACGGGTTTCCACCTTTGGGCCCTTTGGTTTAGGAAATCGTACCCCGATCAAACATCTGTGGTTAGTAGGAGATTCTACCCATCCAGGGGAGGGAACCGCCGGAGTTTCCTATTCAGCTTTAACCGTTGTTCGTCAAATTGAAGCGATTAAGAATTAATCAAAATATCCCGACTTTTGGGAAGGGAAAAAGCCCCATAGATTTACCTCCAGGTATAGCCAAAACTACCTCGGAAGCTTATAATCAAAATTAATGGAATAGACATCTACCAAAAGACACATTTAGCCAACAAAGCCGTGTAGATCAATCCACAAATTATCAGGGTAGCACTCCCATCAAGGGATATCGATGAATAATCTATCAACAGATCAACTCAATAATGAATAAACAGAAAATTATCATCATGCTCGGCCCTTCTCCGTCCGAGCGCGGGGGAATGGGTAGTGTGGCAAAATTAATTCTGAGCATAGTTTCCAAGGACTTCGCGATTCGGCATATCACGACCTGGAATGGCCAAGTGAGTCGATTTACTAAACTCTCCAGTGCCATCGTTTTTATCAAAGCATTTTTGGCATTTTTGTTAAAGTTATCAAGAAAGGAAGGAGATCTGGTTCACCTCCATATCTCAGAACGGGGGAGTGTGATTCGCAAAAGCATGATTGCCTTAGTCTGTATAGCAATGGGTAAACCGTTTATTCTTCATACCCATGGCTGTGAATTTCATCAATTCTATGGCCAATTGTCCCCAGGGATACAGCAACTGATTACGGCCCTATTCCGACGTTCCGCTTGTTTGATTGCCTTGTCGGAGAGTTGGAGGAATTATTATATTGAGACTTGTCATCTTGAACCGGAACGGGTGGTGGTTCTGAATAACCCCGTTGCCCTTCCTGAAAAATGGCAGAAAACCGAAAAAGTAGGCAAACTCAAATTTGTTTTTCTAGGCAAAATTAACAAACGCAAAGGCATATTTGATATATTGAACGCCTTAGCAAAGTTAGAACCGGAGTATAGAAATCAAGTTGAATTAGTGTTAGCAGGAACCGGAGAAATCGCAGAAGTTGACAATTTAGCAACGGAATTAGGAATTGAAAAGCAAATTGTTTTTCTAGGTTGGATTAACCAAGAGCAACGAGATCAATTATTAGCTGAAACTGATGTGATGTTACTCCCCTCCTATAATGAAGGACTACCCATGGCTATTTTAGAGGCCATGAGTTGGGGAATTCCAGTTATTACTACTCCGGTCGGGGGTATACCCGAAGTCATCGAAAATGGCAAAAGTGGATTATTAGTCACCCCGGGTCATATTCGGGAACTTACCTCGGCTATGGCATCTTTAATTGAAAATCCAGCTTTGAGATTATCTTTAGGCAAAGGTGCGCGTCAACGGGTGGAACCTTTATCCATTGAGCATTACACCGATGCTTTATTGAACCTCTATAGTCGGATTCTTCAATATCAGCAGAATCAACCCAACCCGGAAAAAGACATCGAATCACCACCGAGTATACAAACAGACCTTGTAGGAAGATAGATTCAGATCACGCAATCATTAAATTAAGCTCCTACAATGGTGTTAAACACAGTCATGCTTAAAGTTTGAGTTCGATCAAGGCGATAACGGCCGACTAGAATTCAACAGTCTCTCGCCTTTGAGTATTATGTGATAGAACGGAGCAGCCCCAATCCTAACTATGGAACCTCAAGAATATCCAGAAGATATTGATTTTATTAAATACTGGCTGATTCTGAAGCGTCATTGGTTGCTGTCTGCGGGGGTTGCTTGTATGGCGATCGCCATGGCAACATTCTCCGCCATGTCCGTCGAAAAAACTTTTGCCGCCGAAGGAAAGCTGCGATTAAAGAAAATTAGTCCCACCTCGGCATTAGTTTCAGATCCCCAAGGAAAAATTGGTAGTCTCGATACCCTGAGTGCCAAGGATAGTCCCTTAGATACTGAAGCGGAAGTGATTCGGTCTGCGGCTATTGCGGAACAAACCATTCAGGAATTACAGCTAAAAAGCAGAAAAACTGGCAAACCCTTAGGCTATGAAGACTTCGTTAAAAAATTAGGGGTAGAGACGGTTAGAGGAACGGACATTTTGAGTATTTCCTATGAAAGTCCCGACCCGCTTGAGGCTCAAAAAATTGTTGATAAAGTTATGGGGCTTTATATCAAAAATAATATTTTAGTCAATCGCCGGGAAGCCGTTGCAGCTCGTCAATTTATTACGGAACAGTTACCAAGAAAAGAAAAAGAACTCGCCAATGCAGAAGTAGCTTTAAGAGATTTCAAAGAAAAATATAATATTGTTAATTTAGAAGAAGAAATCAAGGCAGTTGTTAGTACAATTGAAAACCTGGATAACCAAATTGATCAAGTTCGAGCTTCCCTAGAACAGGTCAATGCTCAGGTTCAAGATATGCAGGAAAAGCTAGGAGGGAGTTCAGAAGCCGCGATTACTCGAAGTGCGCTGAGTTCTTCCACAGGAATTCAACAGGTTTTAGGTAAACTAAATAATGTTGAAGACCAACTAGCGGTTTCAAAAACGCGTTTTTTAGACAAAACACCAGAAGTTATGGCCTTAGAAAATGAAAAAGCTGCACTTGAAGCCCTCCTAGAAGAAAGGATGCAACTCGTTTTAGGAAATAAACCACCACCACCAGGAGGAGTACAAAATGGCTTACTAGAAGAAAAGTTAATTGAACAACTCGTACCTTTGGAATCAGGAAAGCAAGGCTTAATTCAGCAGTTAAATTCTTTGATTCAGGCGCAATCAAAACAGAAAGAAAGGGCTTTACTATTACCTCGTTTAGAACAAACTCAAAGGGATTTAATGCGACAGCTTAATGTAGCTCAAGATACGTATGATATCCTGACCAGCCGACTACAGCAAGTCCGAATCGCCGAGAATCAAAATGTGGGAAATGCCCAAATTCTCACCCCAGCACTTGTGGCAAAAGATCCTGTTTCTAGCAGTAAAAAAACTATTTTGATGGGTGGAGTTGTGGCTGGAGCAATGCTCTATGTGGTGATGGCATTTGTACTGGAGTTAATGGATCCTTCCATTAAAACTATTAAGGAAGTTCGCAAGTTATTGAATCGATATACCTTGTTGGCGATGATTCCCGCCTCCCAGCAAAAAGTTCGCTGGACGGGGATAAAAATTGAACGGACAACACCAAATATTCCGGTTTTGGATGAACCTCATTCTATTATTAGTGAATCCTACCGGATGCTGCAAGCTAATTTGAATTTTATTAGTCCTGATCGGGAATTAAAGGTTATTGTTGTCACCAGTGCCGTTTCTAAAGAGGGAAAGTCTAAAGTTTCTGCCAATTTAGCCGTGGCGATCGCCGAATTAGGTAAGAGAGTATTGCTAGTTGATGCCGATTTACGTCATCCTCGACAACATCAGATTTGGGACTTAAATTATGAGTTAAATCCCAAAGGATTAAGTGATGTAATTGTCAATCAAGCGGAGTGGGAATGGGCTGTGCGGACTGTTGTACCTAACTTAGATATTTTACCTTCAGGTGTAATTCCACCCAATGCTTTAGCTCTTTTGGGTTCTAAACGCATGAATTTTTTAGTAGCAGAGTTTCGGAAAAACTATGATTTTGTCATTTTTGATACGCCCTCTTTATTACTCGTTGCCGATGCTTTAACTCTCAGTAAAGTCACCGATGGAATTTTAATGGTAGTTCGACCGGGAACCATTGATACCGTAAGCATAACAGCCGTACAAGAACTGTTATTTAAATCTGGCCAAAATGTATTAGGTTTAGTGGCGAATGATGTCAACATTCGTGAAGAACCTGATAGTTACTTTCACCATGCCAAAGCCTATTCCTATAAGGAGAAGCAGAAAAATCCTAAAAAGTTATTATCTAAAAAAAAGTCAAAAATTAGATGATTGTCTTTTGATATTAATTTACATTAATCCCATAATAAATGCTGAAAAAAATTACTAAAATCCTTCAAGAAAAACTGCAACCAGATCAGCGCAAAGCTTTCTTTAACATTATCTTGTTACTAGGAGAAAGAGTCTTTCGCATGGGTGTTGCTTTTATCATGCTGGCATGGGTAGCCCGTTATTTAGGAGTCAAAGAGTTTGGAGAACTGAATTATGCTCTAGCATTTTGTGAAATGTTTTCGCCTCTGTTTGAAATAGCATCATCTCAATTTATTTTTCGAGACTTAGTAACTTATCCTGGCTTAAAATCAGAAATTTTAGGAACTTATTTTTGGATTAAAACCATCACTGGAGTGGTGATTTTTGGGTTAACAGCAATCACAATATTTGTTTTACAACCCGATAATATTTTAACAATTAAGCTGGTTGTTATTTTATCTATCCCTTCATTCTTACGAGGATTTAATGGAATTGAATGCTGGTTTAAATCCCAGCTAGAAATGAAGTATACCGTCTTCATCCGCAATGGTTTGTTCATATTAGTAACTTTAACTAGAATTTTTCTGCTGACAATTCAGGCGCCTCTGATTGCCTTTGCTTGGTTAGTGATGATTGAAAATAGTCTGAATATTGTGGCGTTAATTGTTACCTATAAAATCACTGGCAACGATATTTTTGCCTGGAGAGCTAACAGTCAAAGAGCTAAAAAATTGATGAAAATTAGTTTCCCATTGATCTTTGCCAGTCTCTCGATTGTGATTTATATGCGAATTGATCAGGTGATGTTGGGTCAATTAGCCGATGCCAAAAGTGTGGGGATTTATTCGGCTGCTGTGCGACTCTCGGAATTATGGCCTTTTACTTCTACGATTATTGTTCAATCCATTGCTCCTTCAATAATTGCCGCTAAAAAAGTTAGTGAAGAACTTTATTATCAAAAACTGCAAAAGCTGAGTAACTCCCAAGCTTTACTGGTTTACTGTATTGCCATTCCGATGACGTTTTTAGCAACACCATTCACCGTTTTAATATTTGGTGAAGAATATGCTCTAGCTGGCCCGATTTTGGCGGTTCATATTTGGTCTTCCATGTTCGGTTTTCTCGGTTATGTCAAAGATATTTGGATCACAACAGAAGAATTAACCGGATTTGCTTTTGTTTTTAGTACGGCGGGTGCTTTGATCAATGTGGCATTAAACTTTTGGTTAATTCCCCACTATCAAGGTATGGGTGCGGCCATTGCCACGGTCATTTCCTACTGCTTTGCTGACTATGTAATGTGCTTTCTCTACCCACCAGCTCGAAAGTTTGGTAGAATTATGACTCAGGCAATGACGTTAAATTTGATCAAATTTAATGTAAAATAATTCTTGGGGTATCTACAGAAGACTCAATCATCTAGGAATAGATTACTTTTGGAGTTTTTGATATAATTTTGCCGATCGCTATTCTCAAACATTCGTCAACGCTAGAATATGATGGTGAGCGAAGCGGGGGAGCCGGGATTATTGGGCAATTGGTATTATTCACGACATTATTATTCTCAGGAGATAGAATTTTGGAAACCCTGCCATTAGTAAGTATTCTGATTAATAACTATAACTATGGACATTTTCTCGCTGATGCGATTGATAGTGCTTTAAATCAAACCTATCCTCATATAGAAGTGGTAGTTGTTGATGATGGATCTTCCGATAATTCACGAGAAATTATTGCACAGTATAACAATAGAATTAAACCCATTTTAAAATCTAATGGTGGTCAAGCTTCTGCCTTTAATGCCGGGTTTAAAGCCAGCCAAGGAGACTTAATTTGCTTCTTAGATTCTGATGATATTTTTCTTCTCGATAAAATTGAAAAAATTGCCTATACTTTCAACCAATACCCTGATATTGGCTGGTGTTTCCATCCACTAAAATTATTTGATAATACAACAGAATCTGAACTTCAAGACCCTTACTTTCCCTCAGAAGCACAAGGAAAATCCGGTGTTTATGATCTTAGAGCCAATATTAAACAAGGTCGCTTAACGGGTTTCATACCTTGCTTACCAGCTACATCAGGACTGTGCTTTAGACGTTCATTATTAGCACAAATTTTACCAATGCCTGAAGCTGAGAGTGTATCTATTAGTGATAGTTATATCAAATATATTGCCTTGGCCTTAAGCCCAGGGTTTTGTTTGCTAGAAAAAATCGGATTACAAAGAATTCATCAACACAATATCCACACCTTAAGTAGTCATAAAGCTAGTTTATCAGTTAAACTCCAGGTGGTGACAGCCTACTGGATGAAAACCAACTTTCCAATTATTTCTAAATATACAAACACAATGTTAGCGTTTGGGATCTGCTTGGCTTGGAGGAGAAAAGTTAAAGACGAGATTTGTAATTACTATATTAAGGCTTATTTTTCATCAATTTCACCTGGGGAAATTGCCAAAATTTATGCTAGAGCAATTTACTATTTTCTCAAACCATGAACCCCAACTTAGATGCTTTTGAGAGAAGATTCACAATTTTTGGGATGATGTTTCTGACGGGGATTTTCCGCCTCGCTAGTTTCTATACTAGCCCGGATGCTCTGAATGACACGGTTCCCATGTCCAATCCACTCGATAAAGTTTCCTCGCTGTTGCAGCAATTTCTTTATATCACTACACTGCTTTTGCTCTTAGCTAGGGGACAAAGTACAGTTCGGGCTATGATCCGAGATCCTACGGTTTGGATGCTAGTTATATACACCTTTTTGTCATTTTTGTGGTCTGATTTTCCGTCTCTGTCCAAACGCAAAGGGATTACAACCATCCAAACCAGTTATTTTGGACTATATGTTGCATCCCGTTTCACCATGAAACAACAACTACAAATGTTAGCTTGGGTGTTTGGATTTATTGCTGCTTTTTCTTTTGTTTTTACCCTAGCTTTTCCTGGATCAGCCATCGAAGCCGGAGCGAATGCCGGATCTTGGCGCGGCCCATTCACTCAAAAAAATTTGTTAGCTCGATTCATGGTTTTAGGGGCGATCGTTTGCTTACTTGTTGCCTTAGATAAACCCAAAAATCCTAAAATAGCTTGGGGATCTTTTGGAATGTGTATTCTAGTGATTCTGTTAACAGGATCTAAAACGGCTCTGTTATTACTAATCATGATCCTGGCTCTTTTACCTCTATATAAACTATTGCGCTATAAAGATACCTTAGTAATTCCTGTCCTCGTCCTATCAACTTTAATCGCTGGAAGTTTAACCATTTTTGTAGTCGAATACTGGTTAGATATTCTCGCAGCATTAGGTCGAGATCCTACACTGAGTGGTCGCACAAACCTATGGGAAATCGCCATTGAAAAAATTGCTGAACGTCCCTGGTTGGGTTATGGATATCAGGGATTTTGGCTAGAAAGGGGAGAAGCAGAGGTGATCTGGAAAGCAGAAGGTTATAAACCCCCCCACGGTCATAATGGATATATTAATACTGCTATTGATTTAGGTTTAGTGGGTTTGTTTTTATTTTTGTTAATCATCTTTGTCACCTATGCTCGAGCTATTATTTGGTTGAAAAATGGCAACACCAGTATCGAATTCTGGCCGGCTTTTTTCATCATTTTCTTATTAATGTACAACATCACTGAAAGTACAATTATTGAATTCAATTCCATATTCTGGGCTTTAGTGGTGATGGTTTCCCTATCAATGAAACGAGTTAAACCTCGAAGAAAAACCAGGATTTCCCCTAGCTATCCAGTCGATTCTTCCTAAACAGAATCCTGGAATATTAGTTAAAATTAATGCCTAATTAACCCTCACTGAATTTGAATAATCATGACCGATATCGCCATTTTTCTGATGGATTTAGGAGGCGGAGGTGCCGAACGGGTGATGATTAATTTAGCCCAAGGTTTTGCTCAACGCCAAAAAAGTGTTGATTTGGTTTTAGTTAAAGCCGAAGGCCCCTATCTCTCCGAACTTCACCCCCAAATTAATCTCGTAAAACTAGAAAGTTTACGATTAATTTCTAGCCTGCCCCGTTTAATCAATTATTTAAAAGAAAAACAACCTAAAGTTTTATTTTCCGCCCTAGAAGATACCAATTTTGTTGCACTCTTGGCTAAAAAATTAGCCGGAGTTTCCACAAAAGTTGCCGTTACTGTTCATAATCATCTCTCCCGGGAAGCGGAAAATGCTACCCAACTTAAACGACGACTAACTCCTCAATTAGTCGGGTGGTTTTATCCTTGGGCCGATCATGTGATTGCGGTATCCCAAGGCGTCGCCGATAATTTGATTCAACTGGGAGTTCCTGCTCACAAAGTTCAGTCAATTTATAACCCAATTGTTACCCCAGAACTGCTGCAAAATCTGCACGCCCAGGTTGATCATCCTTGGTTTGCTCCTAACCAACCTCCGGTTATTTTAGGTGTGGGTCGCTTACACCCCCAAAAGGATTTTCGCACCCTAATTTTAGCCTTTGCTCAACTCCGTCAACAGCAACCAGCCCGCCTGATCATTTTAGGGGAAGGAGATGAACGTTCGGCTCTACAATCTTTAATTGAAACCTTGGGTCTGGAAACTGATGTAGCTTTGTTAGGATTTGTATCAAATCCATACTCTTATATGGCAGCATCGGCTATTTTGGTTCTATCCTCGGCTTGGGAAGGATTTGGAAATGTCTTAGTCGAAGCCATGGCCGCCGGAACTCCCGTTGTTTCCACTAACTGTGACAGTGGGCCGTCGGAAATATTAGCCGCGGGTCGTTATGGTCAGTTGGTGACCGTGGGAAATCCCGAAGCCATGGCCCAGGCGATCGCCTCGACCTTAGCAAGTCCCCCAGACTCGCAAATGCTTCGAGAACGGGCGCAGGTATTTTCCCTGGAAAATGCTCTTGACCAATATCAACAATTGTGTGTTTAAACTGTTATTTTCTTTTCCTGTTATTTCCAGCTAACCCCATAACATGATCACTTTATTACCCGATCATCTTCAAACCCTGTTTAATGACCTCAGACGCGATATTGATCGCTATGTTGTCATGGATAATGCTTCTTGGCTGTTGATTTTTCTGACTAAACCAGGATTATGGATTTTAACTCAATATCGTTGTAGTCGTTGGGTTGATCAACAAGTTCACCTACCAATTATTCGTTTTGTATTAAAAGTATTGTGTGCCATCTGGCAAAAATTGATTGAGATTATCACTTGTAGTGAATTCCCCAATAAAGCTAATATTGCTCCCGGTGTGTTTATTCCTCACGCCTTTGGAATTATTATTCATTATCAAGCAACAATTGGTGAAAATTGTACACTCAGTCAAGATGTTACAATTGGGATTGGCGGACGAGGGGAAAAACGAGGCTGTCCTCAAATTGGCGATCGGGTTTTTATTGGGCCAGGAGCAAGAATTTTTGGGTCAATTACTATTGGTAATGACGTGGCAATAGGCGCGAATGCTGTTGCCACAAAAAACTTACCTGATCAAGCCGTTGCCGTGGGAATTCCTGCTAAAATTATTAGTTATCAAGGCTCTAAAGATTGGATTATTTTGGGTGCAGATCAATTAATTAACCCAGAAATTTCTTTAGAGAAATAAATAATTTCAACTTTTAGGGATCAAGGTGCATCAGAGAAATGTTGCCTACAACTTCTCTACCGGGGTGAATTCAGTTTAAATTCTGTTCTCAACAATTATTGAGTTAATTAAGATGAAGCGTAAAATTAGTTTGGGTATCTTAGCTTATAATGAAGCCCTTGTCATCCCAAAAACTTTAGAATCTTTATTTAAACAAAGTTTGCTCACCGAGCCTAATGGGAATTGGGAAATTGAAATTATTGTGATTCCCAATGGTTGTAAAGATGATACAGCACAAGTTGCTCAAACAACTCTCAAAAACCTATTATCAACTACACTTTATCCCGATATTCACTGGCAAGTTCATGAGGTTGAGCAACCCGGAAAAACCAACGCTTGGAATCTTTTTGTACATCAGTTTTCTCACCCAAAAGCCGAGTATCTTTTTCTGATAGACGCAGATATTCAATTGCTTCATCCTCAAACTCTAAATTCCATGGTGGAGATATTAGAAGCAAAGCCAGAAGCTTGGGTAGCTGTCGATAAACCCATCAAAGATATTGCGATTAAAACCAATAAAACTTTGATAGAACAACTTTCGGTTTGGGCATCGGGATTATCAGGTAATAAAGCAGTTGAAGGAGGTGCGTCTTGGATTTGTGGTCAACTGTACTGCGCTCGAAGCAGTATTTTAAGAAAAATTTCCCTCCCGTTAGCTGTCCAAAACGATGATTCTTTTATTTACACCATGATTGTGACAGATGGATTGAAGTGTTCAGAAGAACCCAATCGCGTGATTTTAGCTCCATCGGCATCCCATATTTTTGAAGCCTATACGGAAATTGGCAGTTTGTTCCGTCATGAAAAGTGGTTGATTTTTGGCCAAGTTATTAATGAATTATTCTATGCAGATCTAAAATCTAATCAATGTGAAAAAAAATACATTAGTGCTATAATTCAGGAAAAGAACGAGCAAGATCCCCTGTGGTTAAATCAACTCATTCAGCAAGAAATTCAAGTAAAAGGTGGATGGTTAATTCCGAATTTTATTTTAATTCGTCGATTTAAAAGTTTAGCTGGTAAGCCAATCCTTAAAGCTATTTTATTCTTTCCTTTAGCTTTCGTTGCTTTTTTAATTGATCTAGTTCTGGCGATTCAAGTTAATCAGGAAATACAGGCTAATTCGGTAAGTTTAGAAAAATAAACGCTATTCCTCCTATTTTTTGATCAGAAACATCGAGTATGAAATTTATAAACTTAAGCAAACAAATTCCGGTTCAACTAAAATCTCGACTCTCTAATTTATTGGTGTATTTGATTGGATTTTGGAGAAAATCTTTAGATCATCAAGCTACGGCGGAACTGCTGAAGGATAATATTGTTTATCAACAACAGCAAGAACCGATTTCAGATTTTGTTTTTGAATCCGTAGATGGAAAAAGAACAATTCCCTGGAACAGTTTAAATAACCTAGATCAGTTATATCAAGATGATATTATTTTTGAACCGGAATATGTTTGGAAAGTTGATGTCAATGACAAGTTTAAAACCTTAAATATTGGTCCATCAGGAACGGTTTTAGTGAATCAAAATCTATTACTAGATTTAGACTATGGAACCGCCGCAGCTTTCAAACTGAAAGGATTATTTAATACTAAAGAAGTTGAATATCCGTTAGTGGTTGCACCCTGGTCACATTTCTTTGGAGGATATTTTACTTTTGTTTCCTTAGTAATTGTCAAACTGTGTCGGATTGAACAGGCTTTTGGTGAAGAAATATGGCGGTCAGCAAAAGTCTGTTATCCCTTATTTAAAACTCAATTTGAAACGGAATATTTGCAAAAATTGGGCATTGCTCCAGATCATATTATCGATACCGCCAATATTGATTATAAAATTAAGGCTCAATCTTTAATCATTGCTAATAATCAAAGTAATATTAATCGAGTTAGTCCATCAGATATTCAACTATTGAGGAAAAAGTTTTTGTCCCCCGTGGTTAACTTACCTAAGAAACGCATTTTCTTCCCCAGACGCAGTAAACGAGTCTTAGAAAATGAGGTTGAAATTCGAGAACTGCTGCAAGAATTTGATTTTGAAGTCATTGAAGATATTCCCCGCACCGTTGAAGAACAAATCGCTATTTTTCAGCAAGCTTCTGTGATTGTTGGTGTTCATGGTGCGGGATTAACTAATCTTCTCTGGTGTGACCCTGGAACAAAAGTGATTGAATTGTTTTATAGTGGTTATACAAAGGCGGGTTTTTACTATTTTTGTAAAGTCTTAGGGTTAGATTATTCCTGTATTTTCGATGAGGCGATCGCCGTGGAACATTTTACCAATCAATTTCATAACCTAACAATTAATGTAGACACCCTCAGAAAAGAATTACTGAGGGTATTAACCTAAATTAATTAGCCTCAAAAATTTGATAGAAAACACATATAAATATTGAAGAAGAAGAATAGACAGAAATTTATGAAATTAATATCGTTAATTTTCCAATTTGGCTCAGTAGAATTTTTGAGCTAATCATCCGATGCACTCTAAAAAAAATCCGATTCCACAATATTATCCCTGATTAACTTAAATGACAACAGTTTGATTTAAGATAATAAATGTAGGTCTGATTGAAATTATCTATCAATCGTGGATTACACTGAGTTCAGATCGTGCCTGAAAGGTCAGTAACTCCGTGAAAATACCCTATCCCTTACGACGCTCAAGTACCCTGTTATTTGCAGTTGGGACTTTGTTGCTGATCATTGCTTGTCAATCCTCTATATCTCTTATGTCTTCTAATACAACACCCCAAACCACCCATAAATCTCACTTCACAACCCAAACGGGAGAAAAATACGTTTGGAGTCCAGTTAAAATTGGCGGCGGCGGATTTGTTACCGGAATTGTGATCCATCCAACGGTTGCCAATCTGATCTATGTTAGAACTGATGCCGGAGGAGCTTTTCGTTGGCTGGAAAATGAGCAACGTTGGGAGCAATTATTAAGTGCCCAAACCATTTCCCAACCCGTTTCCCTGAGCATTGAAAGTCTAGCAATTACCCCAAATAATCCTAATCTGATTTATCTAGCAGCAGGAGCTTATACTAAAACGAATTCAGGAGAACCCCCTTCTGGTCAATTTTTGAAATCAGAAGATCAGGGAAAATCTTGGCAAATTCTGCCTTTTTCTTTACCGATGGGAGGAAATGAATGGTGGCGATGGACGGGAGAACGGTTAGCGATTGATCCGAATAATAGTAATATCGTTTACTTTGGCTCGCGATTAAATGGATTATGGCATACTGAAAATGGAGGGAATAATTGGAAGCAAATAGATCCCCAACAATTACCCCTAGGGAAACCCCATGCTAAAATTCAAAACCAAGCCGGAGTTAGCTTTGTGATTTTTGACCCCAAATCAGGAATATTAGAGGGGAAAACAAAACGGATTTATGCGGGAGTAGCGGGGGAAGGAATTTATCACAGCAACGACGCTGGAAAAACTTGGCAAGTTTTAAAAAAATTATCCAATTCTGATTTAGTACCACAGCAAGCTGTGATCAACTCCAAGGGAGAATTATTAGTCACTTTGTATTTGAGTGAACAAGATCCCCAGGGTGCAGTTTGGAAATTCACAGCCCAGGAATGGCAAGATATTACTCCCTCCTTAAATAAGAATTATAGTGCAATTACCGTTGATTCCCAAGATAGTAATACCCTATTTGTTGCGACCTATCCTTTGAGTCCAACCCGAATTTATCGGTCACAAGATGGGGGAAAAACTTGGAGCAAATTAAACAATAATTTGGATCGAATTCCTTGGTGGCCGACTTGGAGTTGGTGGACATTAACCGGAGGAATTGCTATGGATCCCTTTCATCCCCATCATCTTTGGCTAACAACGGGACTAGGAGTTTTAAAGACAGAAAATAACCGCGATCAAACCCTTAGTTGGTCAGCCCCAGTTAATGGGATTGAAGAAACCGTTACTTTTGATGCCATCAGTCCCCCAGGAGAAGCGAATTTAATTACTGCGATCGCCGATCTTGATGGATTTCGACATCAAAATTTAGATACCTTTCCCCAAAATACCCACGGAAACGGAGAATTTATTACCACCACCAGTCTTGCCTATAGTGCGGGTCATCCTAACTTTATTGTTTCTGTCGGTGCGAGTCATCATGATCCGAGTGTAATTCGGGCGGGATTTTCGGAAGATAATGGCAAAACTTGGCAAAATTTTGCCTCTATTACTCAAAAAAATCATCCGCCGAGTTTAGTGTTTGGAAATGTGGCGGTTTCTGCTACAGATATTAATAATATTGTCTGGCAACCGAGTAATAATAAACCCCCATATTTTACTCAAGATAGAGGGAAAACTTGGCAAAAAATTGATACTTTTGAACAGCCCGATATTGGCGGAGGTGCCCATACCAATTTATGGAATAGTCAACAAATTTTAGCCGCCGATGGGGTTAAAGGCGGGATATTTTATCTTTATCATCACGTTAAGGGAAGATTATTTCGCAGTGATGATGGTGGGAAAACCTGGAAAATTGTTAATGACAAGCTACCCGGAGGAGTTTGGAAAGGGGCTAGGGTAAAAACTGTTCCCGGTCAAGCCGGAGAAGTTTGGGTGAGTTTACAAGAGCAAGGATTGTATTACTCCCGCAATTTTGGTCAAGATTTTATTAAAATTCCCCAGGTTGAGGAGAGTCAAACTATTGGTTTTGGTAAAGCTGCTCCCAATCGTGAGAATCTAACGCTGTTTGTTCATGGTAAGATCGCTAATCAATCAGGAGTATTTCGCTCTACAGACTCCGGTAAAACTTGGTTAAGAATAGCCGACTATCCTCTGGGATATTGGGGAAGCTCGCGGGTATTAACCGGAGATATGAAGGTATTTGGTCGCGTATTTTTAGGAACAGGTGGCAATGGGTTTATTTATGGTCAACCTTTCTAAATAATTCCTTGAGTTAATTGACGTCTTAATGGTTAAATCCTCCCCCCTTAATTTCATTTTTAAGGAGAATTAAAGGGGGCTAGGGTTGTTTGCCCATCGCCTTTATGAATGGATTTCAGCTTAGATTTATCTGGGGTATAAATCAAGGTTAAAAAATGGTTGTCAATAGGTTAAATTACTGTTAAAATTAACTTGTTTTAAATAGGGTTTAACCAAAAAAATGAATATAACTATTCCCGTATGTCCCCCCAAAATTACTAAGTTTTTGTTGGGTATTGTTTTTGCTCTCGTGGGGATGAGTTTATTAACAGAAATAATCAGTTATTTTTGGGGTAATAAAATTTTTGAGTTCTTTTCAGATATTTTTAATGTGGGGACAGAACGCAATATCCCGACACTGTTTTCCGTTCTCCTTCTTTGGACTGCTGCTCTTTTATGTGCCTTAATTACTTTTATTGAAAAAGACAGGGGAGAACGCTATATTATTCATTGGGGATTGCTTTCTTTAATTTTTCTACTGTTAGGCTGGGATGAAGGAGTTCAACTACATGATGCCTTAACTAACACTGCCCTAGCCACCAACCTCTCCTCAATAGCTGGGATTAAAAAACAAGAAATCTTCACCTTTAATTGGGTTGTAATTGCCATACCGATTGTTTTTTTAGTCGGATTGTTTTACCTGAAATTCATTTGGTCTTTTCCGCCCAAGCAAAAACAAGTATTAATTATTGCCGCTATTACATACGTGATGGGAGCTTTGGGAATGGAAATGATCTCCGCTTGGATTTATGATACAATCGGCAATCATAAATTGATTTACATCTTCACTAGCACATCAGAAGACTTGTTGGAAATGTCAGGAGTAGTTATTTTTATATACTTCCTTTTAATCCACCTCAAGTTATATTTAGATCAAGTTGAAATCAATTTTGTTAAAGGAGAAAAAACGATCCCATCAGTCCCATCAGATTTTTTGATTGACGAGCACCAACCCAATTACATTGATTAATTTGAGTTTTAAATTTTCGATTGATTCAGGAGGTTTTATCTCCCACAATGTCCCAAAATACTCAGGATTGAAGGGATAGCCAGATTATTGATTCTCACCTCGATTTGATATTTCCCCCTTAAATAACGCACAATGACTTTATGGTGACATCAATCAAATTGTGTCAAAATCGAAGTCATGCTAATCTACACAACCCCGACATTCGACGCACAAGCGAAACACCAGGGCATCCAGAGTCAGGTGGCGGAATTGCTCGTCACCCTCAAAACTCAGGGGACTGTGGCGGTGCAGGCGCTGTTTGAGTGGAATTATCCCTACTTAAAGCGACCCGTGCGTAACTTGCGTTTGCTAGGAAAAATTCTCTGGGTGAATAATGACCCGATTTTATGTTTATTGGCGGTTTTTCCCCGGGGAGGAAACGAGTATGAGGCATTTCTGAGAAATCCCGATGAGTACGGAATCAGTCATCTGGATTCGTTAATTGATCCCAAAGAATTAGAAAATAGTATTAATGCTCAACGGGAAGAACAAAAATCCTTTCGCCGTCGCCCCAGTTTGCCCGAAGATTTACGTCAAATTTGGTTAAAAGGGCCAGATTGGATTAAAAATACCACCGATGCGGTGATTTGTGAAAGTGAAATTTGGGTAACACAATTTAAACAACCAGACACTCAACTGCAATGGCGAACTTATTATGACATTGTAGATAGTTTGGTGGAGAAAAAGTCAGGCATTGAAACCACAACCACTGACTTTTTAGGAATTGAAATTGCCGGGCAACCGCAGCATAATCGCTATATTATTTATAGTTGGATTCTTACCTCCGATACTCCTAACCGCAGCGTTTTATTTTTACTTTCTACCTTTGATCATTATCCTACTTCCCAGGATATTCTGGAAGTGGGTAAAATTACTCGTCTGTTTAATTCTACCTCGGAAGAATCCTCGCAAAACCCTAATCAAAGTAATATTTTAGCCCAGGAATTAACCTTAGAGGATTTAGCCCGCTATACCCGCCGCTCCTATCCCGATTATTTATTAGGAGATTCGGAAATCTGGTTAGAAATTGAACAGGAATTTGGAATTAATTGGGCTTTATCCATGGAAGAAGAAAAAATTCTCCATGAATTATCTACCCCGGAAATTAGCAAGAGTTCCCTGCCAGTTTTTATTAATGGACGGGCGGGAAGTGGTAAATCAACTATGTTATTTTATCTATTTGCCGATTATTGCTATCGATATCAAAAATATTATTTACAACATCGTCAACGATTAAACTCGGTTCCCCATCCTTTATTTTTAACCTATAATGAACAATTATTAGGAAAAGCCAGAGAAGGAGTAAAAAAACTTCTCAAAAGTCACCATAAGTTTCTATTAGAAACCGATGGACAGGGAAATAAACCCTCGATTGATATTTGTTTTAAATCCTTTCAACAATTTTTATTAAGTTTACTTCCTCCCGAAGAAAGCGATAAATTTGATCCCGATAAATATATTAGTTTCCATGATTTTAGACAACGGTGTAGCCGTCGCTATAGTCGTTATTCCCCCGAACTCTGTTGGCATATTATTAGAACTTTTATTAAAGGTTATACCCTGAATGGACAAAATGAAGGGTACATGACCCCCGATGATTATGAAGAAATTCCCCGCCGAGAACGTAGTTTATCCTTAGATATTTTTCAAGCTATTTATCGGCAAGTTTGGCCTTGGTATTATCAATTAACCACCCGCGAAGGCTATTGGGATGACCAAGATTTAATTAGAAAAGTCTTACAAGTTAGTGGGGATAATTTACCCGTTTATACCGCTATTTTCTGCGATGAAGCCCAGGATTTTACCAGTTTAGAACTGCGCTTAATTATGCAGTTATCCATATTTTCCCATTGTGATTTATACCCCCCAGTTTGGTGTTTACCCTTTGCCTTTGCTGGTGATCCTTTTCAGACCTTAAACCCCACGGGATTTCGCTGGGAAAGTGTCAAGGCGACCTTTTTTGATCAAGTCATTGCCGCCCTTGACCCGACCCGACAACTTAATTTAACCATGACGTTTTATGAGCTTGAATCTAATTATAGATCAAGTCATTCTATTGTCAAAGTTACGAACTTAATTCATCTATGGCGACATATTTTATTCAAAATTCAAGAGTTAAGACCCCAGGAGTCTTGGCAATCTTATATGGAGTCTCCTATTCCTCAAAAATTTATTTTTGAACAGAATAATTTTTCCGCAGACTCTCTCAAACAACATATTGAAAAATCCCCGATTTTTATTGTTCCCTGTGAAGCGGGAGGGGAGTTAGACTATATTAGACGAGATGAATTTTTATCCCCTTTATTTCCCGATGCCACCGAAGAACATCCCCCTAAGAATATTTTAAGTGCAATTCAAGCAAAGGGATTAGAATTTCCTTTGGTAATTTTATATAAATTTGGCGATCAATTTGCTAAGGAATTTAATCAAAAACCTTTAATTGATTATGTTCAAGGGACGGGTAATCATCCCTTGGAATTAGAATACTTTTTTAATAAACTTTATGTCGCAGCTAGTCGCGGAATGTCGGATTTAGTAATTATTGATACGGAAATTGGCGATCGCTGTTTATGGCAATATGCGACCGTTGAAAGATTAGTCGAAACTTCATCATTTAACTATCATGAATATTGGTTAAATCAAGTTAACAAACCAGAGCATTGGCAAACCTATATTGGGGGAGTCCGTTGGGGGGATAATTTAGATGGATTACAACGGGATAATCGCGCCTCCCAAGCTCAAAAGTTTGAAGAAAATGGTCGGAATCAAAAAAATGCCGCCGACCTCCGACGGGCAAAACAATTTTATCGGGAATTAGGATATTTAGACAAAGCTGATTTATGTGAAGCCTTTGCTTTAAAATTTGATAAACGCTTTCGAGAAGCGGGCCGTTTATTCCTGAAAAGAGGTCAGGAATTAGAAGCCTGGGAGTGTTTCTGGGATGGAATGTGTTGGCAAGCCTTAGCGGAATGGTATCGTCAATTTCCTCAGAAAAAAACTGTAGAAAAACCCTTGGTTGAATTTATGGCGCAAACGGCCAAAACCTTGCCCAATATTCGACAATTTACTCAATTTTTAGAGGAAAGTTTGAGTAGTCAAATTATTAAGGAAAACCGCTTAGTTAAGGCTTGGAAATCGGCGGTACAGGATTATAGTCGTCAAGTTAGAATATTGATCCGAGAAAAAATCCTAGACCCGGAAGAATGGCAAGGGTTTGGAGAGGTTTTAGAGGGATTAGATGAAGCCAAATATCATGGGGTTTTGGAGTTAGCTGGAGATTGTTATTATCGGGCTAAAAACCTCCGCCGGGCTGTCCGATGTTGGCAGGAAAGCGGGGCAAATCAAAAGCGAGAATATTATCTAGCTCAAGCTGAATTATCGGGGTTTCCTGAAGGTTTACCCTATTTGGAAAAAGCCTTAGATTTTGAACGAATTATTGTGGAATGGGAGAAATCTGGGAAGTCGGGAAATCAACAATGGATTAAACAGTTAGATTGTTTAGGACGGGCTTTAGAAAAACAAAATCGTCTCCGAGATTGGATTAATTATTTAATTAGAATTAAACGTTGGATTGAGGCGATCGCAGCGATCGAAAAATGTGGTAAACTAGAGGCAATTCTATTTAGGTTTGAACTAATTCGGCAAATTTCCCGTTCTAATTTAACCCCGGAACAAGCCCGGGATTTTCGCGGTCGCTATTTAGCCTTAATTGAAAAAGCCCTATCTATCTCCAACTGGCAACAAAAGTTAGCCCCGGTTGAGGTAGGAATTGCTTTAGAAAAAATTGGGGAATTAGTCCCAACTCTCAAATTTTATGAGCGATTTATTAATAGTAATGAACCCGCTTTAAAACAAT
Source organism: Oscillatoriales cyanobacterium CG2_30_40_61 (assembly GCA_001873365.1). Classification (GTDB taxonomy): domain Bacteria; phylum Cyanobacteriota; class Cyanobacteriia; order Cyanobacteriales; family Microcoleaceae; genus Planktothrix. The sequence goes on along the minus strand of MNYZ01000094.1, from coordinate 65,237 downwards.
TTGCTCAACAACGATGGTTAGCAACTAAACTCAAACAAAAAGAATATGCCTTAGTTGCCGAACCCATCCGGGCCCAGGAAATTCAACAAGATATTACTCGCCGGGCTAGGGATTGGAACATCGACCCCGCTACCCTCAATTCCGACCCTCCTAGGGTGGATTTAATCGAAAATCCCAAATTACTCCAACTTTCGCCCCCTGACCCCTCCCAGGCGAATCCTGACCTGGATGATGACACAGTTCAGGGTCTACCCCCCGGTACAAAAATCCGCCTTTTAGGGCCAGAGGCCGATGGCTTTAGTTTCCAAATTGGCCATATCCAGGTAAAACGGGCTAAACGAAATAATAGTTTATGGGTACTTTTGACGGATATTTATAGTTCTAAAGCCCTACAAATTGATGTTGATGGTATACAAGGAAAAGTCAGAATTGGAGAATTAATTTTAGAAGTGGCTGACGGTCATCAACTTTCTTTTAATAGTATCACGGGAGATTATCGAGGAACAATTTTCTATCGAGATGAAAAGCCCAGGGTAGAGTTGCATATTCGGGGAATTTCTAGTATTATCTCCCTTTAATCAGTCATCAGTGTAGAGACGTGCCATGGCGCATCTCTAGCAGTTATCAGTTATCAGTGTAATAGAGCCCTGAAGGCTCCTTAACCTGACTTTCGATAGAATCAGTTAATTTGCTTTTGTCTCTAGCAGTTATCAGTGTAATAGAGCCCTGAAGGGCTCACTACGAGTCAAATTAAATCTACCATTATGTCAGAACAATTTTTTGCACAACCGATTCCAGAAATTAGTGTTAAAGAGTTAGAAAATTTACTTAAAACCGTTCCCCCAACCGAGTTTCAGTTAATTGATGTGCGGGAACCTCAAGAAATTGAAATGGCGAAAATAGAAGGATTTATTAACTATCCTTTAAGTCAATATAGTGAATGGTCAGAGCAAATTTTAGTTCAACTTGACCCACACCAAGAAACCCTAATTCTGTGTCATCATGGTATGAGATCAGCCCAAATGTGTCAATGGTTGATTAGGCAAGGTTTTACCCAGGTAAAAAATATTCATGGGGGAATTGATGCTTATTCCGTTTTAGTTGATTCCCAAATTCCCCGATATTAAACTCCTCGGAAAAACATCCATTTTATTTCATTAATAATGATAGAAACCCAAGTCAAAAAGTCAGATTTTGTCCTTTCTCCCTACATAAAAAGTAATAATTTATGGGGAACTTATCAAATTTTAAATACCGTTATTCCCTATCTGCTGTTATGGATTTTAGCTGTTAAAGCTGCTACTATTTCTCTGTGGTTACTACCACCGATTATGGTGTTAATGACCCTGTTTTCAGTTCGTTGTTTTTCCTTAATGCACGATTGCGGACATTACTCCCTATTTAGTTCAAAAAAGGCGAATCGAGTTGTGGGTTTTATCTTGGGTGTGATTAACGCTATCCCTCAATATCCCTGGTCAAGAGGACACGCCTATCATCACAAAACCAATGGGGACTGGGAACGTTATCGCGGCCCATCGGCTTTGATTTCCACGCAAGAATTTGCTAAACTGAGTCCATCGGCTCAGTGGTGGTATGAAATTCTTAGACATCCCTTAATGATTTTCCCAGGAGGTTTTTTCTACCTAGCAATTAAACCCAGACTAGCATTAATCCTGGGAACCTATGGTTGTTTTGTTCATGTTTTAACTTCCTTTAAGCAATATCCAGATATTAGTTTAAAGCAGCGTTTCTCATCCTATCAATCCCGAAATTGGTATACCGTGGGTGAGTTTTGGGATCTACTTTTTAACAATATTTGTGTAGTTGGAGGCTGGATTATCCTGAGTAATTATCTGGGATGGGGGTTTTTCTGGACAGTATATTCAATTACCCTAACCTGTTCGGCGGCACTGTTTATTTGTGTGTTTTTTGTACAACATAACTTTGAGGGTTCCTACGCCCATAAAACCGCAGGTTGGGACTATCTCCGAGGTGCGATTGAGGGCAGTAGTTATCTGGAATTACCCCGGATTTTAAAGTGGTTTTCCGCCGATATTGGCTATCATAATATCCATCATCTTTGTGAAAGGATTCCAAATTATAACCTCGAAGCTTGTCATAATCAGAATATACATTTACTCGCCGGGGTAAAAACCCTGAGAATTTCCGATATTCCTGATTGTTTTAAGTTTATTCTCTGGGATTGTGATGCTAACCGTCTAGTCTCAATCCGCTCATTTCGTCAAGCTGCTGCTTTGAATTGTACAAACAAAATGGCACCAGCAATCAACTCAGTTTAAATCCCCCTAATATGGAGACCCTTGATTATGGTAGATCAATCTGTTCAATCTAACTTTTCCGATGCTATTGATCAAGGATATTACTTAGATCGAGATTGCACAACTTTATCCCGTCATGTTCTCGAACAACTGCATAGTTTTTCCCACGATGCTCAGGATATTAGCGCTTTAATGAATCGCATCGGATTGGCCGGAAAACTCATCGCCCGTCGCTTATCTCAGTCGGGTTTAGTGGATGATGCGTTGGGGTTTACCGGGGCCATAAACGTGCAGGGAGAGTCCGTACAACAGATGGATGTTTATTCCAATTCCGTGTTTATTTCGGTGTTCAAACAAAGCGGTTTAGTCTGTCGTTTGGCATCGGAAGAAATGGAAAAACCCTTTTATATTCCCGAAAACTGCCCGATTGGACGTTATACTTTGCTCTATGATCCCCTCGATGGTTCATCGAATTTAGATACTAACTTAAATGTCGGATCAATATTTGCAATTCGTCAACAGGAAGGCAACGATGAAGACGGGGAAGCGGCGGATTTATTGCAAAATGGACGCAAACAAATTGCCGCCGGATATATTCTTTATGGCCCTAGTACAATTCTAGTTTATTCTATTGGCACCGGGGTTCATGCGTTTATTCTTGACCCCAGTTTAGGAGAATTTATTCTGGCTAATGAAAATATTAAAATTCCCAATCATGGCCCGGTTTATAGTGTGAATGAAGGGAATTTTTGGCAGTGGGATGAATCCATTCGAGATTATACCCGTTATGTTCATCGCCATGAAGGATATACAGCCCGTTATAGTGGGGCTTTAGTGGGAGATGTTCACCGAATTTTATATCAAGGCGGTGTGTTTTTATATCCGGGGACTGTTAAGAAACCCGACGGAAAATTACGGTTATTATATGAGTCTGCACCCATGGCATTTTTAATTGAACAAGCGGGGGGAATGGCTTCAACTGGAACTCAAGAAATTTTAGATGTTATTCCCGGAAAACTGCATCAACGCACCCCTTTAATTATTGGTAGTCAAGAAGATGTGATGTTAGTTAAATCATTCATTGAAGATCGCAAACGTAGGGAACAAGAAGGAAGTATTGAATAAAAATTAACCCCCTGTGATGTTTTTTGGTTCTGTTTCATTCGTTGTAGGGGCAATCCCCCCGTGGTTGCCCCCATCCCCCCGTGGTTGCTCTTGCCTTTTGCGGTTAAATGTGTTAATAAAACATCTAAACTAGAGTTTTCATGCAGAAACCATGCAACCGAAAAACTTCAAATCAAAATTCAAGCAAACGGTACAAGCCTTGGTCGCCTCAGAGGTACCTGGGTTGTATGGGAGTCTGCTGTTGAGAACCTCTGGCGTTGTCATCGGTCTAACCCTAGCGACGGCCTATCCCTTAGCCGGACAAGCAGCCGTTGTCGTAGACTGGAAAATTGACCCCAACACCGGAGTTGTGGAGGTGGAATTGCCTCCGGGAAATCAGCCCCAATTATCGGTTTTTAACCTTCCCCCCCGTTTAGTCCTAGACCTTCCGAATACAGAAGTTAAAGTTAATATTACAGAACGCTATGAGACGGGCGTGATTCGTCAAGTCAGTTTAATTCAGGCCAAACCCCAACAGGCTCAACTGGTCGTGGAATTTACCTCCGGTATTACCGTTGACCCCCAAGCCCTCGATTTACGACAAATTGGCATTGATAATCTCTGGGTCTTGCGTCCTACCCTGCAAACCTTACCCCCCGAACCCCCGACGACTCCGGCAAGTACCGTGGCCACCCAACCCCAAACCACTCCCACCCCTGCCCCCCAACCCCCAGCATCCCCGAAACCGCCTCAATCTGCCGTTGGTCAATACGACCCCCGACAAACGGCCTTGCCCAACCCCCAACCGACCAGAGAAGCGAGTTTACAGGTAGTGCGGGTTCCATTAACTCAGCCCCGTCAAGCTCAACTATTTCCCACCCTGGCCCCCGCCCCGGAAACCACAGCCTTTCGTCCCCCCGTTGCCGTTGTTCAAGCAAATGCTGCTTATCCCTACGCACCTCCATTCTCCCCCCAATCCGTTCCCTTTGGTCAACCTTTGCAGCCTCTACAACAATCCTATCTGAATCCCCGTCCCTCAGCAATTCTGCTCCCGACGGGAACCGCCTTAACCTTACTCTATCCCACGGAAGATCAGGTGCGTTTAACCCATCGTTCTGAACGCCAGGATGTGTTGTTATTGCAAGGAGGAATTGTGGATAGTTTGGGCAATTATATTGTGCCACCAGATACGCCGATTGTCGGAGAGTTTGAAACTACTACCAAAGGCAGTCGATTTATTGCCCAAGCGATTAATTTAGATGGTCGCAGTATTCCGATTCAAGGTCAATCTAATTGGATACCCGGGTCTTTAGAAATTCGTCCTGAACGGGTCGGAATTGGGACAGGGGCTGGGAGTTTGGCTGGGTTTGTAGTTAGTGGTTTTACCGGAGTTGGGGCTTTAGTTGGTGCTATTGCTGGAGCAGGAATTGGAATTGGGACTTCTCCTTCTCCCACTACTTTGCAACCGGGTCAAATCATTTCTATTCAGTTAACCCAAGATCTGACAACTCCTAACTTCTTTTTAGTCAATCAATAGGCTAATGTAGGACTTTTTAAAACCACAAAATCCTGAACACAAGGCAAATTCTCGCGTTCAGGATTAAGTTCAATCATCCGTATTTTAACTGATTATTCGGCGGCGGTTGCTAACCCTTCCGTTGCCCCTTTTGTTCGGCGACGAGTTAAGGTATTAAATAACATTTGACCAATAGCTTTAACTAAATTCCCTTCTAATTCATTGAACATCTTCATGTTCATCCCAAACGCATCATTTGCTTCATCAACAATGCGAGTTGCCATTTCTTGGTCAATATCAACGCTATCCATTTGTTGACGATAATTGACCTTAAAAGCTTTTTCATCAGGAATATCATTAAACTCGTAAAACTGAGTCCCTTGTCCATCTTGCAGATTCATGGCGTTTTGAGCAATTCCTTTAAGAATTTGCCCCCCAGACAAATCACCTAAATAGCGAGTATAGAGATGGGCAATTAACAATTCCGGTTCAGAATTAGAAATTTCCCGAATCCGAGCAACATAAGATTTTGTAGCTTCAGAAGGTTGTACTTCTTCCTTCCAATTAGCACCATGATAAAAGTATAAATCCTGCTCTAAACTTTGTTTACGATTCAGTTCAGGAAAATACAATTTAGATAAAATTGGATGGTTACGGTGGCGCTCCATTTCTTCTTCCATTGCAGAATAGACAAAATAGAGATTTCCCGCCAATTTCCGGTAAGACGTTTTTTCTACCGTACCCTTTAAAAAGCACTTAATAAAACCAACGTTTTCCGCCATGGTGTGAGACTTCTTCGTGCCTTCTCGCAGTTGGGTTGCTAAGTTAACGCTCATACTAAAATTTTAATCCCAAAGCTAAATTCAATCTAATTTTTAATATTAAACTAATTTCCTGAGAAATCGTGTTAAGAATTGTCACATTAACCCCTGATACCAATCAGCCAGTTATATTTACAACCTCTTTGTGTCTCTTAGTCTTTGTGGTTCAATTAATCTTGACCCCTCACCTACAATTTAATTAAACTAACCGCTATTTTACCTCCAAAACAAACCTCTACATCCGTTCCCGCTTCATAAAGGCGATCACTATAATTTCCATGATAATGAAAATAATCCCCTTCTATTCTATAATTAATCGGCAAAGATTCAGTTCCCAGTTTACAAAATACCAGATCTGGCTCAGGATCTTCCGGTTCCAAATCAGGAAAATTAACATTCCAAAAACACCCCCGTTGCGGCGGATGTTTCATTAATTCATCTAACACTAAACTTGCCCAACGGGTTGCCTTTTCCCAATTTACCGATTTTCCTCCTTTGCGATATTGCGATAAAGCTATCCCCGGAATTCCCTGAATTGCTGCTTCCCTAACCGCCGCCACCGTCCCAGAAATATAAACATCAACCCCCATATTTCCCCCTGGATTAATACCCGAAATTACCCAACTTAAATCAGGACAAAGATGGGACACCGCCAACCGAATACAATCGGCGGGAGTCCCCCCAATTGCATATTCAATTTCCGAACGTTTTTCAACATGAATTCCTTGATTAGTTGTCACTTGATGTCCACATTGAGAATATTCTTTTTGGGGAGCAATCAAAACTTTTTCCCCAGAAATTGCCTTCCCTAACGCTCTAATTCCGGGAGCATCAATACCATCATCATTTGTTAAGACAATTTTCATTTTTTTTAAGGGAACACCGGAATGGGTAATAGGTAATAGGTAATAGGTAATAGGTTTTGGGTTCTAATAATATTCTATCCTTAAATGTTTGCTATAAATACTTGATCGAGTGGCTAATCACTTTTTTCTATTGCCTATTGCCTATTGCCTATTGCCTATTGCCTATTGCCTATTCCCTGTTCCCTGTTCCCTGTTCCCTGTTCCCTATTTATTAAGTTAAAATACTGCCTCCCATAATTTTAATATAACGACGATTTAATTCCTCCCGCATTAAGGGTAAACCCTGTAACTTCGGATCTTTTTCTAATACCTGCTGGGCGGCTTCCCTTGCCAATTGTAACACCTCCTGATCCTCCACTAAACTCGCTAAAGCAAAATCCGGTAAACCCGACTGACGAGTGCCTAAAACCTGTCCTGGGCCGCGCAATTGTAAATCCATTTCTGCAATTAAAAACCCATCCTGAGATTGTTCCAAAACCTGTAACCTTTGGCGCGCTTCCGGGGTAGAACCTCCCAACATTAATAAACAATAGGATTTATCTTTTCCTCTACCCACCCTACCCCGTAATTGATGCACTTGAGATAATCCAAACCGCTCCGCATTTTCAATTAACATCACCGTGGCATTAGGAACATCAACCCCCACTTCCACCACCGTTGTTGACACCAGAATCTGAGTTTCCCTATCCCTAAATAGAGTAATAGCTTGATCTTTTTCCGCGCTACTCATCCGACCATGGAGTAAGCCAATTTTAAACTCAGGAAAAATCTTAGACTGCAATTTTTCATGTTCCTCCACCGCCGATTTTACATCTAATTTTTCTGATTCTTCAATTAAGGGTAACACCACATAAACCTGTCTGCCTTTTGCTACCTCCCGTTGAATTAAATCATAGGCATCCCGTCGTTGTTTTCCGGTTAAAATAGTGGTTTGAATTGGTTGGCGACCGGGGGGAAGTTCATCAATTTGACTCACATCTAAATCCCCATGTAAGGTTAACGCTAAAGTTCGGGGAATGGGAGTAGCAGTCATGGTTAAAACATGGGGAGATTCGCCTTTTTGTTGTAATCTTGCCCGTTGTTGAACCCCAAATCGATGTTGTTCATCAATCACCACTAATCCCAAACGATGAAAATTAACCTTATCTTGAATTAAGGCATGGGTTCCAACTAAAACAGGCAATTCTCCCGTTTCTAAATGGGCATGAATTTGACGCCGTTTCCCCACTTTAGTTGAACCTGTTAATAATTCTACAGGTAGGTGCATTAAATTAAACCACTCGACTAATTTTCGATAATGTTGTTCGGCTAAAACTTCCGTCGGCGCCATTAAAGCGGCTTGATATCCGGCTTGAATTGCTGCTAACATTGCCACCACCGCCACCACAGTTTTACCCGCCCCGACATCTCCTTGCACTAATCTATTCATCGGTTCAGGAGAATATAAATCCTGGAGAATTTCTTCAATTACCCTTTGTTGAGCATTGGTTAATTTAAACGGTAACATCTGATAAAATTCATCAATCAATTTTCCCTTGGGGGCTAAAATTGCACTGGTTTCAACTTGTTTCTGCTGTTGTCTCCGGGTTAATAATCCTAACTGTAAATAGAAAAATTCATCAAAGACTAACCGCCGTCTCGCCGCCGATAAACAATCTCGGTCTGGAGGGAAATGGATATTCTCAATGGCATGGGTTAAACCAATTAATTGATATTGATTTAATACTTCTTGGGGTAAGGCATCTTTTAATTGTTTCGCCGCCGGTAACGCCGCAATTACCGCTTTTCTTACTACATCCGCCCCAATTCCATCTGATAGCGGATACACGGGTAAAAGTCGCCCGATCTTCATCGATTCAATTTGACCCCCGGCATCATCTAAAACTTCTAATTCCGGGTTATCTAAGGTAATGCCATATTGATTTTTTTTCACTAAACCCGATGCCGCAATTAACACCCCCGGAGCATAATTATTTTTTTGTTGATGTTGCCAACCTTTACTACTATATCGATTTCCCGCATAAAACCGACTAATTTTAAGCTGTCCGGTATTATCGCTTAATACTAATTCTAATATGGTTAATTTTTTGTTCCGAGGACTACTAAAACAACTACACCTTTTTACCTGAGCAATTAAGGTTACGGTTTCCCCGGGTTCGAGTTCTTTAATTTTTACCTGTCGGGCGTAGTCAATATGATCCCTGGGATAATAATACAGTAAATCAAATACGGTTAAAATTCCTAATTTGGCAATGCGATCGCTATTTCTTGGCCCGATAATTTTTTCTAAGGATTGTTCTAAGGAAATATCAACACTTTTGGCTTTTTCCGTAATTCCAGTTGTACGAGCTTGGGGGTTTCGACTTTGTTCTTTTTCTCTAATTTCCGATACCTGATTCCGACATTCAAATAACCGTTGTAATTGCAGCAAAAACCGTCTTGTATCCGCAATTAAATGTTGTCGGTCTTCTACGGTTAATTGGGGATAGCTTAAAAATTCCTCCGCCAAATCTTGACACCGTTGTTGGATCTCCGGCGGTGCATTTTCAAACAATTCCTTTAAACTCACATAGAAAAATTCATGGAACTGATATTGACTCCCCTGTAAATTCGTAAAACCCCGCTCTGCTTCCACGCACAACGCTTTACTAAATCTCCACCAGTCCGGTTGATAAGATTTCATCTTAAATAGTCTTCCTAATTACCCTGTATTTGTGACTCACCACAGTCTATTATAATATATCGTATTTTCATTATAACAGAGATTTCCTTGGGTTTTCTTTAACGTCTCTACTCAGCTTTTTGATAATAGGAATTAACCCAAATTTTCCAGGGGGTTGACAATAACAAATCCATTTTGCTATAATTTTAGCAAATGCTGGTGGGGGTAGTATGGCTATATACTTGATTTTTTAGTCAATTAGTTAACAATCCGTTTATCCATAGGATTACAGACTTCCACGAATTTTCCACCCCTGAGTTTTTAGGTAGAATTGAGACATATTTTAAACAAGGTTGACACGAATAATTTTTAGGTGCTACAATTATAGTATACTCTGGTGGGGGTAGTATGGCTATATGCTTGATTTTTTAGTCAATTAAAAGCCACAAAACCCAACCTATAAGCATTTCATCCATTTCTCAGTCCTCATACCAACTGGCTCTCCAGGCAGATTCGGCGTGGAGTACAGCCCTCTCGCGTAACTTTTTTTGATAGTCCCGACGAATACCACTCAACTGTCCCGATAAATGGCGGAGTTGGTGACGTCGCGCCATCACACTAGCATCCGCAAACTCAATTTCCCCCAAGCGCAGATGAATAGCCGTTAACCTTGTCATCATAGAGGTTTGGGACTCGTCATCATCCTCAGTCTCAATCATAATCTGGAGTAAATTCGCTGGCCCAGCCACCATATCGCTAGAAGCATCAGCCTTAGAAGCCACTTCCAAAATTGCTTCGGGTAGTTTTTTCGGTAACAGCCCAGACCGTTGTAACAGCAAGTTAGCATCCTTGGACAGCAATTTCAACCGCCGCACAATTCCAGTTTCAATTCCTTCTTGCCAGGCTAATAAACGTTCAGGGGTTAGGGGCTGTGGAGTCCCTGAAACTTGTAGATTGGTATGGTGATTGCTCTCCTCCGGTTCTGAGGTGAAATCATCCTCTAAATCTTCAAGTTCCACATCCGTAGGAAGGAGTAGGGACTCGCACAAATCCGCCTGCATTTGTCGGGCTAAATTTTTTAACCCCTGCTGTAATTTTTGTCGTTGTGAAACCGATAACTCTAAAAAAGATTGAGGATAGGTTTGAGTACAGAGGTGATAACTCGCCAAAATCAATTGTTGACGTACGCCATGCCCCAGGGCGACCAAATACACTTCATAGGCTTGATCAAACTCTTGGGCAATTTTAGCGATCGCCTCCTCCAAAGCAACGATATCCTGATCAATGCGATTTATTGATCCAGCCATAAAGGAATTAGGAATTACGAATTACGAATTAAAAATTAATGAGCTCCGATCATAATTAAAATTTGATCTGATCGGAGTCTTAACTATTAACTAACTTCAAAAGTAACCCTAGGCTTTACCCATTTGTTCAGCCACTTCATCCGCAAAATTCTTTTCTTCCTTCTCCAACCCTTCACCCAAAACAAAACGAGCAAAGCGACGAATCTTAATATTTTCGCCTAACAGAGCAATACTTTGTTTCACCAACTCCGCCACCGTAATATCTTGATTGCGAATGTAAGGTTGATCAACTAAAGATAACTCCTGAAGACGTTTATCAATTCGTCCTTGAACAATTTTTTCCTTAATATTATCGGGTTTCTTTCCTAAATCATCCCGCTTCATTTCAATCTCTTTTTCCTTAGCGGTAATAGCCGCGGGAATATCATCAATAGAAACATATTCCACATTAGGACAAGCTGCAATTTGCATCGCAATATTATTCACTAATGCCTTAAATTCCTCCCGACGCGCCACAAAGTCGGTTTCGCAGTTGACTTCCACCATTACCCCCACCCGTCCGCCAGTGTGAATATAACTTCCCACCAAGCCTTCGGTAGCGCTGCGAGATGTTTTTTTATCCGCAGAACTAATACCCTTTTGACGCAACCATTCAATAGACTTCGCAATATCTCCCTCGTTTTCAACCAGGGCTTTCTTACAGTCCATCATCCCCGCGCCCGTTTTATCGCGCAGTTCCTTAACAAGTTTTGCTGAGATTTCCGCCATCTTTTCCTCAGATTTGTTTGATGTTTACCTATCGCCATTACTCATCTGTTAACCACAAGTATAACAAATCAATAAGAGCGTTTTCCCGAATTAATCTCCCAGGAGTCTCAATGGGATAATTGAGCTTCAACCCTTCCTAAAAAAGACTCCTGAGAACTATTTTAGGTTTTAACCTTCCGACTCCGAATCTAAATCGCCGATATCTTCAACTTCTTCTTCATCTTCTTCATACTCGGCGAAGTCATATTCATCGTCAGGTGCTTCTGTACCTTGACCATGACGCCCTTCATAAATTGCATCGGCTAACTTACCGACAATCAATTTAATCGAACGAATTGCATCATCATTAGCCGGAATATGAATATCTGCTAAATCAGGATCACAATTAGTATCTAATAAAGACACAATTGGAATATCTAATTTCCGACATTCCATCACCGCATTATATTCCCGGCGTTGGTCAACTAAAATCACCACATCAGGAACACGACGCATGGCTTTAATTCCCCCTAAATACTTCCGTAATTTCGTCAATTCTCGACGTAAAACCGAAGCTTCTTTTTTAGGAAGATAATCAAAATAACCACTAGACTCGCGGTCTTCCAAAGTTTTCAGACGGTCAACCCGGGTTTTAATTGTCGCCCAGTTGGTCAGCATTCCCCCTAACCAACGTTGGTTGACATAATATCCCCCACAACGGGCGGCTTCACTGGCGATAATTCCGGCGGCTTGGCGTTTAGTCCCGACAAACAGAAACTTTTTCCCATTTTCAGAGGAACTTCTGACATAATCATAGGCCTCCTCCATTAGTTCTGCGGTTTGAACTAAATCGATAATATGAACCCCGTTACGCTCCGTGTAGATATAGGGAGACATTTTTGGATTCCAACGGCGGGTCTGATGTCCAAAGTGAACTCCAGACTCCAGCATTTCTGCCAAACTAATAACGCCCATTCTTTATAACTCCTATATTCGGGTTAATCCTCCATCCAGGCGTATCAGCTAAGGGTTTAAACCCTAGAAACACCCGAATCCCTGGATGTGTGATTTTTAGACAACCTCTCGACTATACCACATCTTGAGTATTCCGAATCAAAGAATCAAAAGATAATCCGTAGGGGGTCAACTTTTCCGTTATCGTATGAGTAGATAAGTGGAAGAAACACAAATGATTAATCAGACTATTGATTACACTTCAGATTATTTTCAGAGCGAGGCTTTTGACACAGATTACCAGACCCTAGCCTTGTATATTGTGGAAATTTATCATCCCAAAACCGTCGCCGAATTTGGTTGTGGCCCCGGTCATCTCAGTCGAGAACTGGCAAAACTAGGGGTACAGGTGACATCTGTTGATGGTTATTCCCAACCGGATTTTACCGGATTATCCGTAGAATTTTATCCATTGAACTTGAATGATCCTACCGCGATCGCTAACTTTTTTCAAGACAAACATTTTGATCTAGCCCTATCCCTAGAAGTAGCCGAACACTTACAGCCAGAAAGTTCACCTACTATCATAAATTGGCTGACTAAAATTGCACCAGTGGTAATATTTTCCGCCGCCGTTCCCGGTCAAGATGGACATGGACATATTAATTTACACCCCCGTGATTATTGGCACAACTTATTTACTAAATCCAACTTTTTGATTAGCGATCGCATCCGCGAGAAGTTACGCAATCATCCCAGCGTTGCCCCTTGGTATCGCTACAATGTCTTAGATTATGTTCATGCCAATCACCCAAAAGTTCCCCAAATAAATGAAGTTATTACCCGCTTAATTGCCTCTGAATCTGCCGCAGCCACTGCCTATTATGAAGAAGCAACCAAACTTTATTTACTAGAACAAAAAACCGGAATTTGTAACTATAGCAGGGAACAGGGAACAGGGAACAGGGAACAGGAAGGAAAAGATTTCTCTATTTAGGTTTTAGCATCAGTCTATGTCATAACTACCTTGACGACTGCTATAACTAATTAATTACTTTTCCAAATTAGTTCTAAACGTTCTTGAGCTTCTTTAAGTGCTGATTCAGCAGAAGATTGACCGAGTAATGTGGACTCAATGGCTCGACCCAGACCATCAGATAAACGATTATATCCGGCAATAATAGGTCGAGCGCGGGCTACGGACATTTGGTCTACAAACACTTTTAACCAAGGTTTGGAGTTGAGAAATTGTTGATAAGCCGGACTTTGAACCGAATTAATATTAACAGGTAAAAAACCCGTACCTATAGCCCATTCTGTTTGAAATTCCTCACTAATCACAAATTCTAAAAACTTCAGTGCTGCCTGCTCTCTTTCTGGCTGAGTCTTCATTACATAAAGATTTCCTCCACCAATAACCGTAGCTTTCTCAACATTAGCAGGCATAGGAAAGATTTGATAATCAACATTAGATTTAGTAATATAAGTCCAAGGGCCCGTGATTTGCATTGCCACACGACCAGCAATAAAATTATCCTCCTCATAACCCCGTTCTGGACTAGAAAGAATTGCGGAACCATCTTTAATTAAGTCTTCCCAGAATTTTAAAGCGGTAATCGCTCCAGCATTTGTTAAATTGGGATAGCCATTAGTTACTATTTCACCCGCCGCACTTAATAAAAACGGAAACCAACTAAAAACCGTCCATTCTCCCTTGCCTAACGGGAGTAATATTCCATGTTGTTCCGGTCGGTTATCGCCATTTTTATCTATAGTCAATTTTTTAGCAACTTGGCGCAATTCTTCCCAGGTTTTCGGCAGTTCTTTGATTCCCGCAGCTTCAAAAAGTGTGGGACGATAAAAAATAGCCAAATTACTGGTAGAAAGGGGAATTGACCACAAGTGACCCTCTAATTTTAATTCCTCCAATGTGTTAGGAATAACTTCAGATTTCCCAGGTAATTGCTCAAACCATTCTTCTAAGGGAACAATTGCTCCTAGTTCTACAAACTGACCCGTAAGTTGAGGATAAAATGATAGAATATCTGGGGAGGAATTACCAACAACAGCCGTTAATACTTTGGGTAGTCCTTCTGCATAAATAGATTCTACTTGAATATCACTATATTTGTGATTAAATTTATCTACCAATCTTTCAAAAACATCACGGTTTACCGGAGGATTAATTGATTGCCATAGTGTCAAATGAATAACATTATTATCCTTGGGTAATGTAGTCTGACAACTTGATAAGAATACTAGAGATAAACATAGGACAATTCCGACAATTAGGGAAAAATAACTTCTGATTTGGGAGAAGGAAATATTAACTTTCATACTAAGTATTTAATCCGCTAAAGAAATCTTCTCTAAAACACTCTTAGTAATACTTGTTTCTGCTCTTGTGTAAATATAGGTTTCCGGGTTGATAATGTTTTGAGTTTTAAATATTTTTTCTGCTCTTTCCCAAAAATCCGTATCTTCACCATAGGCAATATTATCAAATCCTTTTAATTCAAAAAATACTTTACGCTTCCCAAAAAATGTCGGCCCCAAAACACATTCTTTTAAATTAATGGTGTTTCCTGGTTTATAATAATCGGCTACTATAATATCTTCCTCAGAAAAGAATCCGCCTTGTAGTAAATCAATTTCAGGATGAGATTTTAGATAGTTAAGACGAGATTCTATATGATTAGGGGCATAGGTATCATCACTATCTAAAAAGGTGATATAGGGGCTAAATGATGCTTGAATACCCACATTTTTTGAGTAGGCTAATTTGCGGTTTTTATGTTTCAAATAACGGATATTTTGATTTTTTTGTAAATAGGGATTAACTATTTCAAAAGTCTGATCATTACTGCCATCATCAACAACTAATAATTCCCAATTGTTAAAAGTTTGATCAATAACACTATCAATACATTGAGTTAAATATTGGGCTCGATTGTATGTACATAAAAGGATACTAACTTCGGGTTGGATATCAAAATTAATCGGACTCATGGCAATTTAGAAGGTGAATTTTATTTCTGAGCTACGATACAAGTAGCTACGGGATAATCTGGATGATATGCGTCTAATTCTGCGGTTGTTAGTTCTTCAGTGGCGATGCCATGATAACTAGCAATCACAGTAATAGGATTACCATAAATATAGAGCTTTTGGTCAGAGAAATTTCTAAACATCCAAGCAAAAGCATCGGGTAAAGGTCGCCAATAGTCCATGGGTGTAGCATGGAGTCTAATCGCACTAGGAACCATAGCAAAACATTTACCCCCGGGTTTTAACCAAGTATAAATATTTTCTACTACTTGCCAAGGTGCATAACAATGTTCCAGAACATTAAAAATTACAATTGAATCAAAGGATTCAGGTTTAATTATAGATGAATCGTGAGCATCACCCACTATATCTATTCCTAAACCGGGTTCTATATTCATAATTTGATAGGATGTACCCGGATTAACTTCATAGAAGTCTTTATCTTTGGGTATGCCTCCTATTTCTAAGATATTACCACGAATTTGGGTTTGAATTGTGTCTAAATATCGGCTGAGATAGTATCTATCTACTGGCGTACCCCTAGTTAAACCAAAGGCTTGACAAATAGGAACAGTCCTTTTTAAATCACCCCAATTGATAGAATTTGTAGCAGGAGATAGCAACCCAAGTTGTTCTAAATGTTCTACTAAATTACTAAATTCTTCTAGGGTATTAATGGTTTGTAAATCATCCTGTAATTGATATTCAAAAAATAGTTGTGTCAGAACTTGGTAATTATTTTGACTAATATCACCCAATTCAAATAACATTTCCTTTTCGATAAAGCTCCGAAATCCCTTCCCAAAAATTGTAATTTTTCCATCGGCTAAAAACACTATAGCATTTTCAATCAGATGTTGATATTGCTCTAGCTTCTCCGTCAGTTTCTCTGTTACTGACGCTGATTTAATTTGTTCAAATATTAGGTAAGCTTTTTCTAAAGAATGTTCGTGAACAAATATTTCTAATATTGTCAACCAGGATTTAGCCGTAATAATTTCTGCCGTGCGTTGACTCCAAGCAAAAATAGCATACAGTTGGGAATCTTCAATTTTTAAAAAAGCATTACTTACATAAGTTTTAATCATACAATTTTTTCTGATTTTTGAAAGTAAAATTCGACGAATCCACAACCAAAACTGAAGTTATCATGCTAAAGTAATCCTGTCAAGTTGATCAAGAATATTGCTATCTACATCTATATCAAATTTTCGAGCAAAATGGCATGATGAGGAAAGAAGATTAGGCAAATCTTCCATAACCATTGTTTTGGGATGAGCCCCTTGTGTTGACCAGTCTATATAACGGTAATCATCATTTTTTAAATTCAGGTGAGACGCATTAGCCAGTCTACTTTGAAAGTATGACTCGTCCGCGAACATCCGATGGCGGTAGTGTGATGTTAAGGCATTTTTTTGACAGTGGAACTTAATAATATACTCGGCGACTCGATAGTTAGCAGAAAACCATTGACCTCCAGCAAAACAGCGAAGTTTTTCGGAAAAAGGAAGGAAAAGTTGAGTTAATAACGGATGTTCTAAACGAATTTTGAGATTATTTAAAAATGGAACTGAAAATAATTCATAACTACAGTATCGCCGATGGGCTAATATTTGCCAAATCACACTCATTTTTACATTTTGTTTATAAACTTTATATAGAATTTCTTCATAGTGTATGTGAGCATCATATTGACTTGAAGTTAAATCACTTAATATTTCCT
The DNA here is from genome assembly GCA_001873365.1 of Oscillatoriales cyanobacterium CG2_30_40_61. Lineage (GTDB taxonomy): Bacteria > Cyanobacteriota > Cyanobacteriia > Cyanobacteriales > Microcoleaceae > Planktothrix. Next base: position 48,210 of record MNYZ01000094.1, on the reverse strand, counting down.
TAGCAGTTTTAATCGGATAATCTGAGCCACTCAGCAATATAAACCAATCTGGGTAATTTGCAGACTCATACATTAGTTTAATCGCCTGTATGGTAGCTTCTACTATGGAGAAATCACCCCAGGCGGTTTCTATATGGGGACGGACAAAGGAGATATTTTTAGGTAAGTTATCCACAGACAAATCACATTTATAAAAATCATGATGACAGACAATAGTTGGATAATTAAACATTTTGTTTAAATGAGCTATTAGTCTGTAAATTTGCTCTGGATTTCTGTGAGTAAGTAAAATAAAACCTATAGATGATGACATTTTGCTCCTGATTTTTTATTAGCAATAAATGGGATTAAACCCTTATATTCTTGTGGATAAAAGGGTTTATTTAATATTTGCTTAACTCGGAAGGTAACAGAAGCTGGAATAAATTTAAGTCCCCCATAATCAAGGATGAATTTGTTTGAGAATTACCCGCAAACGATCATAATCATCTTTTAATAAAATACTTAGGGTTCGTCCCGCTTCTACTAACCAAGATCTATCTAAGGTTTTAAACTTATAAACTTCTCTAATGGCTGCGGCTACCAAAGAATCAACCGGAGCATTACCCACATCTAATAAGGTTCTTAAAAAATCTAATTCCTGACTAAAACCCACAATTTCATCCGCTTCACATTCATACACCGCCTGATGAATTTGAGGGGGACGGGGCGGAATATATTGATAAATTTTGCCCCGTTGCGGTTGCGAAATATTATCTTCACCCGCCAACTCAAACCCCACAATTGCCACCCTAAATTCCGTTTTTAACATCGCAAAAATTTGCGGTTGCTGTTCTCGCAATTCCTCTAAACTTAATCCTAGCGCCCTCGCCCGATGTACCGAATCAATTGGGCAAGTGGTAGCATGATAAACCACCCCATAAACCTGATTTCCCGACTCCTCATCCCGGGATTTCACCCAACTGCCAAAGGGGGGCATCACCGGAAAACTCAAATCCTCCGGCTCCAAACATTGGGCTAAATATTCCGTTGTCGCCGTTTCAATTACCTCACCAATATGTTGTTGAGAACGGGCAGAAGTTGAAAACGTTGGGAAGGGGAGACGCATAAGAGAGAGCAGGGGAGGCAGGGGAGGCACCGGGAGGCACCGGGAGCACCGGGAGCACCGGGAGCACCGGGAGCACCGGGAGCACCGGGAGCACCGGGAGCACCGGGAGGTAAACTCTTTCTATTACCCATTCGTAATTCGTAATTCGTAATTACTTTTTACCTTTGCGTCCCGCAGTTGTATCAATAGCTTCTAGTTCAGAACGTCTGAAAGTGACCAGTTTATCCCAGTTTCCCCCTTCAAACAAAACAGCGACTTTCCCGTCACTGACTCGTTGAACTAAACCTTGGAAACCGTAGTAAGTATCAATAGGGTTAGTGACACGCACGGCCGAACCTGGCAAAATCATAATATTTTAAGGCTTAGGTGAACTCAATCTTAGTTTACCGCCCTAGCCCCTGATTGTTAAGGGGGGGTGCAATTATAGTCTTTCCCCAGAAGCCAAAAATTCCAATAGGACAAGGTTTCAGCCCCTGTTGAAAAAAAACTTTCCCAAAACCCTTGCGCAAATCAAAATAAAATGCTTAGATATAGAAATGTGAAAATTCAAAAACGAATCAACACATAACCCAATACGGGGGCGTGGCGGAATGGTAGACGCTACGGACTTAAAGATAAATTGAGCCTTGAGGCGAGAAATCTCTCAAGTGTAAGCTGTCAAATTCAGGGAAACCTAAATCTGTGAATTCAGACAAGGCAATCCTGAGCCAAGCCTAGGGGTATTAGAAATGAGGGAGTTTCCCCAATCTAATCTAAATCTTAGGAAGGTGCAGAGACTCGACGGGAGCTACCCTAACGTTAAGCCGAGGGTAAAGAGAGAGTCCAATTCTCAACGCCAATTGGTAGTAGCGAAAGCTACGGGAGAATGAAAATCCGTTGACCCTTATAAGGTCGTGTGGGTTCAAGTCCCACCGCCCCCATACCTGAAAGTCACATATAGCGAGAAATCAGTAAGAAAAGACTTAATGCTCTGATTTTATTTCCTACTTTTCGCTTGAGACTGTTATACAAATTATCATTTTATCGGGTGCGTCTTACGCGCCTTTTTCAGTTATAAATTAATAAAATAGGCCCTAATCCTCTCAACTCTCAAAGGAGGTATCAATGGTAAGTTCTAAGCACCCTCAATTAAAATCAACAGAAAATTTAAGCCTGTATGAACAAGATTTTTACTTATGGATTGAAAATACGGTAAATCATTTAAAAACAGGGCAATTATTAGAGGTTGATTTGGGAAATTTAATTGAAGAAATCGAATCTATGGGACGCAGTGAAAAGCAAGCACTAGAAAGTAATTTAATTATTGTTTTACTGCATCTATTGAAATATAAATATCAACCAGATAAACGTTCCAACAGTTGGTTGTCTTCGATTTATGAACATCGTAGAAGACTGAAAAAATCATTAAAAAGTAGTCCTAGCTTAAAACCTTACTATACAGAAATATTAGAGGAATGTTATCAAGATGCCAGACAAGAAGCAGCCTTAGAAACGGGTTTAACTTTAGAAGTATTTTCTCTGGTTTGTCCGTTTACACCAGAAGCCATCCTCGATAGTGAATTTCTACCGAACTAAATCAACTTAATCATTTAGATTGAGCGATTTTCTAGTAGAGATATGTTATAATAAATTAAATATAGCAGTTATATATTATTATCAACTACAGGAAAACACCATGACTCAAACTATTACTCAAGCAGAAGCTATTGTCGAGATGATGAAAACCTTATCGCTTCAACAACAGGAGGAAGTGATTAATTTTATTGAATTTTTGCATTTTAAAGCCCAAAAACCAGAAATTCAACCTCCACAAGCAGAACAACAACCGATTTCAGCCTATGAAGCAGCAAAACAGTGGGTAGGATGTGTGGAGAGTGGAATTGGTGATTTATCCTATAATAAAACCTATCTGGAGGGTGTGTCAGCAAAATGAAGCCATTAATTATTTTAGATACGAGTCCTTTAGTTGCTTTAATTGATAAAAGTGATCGCTTTCATGGTTGGTCAGTACAGATTTGGAAAACCTTAGTTCCTCCATTATTCACTTGTGAAGCGGTTATTTCTGAAGCGTGTTTTTTACTGCATCGAACCTATGGAGGAGAGGAAGCTGTTATTGCTTTATTGAAATCGGGAGTGATTAAAATTCCCTTTCATTTAACAGAAGAAATTGAAGATATTGGCAATTTAATGAAGCGTTATCAGAATATACCGATGTCCTTAGCCGATGCTTGTTTAGTCAGAATGAGTGAATTAATTCCAGGGAGTTCGATATTAACCTTAGATAGTGATTTTAGAATTTATCGTAAAAATCAGCAGGAAATAATTGATTTAATAATTGCTGATGAAATATAAATAATATGGAAAATTTTTTACAAAAATATCAACAATTTGGGATTAATCTAGGTTTAGAACGGATTAAAAACCTATTAGAACGTTTAGGAAATCCTCACCTAAATGTTCCTATAATTCATGTAGCTGGAACTAATGGTAAAGGTTCGGTTTGTGCTTACCTATCTTCTATTTTATCCCAGGCGGGTTATCGGGTCGGACGGTATATTTCCCCCCATTTAGTTGATTGGACAGAACGTTTATCAATTAATCAACAACCGATTTCACAAGCGGATTTTTTACAAGTTTTACAACAGGTAGAAAATGCCATTCTCCCCGATGAAGTTCCCCCCACTTTATTTGAAATTGTCACCGTTGCAGCTTGGGTCTATTTTGCTCAACAAAAAGTAGATATGGCGGTGATGGAAGTGGGGTTAGGGGGACGTTTAGATGCCACCAATGTTTGTGATCATCCCCTGGTTACTGTGATTACTTCTATTGGTTTAGACCATCAAGAATACCTGGGGTCAACCATAGCAGAAATAGCTTTTGAAAAGGCGGGAATTATTAAATCTAAATGTCCAGTTGTTGCGGGTATTTTACCCCCGGATGCTCAACAAGTTATTCAACAACGGGCAACGGAATTAAACGCCCCGGTAACGTGGGTTAAACCTGCGGTTTGGGTCAAGCAAAATGGTAAGCAACAAACGGCTAATTATCAAGGGTTAGAATACCCTTTACCCCTAGCGGGAGATATACAATTAATTAATTCAGCGATCGCGATCGCTACCATCCAAATTCTACATCAAAAAGGATGGCAAATTTCCGAAAATGCCTTAATTCAAGGAATGGAAAAAGCCCAATGGCCAGGACGTCTACAATGGATTAACTGGAAACAACATCGCCTATTAATTGATGGAGCCCATAACCCCGCCGCCGCCATGGCGTTACGTCAATATGTAGATAGTTTAGAGATTTCATCTATTAGTTGGGTGATGGGAATGTTATCAACAAAAGATCATAATAATATTTTTCAAGCCCTATTAAGATCCGGTGATCAATTATATTTAGTTCCTATTCCTAATCACCCATACACAGACCCGCAACAGTTAGCAACCCTAGCTAAAAATTTATGTCCTGATTTAAACCATTGTCAAGCCGATCACACATTAATTTTAGCTTTAGAAACTGCCATTCAAGATCAAAACACCTTACCAGTTATTTGTGGATCATTGTATTTATTAGGTCATTTTTTCCAACTTCTTGAAAAAACTTGAATCCCGTTATAATATCTTTGTGCCTTTGTGTCTTTGTGGTTAAATATAATTAAATATAGTAATATAGAGAGACGCGCCGTGGCACGTCTCTACTATTACCGACACATAATTAAAGTATTTGCCGAGATATATCCCTCCACAGGCTCACTAATGCCAACCCAGTCCCGTTTTTCCCCATTCGGATCAGGAATTAACTTATAATTCTGCATCAGTCTAACTCGGGCTCCTGAAGCCACACCCCCAACCCGGTCAGAAAGTCGCGAGGGTTTTTCCCGTACCACAACCCCCCTAGGTGCGGCGGCTAAATCGACTTGACGACACAGACTTAGGGGTGTTTGTGTTGGGGGTTTGGGTTGTTCGACTTGACCCGAACAGTCTTGTAAATTTCCACTGCGATCGGGAAAACCATTAGAAATATAACCCTTAATCGGGGCAGAAATTTCTACCCAAGTGCGACCATCCGGGCCCCGAGTCCCGCCGGAATTATTAGCTAAAGTCACTTCCGTTTTAAACCCCACACCCCCGACCACCGGAGAAGTCGGAGTCGGTCGAGAATGAACCGCTAACCCCTGTTGTTCCCCAATAACCCGGCACAAACTAGAACGACTTTGAGCGATTTGTGTTTCTGAATTCGGGGTTGTGGGTTTAGGGTGAATCGTTGCTAAAGTGGGTAATTGACTCCCCATCACCGCTAATACAACTAATGCTAAAACCCGAAAAGACCGACTCCTCAATCCTAAATTATTCATCAATTTCACTCCTCATTAACCACACTCAATTTTAACAATTAGAACTGACGTAAAAACCGTAAATCGCTGGCATAAACCCGGCGAATATCATCAATTTGATGTAAAACCATAGCAAATCGTTCTACACCAAAACCCGCCGCAAATCCCGTGTATTTTTCCGGGTCATATCCAGCCGCTTTTAACACATTCGGATCAACCATGCCACATCCTAACACTTCTAGCCATTTTCCTTGCCATTGTAAATCCACTTCGGCTGAAGGTTCAGTAAAGGGGAAATAACTCGCCCGAAACCGCACAGGTAAATCCCCAAACATTTGCCGTAAAAACTCTTTAATAGTTCCTTTTAAATCGGTAAATTGTAGGCCTTCTTCAATAGCTAAGAGTTCAATTTGATGGAAGACCGCCGCATGGGTAGCATCCACCGTATCCCGACGATAAACCCGACCCGGGGCGACAATACGGATGGGGGGTTGGTGTTCTTCCATGTAGCGAATTTGCACCGAGGAGGTATGGGTTCTTAATAAGTTACCATCGGGTAAATAAAAGGTATCCTGCATATCCCTGGCTGGGTGGTCTGGGGGAGTATTTAATGCTTCAAAATTATAATAATCCGTTTCCATTTCCGGGCCAGAAGCGACAGTATATCCCAACCCGACAAATATATCCAAAGCCCGATCAATAATGCCATTTAGGGGATGAATTCGGCCCTGGGAATGATAGACTCCTGGCATGGTGACATCTAGGGTTTCTGATTGGAGTTGGGCTTCGAGTTGGGCGCGTTGGAGGGCGGTGCGTTTATCTTCTAAACCTGTTTCTAGGGCTTTTTTGACATCGTTGGCTACAGATCCAATGCGAGGGCGATCGCTGGCGTCGAGTTTTCCCATGGCCCCGAGAACTACGGAAACTTTGCCTTTTTTACCTAAATAGTTAATTCGCAATTGTTCCAATTCTTCTAGGGTTTGAGAAGTGGCGATCGCTTCTGTTGCCTCAGTGCGGAGGTCTTCGAGTTGGGTTTCTAATTCACTAAGTTGAGTTGCCATATCATGATTAATAGACGATTGAAATTAGGTAGGGGTAAATTGTTCTACCTTTGCTGAGTGTAGCTTAATTTGTTACCCTTTACTGATCAGTCTTTTGTTAAAAAAGCAGTTCAAAAATATAGCAATCCAAATAAGTTGTAATAATTTATAACTTATTTGAAATAGCCATAAGTATTATCTAGTGTTCCCTATTCCCTATTCCCTATTCCCTAGTAAGTCTAAATGGATTGTAACTACAAATAATTCTAACCACGGGGCGAGATTCCTCCTTCAAGGCGAGGAGACTCAAAGGATTTATACCCATGATTTAGACTGGCTATATTTAACACATATTTAGAAGAAACTGCTATAATATGCAAACTTACATATCTAAAATCTGGGACGAGGTGGATATCAGGAAGCCGAATAAATAAACTAACTTTTATCGATGCAGGAGTTTTAATTATTAAAGTCAATGAAACTATTAATTAGTAATGATGATGGGGTTTTTGCCCAAGGAATTCGCAGTTTAGCCAATGGTTTAGCCCAAGTCGGGCATGATGTTACCGTGGTTTGTCCCGATCAAGAACGCTCGGCAACGGGTCATGGTTTAACCTTACACCATCCCATTCGCGCTGAACAGGTAGAGGATATTTTTGCCCCCTCCGTAACCGCTTGGGCCTGTTCTGGAACCCCCGCCGACTCGGTGAAAGTGGGACTATTTGGGGTGATGGAAACCCCGCCGGATCTGGTTTTAGCCGGAATTAATCATGGACCGAATGTGGCCACGGATATCCTTTACTCCGGTACGGTTTCAGCGGCTATGGAAGGGTTAATTCAAGGTATTCCCAGTATGGCTTTTAGTTTAGGGAGTTATTCCTCCCGGGACTTTCAAGCGGCGGTGGAATTTGCCCAACAGTTAATTCATACCCTAGAGAAACATCCCCTACCCCAACCAATGTTACTAAATGTTAATGTTCCAGGCGTCCCATCCCAAGATATTCGCGGGGTGAAGATTACCCGTCAAGGAATTCGTCGTTATTTGGATATTTTGGAAAAACGTATCGACCCTAGGGGAAAAACCTATTATTGGTTGACCGGAGAATTAATGCAAGATGTAGAACTATTAAATGAACCCTCAGAATTAGATGAGTTTATGACTGATGTTCATGCTTTACGTCAAAATCTGATCACTATTACCCCCTTACAATATAACCTTACCCATGTTACAGAGTTACACAAATTACAAGATTGGATACAAATGTTAAGAATTAACCCTTAAAAATCAGCTCTACAAATGTTAACGTTTCCCCTGGATAAACTCTCCCTCCTTAGAGGTAGACTAGAGGTAATACAAAACAGCAAACATGACTTACTGCCCAAGCTGTTGCCTTCCAAGTTTCGATAAACCTTTATTTTTCTACGTTTGAGTCCAGTTGTTATGAACGCAGATACCTTTAACACTCATTCTGTTACTTGCCCAATTTGCCATCATACTAGCATTTTGCCCTCAATTGGAATGTTAGGTGGACTCTTTACTTGCCCTCACTGCCATACCCATTTTGTCATGAGTCATAGTGGTCATTATGTGCGAGATCCCTTCTGTTTCCAGCAATGTGCGGTTGCCCAAATGCTCCGACGTCAAAGTCATCCTTTTGCTCGCCTGCGTCGGGATCTGAGTTTAACCAGAGGATTACCGCTTTTAGCTGTTATTAGTAGTCTTTTATTCCTGGGAATGGCTGTCACTTTAACTGAAAAATTAAACTTAAATCATCAAAATATTGATCCTAAAATTGATCCTCAAGTCGAGTTTTCACCGGATTCTTCTGATTTTGATCCCTAATAATAATTTAAGGTAATGGGTAATGGGTAATGGGTAATGGGTAATGGGTAATGGGTAATGGGTAATGAGGAACAGTGGTTTATTTTTTGATTCATAGATTAAGAGTTAACAATTAACTCTTACACTGATAACTGATGACTGATAACTAATAACTGATAACTGATAACTGATAACTGATGACTGATTAAAAGCTAATTGTTAAATAACCATTTTGAAACTTAGCTCCAGTTACGGGTTTTCCGGTTAAAGCTGGGGGAAGGAAGATATTTCGCCGTTGATCTCCGGCTTCTATCGTGACTTCTGGGCCGTATTGGGTTAGCTTCACCTGTTTTTTATCAAAACTGGGCAGAAATAGGCTGACCTGGCGTTGTGCCACATCAATATTAATCGGTTTTGGAGCTAATCCGGCTTGGGTAAAATTGGGTAAAGCATCAATCAAAGGTTGCCAACTTTGACCCAAACGTGGGGGAATCACACTAACTTTTAACGGATCAAAGGCTTCTGTAATTGCCTCTGTGAGTGATGTTTGGTTTAATAGCACCCCGCCCACGGTCAGTCCCACCTGTTGGGCACTTCCCCATAAATATTTGGCGGTGGCGATCGCCACTTGATCTTGATTACTCACTAAATAAGCCGCCACTCGTTGGGGATCGGATACCGCCGTTTTCCCCTGATCCAAAATATTATTCATTTCTTGAGTCGGTTGAGAAAAAGTATCCCCAGAAATATCAATATTTAGAATACTACTAGCAATCGGTTGCACAAAAGGAGAGAGGGTTTTTCCCAAATCCGACTCCATAAATACATTCCGAAAACGGCGCAGATACCAGCTTAAAATCTCTGGCATTCCTAACATTCTTAGGGTATCTTGACTGGCTAACCCATCATAAACAATTACATCATATTCCCCACTGGCATCATATTGGCGAATAGCATTCAGGGCCAGAGCGCTATCCATCCCCGGTAAAACCCCCAATTCCTGACCATAAACATTCCTAAAAAATGGGGTACGAACATATTGGGTTTCCAGCTTTTTCACTTCTTCCCAACTGCGCTCGAGTAAAACTGCACTTTTGAGTTGCACGGCTTTCAAATGGGTGGAGATCTGCGTTGGATCACACCCCACTTCCGTTTCTAGTAGGATATTCCAGGCGGGACTGCCATCTTGTCCAACTAATAATACCCGCTTCCCACTGGCGGCTAATTGTTGAGCGGCTGCGATCGCCAGTGTTGTTCGACCCGTACCCCCCTTACCCAAAAATGTTAATGTTAAGGCCATTTATGATTTCCTAATCTCGTTCATGGAAACTTGATCCTACAACAAATCAATTAGAATAGGTATATTTTCATCGGGTATATTTTAAACTCATCAAGGAGCTAATTTGATCAACTCTGAATTATCACTCAAACTTAACCAACTTTATGAACAAGATTTCAATTTATGGCTACAGCAAACGATTCAATTGCTAGAAACCAAACATTTTGAAGAATTAGATTGTCAAAATTTAATTGAAGAATTAGATAGTATAGGAAAAAATGATCAAAATGCCTTAAAAAGTAATTTGAGAATTTTATTAATGCACTTACTGAAATATAGATTTCAGCCAGAAAAACGTTCTAATAGTTGGCAATATACAATCATTGAGCATCGTCAAAGGATTGAAGATGCACTCGAAAATAGTCCCAGTCTCAAGCCATTTTTAGAAAATATTTTTATACAATGTTATCAAGGTGCTAAAAAATTAGCCGTCGCAGAAACAGGTTTACCCCATTCTTCTTTTCCTGAAAATTGTCCATTTTCTATTGAAGAAACACTGAACATTGATTATTTACCCGATTCTGATAATAGTCATATATAGCAATCAGCAATCCCTGTAGGATTTGTGATAAAAACTCGTAGGGGTTTGGTCTCCAAACCCTCTTTAAGCCTGGGTTTGAAGACCAAACCCCTATAATTAAATATTACAATCTATTTAGGATTGCTATAGCAGGCAACAAGGGAAAAAAGACTTTTCACCCCCCCAGATCCGTCTTATAAAATAACTTAAGCATAATCTCTCAACACATAGCCAACTCCTCGAACAGTATGTAATAATCTTTTTAACTGATTCACCTCTAACTTAATCCGCAAAGCTCGAATATACACCTCAATAATATTAGATTCTCCCATAAAATCATAGCCCCAAACCTGCTCTAAAATTTGCTCTCGCGTCATCACTTGACGGGGATTTCTCAGGAGAAATTCTAATAAATCAAATTCTTTGGCTGTTAATTCAATTAATTGACTTCCGCGATAGACTTCCCTGGTTAAACGGTTTAAGGTTAAGTCTTCAAATTGTAAGTTATTCGGGTCATTCGGTTGGGTGCGACGTAAACGAGCTTTGACCCTAGCCAATAATTCTTCCATACTAAAAGGTTTGGTGACATAATCATCCGCACCCGCATTTAATCCCATAACTCGATCTGGTACTTCATCTTTAGCGGTTAACATAATAATTGGAATTTCTACCCCCGTTGATCGCAATCTTAAACACATATCTAACCCCGAAATACCAGGAAGCATCCAATCTAAAATCAATAAATCCGGTTGAGTATCACGGGCGATCATTAATCCATCAAATCCATTTTGAGCAACTGTAACTTGATACCCTTCAAGACGGAGTTCAATTTCCATAAATTGAGCTAATTTAGGGTCATCTTCAACCACAAGAATCTGATCACTCATAGTTATAATTAATGGGTAATTGGTAATTGGTAATAATAATTAATTTTTGATTTCATATTAAGGATTCCAGAGCGGTAAAATAATTGTAAAAATACTCCCTTCTCCGGGTTTAGAGCGCAGAGTAATATGTCCTTCCATTCCCTCAATTAAACTTTTAGCGATCGCCAATCCTAACCCCGTCCCATCCCGAGAGCGAGTCATGGATTCATCTACTCGATAAAACCGTTCAAAAATTCGGTTTTGATGAGCCAGAGAAATCCCAATCCCGCGATCGCATATATGAATTATAGCCTGTTTTTCTGTCTTTTCTAATTTTAACTCAACTGGTTGTTCTGGGGATGAATATTTAATCGCATTATCGACTAAATTAATTAATACTTGTTGTAAACGATTTTGATCCGCACAAGCAACCACTTGCTGATCATTTGAAATTAAAATAATTTGTCGATTACTGACATTTTGACTCATGGCTGCAACTTCTGCGACTAAAGTATTTAATACCACGGGATTGACCGCAAAGTGTAGATTTCCACTATCCGCCCTGGCTAAATTGAGCAAATCTTCTAACATTCTAATCGTTCTTTCTGTTTCACCAATAGCCGTTTCTAATGCTTGTTTTTGATAATCACTAAAATTTGTACCCCGCCTTAATAAACTTTGTAAATAACCTAAAACTACCGTTAATGGTGTGCGTAATTCATGGGAAACATTGCCAACAAATTGCCGTTGTTGTTCCCAAGAATCCGATAATCTTAATAACATTTGATTAAAGGTTTGGGCGAGTCCTAAAATCTCATCGGGTGCTTGATGTAGTTCCAGTTTAGCCGCCTTCAAATCCTCCGCAGATAGGGTACTTGCTACTTGACTCATTTGTTGTAAGGGACGCAGAGCATGACGAATGCGACTGGCGATCGCTAACATTAATAATAAAATCACTAAAATACTAACCCAAATCAAACTGCGAATACTATGATTTAATTGATTTTTTTCTAGGGTAATATCTTTAGAAAAATAAACTGTACCAACCAAATTATTTTTAATTGTTAAAGTTCGAGCACAGATCACTAAATAGCGATCACTTATATAAATTAAACTGGGATAAGTGGGGACTTTAGTTAAGGAAATCATCTGGGTAATTTTAGTAGACTGCATATCCATTCCTGGGGAATTAACTAATAGCATTCCATCATTTCGTTTCACCCAAACCATAACTCCATCGGTGGATGCTTTATAAACACTGCGGTTTAAACCCACCTCAATTGATCCCATTTCGCTGTATAATTCAACCTGTTCAGGAAATCGCGCACTAATATATTCTAAAGTTCCTTTATGGGCTATAATTAGGTTTTGTGAAAGTTGCCAACCTGCCCAAAATGCTACACTACTTAATCCCAAAATTGATAATAATACCAATTCTAAGGTGAGGCGAAATTGCAGAGATGATAGAGAGATTTGCTTGCGGATAAATGGATTAATAACAGATATAAATTGGTGGATTAGTTTCATAGGATTGATTTTAAAAGGTGTGGGCTGTATGTTGAATAGAATCAAACTCAAATCGATCCTGGTTAGTTTCACCATACAAATTTAAACTAATAGTTGGATTTAAACTGATAGCTTCTACCTGATGAATACTATCAGGCATTAAACATAAAATATCCCCAGGAATTAGAATTTTATTGTTAAAAGTTTGAATGCGATCGGTAAATTTAGGAGTAGGCGATCGCTGCCAAAATGTATTTTTTTCCTGTCCATCTAAAAGCGCAACAACTCCCCAACTTCCATGATTATGAATCGGAGAAGTTGCACCCGGACTCCAAGCAACTAACTGCACAGTTAAGGGGAAAAATGGTTCATCATAGAGAGTTTGTACAGCCCAACCCGTTTGCGGATCAGGTTCTAAAAAAGGCATTTGTAACCAAGAGCAACTCTCTAATAATTGACGCACCAGAGGACAAATTGCTTGCAGTCGTGAACGATCATCACTAATTTGATTTAATAGATCTTCGAGGTCGGTAAGAAAACGATATAAACGATAGGGATCAGTTTGATTTTCTCTAAAATTAAGGGTTTCCAAAAGATTACACTGTCCATCATTACTTACAAACCAATCTTGTCCGGTCATGGGATTAATTAGATACAGTTAGGGTTAATCTCTATTTTATAAACAATTTCCGCTCCTTAGATGATAATTTCCTAATGATCAGATTAATTTTTCATGAAGATTGGTTTTTATCTAATTTCTATCTAATCTTCATCTGAGACTCATATTACTAAAGTTGAATAGGATCAATCTCTGGATACACTCCTATAAAAATATACCTAAAAACTTAATGTTTGACTTTATTAGTTTTAATCATCGTGGTTATATCTCCAAAAATCCTATGCTGATAGCTATACTAATCCTGTTAGGGTTAGTTATTTTAGCCGGAGGATTAGTGGGGGTTTGGTTTTCTCTTGACGGGACACTTAATTATGTATTTGCTCAATTAGAAGTCCTATATAATACTCCTCCATTCTGGTTACAAGTTCCCCTGGTTATGGTAGATTACTTATTCACACCTACCATCATCTTATTGGTAATTTCTTGGATAATTATGTGGGTTTCTCCTGTTCCTAAAAATTGGTCAAGAATCACAATTTTAGGAATTTTATTAGGATTAACTATTCGTTATTTATTGTGGCGATCGCTCACAACCCTAAATCTATCTAGTCCGTTAAATAGTGTTTTTAGTATTGGTTTACTCTTACTAGAAGTTTTCATTCTGCTGACTAATATACTACAATTATTTTTGATGTTTAGGGTCAAGGATCGTCGGACAGAAGCCAATCTTTATGCTGTGGATGTGCTTGAGGATCGATTCACACCATCAGTTGATATTTTGATTCCGACTTACAATGAACCTACCTATATTCTTAAACGCACTATTATTGCTTGTCAAGCTCTTGATTATTCTCATAAAAAAATATACCTGCTTGATGATACAAGGCGAGAAGAAATTAGATTACTTTCGCAAGAGTTAGGATGTCAATATATTACCCGAAATAATAATATTCATGCGAAAGCCGGAAATTTAAACCATGCTTTAGGTCAGACTCAAGGAGAATTAATTGTCGTATTTGATGCCGATTTTGTCCCGACTAAAAACTTTCTAACTCGCACAGTTGGTTTCTTTCAAGATCATACAGTTGCTCTCGTCCAAACACCTCAAAGCTATTATAATGCTGATCCAATTGCGCGTAACTTAGGGTTAGAGAATATTATTACCCCCGAAGAAGAAGTTTTTTATCGACAAATTCAATCGATTAAAGATAGTGCTGGAAGTGTCGTTTGTGCGGGGACTTCTTTTGTTGTTAGACGCAGTGCTTTAGAAAAAGCCGGAGGTTTTGTTACTGAGTCTCTGAGTGAAGATTATTTCACCGGAATTCAACTTTCTGCTCAAGGTTATCGCTTAGTTTATCTGAATGAAAAACTCAGTGCTGGTTTAGCAGCAGAAAATATTTCCGCCTATGCAACTCAACGTTTACGCTGGGCTAGAGGAACTTTACAGGCATTTTTTATTCAGTCTAACCCTCTGACAATACCAGGACTTAAACCAATTCAAAGACTTGCCCATTTAGAAGGACTTTTACATTGGTTTACCAGTATTCACCGGGTTATTTTTCTGTTAATACCTTTAGCTTATTCTTTCTTAGGTGTGATTCCTATTCGAGCAACTATTCCAGAAATAATTTACTTTTTTCTCCCTTATTATCTAGTGCAGTTAACAGTTTTTTCTTGGTTAAATTATCGATCTCGATCCGCTTTATTATCTGATATTTATTCATTAATACTAGCATTTCCCCTAGCGATCACTATTATCCAAGTAATGTTATCTCCATTTTCTAAAGGATTTGAAGTCACGGCTAAAGGAATAGTTAATCATCGCTTTTCATTTAACTGGAAGTTAGCCTTACCATTGCTAATTTTATTTATTCCTAATGCCATTAGTTTATGGCACGTTCTAGGAACCTGTCTAATTATAGTACAAATGCAAACCTTTCAACCAGAAATTATTCAACATTTTAAAGGTTTAGGAATTGCTTGGATTTGGAGTCTTTACAACCTTTTAATAATCAGTATTACACTATTAATTTTGGTGGATGCTCCCAAATCCGATCAATATGAATGGTTTGATTTACGTCGGTTAGTCAAACTGGAAGTAAATGGAAAAGTTTTGTGGGGTGTAACTACATTTATTTCTGAAGTTGGGGTTTATGTTGAAGTGACTCAATCAGTATTTCCTGTTATGGTTTCAGGAGAAATGCTTCCGGTTACACTGGAAATTCTGGAAGATAATTTAAGATTAGAAGGACAAATTATCCCGACTCATAATAATAGTGAATTTCCCACTTATTCTATCTGTTTTAATCAATTAAATCTGACTCAACATCGCTGTTTAGTTGAGATGTTATTTTGTCGTCCTGGTCAATGGAAAAGTCTTTGTACTCCCGGAGAGTTAAAGTCTATTTTGATTCTAGTTGGGATTTTATTAAAACCTCGATTTTTATTCGACCGAGATCGAATAATCGACTTTATTAAGGTTTCCAAAGTTTAGTTTTGATCAATTTATTATCCCCAAAGGTGTTCTATGCAATTTAAAGATTTTCTGGCTTTGCTGCATCCTATTTTAGCGATCGTGATTGTTTTTCCGATGCTGGGTATTGTTCTAAATATGGCCTGGAAAACAATGCAGCGTCGTCAACAGATAGCCCTAGAAGGCAAGAGCAAGATTCCACCTATAGTCGGTCAAGATCACGTCAAATCTGGTAAAGTTTTGTCGGGTTCAGTGGTAGGATTAACATTATTGGGCCTGGGTTACGCAATTTTTGAGCATATTTTGAGTCAACAGATTTGGAGTAAAAATCCGTTTCAGGTGATTTTTATTGTTTTGATGTTTGGGGCTACAATTGCTTCTTTGGTGATGCTTTATCGAGCTAAACCTGCTTTATGGCGAGGTATATTTGCTACTTTGACGGGTGCGGGTTTAGTCATTTTAGGCACGCAGGATGGTGTTTTTCGACGCACAAATGAATGGTATTGGTCTCATTATTATATTGGCATGGCCGCGGCATTAATTATGGTGTTTTCCCTAGCTATTATCCAAAATATTTATCAAGATCGCTCGAATCGTTGGCGGACTATTCATGTGGTTTTGAACATGATTGCTGTGCTTCTATTTATTGGACAGGGAATGACTGGAACCCGGGATTTATTAGAAATTCCTTTGAATTGGCAAAAACCTTATATTTATAGCTGTGATTTTGTCAATAACACTTGCCCAAAACCTTAATCTATTTACCCTGAATGGTTGGTTTCCATAGTTTTATCTAACACCCATGTTTTCCTCATCTAAGACTCATTTTCTTAAGTCTTAATGTAAATAACCTCAAATTCTTAGCATATTAAACACCATGAAAGTACAATATATTGCCACCATTGCCATTACCGCTATCTTAGGATTAGCAACAGCTAATATTAGTAATGCTAATTCTAATATTTTAACCCGCTCAAATTCTATAACCCTTTCATCCCAGGTCGCACAGTCTAACCCCTGTGCTGGAAAACCTAATCCCTGCGCTGGAAAACCTAACCCCTGTGCCGGAAAACCTAATCCCTGCGCAGGTAAGACTAATACTTCAACAACCCGTCACCCCAAATTTTATACAGAAAATGGCATGGCTTTAGATGGTCAAGATGTAGTAGCCTACTTTACTCAAAATAAACTTGTGAATGGAGTTCAGCAATTTAAGCATAATTGGGGCGGAACAAATTGGCTATTTTCTAGCGCCGCTAACCGTGATCTGTTTGCTCAAAATCCTGAAAAGTATGCTCCTCAATACGGGGGATATTGTGCCCAGGCGGCCAGTGAAGGCAAGCTGGCTGCCACTAAACCTGATGCTTGGAAAATTGTTAATGGAAAACTCTATCTTAACTATGACAAGACCGTACAAACACAATGGATGACCGATATTCCCGGTCATATTGCTTTAGCGAATAAAAATTGGCCAGGTATTCTCAATAACAATGATTTATTTCGCTAACTTCTA
Source organism: Oscillatoriales cyanobacterium CG2_30_40_61 (assembly GCA_001873365.1). Taxonomy (GTDB): domain Bacteria; phylum Cyanobacteriota; class Cyanobacteriia; order Cyanobacteriales; family Microcoleaceae; genus Planktothrix. The sequence continues at coordinate 31,071 of MNYZ01000094.1, read as the reverse complement.
TTAACATCTCGACAATTTCCAAAAATCAAGAGGATGATCCACAATAACCTAAAACCAAACTTGCAGATCATCCTCTTAATATTTCCCGTCTCCCACCCTAGGGAATATTAACGAGAAACTTCTAGTTCATCTTCAAAGAACCAAGTTGCTGCTTTATTATCGAGTTGGACAATAAAACCGACTCCACTTCCATCAACCATTTTAAAGCCTTTGACGGTTCCAAAAGGATTTTGCTTGAGTTGATCGACAATATTGCTAGGAACTCGCTCTCTAATTCGACGAATCTTGACTCTTTGACCAATTTCGATTGCCACGTCCGGTGTTCTCCTTGGGGTATTAACCAATTCACAACTTAGTTTAATATGTCGTTGCCCCAGATTATACCGTTCGGCAAAACTTAGGTGATCTGACCTTATGGGGGCAACTCCGAGGGAGAAACCCCATCTTTAAGTCCAGACAAGTTGATATGGATCTCAGGGGCGACTCTTTCAGGGTTAGGACGGGATCTATTTTCTTGGGATAGACCCGCTAAAGACCAGGTTAAACTTAAAACGGCTAATTTAGCGATCGCATCTAATTGTTTTTCTTGAGATCCTGGTACAGAATATTGTTTGGGATCGGAATTATTGGTATTCATAAAATTATATTTTTTAGAACCTATTACAAGTATTCACGATCTAGCTTCAGATTTCCGCAATATTTGTCAAGATTATTTGTGATCATTATTACCAATTTATGTGATGAATCTCACCTTCTATTCTGTATTGAGATTAGTCCTAAAAACTAAATCCATGACGGAAACCACATCCGCAGTTGCCATTGTGCAGGAGACAAAGGCAGTCCTAAATATAAAGGCATCCAATAGAAAAAACCAAATAAAACCAGGAATAGGATCAGACCTCCTAACCACCGAAATTGTTGATTATGACTATATAACCATCGTTCTAACCACCAAGCTAAAGCCATACAGCTAAACACAAATCCAGTCATATAGTGATAAATAAATAAACAGCGAGTCACTCTCACCCAGGGTAATAGATTTGCCAACCAATTCAAACTTAAAAATAGAGCTAACCATAGTTCCGGTGTCGGCGGAAATTCTATCAATAATCTAGGTTTTAAATAGGAAAATCTCACAGATAAAGCCACCCAAACCCGTTGAAGTAACATCCCACATAATAACAGACTGGCTAGGGTCGATAACCACCATAAAAAGGGATTTCCCATCGCATGAACAGAATAAATAATGGGAAGTTGATCGGGATGAATTAAAGGTAAAGTCTGATCAAGGGGAGTTGTTACATCCACTTTCTGATAAAAATAGGGAATGGGTCGTAACATCAGAATCCAACTGTACCATTTAGAACAGTAAGGATGAACTTTTGTTCCATCTCCTAAGCTGTGATGGTAAGCCCAAATTTTGGCTTGTAGACCCCAAAAGGGCGGATCTGGATTTTGTTGTAAATGGGGAAGCCAACCGATAATATAAACCAGAATAGGAATGATAATTAAGGTGACTAGAATAATAATTGGGGTGAGTTGATTTAGGTTTTGTAAGGGAGATTTAAAGGATGTTTGTGGGATTGGTATTTTTGAATTTTTAGTAAAATATTGAATAAAATAAGCTACGATTAAGATTAAATAAATTCCTAATAAAAATCCTAATCCATTCCATTTAGTGAGGGCGGCTAATCCTAATCCCATTCCAGCCAAACCCATCCAAAACCAACGGTTAACTCCTTTTTGATCTAAAGCCTTTAAAAAAAATAGTTGTCCTAATAATCCCCAAAATACAATATAAATATTACTCAGAGCATAACGAGATTCTACAATAAATAATCCATCTGTTGCCATTAAAAATGTAGCGATTAAAGTATAGCTACGACGTTGAGTTAGTTGATAGGCGATCGCCCCAACAATTAAAGGAATAAACGAACCAAATAAAGCATTAAACCATCGATAACTCCAGGTTGATAGGGTCGAACTCGTTAAATTATTAAGGGTTTCTTGTCCGAAGGGTAATTTAGATCCCAGCCAAATTCCGATCGCAATTAAATATTGACTTAAGGGAGGATGGGAATTAAAAAAAGGAGTTTGAGTTAAATAATTATGGGCAAATTTAGCATAATAAACCTCATCAAAAACCAAAGTATTAAATCGCTCTAAACCCCAAAATCTTAAAAGAATAGATCCCATAAATATTGAGATCATTCCCAAACTAAAACCAGAAACCGTGAGTTTAAATTTATATTTTGTATCAGTCATTATTTTTGGCTTTATTTCCTATACTAGAGACGTTGTATGCAACGTCTCTACACTGATTACTTATTACTAATTTCTAACTCCTTACAAATCGGAATCTCGATGATGAATTCCGATCCTTTTCCTAACTGAGAATGACACAATAATCGCCCTTTGTGGGTATCTTCAATAATCTTTCGACTAATTGATAGCCCCAGTCCCGTGCCTTTTCCTACAGGTTTAGTCGTAAATAAATAATCAAAGGCACATTTTTTAGTATCGTCCGACATTCCCGTCCCATTATCCTGTACAGAAATTGCCACAGCCCGACTATTAGAAACCAGATAGGTTGAAATAATAATTTGATTCGGATATTGTAGTAATTCTTGATAGGATTTAGTGGTGCTAGATTCATTTAAAGCATCAATAGCATTATTAATTAAATTCATAAACACCTGATTTAATTGCCCCGGATAGCATTCAACTAAAGGCATTTGCCCATATTTTTTAACCACTTTAATATCAGGACGATGATCGGTTGCTTGTAATAAATGTTTCAGAATTAATAGGGTACTTTCTAAACCTTCATGAATATTAAAAGGAACTTGAACTTTAATATCTCTCCGAGAAAAAGTGCGTAAACTGGTGCTGATATTAGAAATTCTATCTGTTCCCAATTTCATAGAAGAAATCAATTTAGGTAAATCTTCAATTATATAGTCTAAATCAATAGATTCAGCATGGGCGATAATCGAATGATCGACATTAGGATAATAGCTTTGATAGAGTTTCAAATGTTGAATTAAATCCTTAATATAAACATTAGCGTGATTCAAATTACCCGCAATAAAGTTAATCGGATTATTAATTTCATGGGCAACTCCGGCAATTAAATGCCCTAAAGTTGACATTTTTTCGCTTTGTACTAATTGCATTTGAGACTGTTTTAAATCTTCTAATACCTGAGATAATTCGGCTGTTCGTTCTAAAACCCGTTGTTCTAACTCTTGATTTTTTTCTAATAATTGTTGAGTTAAAGAGCTAATTTTTAAATGAATTTTAATCCGAGCAATCACTTCTTCAGCTTGAAATGGTTTAGTAATATAATCCACAGCCCCAATGGATAAGCCCTTTACCTTCTCTAAATCATCGGTAACTGCGGTCATAAAAATGATCGGAATATCATTGGTCGAGGGATTATTTTTCAAGTGTTTACAGGTTTCAAACCCATCGGTTTCCGGCATCACCACATCTAATAAAATCAAATCAGGTTGTTCAGTTTGCGCAACTTTAATAGCTTGATTACTATGGTTGGCAATTAAAATTCTCCAGCCACAATTATCAATGAAACCTGATAATAAATTAAGGTTTGTTGGGCTATCATCGACAATTAGTATGGTGGTTTCTTTGAATGAGTTGGAGTGCATATTAAATGGGATTATGATTTATGGATCAATTGAAATTGTTCCAGCAAAAAGCAAATTACTATCTCAACTCAACTTAATTATAAATGTTTATAACCGTTGATCAACGGATTTATAATAACCGCCAGCCGCGGTTAGGATAAAAATTGATCCAGCAAACCTTATGGTGAAGTTTTTCCCCTGTTGCGGTGTTGCCTGTTGCGGTGTTCCCTGCTATTTATATTATATTTTACGGTGATTGATCACGATTTGACAATGACACCCATCACAACGGATCAGGAATCAAAAAAAACACCCCATCATGGGGTGCAACGCAGGGGACTATCCTGATTTGAAATTAATCTGAATTTATCGTAACTTCAGAATTTGAGCGGTGAGATCCAGACTTTCCTCATAGAGAACATCCCGTCCCCAACGCTGTAACTGTTGAGCCATCAGGGATTCCGCTTTTTGATCCGTAGCGGCGATCACTTGTTCAGTCCGACAAGATTGGGCACTCCCTCCGGCTTCCATCCGCATACATCCGGTGGTTTCTGAACATAAAATCGTGCAACAGTTAGCACTAGGGTTACCCGAAGTTAAGCGTAACCCGACTAAATCCCCAGGAATTTCACCATAATCGGCCGTAGGAATTGCCGCGAGTTCAGCCATAATTTTTTGATCATTCGGCCCGATAAACTCGATATGCTTTAATTCATAATCCCCACCCTGGTCGGTAAAGGAAACGGGTTTCCATTCCAAACGACTAGCAAACCATCCCAAAAACATTAAGGCTTGAGCCGCATTGCCTTTTTCGTAGTCAATGGTGATATTATCAATTTCGACTAAGGAAGCTCTACGTTCTGGGGGGTCAAAGGCAGAAGCAGTTAATTCTTGCCAAGGGGAAAGTCGATGCCAATTCAAGTCAGCAATATAGGTTTCCTGTTCAATCAAATCGTTCATTTTTAACAATTCCGATTCTGGATCACTAAAATAAGAGGAATCCACAATCACACAATTACAACAACCCGCTAATTGTTTGAACAATTCCTGCTCTGGGTTAGGCGTAGCTTTCCACCAAACAAACTTAGGTAAATCGGGAATCATCAGGGATGAAACCACATTTCCCACCCGTTCTAGGGCTGCTTTTGTGCCTCTGAGAGTAATATATTCACAACAAACTAACCCTTCTTCACTTTTTTTCTGAATCGGACAATAGGCAGAAACCTGGGCCGTTACTCCGGTATCCTCTCCCAAAATTGGACACAAAGTAATAATCCGACAGGGATTTTGGGCGGCAATGGTTTCACTAATACTAAATCCCCGTCCATCCAAATTCGGAATAATTTGATCGGCGGCCGGAAGTTTGGCAAATTCTTGGCGTAATTTTACCAAAGTATCAGAATCAACCCGGCCGTTAATTGGTAAACCATAAATTCTCTGAGCTTCTTTAATAGCATCCCGGGTTGATGTGCCATGAATTCCATCAATACTGCCGAGATAAAACCCTAAAGCTCCTAACAATTGTTGAAATTCTTCGGGTTCATAAACCACCATACTAAAGGTGGCCGCCCGGGTAGCAATGGCGGTGGTTTTGCCATTGCCAATATTCTGACTTAGCCAAATACTGCTCAACTCAGCTTCAATTTGACTGAGGGAAATATCCTTGGGTTTTTGTAACGCAACCAGTGGTGTAGTCATAATCAGTTATCAGTTAACAGTTAACAGTTATCAGTTATTAGTCATCAGTCATCAGTCATTAGTTATCAGTCATCAGTTATTAGTCATCAGTTATTAGTCATCAGTTTCAAATTCTGAACTCTTACACTGATAACTCTTACACTGATAACTGTTAACTGATAACTGATGACTGATTAAAGTCTGCGCCAACGTCGGCCATCTCGGTTGAGCAGAATTTCCGATTCCACTGGCCCCCAAGTTCCGGCTTCATAGAGAGGGATAGACTCGGCTGGCGCCGGAGCATCCCAGACTTCTAAAACCGGGGTCAGGGCTTGCCAAGAGGCTTCGACTTCATCACCGCGAGTAAACAGAGTTTGATCTCCTAACATACAGTCAATCAATAAACGGGCGTAGGCGTCTGTATTGGCTTTACCAAAAGCCGTATCATAGCGAAAATCCATATCAACGGAACGAGTCCGCAGGGAATTGCCCGGGGTTTTCACCTCAAAGCGCATGGAAATTCCCTCATTCGGTTGAATTCTCAAGACTAAAACGTTCGGGTTAGCCTGTTTTGCCGCCGACTGGAACATCAAAAACGGTACTTCCTTAAATTGAATGGCAATTTCCGTTACCTTTTTCGGCATTCGTTTTCCGGTTCGCAGATAAAACGGTACGCCCTTCCAGCGCCAGTTATCAATATAAAATTTTAAGGCGGCATAGGTTGGAGTGATGGACTCGAGGGCGGCTCCATCTTCGGAACGATAACCCGGAACCTGTTGGCCATTCATCCAACCGGGGGTATATTGTCCCCGTACCGCAGAATATTCTAAAAAATTAGTATCCGCCAGGTGGGTTGCTTGCACCACCTTAACTTTTTCGTTGCGAATACTATCGGCGTCGAGGGAGTTGGGGGGTTCCATCGCCGTCAGGGAAAATAACTGCATCAGGTGATTTTGTACCATATCCCGCAGCGCCCCGGAGGTTTCATAATAGCCCGCCCGTCCTTCTAAACCCACGGTTTCCGCCACGGTAATTTGGACATGATCGACAAATTGACGGTTCCACAACGGCTCAAAAATCGCATTACCAAACCGAAACACCATCAGGTTTTGGACGGTTTCTTTGCCCAAATAATGGTCAATACGATAGACCTGTTCTTCCGAACAGACTTGACGCACCACCCGGTTAAGAATTTGGGCCGAACCTAAATCTCGACCAAAGGGTTTTTCAATCACTAAACGCTGTTTTTTCGGGTCGGGGAGCATTCCGGCTCCACCGAGTTGTTGAATGGCTTCGGCAAAAAAACGCGGGGCTACGGATAAATAAAAGACTCGGTTTCCCCGGGTGCGGCGTTGTTCATCGACTTCCTCTAAAAAGGCTTTGAGTTTTTGGTAACTTTCGGGTTCGTCCATATTCCCCGAACAATAAAAAATCCCCTGGGCGAAGTCGTCCCAAAGGGCTTGGGAATATAAACCGCCCCCGAATTCTTCCACCCCTTCCCGCAGGTGTTCGCGGAAAAATTCGTGGCTCCACTCCCGACGGGCAACCCCAACAATGGTGATTTCCGGGGGAAGTTTGCGCTCTAATTTCATCTGATAGAGGGCGGGAACCAATTTCCGTTGGGTTAAGTCTCCCGATGCACCAAAAATTACTAAAATCTGGGGTTCGGGAATTCGATCTTGTTGCAGTCCTACCCGCAAGGGATTTTCAATCAGTGTTACCATGTCTGTTCCTATTCGCTTTCGCTCACTTATCTTTTTGCTTGACTCTAGGGATAAAGTAGCACGTTTATCCCATTGGGTTGGCCAAAAATATTTCCCGATTATTAAAACAATTTTTACTATTGATCGTCTTTAATCTGGGAAAATTTTTGTTTAATTTAAGATTAACCAGTGCAGGATTTCCACTCAAACCCAGATTAAACTGATGCAAAAATGGAAACGACTCCAATCCTATTTTATTTTTGATCATCTTTGGTGCAGAATTAGACGGGATAGGGTTGAGTTACCCAATGGCACAATTATTGATGATTTTTTTATTCATATTCGACCCGATATTGCTTTGGTTTTACCCATTACCGAACAACAGGAAATTGTCTTTGTCCGTCAATATCGTCATGGGGTCGAACAAATTTTATTAGAATTACCCGCCGGAGCTTTTCATCCTGAACAAGAAACTCCAGAAGCCGCAGCATTAAGAGAATTAACCGAAGAAACGGGTTATGTTGCTGAGTCCCTAATTAAACTGGCAACCCTTTATGATAATCCGGTTAAAGATACTAATTCTGTACATTTATTTTTAGCAAATCCGGTTAAACTACTATCAGCAACCTCTTTAGATTGCACTGAAGATATTCAAGTAGTTCTAATTCCGATAGATGGGGTGTTAGAAAAAATTCAAGCGGGAGAAATTTGTGTGGCGGGTTCGGTGGCGGCCCTATTTTTGGGTTTAAATTATTTAAAGAAATCATGAGAAAAATACGCTTGTTTATTGCATCAAGTTTAGATGGATATATTGCCAGAACTTCGGGCGAAATCGATTGGTTATTCACCGATGGGGATTATGGTTATACGGAATTTTATGATCAAATTGATACGGTTTTGATGGGTCGTAAAACCTATCAGCAAGTTCTAACCTTTGGAGAATATCCCTATCCTGAAAAAAAGGGATTTGTCTTTTCCAAATCTGGTCAAGGGACAAAAACTAATCATGTAGAATTCATTAGCGGAGATTGTCAAAACTTTATTGAATCCTTACGTCAATCTCCGGGTCAACATATTTGGATTGTAGGAGGAGGTCAATTAATCCATGAATTTCTCCGACAAGGTTGGATTGATGAATTAATTTTGTCCATTCATCCCATCATTTTAGGTAGTGGGATTCCCTTAATAATTTCCGATCCAAATTTAGAAATTTCCCTAGAATTAACACAGGTAAAAACCTATCCTTCCGGTTTATTACAGGTATCTTATAATTTAAAAAACTGATAAATCTCTCCTCGTTCTCCTCGTTTCAAGGTTCTACCTTGAAATGACAGTAAGGAGGCTCTGCCTCCGTTTCTAATAGGAGGCAGAGCCTCCAAACAGTATTCCAATGCAGAGCATTGGAACCAGGAAAACTGTTAACTGTTAACTGATAACTAATAACTAATAACTGATAACTGTTAACTGATGACTGATGACTGATGACTGATTACGGTCGATACATCCACAACGGTAAACCACTGGTAGACAACTCAAATTCTAGCCAACGGTTAGCCGCAATAATACTATTTGGAGTTAAATTACTCCCGGTTAATCTACTTACAAAAGGTTTAGGTTTTTCAAAGGTGAAACACTGGGTTTTCTTGGGATCTAGTTTAACCAATTCCGCCGCCCAACACCGGGCATCTTCTTCCGTCCCTAAACGGTCTACTATGCCCAATTCCACCGCCTGTTGTCCGGTAAAAATCCGACCATCGGCAAAACTCCTCACGGTGTCATGACTCAAATTCCGAGACTCGGCTACCGTTTGTACAAATTGTTGATAACTGGTATCAATTAATTCCTGTAAAATATGTTGTTCGGGTTCAGTTAATTCTCGATCAAAAGACAATATATCTTTATAAGGCCCGGATTTAATTACCTTAAAAGATACACCAATTTTTTCTAATAACCGTTCTATATTATTACCTCTTAAAATTACTCCAATACTTCCGGTAATTGTACCTGGGTTAGCCACAATATGTTCAGCGCCCATGCCAATATACACACCCCCAGACGCGGAAATATTACCAAAACTCGCCACAATTTTGACTTTTTTCTGTAACCGTTTCAGGGCACTATAAATCTCTTGGGAGTCGCCAACGGTTCCCCCGGGGCTATCAATTCTCAATAATAGGGCGGGAAATTTCCGTTCTTCCACGGTTTTTAGGTCTTCTAACACCCGTTTGCGGGTCTCTGACCCAATGGCACCATTAATTTCTATGCGGGCGATTTGTTTGCGATATCTCGGTTTAAATGGCCAAATCATGGGTAATAACAGAACTGTATTAAATTAATTAAATTAATAATATGATATAAACGGCTTAATAAAAGTACATAATTTTCATCCCTCCTCACTCAACCTCCATGGAGAAGCGAATGCAGCAACCCCAAACCCCGGCAAAATTACCCTTTCAACCATTATTGTTAATTGCCCCCTTCTTCTTCTGGGGGACGGCGATGGTGGCGATGAAGGGGCTCCTACCCCATACGACACCGTTTTTTATGGCGGGAGTCCGCTTAGTTCCGGCTGGGGTTTTGGTAATATTAGCGGGGATATTGTCGGGACGCCCGCAACCCAAAGGCTGGCAGGCTTGGCTGTGGATATCGATTTTTGGGTTAGTGGATGCCACTCTATTTCAAGGATTTTTAGCCCAAGGGTTAGTTAGGACTGGGGCCGGGTTAGGATCGGTGATGATCGACTCCCAACCCCTAGCCGTGGCAATTTTATCCTTATGGTTATTTCAAGAAACCATTGGATTTTGGGGATGGTTAGGGTTAACCATTGGTATTATTGGAATCAGTTTTATTGGTTTACCCGATGATTGGATTTTAGGGTTATTTAATTCGGAATTACTAATAAATTCTATTGATATCTCTCAACTATTTAATAGTGGGCAATTATTAATGTTATTCGCTGCCCTTTCTATGGCTATTGGCACGGTATTAGTACGGTGGGTTTGTCGCTATGCTGATCCAGTGGTGGGAACCGGATGGCACATGATTATTGGCGGTTTACCCCTATTCGGGTTATCGGCTATTTCAGAAACTCAACAATGGCAAAATATTGATCTTTCCGGTTTGGTGGCTATGGGCTATTCTACCCTATTTGGCAGTGCCATATCCTACGGATTATTTTTCTATTTTGCATCCAGTGGAAGCCTGACTAGCCTTAGTTCTCTGACCTTTCTGACTCCGGTTTTTGCCCTCTTATTTGGAAATTTATTTTTACAAGAAGTTCTCAGTCCGTTACAATCATTAGGTGTGTGTTTAACCTTAGTGAGTATCTATTTGGTAAATCAACGGGAAACCTTAGCCGAAAAGTTTAAAATCAAAGCTTTTCATAATTTTACCCCCTCTCAAACAAAAGCTAATTTATTACAACCCGCAGAGGCAAATTCCCTAGAAATACCCGTAGAAATTCACGAGGTAGAGACTAGCCCAAACCCATCTCTACACCCTAAGCTGTAATTTACCCCAAAATTTCTTATGAAAATCGGTGCAAATTATTTAGGCAACAATTGCTGTGAATTTAAAGTTTGGTCGCCCTGGCGTGAAAGGGTTGCTGTTAAGATTATATCCCCGGAAGAACGATTAATTGATTTAGAAATTGATCCACAGGGATACGGTCGTGCCACTGTTGATAATATCCCCCCAGGAAGTCGTTATTTTTATCAATTAGATGGGGAATTACTCCATACAGATCCTGCTTCCTATTCTCAACCAAATGGGGTTCATCAAGCCTCAGAAGTGATTGATCAAAATAGTTTTATTTGGCAGGATCAGGACTGGAAAAATATTCCCTTAGATGAACTAATTGTTTATGAATTGCACGTGGGAACCTTTACCCCGGAGGGAACTTTTGCAGCAATTATTCCTCGAATTTCCGAGTTATTAGAATTAGGAATTAATGCTATTGAATTAATGCCCATTGGTCAGTTTCCAGGCGATCGCAATTGGGGTTATGATGGCACCTATCTCTATGCTCCTCAAAATTCCTATGGGGGAGTAGAAGGCTTAAAACAGTTAGTTAATGCTTGCCATCAACAGGGCATGGCGGTGATTTTAGATGTGGTTTATAATCACTTTGGCCCCGAAGGAAATTATATCGGACAATTCGGCCCCTATTTTACCGACTTCTATCGAACTCCTTGGGGTTCAGCCATTAATTATGACCAAGCCTATTGTCAGGGAGTGAGGAATTTTATTATTGAAAATGCCCTCTATTGGTTAAGAGATTTTCATATTGATGCCTTGAGATTGGATGCGGCTGATAATATTTTTGATCTCGGTGCTAAACACATTCTACAGGAATTAGCCGATCAAGTCAATCAACTTTCTCAACAGCAAGGACGGAAGTTTTATTTAATGGCAGAAACGGATTTAAACGATGCTAAATTAATCCGTTCAAAAGCCGTAGGAGGCTATGGTTTAGATGTGCAGTGGTGTGATGATTTTCACCATGCTATTCATACAATATTAACGGGTGAAAATATCGGCTATTATCAAGATTATGGTCGCTGCGAACAGTTAGCAAAATCCTACCGAGAAGGGTTTATTTATACCTGGGATTATTCCCCCAACCGGAAACGTTTACACGGACAGTCAGCCGTAGATTGTCCTCCCGATCATTTTTTAGTTTTCAGTCAAAATCATGACCAAATTGGTAATCGTTTATTAGGGGAAAGATTAACAGCTTTAGTCTCATACAATGCCCTGAAGTTAGCCGCCGCGACGGTGTTATTATCTCCCTATATTCCCCTATTATTTATGGGCGAAGAATATGGGGAACCTGCACCCTTTCAATATTTTATTAGTCACTCCGATCAGGATTTAATTGAAGCCGTTAGAAAGGGAAGAAAAGCAGAGTTTGAAGCATTTCATCTGGCGGGTGAGGCTCCCGATCCCCAAAGTCGAGAAACCTTTGAGCAATGTAAGTTAAATTGGCAATTAAAACGGGAAGGGAAACATCAAGTATTATGGGAATTATATCAACAATTGATTAGATTACGGCGGAATATTCCGGCTTTGAAATTACGCGATCGCAATCATCAAGAAGTTCACGCTATCGAGGAGAATAAATTATTATACTTCCGGCGTTGGTTTGAAGATAATCAGGTTTTCTGTTTAATTAATTTTAGTAAAAACTCCGTTTCCCACTGTCCTGATTTAGTCGGAAAAACCTGGGAAAAATGCTTTGATTCTAATGATCAAAAATGGCTTGGTTCAGGATCAAATTTACCGCAAAATTTAATTAATGCTGAAGCATTAACCTTAGTTCCTGAAAGTTTTGTTTTGTATAAAACTTGATTTTCGATGGTTGATAAGCCTCAAAATATTAGTCAAATATTATGGGATAGTCTGAAAAGACATATCTTTAGATAGATGACTAAAATTCAAAATTAAGCTACGGTGGGTTTATGGGTTGTTTAGACAAAAAAACACGAACAAAACCAAATTGTAAACACTCTGATTGCTATATTATCCAAAATAATACCATACCAACCGCGCCTAAACAGTTAGGACAAAGACTAATAATAAAACCTTTTTCTCCGATGTTACCTACCATATTATGAGAATTCCTTTAGCGACCTATCGAATTCAGTTTAATAGGGATTTCCCATTTAATCATGCTCAAGCCATTATTAATTATTTGCATGAATTGGGAATTTCTGACCTGTATGCGTCTCCAATTTTTAAAGCCAGAATTGGAAGTACCCATGGCTATGATATTGTTGATCAAAATCAACTCAACCCCGAACTGGGAACCCCGGAAGACTTTGATCAATTAATGGAAGAAATCAAAAATCATGGGATGGGATGGTTACAGGATATTGTTCCTAACCACATGGCCTATGATAGCCAAAATAAATATTTAACCGATATCTTTCAATATGGTTATGATTCCGATTATTTAGACTTTTTTGATATTGATTGGGAACATTCCCATGCTGACTTTAAAGGTCGAGTTTTAGCTCCCCTATTAGGAGATTTTTATGGCAATTGTTTAGAAAATAGACAGTTAAGTATTTCTTACGAAGAAGAAGAATTATGTGTAAATTATTATCACCTAAAATTCCCCTTAAAAATTGAATCCTATACTTATTTAGTCAGTTATCGCCTGAAAGAATTAGAAGCAAGATTAGGACGAAGACACCCGAATGTAATTAAACTTTTAGGGGTGCTTTATGTTCTTAAAAATATTCCCAATGAAGAATCAAGTCAAGATCGGCGATCGCAAGCCTTATTTGCTAAGGGACTACTTTGGCAACTGTATCAAGAAAACGTTGATATCAAAAAAATTATTGATGAAAATATTCAATATTTGAATGGAGAAACTGGAGATACTGAAAGTTTCAACTTTTTAGATAAACTATTATCTGAACAAATTTTTAGATTATCCTATTGGAAAGTCGGTGCGGAAGAACTAAACTATCGACGCTTCTTTACAGTCAATGAATTAATTAGTGTCAAGGTAGAAGATGAAAAAGTATTTAATAAAACCCATGATCTAATTTTTAAATTAGTCAGATCAGGAAAATTTACCGGACTTAGAATTGATCATATTGATGGGCTCTATAACCCCTGGCAATACTTACAATGTATTCGAGAAAAGGTTGGAAATATTTATCTAACCGTCGAGAAAATTTTAGAAATTGAGGAAGACTTACCGAGTTCTTGGCCGATTGAAGGAACCTCCGGTTATGAATTTTTAATTTATGTGAATAGTTTGTTTTGTCAAAGCAAAAATGAAGATCGGTTTAGCCAAATTTATCGAGATGCAACGGGTTTAGCCGTATCTTTTAAACAATTATTAATTAACAAAAAACGCTTAATTGCTAATCGTAACTTAGCCGGAGATGCAGATAATTTAGCCCAATTACTCAAGCAAATTGCCGGTCAATATCGTTACGGACGAGACTTAACCTTACATGGATTACAAACCGCCATTTTAGAAGTATTAGTCCGGTTTCCAGTCTATCGAACCTATATTAAGGAAGGACAAATCAGCGAAGCTGATCGACATTATGTGCAGTTCGCAGTTCAAGAAGCTAAAGGAAAACATCCTGAATTAATTAACGAACTCAATTTAATTGAAAAGTTTCTCTTACTAGAATATGACACCTATTTAAGTGATGAAAACAAACGGTTATGGCTGCATTTTGTGATGAAATTCCAACAGTTTTCTGGGCCATTAACCGCCAAAGGAGTGGAAGATACCTTATTTTATGTTTATAACCGTTTTGTTTCTTTAAATGAAGTTGGTGGCGCACCAAATCACTTTGGAATTAGTCCCGATATCCTGCATCAATTTAATAAAAAACGGGCAAAAAGTTGTCCCCAAACCCTGAATACCACCTCAACCCATGATACAAAACGCAGTGAAGATTTACGCGCCAGGTTAAACGTTATTTCTGAAATTCCCGATGACTGGGAAGCGCAAGTTAGAACTTGGATGGCTTTAAACCGTGAGCAGAAAACCGAAACCGATGGGCGAATTATTCCTGATGGAAATGATGAATATTTCTTGTATCAAAATTTAATCGGTGCTTACCCCTTTGATGAAGCTGAATATCCCGAATTTGTAGAACGGGTCAAACAGTTTGCAATTAAAGCTGTCCGAGAAGCAAAATTTCATACGGCTTGGTTACGTCCTGACTCGGTTTATGAGGAGGGTTATCTAGCTTTTATTGATAAAATTTTGAACCCTTCCCAGAACAATAAGTTTTTACAACAGTTCAGAAAATTCCAACAAAAAATAGCCTTTTATGGAATATTTAATTCTCTCTCCCAAACCTTAATTAAAATCACTAGCCCTGGTTTACCGGATTTTTACCAAGGAACAGAACTCTGGGATTTTAGTTTAGTTGACCCAGATAATCGTCGTCCGGTTGATTATCAAAAACGGATGGAATATCTCAAGGAAATTAAAACCCGTTCTCAGAAAAATATTTTATCTTTAATTGAGGAGTTAAAACAGACCCCTGAAGATGGAAAGATTAAGTTATTTTTAACGACTCAAGCGTTAGCCATCCGTCAACAATATTTGGAAGTTTATCAACAGGGGACTTACATTCCCTTAGAAGTAACGGGAGAATATTGGGAACATATTTTAGCTTTTGGTCGTACCTATGGTCAGACGATTATGATTACCGTTGTTCCCCGATTTTTAACAAATTTAGTTGAACCCAAACAGTTTCCTGTCGGAAATAATGTTTGGAAAGATACAGCGATTACATTACCTGAAGATTGGACAAATGATTGGAAAGAAACGATTACTAATCAATTGGTTAAATGGGATAATTCCTTGAAAATTGGAGATATTTTAACAGTGTTTCCGGTGGCTGTATTGGCAAGTTTATCTTCAGATGGCTAATCACTTTTTGGTGTTCCGGTGTTCCGGTGTTACCTATTCCCTCCCTATCTGTAGCACTAATTTCAGGATTTCATATTACAACCTATTGAGGATTGCTATATAATATAATAATCAGCAGTTTGCACTGACGAATTTGAGGTAAATCCATGGGATTATTTGATAATATTTTAGGTCAATTCGTTGACGTTATCGAATGGCTTGACTCTACAAATGATACAATAATCTACCGTTTTCAGCGCCATAATAACGAAATCAAACAGGGAGCCAAACTAATTGTCCGACCAGGACAACAAGCTATTTTTGTAAATGAAGGGCAAATAGCCGATATTTTTCAACCCGGAACCTACGAACTTTATACAAAAAACTTACCCATTTTAAGTACCCTCAAAGCCTGGCCCTATGGGTTTAATTCTCCCTATAAAGCGGAAGTTTATTTTGTCAATACCAAAACCTTTACTAACTTAAAATGGGGCACATCTAACCCTATTCCCATGAGAGATGCAGACTTTGGGGTTGTGCGGATTCGTGCCTATGGAAACTATAGTATTCGGGTTAATGAACCGGGAAATTTATTAAAAACCCTAGTCAGTACAGATGGGTTATTCCAAGTCGATGAAGTTCAAGATCATCTCCGTAATATTATCATAACAGAGTTTGCATCTTGGTTAGGAAAAGCTCAAATTCCCCTGTTAAATTTTGCTTCCCATTATGCAGATTTTGGGGAACAAGTCCGCCAAGGAATTCAACCCCAAATGCAAGAAATCGGGGTCGAACTCACCGGATTATATATTGAAAATGTTTCGGTTCCTCCTAGCGTTGAAGAAGCCATAGATAAACGGTCTTCCATGGGAATTTTAGGCAATCTTCAAGACTATGCCCAATATCAAGCCGCCAATGCCATTGAGGAGTCGGCAAAAAATCCAGGTTCGGGTAACATGGGTTTAGAATTTGGGGTGGGAATGGCAATGGCACAAAAGTTAACTAATCCCTCGCCTTCAGCCCCTCCTCCCCCCATTATTCAATGGTTTATTGCCCTAAATGGTCAACCCGTCGGGCCATTGACCCCAGACCAACTGCGCCAGCAGGGATTAACACGGGATACCCTGGTTTGGCACTCTGCACTCCCCGGTTGGACGGCCGCGGCCCAAATTCCAGAATTAGCCACAATCTTGCCGCCTCCGCCCCCTCCAGCGCTATAGAACAGTTTATGAAAACCCCGGCATCAATCCAAAATTTTCCCTGTCCGAGTTGTGGTGCGCCGATGGAGTTTAACCCGACGGGGGGAAAACTCAAATGTAGTTATTGTGGGTCGATGGAGGAAATTCCAGAGACGGGCGCAGGGGTGCAAGAACGCTCCTATACCGATTCTTTGGATTGGGACTCTACCCCGGTTGCGAGCTTATCGGAAACGGCCTTAGAGGTCAAATGTACCGGGTGTGGGGCTAATATTTTGTTTGAGCCCTCCTCGGTAGCCAAGAATTGTCCGTTTTGTAATACCGCTTTAATCGCCCAGCCGCCAGAAGCGAATCCTACTGTGATTCCAGAGGGAATTATCCCATTTCAAATCACAGGAAAACAGGCGCGAAATGAAATTCAAAAGTGGATTAAAAGTCGCTGGTTTGCTCCATCTGCTTTGAAATACTTAGCACAACAGGAAAAAATTCATGGGATTTATTTGCCCTTTTGGACTTACGATGCTCACACCAATAGTGATTATCGGGGGGAACGGGGAGACTATTATTATGTCACGGAAACCTACAGGGTTACGGTGACAGATTCCGAGGGAAAACAACAGGAGGAAGAACGCACCCGGGAGGTCAGACACACCCGATGGTGTCCGGCGTCTGGGCGGGTAAATCGCTGGTTTGATGATGTTTTAGTGGCGGCTACAAAATCAGTGGATACTGCCTATTTAAACGGCTTAGAACCTTGGGATTTACGACAATCTTTGAAACCCTATAATTCTTCTTATTTAGCGGGATTTGAAGCCCAACGTCCCCAAATAGGTTTAAAAGATGGATTTGAACAGGCTAAACATATTATGGCAGGTCAAATTCATCGAGATGTGTGCTGTCATATTGGTGGCGATGAACAAAAGGTTGCTCATATTTCGACTCAATATGAAGATATAGCTTTTAAACCAATTTTGCTTCCGGTTTGGCTTTGTTCCTATCATTATCGAAATCAAAAATATCAAGTTTTAGTGAATGCTCGCACGGGAGAAGTACAAGGAGCACGTCCCTATAGTCGGTTAAAAATTGCTGCCTCTATGATTGCAGGAATGGTAACGGCTACAGCAATTATTTTAGCGTTTACGGTGGATTGGAGTCAGGTCAAAATTCCCAGTTTTCCCCAACATCAACCCACTCAAAAAACTCAAGAATAGATAATTGATAGCTGTTCTCCTTTTGATAGGATATAATATTAGCGAGTAAATTTTCACCAACTGTAAAATAGGAGTATTCACCGATGCAACTGGAAGAATATTTTGACTTTCAGCGACCTGATGATATTCGGGTTAAAGGGACACGAATCGGCATTGAAACTATCCTATATGATTTCATTCATCGCGCTCGCACTCCCGAACAAATTGCTCAAACTTATCCATCTCTTAACTTGGAACAAGTTTATGCCACTATCCTTTATTATCTGCACAATAAAGAGGCTGTTAGTAACTACATTGCTGATTGGTTGGAGTGGAGTCATCAGCAACTAAAAGCACAAGAACTTAATCCTCCACCTGGTATTGCTAGACTGCAAAAATTGAGAGCGGAACAAAAAGCTAAACAAATCAAAAATGAGTCTGAATTATCTGTTGGATGAAAATGTCGATCCTAGCTATAAAGCTGAAATCCTGACACGCAATCCCGATTTGATAATTTGGTGCGTGGGCGAACCAGAAGCTCCGAGTCGGGGAACTTTAGATCCAGAAATTCTTAAATGGTGCGAGGAATATAACTTTATATTGGTGACGAATAATCGTAAATCCATGCCCGTGCATTTGACAGATCATTTAGCGGAGGGTCATCATATACCAGGCATTTTTCTCCTTAATGGCAAATTAAGTATCGGACAAAATATTCAGCAATTGATTTTTATTGCTGAGGCATCTTTTGATGATGAATATCAGGATCAAATAGTTCATTTGCGAGAGATTGTTTGAATAAATTTGTCAAGAGCGATCGCACTTTATATTGAGAAACCGGGTTTCTGTCAAAATATCTAGTTTTCCCCAACAATCTCTAAGCAGAAACCCGGTTTCTGGGGTTGTGCGTAAGTCCTTCCTATAACTTAGTGAAGACTAGAGACTAATCGCTTGAGAGAAATATCTAATAATTCCGGGCGATAATCTAAATGGTAGCCTAATTCTTGAATAATTCTTTCTAACAAATAACAATCTAATAAGACATTAAGTTCCTGTTTTCCTTGGGGTAAAAAACGATCTTGGGATGCGGTTTCTAAATAACTATTGAGGAAAGCCACACTCACCCAACTTGACCATAATTGACCCCACTGTTCCATCAGGGCTAAATTCTCTGGGCGAATCATGCCATTTTTCACTTCTTCTCGCAGGGCGAAACGAGTAGCAAAATCAAAGGATTGTAACATTCCCGCGACATCTCGCAGGGGGGAACGTTTCATGCGTCTTTCACTGAGTGACCGATAGGATTCTCCTTCAAAATCAATGATGATAAAATCCTTTCCTGTATACAAGACATCGTATAAAGAATAGTTACCATGACATCGGGTTCTTAGGGCGGTAATTTTTAGATTTAATAGGCTGTGAAACCGACCTAAAATATAGTTTTGATTGCTCAAAATATGTTGGGTAAGGGGTTGAAGTTCCGAGGGTAAGCTGTCCAGTTGTTGCCTGAATTTTAACAAGACTTGCCCGGTCAAATTGCGAGAATATTGATAAATTGAGCGTTGATAAAAAGTAGAAAATGGTTCGGGGGCAAAATCAGAATTAAGGGGATCACTCGATAGAACAATATGAAATTCTGCGGTACGTTTTCCTAGAAGTTCTGCACTGGTTAAATAGGAACCAATCAGTAGTAAAACTTCTTCAGGAATGGGTTGTTGATAGAGGTCAAAGAAAGAACCGGATGTAGATAAAATCTCTAAATCTTGACTGGGTTGTAGGATGACTCGATCAAAGTAATCTCGGAGACTATCTAAGGTATAATTCCAGCCATTAATGGCATGGGGAATATACCCTTGAAGAACCCCTAAAGTGAGGGATTCTCCTCGGTGACGACGATATTCTAATCCCCCTAATAATGGCGTTGTGTATCCTGAGTGTTGTTTTTGTTCCAAAAATTTACGGACTTCTAACTCAGGATGGATACCTTCTTCTACTCTACGAAATAGTTTAAACAGGAAGCGATCGCCATAAATTACAAAGGAATTATCATACTCCTCTTTTAATAAATGAGGCTCTAATTTCTGCTCTAAATCCTGTTGTTTTAATGCTGCTGTTGTGGTGGCGATTAAATTACCCGACCGACCCGCATAACGGTCGGAATTGATAATCATTTTTAAGGGTAAACTTAAAAAGTCAAGATTCTGTCCGACTTCCAATAAAATTCCGGTTTCTGTATTCTGTTGTACCGTTGCTAAGATGAATTGGGGGTTTTCTATTTTCAGAGTTTCTGCTAATTTCTCCCCCGCATAAGCTAAAGGAACAAGATAGATTTCCGGGAATCCTTCTGTATATTCCACTTGCAATAAAACAATAATAGCTTGACTGTCTTGATAGGGAATAGGAATGGCTTCTATAATCTTTACAGATTGGAGAATTCGAGATTTAGAAAGAAACCAGCGACAGCGATAGATATAGGCGGGTAAAATAGATTCTAAGCGGGTTTTTAGGTTCGGTTGGGTGAGAATTTCTTGCCAATTATTTTCAACAATAAAAGTGGGTAATTGGGCTTGAGGTCGAGGTAGTAAAGCGACTTTAGGATCAAACTGAAGCATAAACCAGTAAAATCCGTGGGGAGATAAACTAATAAAATAGGAAGAATCGCTAATTTTAGGAAACTCTGTCCGGCCAAATATTTCCACGGGAACCATGCCTTTAAAGGCGGATAAATCTAAATTCACCGATTGTACAAATCGAGATAAATTAGCGACAATTAACAGATGTTCTCCTTGATAAGTGCGAGCAAAAACCAAAACTTTACGGTTTTCTGAATGTAAGATTTCAAAGGTTCCTCGTCCAAAGGCTTGAAACCGTTTTCGCATGGCAATAATCCGTTTCATCCAAGATAAAAAGGAATTAGGATTACTACTTTGGGATTCGACATTAACGGCTTTATAATCGTATTCGGAATCAAAAATTAAGGGTAAATAGAGTTTTTGCGGATTCGCTCGACTAAATCCGGCATTGCGATCTGGACTCCATTGCATGGGGGTTCTGACGCCATTGCGATCGCCAATATAAATATTATCTCCCATGCCAATTTCATCCCCATAATAAAGTACGGGAGTTCCGGGTAAGGAGAGTAATAAACTATTCATTAATTCAATCTGACGGCGATCATTTCCGAGTAGGGGTGCAAGGCGGCGCCGAATACCTAAATTAATTCTAGCTTGGGGATCTTGAGCATAAACTTTATACATATAATCCCGATCTTCATCTGTTACCATTTCTAAGGTTAATTCATCATGATTCCTTAAAAATAATGCCCATTGACAGTTATCAGGAATTGCCGGGGTTTGATTCAAAATATCAATAATTGGAAAGCTATCTTCCATCCGTAATGCCATAAATAATCGAGGCATTAAGGGGAAGTGAAAATTTAGGTGACATTCATTTCCTTCACCATAATAAGCGGCCGCATCCTCCGGCCATTGGTTGGCTTCGGCGAGGAAAATTCGGTTAGCATAGTGAGTATCTAAATAACTGCGTAATTGTTTTAATAGTTGATGGGTTTCGGGTAAGTTTTCACAGTTGGTGTCCTCCCGTTCAAAAATATAGGGAATGGCATCGAGTCGCATTCCATCGACCCCCATTTCCATCCAGAAATCTAAGACTTCTAAAATGGCGGTGATCACTTCTGGATTTTCATAATTCAAATCCGGTTGATGGGAATAAAACCGATGCCAATAATAGGATTTTGCCACACTATCCCAAGTCCAATTTGAGGTTTCAAAATCTTGGAAAATAATTCTAACTTCTGGATATTTTTCCGGGGTATCACTCCAGACATAAAAATCCCTTTCTTTACTGCCTTTTGGTGCTATTCTTGCCCGTTGAAACCAAGGATGTTGATCGGAGGTATGATTAATTACTAATTCGACAATCACGCGAATTCCGCGATCGTGGGCGGCATTTAAAAAGGTTTTAAAATCTTCTAAATTTCCATAAATTCCGTTAATATTAATATAGTCGGCAATATCATAACCATCATCTCGCAGGGGGGAAGGAAAAAACGGAAGAATCCACAGGGCTGTTACTCCTAAATCCTGCAAATAATCTAATTTTTCGGTTAATCCAATAAAGTCTCCAATTCCATCCCCATTACTATCGGCAAAGGCGCGAACTGGAACTTCATAAATAATGGCATCTTTAAACCACAGGGGATCGTTAGGGAGTTTATTGTGTTGCATTTGTTTAAATTACCTAAGATTTTCGGTGTTTTGTTTGAATAGAGTCAATACACACTTTTATATTATAAAACAAATAATCAGGAAAATCACCATTCTTTAGACATAACTTAATAATCAGTGATCAGTCAAGAAGTGAATAGTAGAATTAACGGCTAACTCTTACACTGATAACTGATGAATGATGACTGAAAAAAACTTGTCTCTAAAGACAGAGGACAAATATCTCTAATCTCGTTAACGTAGTGATTATGGAAGTTAAAGCTCGTCAGTAAATATCTGTAAACCTCAGACCGTTTTGAGGAAATAGGGTCACTTAAAAAATCATAGTGTTGATCAGTATGACGAAATTTATCATCTTACTTTAGCACTAAGACTTAATAATTTGAGTCGATCTTATTGAAGCTAAAAACACAAATAAGCTATTTTCAAGGAATAATATTATGGTCATTAATCAGTCTAATTCTGTAGCGACTAAAAATCGGCGGGCCGTAGGTGTGTTTCCCAACCGGAGCACGGCTGAGGAAGCTCTTTATGCCTTAAAAGACTCTGGTTTTCCGATGAATCAGGTTTCTGTGATGACAAAAGATGCGATTCATGACGACAACATTGCTGGAGCCGATGTCAGTGATTCCGTTTCCCAGGATCACGTCGCCAACCGAGTTGATAATAAAGCCGAAGAAGGGGCAGCTTTAGGAGTGACCACTGGGGGGGTTGTAGGTGGACTCACCGGGTTATTAGTCGGTTTAGGCAGTATCGCCATTCCCGGAGTTGGCCCGATTATGTTAGCAGGAGCCGCTGCTACAGCGATCGCAACTACCTTAGCCGGGACAGCGATTGGGGTGGCCACCGGAGGGTTATTAGGGGGATTGATTGGCCTGGGAATTCCCGAAGCAGATGCCAAAATCTATAACGATTGTATCGGTCGGGGTGAATATTTAGTTATTGTGGATGGCGATGAGGCAGATCTTGCCCGCGCCCACCAAATTCTACAAACCCATAATATCCGGGAATACAGGGTTTATGATGCCCCCGGTCTGGCTTCCATGAGCCCGGAACACCTCAACCGAGATATTACTTTGCCTGATCCAGACCATTCCCTGAATGTCAACGGAAATAAACAGGCCATGGGTGTGTTCTCCAATGTACAGGATACCGAACGGGCGATTACGGATTTAAAAAATACAGGTTTCCCTTTAAGTCGGATTCGTTTAATCTCTCGTCAACCGCAACGAGATAGTTTTACAGATGTGGAAATGCGCGATCGCTTTGATGGCCTGGGATATAGCATCCCGGTTGAACATACCAAAATTTATAGCGATCGCCTAGATCGGGGTGATTCGGTTGTAATTGTCAGTGGTACAAAAGATGAAGTTCAACGGGCTGCGCCAATTTTCCGCAATCACAAAATTGAAGAATGGCACATCTATGAGCCCATAGAAACTCCCCCCATAAAACCATTAACGTCTCTTGGTCGCGATCGCACTAATTTCCCTGTTTAAAAGCCATTCATACCCGAATCGGGAACAGCAGAACTGGGTTAACTCTTATTGTTCGGTGTGTTCCCTACTTTATATTTTTGTTTAGGAGTTTCCATCATGAAAAAATCAACCTCTTTACTTATCGGTAGTTTCTTACTACTGAGCACTGTCGCCTGCGGAAATGGCGCTAAAACCAGCACGGGCGCACCGAGTGGGTCGAACCAAACCGCAGAAACCCCCACGGTAGAAACCGCCCAAGCCGTTCAGAAAGATGCTAAAAGTGACCTGCGGCAACGTCAGCTTAATGAAGATATTCGGGCGCGGGAACAACGAAATAATATCACCGGTGGTGATGCCATTCGAGCCGATGGTGATTTAGAAAGTGAAGTGCGCTCTAAATTAGAAGCTAATTTACCCGCGAGTCAACTAACAGTTACGGCCAAAGATGGAGTCGTAACCGTAGCTGGTACAGTGCCAAACCAACCCCAATATGACCGCATTGATCCCTTAGCAAAAGAAATTAAAGGAGTTGGGCAGGTGGTGGTGAATGTAGCGATCGCCCCAGCCCAACCAGGGAAAGAAACCCAATCTAAAACCGAAGATAAACAGGTTGAACCAGTGACTAATAATAATTAGGGGCTAACTTAATTAGAAACCGGGTTTCTCAATATATCTTAATTTTTAGCAATTAACTTAATTAGAAACCCGGTTTCTCAAGCTCTCTTAAATTAGAAACCGGGTTTCTCAATATATCTTAATTGGTGGCAATTAACTTAATTAGAAACCGGGTTTCTTGGGTAGGTGTAAATTGAGGGATTTAATCTTAGGGGAAAGTGCGATCGCTACCCTAACCACAGCCCATAATTCAACCCAAAATCAACGAATACCCGCTAACTCTTTTCCACCACCCAATGGCGCACTCAACGCTTCTTCTAAAGGCGCGCGTCCTAACTTTTCCTCTAAAATATCCATCACCGTCCGCCCGAAATCATTGGGGTTGCGCTTCCAGGCTTCTAAACAGATTTCCCCAAAAAATGATCCTAAAGGTTCAGGATTCCAAAGTAACTTTCTGGCTGTCCAAGGCATTAAACTCATAGGATCATAGCCGGGTTTTAACATTTCTTTCTCAAAGGCATATTCTTCTAAATGGGTATGGGGTTGTAACCCGATAAAGAAAATCGCAGGTTCCACTTTATCCGCCCCAAAAATAGCTTCTAATTCTCGATGGTAAGCAATGGTTTGACGAATGGTTTCAAAGGTTTCATCAATCACATTAAAGGAATAATTCACCGAAACTAAATCATTAAATCCGGCGGCTTTTAAATCCCGACAATTTTCTAAAACCACCCGTAAATTATATCCCATTCGCATTTTTCTAACTAATTCCTGGGAACCACTGGTAATCCCAATTTCAAAATAATTCATCCCCGTTTTAGCCATCAAATCACACAATTCTGGGGTTAGATTATCTGCCCGAATATAGGCGGCCCAGTGAATATCTGTCATCCCAGAATCAAGGATTTTCTGCAATAATTCTACAGCATCATTAATAAACTTACGGGCGGGAATAAATTGAGCATCGGTAAACCAAAAGTTTCTAATTCCCCGTTGATACAGTTGTTTAATTTCCGCCACAACTTCATCGGCGGGATTAATTCTAACTTGTTTTCCCTCAATAACCGTATAGATACAATAACAACAATTATGGGGACAACCCCGTTTGGTTTGAACTCCAATATAAAAGTCTTGATCTTGAAAATAATATTGAAATTCCGGCCAAATGGTTTCAATATAATTGTAATCACAGGCGGTTTTTTCAAAATTCATGGGTTGTTCATGAATTAAGCGATCGCGGGGTGTTGTTTCTCCGACAATATAACAGCGTTCATCGGCTAAATCTTGCCCTCTTAATAGCCTTTCTAATAAACTTTCTCCTTCCCCAACCGAAACAATACTTCCTTTGGGTAAACTCTTTCCTAACTGTTCATAAAAAACACTCACCGCCCCGCCCCCAACTACGACCCGGGCTTGGGAATTATAACGTTGAGAACGGGATAATCCCCGTTTAATTAATCCTAAATTCTGCCAAAGTTCCGTATAGTAGGATGTTGCTAAACGTAATCCTCCTAAAGCCCCTCGTAACTTAATTAAAGGGTTTTTAGCATAATAAAATTCAAAGGCATTTTGTAGAGGATTTCCACCCCGTCCCCCTACGGGAGCATAAATTTGAATATCTCGCCAAGAAAAGACTAATAAAGTGGGTTGAAACTCATCAACACAAGCATCCAAGGCGGCGGTATAATCCAAGGGAGGAACAGCACCCAAGTCAAAAATGCGCTGTTGGACGGTGGGAAATAGCTTGTGAACGTGGTCAGACAGGTAAACCACCCCAATCGGGAAAATCGGGTTACAGGGAAGGCGGACGTAAAGGATTTTATCTTCCATGATTTTATGGGTCAGGCGGGAGTTGGGTGAAAATCGGCGAAGTTATATCGACTTTACTTAAGATTCCTTAACACTATAACGAATTTTCCGCCCTTTAGGGTGACTGATCTGAGAAATTAGTTAAGTTTCAATAAGTCGCTGGGACAACGGGCGACCCATATCTACAATACCAATCGGAACTTTTTGGCTCTCCAATTTCTGATCAACTGGATGATTGTAACAAGGGATTGGTAGTCGGGGTTACAACCAATGGGGATCGGGAAGTGTTAACCTGACAAGTAGTTGATGAAATCTTTAGCTCAAAGCCCCCTAGATTCCGATATGGCTCAAATTCTTGATCCCCTACCGTCAAATAGTTCTGGTCGAATTTTGTGCTGCTATGTCAATGCTACCAGCCATATTCAGATCGCCCGCATTACTAATGTTCCTAATTGGTATTTTGAGCGGGTAGTCTTCCCGGGACAACGCTTAGTATTTGAAGCAATTCCACAAGCGACTTTGGAAATCCATACCGGAAGTATGGCGAGTGCGATTATTGCTGATAATATTCCTTGTGATCGGCTGATGATTGATCAACAGTCTACCAGCTATGAGGATAAACCATTGACTCTGAATCCTCAATCCAGAAATTTTGCCACTAAGCGTACAGTTAAACAGGAACCTTTAACAACTCCAGCTTTAACTTCTGTTGATTAATTTACCAAAAAACGATAATAAAATCATCTCAAAACTCACCGGAAAAATTCCACTGCGACTTAACATATCGGGGTGGAATTTCTGGAGGTTAATTTTAAAATCTGTTTAAAAATGAATGTTGAAACAGTAGAATCCGTAGCCCTACCCAGTCCCATTATATTTCGCCTGTCTCCAATTATTAGAATCACGCTGTTAAGTTTATATACGGTGTTGATGATCCCCCTACCTTTTTTATCCAAAGCTGTTAATGCTCCTGTTTCTCCGGCGGTACTTTGGCTGGGAATTGGGCTCGGAGCGATCGCCTTATTAGCACTTTTAACAGAAAGAGTAATAGTAGATAATGATGGGATTAAAGTAAGCTATTTTTCTTGGTTTACTCTGATATTCCGTCGGGGTTGGTCATTACCCTGGAATCAGATCAAAGCCTTGAAACCCAGAACCACCGGACAAGGAGGACTGGTTTATTATTTCGTTAGTCAGACGGGAGAAGGCTATTTACTACCGATGCGAATGGCCGGATTTGCGAGGTTTGTGGGAATAGTCCAAGAAAAAACCGGAATTGATACAACCGATGTCCGTCCATTGGCTCAACCCTGGATGTATTTTATTTTATTAGGCTGTAGTTTATTATTAGGTCTAGTAGATATTTGGACAATTTCCACCGCCCTCACCCTGAAATAAGGAGGTAGGCAGGAAAAAACGAAAGTATGGAAAGATAAATAAAAAGGTTAGTTCTGTGGAGTTGGAATCTTGCTGAGAAATAATTCCTTAGTCCGAGAATCGCGATCGTACATATGTATAACAGGAACAAGCCGATCATCAACCATAACTTTGTCATCGTGAATCTCCCAACATTCCTTATGATCTCCACACAGTGTGAGGACGGAACCACTCTTCAAATTATGTTTCACTATTTTGTCACCGGGAAATTGATAGTTAATCACCTGATTGAACATTGCTTGATCGAGAGGTTGGCGAGGATGACGTTGAGTCTCCAACATCATTAATGTCATTAATTGCGTCATCAGAGGGTTTCCTCCTAATACTGTCCCTGAACAGAGTGTAGGTTTTCCCAACATTTCTTCAAGAGCTTTTTTTCCATAAACAGCACTAAACCATTTAGTGTCTATATTTTCTTTCTGTTCCTGCCCATAATAAATACCAGCTTGTTCAAAAACATGAAGCATACTAGAGTCTAACTCATCGAAGGGAGAAGCTTGGAAGACAACATCACGCACATCTGAAGTCATAACCATTCGATAACTGGAATTAACCTGAAGGAATGTATCGTAAGCAATCCAGCGACCTGCTTGCGGATGAATCCAATTGGCAACCGTATTCCTATAATCTTTCTCTAAGTAGGTACGATCAGAGCCGGAACTTAGTCGAATCAAAACTCTGAGTCCTACCATTTTTATGTGATAAATAAGATTTAGTATCTTTGAGCCAGTTACCCACTTCCACACATTTTCAACGGGTATAAGCGTGATGTTTTTTTCTAAAGCTACTTTTGCGAACTCATCCCCTAAAGCATTAATAAATACAACAATATCAACTTTATCTGGATGACAATGCTGACGAATTGAGGTAACAAACCTGTAGAAATCACAGAATTTGCAGTTTGTGGCATAACCCATTATTAAGTCTTTCATTCTTTCCCACCTCAAAATCAGTAGATTTAGACAATAAACATACCTTTTTTGTCAAAAGCTGTCAATTTTCTCATTTCTCCGATGTTATTTTGACTGGGAATTGGGAGTTAACAGGATTAAGGTCAGCTATTTCCTCGGTTTACTGCGAATGGTTGGGTTTGCCAAGTTTGCCGCAATTGTCCAAGAAAAAACAGGAATTGACACAACCGATGTCCGTCCCTTAGCCCAACCCTGGATGTATTTTATTTTATTAGGCTGTAGTTTATGATTAGGTCTAGTGGATATTTGGACAATTTCCACCGCCCTCACCCTGAAATAATCCTCGGAGAATAGGGAATAATCAAAGTTAAGGATTAGACTTCGATTATTCCCAGAAATCCGATTAGATCAAGCACTACTCTCTGTTTTCATCCCTCGAATGGGTGGATATTTACCATTGAGCCTAACGGTACGAACCGTTTCAGCCTTCAGAATTTCTAAATTGAGACGATAGCCAATATTCCGAACGGTTTGGATTAAATTCGGTTGGCGGGGGTCAGTTTCTAACTTTTTCCTTAACGAAAGAACATGGGTATCAATCGTGCGAGGATTATCAATAGCATCTGGCCAGGCTCGTCGCAATAGTTCCGAACGGGTCAAAGGTTCTCCACAGGCTTGAGCGAGAACATAGAGTAAACTATATTCCTGGGGAGTGAGTTCAATCAATTGACTCTGTAAGCGCACACGACGCTGTACTAAGTCAATTTTGAGAGAGCCATAATCCAAGGTAGTTGGCGGAACAATGGTGCGACTGCGGCGCATCAAAGATTCTGTCCTTGCCAAAAACTCCTGCATTCCAAAAGGTTTAGCTAAATAGTCATCAGCGCCCGCCCTCAAGCCTCGGACAATATCCGATTCCGTTGTCCGGGCTGATAACATCAGAATTAAAGATTGTCGTTGCTGCTGAAGCCATTGGCAAAATTCTAAACTATTTCCCTCTGGTAATTCAGCGTCCAAAATCACTAAATTGGGTTGATGAGCATAGAAGATATCCCTTGCATTGTGCAAATCAGCCGCCTGATGAACCAAGTAACCGACGTGCTGTAAATGCCAACCCAAGAGCGACCGTAAATGCGGGTTTCCCTCAATAATTGAAATACAAGCAGATCCCACGAATGCGAGCTTCCTTCTTCAATGTTGAGTTCAAGCGTAACAGGGTAATCTTTCTGATTTTGTAGCTACTGTTACCTACTAATCACCTGATTCTATCAAAAGTATAAAAGCCAACCGGGGTAATTTTGATCTGAAGTTAAGATGGAAAGAAAGAGTTAACATGAAGATAGACGAGTATTAATCCCGTAATTCGGCCTAAGCTCCCAATTCAATCGAGTAATCACCCCTTAACCCCCATTCAAACCATGCTTCAGGACACCTTAACAATTCGCCATTATCAGAAACTCACCGACGCCCTCGTCGAGATGTGGAACCGAGGTTATCGTTATGACGATCTCAGGTTATATTTAGACGGTTATCTAGCCGCCCTCAGACACACGAATAACTTAGAACCCTATTTAATCAGTCGTTTGGAGGAAGAAGCGACTCGCTACATTTACGACCCCTCAAATTTTGAAATGCCAATGCCTCAACGTCAAGTCGATTATTATTAACTGAGAAATTCATCTAATAGGGTTGGGAATAGGGGAAACCGGGATACAGGGTTAGGGAGGAATTAACTCCAACCCCAACCCTATACCCAAAACCCCATACCCCTTTTATGAGGCAAAAGCCACTTCTACAAGTTGCTGTAACTCACCTTTTTGATACAGTTCAATCAGCACATCAGAACCGCCAATAAACTCGCCATTGATATAGACCTGGGGAATTGTTGGCCAGTTGGAATAATCTTTAATCCCTTGGCGAATTTCATAATCTTCTAAAACATCTAGGGTTTCAAAAGGAACCCCCAAACTATTTAAAATCTGTACAACATTATTGGAAAAACCGCACATTGGCATGAGCTTTGTTCCTTTCATAAAAACAAAGATTTTGTTTTTCGTAATCAGATCTTCAATTTTTTTCTGTGCGTCTGTCGTCATGGTTTATTAATAAAATGAGGTAGGTTTGGATAGGTCAATTGATCGACAAAACGATCATAGAATCCCCGATTTGAGTTTAACCTATTTCTGAGAATTTAGGCGTTAAGCGCCGGGGCTGGCTTGTTCCCACTCTTGGGGGGTGTAGGTCTTCAGAGCTAAAGCGTGAATAGCTTCGGTAGCCATGGCTTCCTTAACAGCTTTGTAAACCATTTGGTGTTGTTTTACTAAAGTCTTGCCTTCAAATTCGGCTGATACCACAATTGCTTGTAAATGGTCACCACCGCCTAAATCTTGAACTTGAACCACCGCATTCGGTAATTCCGACTTAATCATTGCTTCAACTTGATTGAGTGTAATCATCGTTATTCCCAAACCATAGTATTTCCAATATCTTAGAGGAAACAGAAGTCAGAAGTCAGAAGTCAGAAGTCAGAAGTTATTGACACTCCCGCGCCGTAAAACTGGGGGATTCTTAAGAGACGTAAATCCTTAAAGGGTTAGCCAAAAACCCGCTAGACACTCGCTCAAAATCAAGTCTGTGCTTACTTTTAACCAAAATATTGGCACTACCATTAATATCGGCCGAAACCAGATGTCTATCCTTTGTTCTATACAATCCTCTGTTAATCCTTCTACCAGAAAACTTCTGTTGACTGGGATTATCGGCATT
>MNYZ01000041.1 GCA_001873365.1 Oscillatoriales cyanobacterium CG2_30_40_61 | reverse complement strand
GGGAGCAGGGGGAGCAGGGGGAGCAGGGGGAGCAGGGGAGGTCAAGTTTTACCCATTCGTAATTCGTAATTACCCATTACCTATTACCTATTACCCATTACCTATTACCCATTACCCATTACCTATTCCCTATTCCCTATTCCCTAGTGAAAGTAAAGGATTGGACTAGCTTTTTGGACACTTTGTATGGCACACTGATTGATTAAGATCAAGATCTGGGAGTAATAATCCTGTGGCCGGGATATCTGATAACACTGTTGACTCTAGGGTTGAGGTCTTCTTGGCTCTTTGTGTCCGGTGGTGAGCTTGAAATCATGGTGTGTGTAGTGAACGAGGACGAAAAAATTGCTGCGGTCAATCAAGGGTTTTGTCAGAACTTCGGGGCGTGGGAGTCAATGGTCGCTTGTCAATAGCCGATTATCCCTCAAACTGAATCTGCTTAGTACATTAGTCCGAAGGGACTTAGAGGCACGATACAAAGGTTCTATTCTTGGCAACCTCTGGCCTCTATTGAATCAGTTGTCCCAACTGCTGATTTATACCTACGTTTTTTCTATTGTTCTCAAGGTCAAACTCAATCTTGAGGGTTTTCCCGATAACGAATTAGCCTTTGGCCTGTGGCTATTTGCGGGTTTAATTCCTTGGTTTGCCTTCACAAATGGATTAATTCAAGCCGCCAATTCCGTAGTAGGACAGACAAATTTAGTTAAAAAAGTGGTTTTTCCCCTGGGACTATTGCCCCTCGTCCCAATTTTTTCAGCATTTATTGAAAGTTCCTTTGGCTTAGTGGCTCTAATTGGGTTAACCGCCTTGTCCACTCAAGTCATGCACCCCACCCTGTGGTTACTGCCCTTAGTCTGGATACCCCAACTTTTATTAACAGCCGGGTTAGGCTATTTAACATCCGGACTAACTGTATTTTTGCGGGATATTCCCCAGAGTTTAGGCGTAATTTTGAACCTTTGGTTTTATGTGACGCCGATTTTATATCCTGTTGCTAAAGTTCCTGAATCCTGGCAATTTTGGATTGTTTGGTGTAATCCTATTACTGGACTTTCAGAAGCCTATCGAGATTTAATTTTAGTTGGGGAAATGAGACATTGGGGAGAATTAGCCGTATCCTCAATATTCGCCTTGGTTATATTTTGTGTGGGCCTAGGGGTTTATAGGCGGTTGCGTCCAGCCTTTGCTGACGTTTTATAAAAGTGACAGTTCCTCACACAAAACACACGCTAACTGATCACTGATAAACCACCGAAATCAACATCGAATGACCGAAATAGCTATATCCGTTAATCACGTCTCTAAATGCTTCAAACGTTATCGCCATCCGGTGGATAGATTGAAGGAAATTTTTGTGCCCGGAAAAAGTCTGGCCCATAATTTTTGGGCATTGCAAGATATTAATTTACAAGTTTGGAAAGGCCAAACTTTAGGAGTTGTTGGGCGCAATGGTTCGGGAAAAAGTACCCTATTACAAATTATTGTCGGAACTTTAACCCCAACTCAAGGGAATGTGGAAGTTAATGGTCGAGTTTCAGCATTATTAGAACTCGGTAGCGGGTTTAATCCTGAATTTACCGGGCGACAAAATGTATTTTTCAATGGTCAATTATTGGGATTAAAAACCCAGGAAATTGAAGCCAAATTTGATGATATTCTTGCCTTTGCGGATATTGGAGATTTTATTGATCAACCCGTCAAAACCTATTCCAGTGGGATGTATGTTCGTTTAGGATTTGCGGTAGCTACCAGTGTTGATCCTGATATTTTAATTGTGGATGAAGCCCTATCCGTCGGAGATGAAGCCTTTCAACGCAAATGTTTTAGTCGAATTCATGAAATTAAAGATCGGGGTGGCACAATTTTATTTGTTTCCCATTCTGCTCCTTCAATTATTCAACTTTGCGACTCGGCGGTGTTAATGGATCGGGGAGAATTATTACTCGAACATACCCCAAAAATGATCATTTCCAAATATCAAAAAATGATCTATGCCGATGCCGATCAAATGATCATGATTCGCGAGGAAATTCAACATTTAAACCATAAATCTTCCCAGCCGGTTGAACAGCCTTTAGAATCGTCTAAATCGAATAATTTTCATCCTGAAAATCCGGCATCTCCATCAGTTCTACCTACTTTCAAATCAAATAATGGACATTATAAAGATTATTTTGATCCTAAATTAGTTCCTGATCATCCGATTAAATATCCTTCCCGGGGGGCAGAAATTTTAGAACCCCATATTACCACCTTGGCGGGGGAAATGGTTAATCATTTAGTAGCTCGAAATAGTTATATTTACACCTATTCCGTGAAATTTGATAAACTTGCCTCCCATGTTCGTTTTGGAATGTTAATTAAAACCGTAAGTGGATTTGAACTAGCTGGAGCTTCCTTTTTAGCCACTTCTCAATCAATCAAACAGATTGAACCGGGAACAACAATGACGATCAAATTTAAGTTTGAATGTCAATTATCACCGGATGTTTATTTCCTGAATGCCGGGGTTTCTGGTATTGTGGAGGGTGAATTTACCTATTTAGATCGCTGTATTGATGTCGGGATGTTCCGAGTTCAACCCTATGAAGATTCTTGTAGTACCGGAGTGGTGGACTTATTAATTGAACCCAGTTTAAAAATCAAGTCCGGTTTAGTTCAGAAGGTATCTGAACTAGAATGTCTTTAAATATTGTTGTTGATTCAAGCTGAAATAAAACCCTAAGAACATGATGGATACAACGAATACCTCCTCTCCCATTATTATCATTGCCGGAATGCACCGCTCGGGAACCTCTTTAACAGCTTCTCTGCTGCAAAATCTAGGGGTTAATATTGGTAAACAGTTAGTCGGTGCAGACTATGGCAATATTAAAGGTCATTTTGAAAATGTTGATTTTGTAGACTTTCACAAATCTGTTTTTAAGAGCCATAATATTGATGAATTGGGGTGTGTATTCTCAGGGGAAATCTCCCTCACAGAACCAGAGATAGAAACCGCTAAAAAACTGATTGAAATTAATCAAGATTCGTCTTCAGTCTGGGGATGGAAAGATCCTAGAACTACTTTGTTTTTGGACTTTTGGCATCAATTATTACCCCAGGCTAAGTTTATTTTTGTCTATCGTTCTCCCTGGGAAGTAATTGATTCTTTGTATCGTCGGGCAACGGATGCGACTTTATTAGATCATCCTGAAATTGCTATCCAAATGTGGAGCCATTATAACCGTAAAATTTTAGAATTTTATCATCAATATCCCGACAATTGTCTGTTAGCAAATATTTATACAATTGGCAATCAAACTGCTGATTTTATTAACGAAATTAATCATAAATTTAATCTTAATTTACAGGGTGAATTTTCCAATCAATTTGAACCGTCATTATTAGTAAACCGAATTTTGGCGACTCCCAAACCCCTGTTTATTAAAGCCTATTTTCCCGAAGCCATTGAACTCTATCAAACTTTAGAAACCACTGCTTACCCATTGAATAGCCATTTAACGGCATCGGAATTAGAGAGTTTGAATCAACCTTTATCTGCCGATTGGGTATTTGAGGATTGGGCACAACTTAGAAAATTAGAAAAAAATCAGTCTATTCTAGCAAAAGATTTAGATATTTTGCTCAAAGATAGAGATATTTTACAAAAAGATATTCAAGAATGGCAAGAACGCTTTCAAGATGCCGTTGAACGTTTAATTAAAACCGAAAATCTCCTAGGTGAAACTCAATTAAAACTCAGTGGTGTAGAAGTTAAAGCCGAGGAAGCCATAACCAAGTTAATCTCTACCGAAGCAGAATTAGGCAAAACTCAAGCAGAATTAGAAGGGTTTAAAACCCAATTTGAACAGGCGGTAGATAAACTCGTTACCACAGAAATAGAATTAGGTAAAACCCAGGGCAACTATCAAGATATAATTGCCCAATATCAAGATATCGAGACTAAATATAAAGCTTTAGATGCTAAATATCAAGAAATATTAGCTCGATGTTTGGAATCAGAAACCGCCCTAGAAAAAACGGAATTTAAACTACAAGTTGTTAGCGTTCAATATCAAGATGGACTGACCAAACTCTTAACCTTAGAAAATGAATTAGGTCGCACCCAACTGAAATTATTCGGAGCAGAATCTCAATTTGAACAAGCCTTAAATAAAATATTCAGTTTAGAAGATGAATTGGGTAAAGCCCAAAGAGAAATTATTGCCATGCAGTCTTCTAAATTTTGGAAACTGCGAGGAAAATGGCTAGGTGCTAAACGGCGTTTAAAACAATTCCGCCGTCGATTTATTTACTCCCTAGATTTTCCCTTGAATTGGGAATTAACGGGATTTACCGAGAAATTCTTAAATATTTCCGGTTGGTGTTTTCATACTGGAAATCAAGAGATAAAACAGGTGAGAGCTAAAATAGGAACGGATATTTTTACCGGAGAATATGGCATTGAACGTCAAGATGTGGCGGATATTCATGCAGTTTATCCCCAAGCAAAATTATCAGGATTCTATCTGCAAATTCGCGTTCCTCAAGGCAATTCCTTAGTAGAATTAGAGGCCCAAGATAGTAACGGAAAATGGACGGTATTTGCCCGTTATCCTTTAACGGTTTCTAGTTTGAGAGCGTCCTTTGATGTGCCCTCACAGTGGGAACAACGACAAGGACAAATTCTATTTGCCGGGTGGTGTTGCCATCCAAATCAACGCATTACACAATTAAAATTAATCTATGGAAATCAATGGGTGATTTGTGCCTATGGGTTACGTCGTGTCGATGTGGGGCAGGTTTTTCCCAATTGGATAGGAAGCGCCGAAAGTGGGTTTGAAGCCTTAATTGATTTACCCCCGGGAACTTGGGAAATTAGTTTGGAAGCCCATTTAGAAAGTGGGGAAATTCTGATTTATAACTGTCCTCAAATCTTACAAGTTTCCCGCTATGGACTATTAGAAAAAAGCACCGCAAAAATCAAACAAGTTTCTCGTTATACGGCGGCGATTCAGAAACGCATAAAAGAACGGAAACAGCGTTTAGGTCGTCTCCTACCCATGCCTTGGGAAATTCCGGCAATTCTGCGGCAAATGAGCCTAATGTATCGGCAAACAACCGTTCCCCAGGGGGATTTTTTACCGCCCCAAGGCTTTGAATTACTACAACCAATTGAACCCTATCAGGCTTGGTTAGCCGCCAATCAATGGACGGAAAGGAGTTTGGAGTCTTTAAAAACTCGATTAACGGTTTATTCGCCAGAAATATTGCCTAAAATTTCAGTGGTTATGCCCGTTTATAACCCCCCGATTGAATTCTTAGAAAAAGCGATTCAAAGTGTGGTTAATCAAGTTTATGCTAATTGGGAATTATGTATTGCCGATGATTGTAGTACCGATACCCAAGTTGTAGAATTATTAACTGAATATGCAGCCAAAGATGCTCGAATTAAAGTCTATTTCCGTACGGAAAATGGCAATATTAGCGCGGCTACCAATAGTGCAGCCAGTCAAGCTACCGGGGAATTTGTTGCCTTTTTAGATAACGATGACGAATTAACCCCGGATGCTTTAGGGGAAATGGGATTATATTTAATTCAATATCCTGAAACCGATTTTCTCTATTCCGATGACGATAAAATTGACCCAGAAGGCAAAAGATTTGCTCCCCAATTTAAGCCCGATTGGTCGCCCCAACTCTTGCTTTCCTATATGTATATGGGGCATTTGTTAGTAGTTAGACGAGCAATTTTTGAGAAATTAGGGGGATTTAGAATTGGATTTGAAGGGTCACAGGATTATGATTTTGCCCTCAGAGCCACGGAAATTTCTCGCCAGATTGGTCATATTCCTTTAGTCCTCTACCATTGGCGTACAGCCCCCGGCTCAACGGCGGTTTCTGGAGCGGCAAAACCCGCCAGTTTTGATGCCGGAAAACACGCAATTCAAGAAGCATTAACCCGTCTTCAAAGTTTAGGAAAAGTTTATCAGCCGAATTGGGCTAGTGAACTTAACCTAGGAATTTTTTATCATCAATTCCCCGACCAGGGGCCGTCGGTAACAATTATTATTCCGACTAAAAATCAACTTAAATTACTCCAGGCTTGTGTAGAATCAATTCAGAAAACAACCTATCAAAATTATCAGGTTGTGATTATTGACAACGAAAGCGATGACCCCAAAACCCTAGAGTATTTCAAGAAAATTAGTGACACCGAAAAAATATCGGTTTTAAAAATAGCTAATCAAGGAAAATTCAACTTTGCTGCGATTAATAATCGGGCGGTGGAACAGGTGAATACGGATTATGTATTATTCCTGAATAATGACACAGAAGTGATTAATTCCCATTGGTTAACTCAGATGATGGGCTATGCTCGCATCGTAGGCGTAGGGGCGGTCGGGGCGCGGTTAATTTATCCCGATGACCGGATTCAACACGCTGGAATTTTGCATGGACTTCATCATGGTTTAGCGGGTCATGCTTTTAAGTTAACCCATCGTCAAGATTTCGGTTATTTAGCCTATTCTAAAGTTGTAAGAAATTATTCGGCGGTGACGGCGGCTTGTTTATTAACACCCCGACAATTGTTCTTAGATTTAGGGGGATTTAATCAAGTTGATTTTGCCGTTGCTTACAATGATGTTGATTATGGATATCGATTATTTGAAAAAGGTTATCAATCGGTTTATTGCCCGGAAGCAGAATTAATTCACCGAGAAGGAACCAGTCGGGGTTATAAAGATGACCCGAAAGAAGTGGCAAAATTCCGTCGCCAATATGCCGATAAAATTGATCCTTTTTATAATCCTCATTTATCCTTAGATAATGAATGGTTCCAAATTCAACCTCGACGCTATCAATTAAAATCAACTACTAATTCTGCCCCGATTCCTAAGATTTTAATGTGCAGTAATGCCTTAGAATATACGGGCGCACCCTTACATCAATTTGAAATTGCTGTTAAGTTAGCCGCCGAAGGAAAACTAGAACCGACGATTTTCTGTGTTGATGATGGGCCGTTACGCTATGCCTATGAACAGCAGGGAATTAGAGTAATTGTTCGGGAACATCCCCTGGCTAATATTTATCAACAAGAAGCGTATAATACTGCTATTGAAAGATTAGCAAATGAACTCCAAATAGAACAATTTGATCTGGTTTATGCTAATACTTTAGAAACCTTTTTTATGGTTGATTGTGCTCAACAAAAATCAATTCCTTGTATTTGGAATATCCATGAAAGTCAGGCTTGGCAAACCTATTTTAATGGATTGGGATCAGAAATTGCAGCCCGAGCCTTAGAGTGTTTTCAATTTCCCTATCGGGTGATTTTTGTTGCGGATGCAACCCGAAATCTTTATCACTCTTTAAATAGTCATCACAACTTTACGGTGATTCATAATGGTTTAGATATTCAAAGGTTACTAAAAACATCAGAACAGCTAACTCGAATTGAAGCCAGAACCACCTTATCAATAGCAGAAGATGAAATCGTTATTTTGTTACTGGGAACGGTTTGTGAACGCAAAGGACAAAAGGATTTACTCGAAGCATTACCCCTATTATCACCCCAATATTACCAGAAAATTCGTTGTTTTATTGTTGGCGATCGCCCTAGTATTTATAGTACCGAATTAGCTCAATTAAAAGCCCAACTTCCCGAGTCTTTAAAACAGCGATTAACCCTAGTTCCAGAAACCCCAGAAACCGCCCAATACTTCCTAGCTGCGGATATTTTCGTCTGTACTTCTCGGATTGAAAGTTATCCCAGAGTGATTATGGAAGCCATGGGATATAACCTACCAATTATCACTACTCCCGTATTTGGAATTCCTGAACAGGTGCGTCCTGAAATTAATGGTTTATTTTATACTCCCCACCAACCGGAAGAATTAGCAAAATGTTTAACATCATTGCTAGAAAACCCGGATTTAAGACAGGAATTTGCTCAAAATTCCCAGTATGTTTTGGAGTCTCTAAATACCTTTGAGGAAATGACCCAAAGTTATTTAGAAATCTTTCAAGAAGCCTATTTTATTAATCCCAATCCGGCTTCTAATCCCCTATTTACTAATTCCTTAGAGATTCAGATAAACCCTCCTTCTCCGGTTACGATTCCCGCCGTTGAAATCCATCATCCAGAGCCGGAAATTGCCGAACCTCAAGCCAAGAATTATTGGGAAACCAATCCTAACGCCGCCGCTAGTCAATGGGTTTCTAATCCAATTATTGCGGATACTATCCATCAACGAATGTCTGGAGGTCAAACTAAAAAATATTGGTTACGGTGGTTAATTCAAGATTATTTTGCAGGTCAAAACTTTAATCACCTAATTTCCCTGGGATGTGGTATTGGAAATCACGAAATTTTGATGGCAGAATTGGGATTTGCTCAACATATTGATGCCTTTGATTTTTCGGAATCCTCCTTAGAAATTGCCCGAAAAGATGCCGAAAAAGCTGGAGTTCAGGTTAATTTCTATCAAGAAGATTTTAATACCTTTAACCTAAATCCAGACGTTAAATATGATGTGGCATTTTGTTCCGGTTCTCTGCATCACGTTCGGGAACTAGAACGTTTTTTAGAAATGGTTCATAAGGCGTTACATCCCCAGGGATATTTCATTATTAATGAATATGTAGGGGCTAATTATTGCATTTACAATAAACGCCAGGTAGAACTAATTAACCGCCTATACCAATGTTTCCATAAATTAATTCGTTCTGGGATTATGGAAAATAAATTTATTAATCCCAGTATCCATCAAGTTTTTGCCACTGACCCCTCAGAGGCTGTTCGTTCCCAACTGATTTTACCCTTTATTGAGTATTATTTTGATATCGAACTATTTAATCCGTTTGGGGGCGCAATTCTTCATCCTCTGTATCCTTTATTAGATCATAATCAATGTTTACCCGGTGATCCCAAAGGCGAAACCTTAATTAAACTTTTGTTGGAATTTGAACAAATATTAATGGAAATTCCGGGGGGTTTAGAATCGGATTTCTGTTTGTGTGTATTGCGTCCCAAACGCTTTTGAATCAGTCATCATTTGTAGGGGCGGGTTCATCAAGATTTAGGTCATTAACAAACATCTAAAAGAACCCGCCCGTACCAGTCACCAGTGAAATAGTTAAGCTTTTACGAATAAATTCCAGCTAAAACTCTTTCGGTGTTCCCTGTTCCCTGTTCCCTGTTCCCTGTTCCCTACTATACTTTTCTGATAATTGTGATCAGTTCATTGCCATTATCAAAAATCTTTTCTAAATTAAAAGGAAACCCAAGTTGGTGTTTTAAGGTTAAAAGAAAATCCACAAAATCCGCAGATGTCCAGACATGAAAATGGATACTAAAATCCCGTCTCATCAATTCTTTAACCATCCATTTTGCTTTGGTTTCATCCGTTTCTTTTTCTACTAATTCAATCCATTCTTCATAATGATTTTGTCGAGACCATTCCGGGCCCTGTTGATAATCTTTTAATAAATGTTCAATAGAAGTGACTGGGCGATCGCAATCAAAACAAGTTCGTTTTTCGGGAACCGCTAAATACAAAATCCCGTCTTTTTTAATCACCCGTAATAAATTTTCAATGGTTAAAATCGGGTTTTGGCAATGTTCAATAAAATGATTTGCAATCACAAAATCCTGGGTTTCATTCTCAAGTGTTCCTAGAAATTCACCATTATCGATAATATCGACAGCAACTAAATCAACATCTGCTAAATTAGGATAATGTTCTTTTAAATCAGGAACACTCATCCGATCTACATATTTAACCTGAGCGGATGTAGGAACTTCCAGAGGATGATTTAAGGCTCCGACTTCAATGCCATTTCCCTGTAAATATCGGTTAGCAAAAAAACGGCGAAATGTATAAATTGGAGAAAGTGTTTCAGCATCAGCCGTGAGTGTCATAATTCTAATGTCCTCAGCAGTTAATTCTTAATTAATCTTCGATTTTCAGTCAATTGATAACTGAAATCCCTAACCCTTTAGAGTATAATCCTAAATTGAGTTTAAAATTTACTCAGTTTTTTTCAGTGGTTGCCTACGGAGTTTTCCCAATGTGGACAGTAGGTAAATTGAATCGATAGGAGATCATCACTATTGATGATTAAACTCTTAATTTGGAGGTATATTACCGTTGATGCAACAACCTAGGACAATCGATTTAACACCAATCACTGCGCCCCAGTTTATCATTCTTGGGGTACAAAAAGGGGGAACTAATTCCCTCTATCAGTATCTATGTCAACATCCTCAAATTGTAGCGGCTACCCAAAAGGAAATCCATTTTTTTACTCTCAATTATCAGCAGGGTTTAGAGTGGTACAAATCCCAATTTTCTCCAGAAGCTGATGGAAAATATCTGCTCACGGGTGAAGGTTCTCCCTATTATTTATTTCATCCCTTAGTGCCCCAACGACTGTATGAATTTTTTCCTAAAACACGGTTTATAGTATTATTGAGAAATCCCGTAGATCGGGCGATTTCTCATTATTATTGGGAGGTAAAACTAGGTCATGAATCTCTATCTTTAGAAGATGCGATCGCCCAAGAACCTCAACGGCTAGAAGGAGAATCCGAAAAAATAGGTGCAGATCCCACTTATTTTAGTTTTAATCATCAACATTATTCTTACCTTTCTAGGGGAATTTATATTGATCAATTGCAAAGATGGATGCAGTTTTTCCCGCGACAACAATTCTTGATTCTCAAGAGTGAAGATTTATATTTTGATTCCGAAACCGTAGTCAATCAAGTTTTTAATTTTTTAGGACTACCAAATTATCAATTATTGAGCTATGATCAATATAATGCCAATAATTACCCTAATGTTAACCCCATTATTCGTCAGCAGTTAGAAACCTATTTTCACCCTTACAATCAAAAATTGACACAATTTTTAGGTCAAGATTGGAGTTGGGAAATCCCTGATCATCCCTCTGAATCCACTGCTGAATTACTAAATTTTTCGGAAAATACCCGTTCTCAATCTATCTTAAATTCGGTTAAAATTATGAAAAAAGTTGATTATGAATCCGCCTGGGATGACTATGCTAAAAATTGGCAAAGTGTCAGATCTGAAGAAGTTTATAGAGGCGATGAATGGATTGGATTTGCCGCGGGTGCAGCGACTTCCTTGGCAGAATATGAAGCCCTAATTGAACAACAATTTATTGCTCCTTATATTCAGAAGCAGCATCAGGTTTTAGAAATTGGTGTAGGGGGAGGAAAAACCGCAGCTTTACTCCTTAAATATTGCGATCGCTTGGTCTGTGCTGATATTTCCAAAGAACTCCTAAATGCCACCCACAATCGTTTGGGAGATGAACGGGTTAGATATGTTAAATTAGATGGTTTAACCCTAGATGGAATTGCACCCCAATCCCTAGATGTTTGTTTTTGTTATGATACCTTAGTACATATTGAACCACGAGATATTTTTAACTATTTAACTCGCATCCCCGCTTTATTAAAAGGCGATCGCCTCTGTATTTTTCATCATACCAATCTATTAAGTGAATTGGGCTGGCAAAAATTCTTACAAGATTGGGATAAAAACCTATTAGGAAACCGACATGGAACCGCTTTTTCCTTAATGACTGATACCATTATGGAGAAATTTTTAACCCATCTTAACTATAAAATTATCCGAAAAGATAATCAATCTGTGCCCAGAGATTGCGTTTGGGTTTGTCAAGCACCCGAAGTGATCAGTGATCAGTGATCAGTTACCAGTTATCAGTTTAAGAGTTAAAATTCCCTATTCTGGTATTCCCCATTACCCATTCCCTATTCCCTATTCCCTATTCCCTGTTTCCTATTCCCCGTTCCCTTTTCCTATGAAAGCATTATTTTTACATCCCAACTTTCCCGCCCAATACCGCCATATTATTACAACATTAGGTGCAGATCCCAATAATCAAATTGTATTTGGGACAAAAAACGAACGTCCTGAATGGAGTATCCCAGGAGTTGAAAAAGCCGTATTTAATCCCAGTCGAGAAGCTAGTGCAGACACCCATCAATATGTTAGGGGTTTAGAAAGTGCCGTATTACAGGGACAGGCCGTATTTAGAATGGCCGAACAACTCAAAGCCAAAGGTTTTGTCCCCGATGTTATTTGTGGTCATTCCGGCTGGGGGCCGACTTTATTTGTCAAAGAAGCCTTTCCTAATATCCCATTATTATGTTATTTCGAGTGGTTCTATCATGCGGAAGGTTCAGATGCTGACTTCGATCCGGCTGATCCCTTAAGCATCGATGATAAAGCCCGAATTCGGGTGAAAAATACCCCAATTTTAATTGATTTATATTCCTGTGATTGGGGACTTTCGCCGACCCATTGGCAACAATCCCAATTTCCCCCGGAACTCAGGGAAAAAATTTCTGTCCTACACGATGGAGTAGATACCAGCTATTTTAAACCGAATCCCGGGGCCAAATTAGTTTTACCCAACTTGGATTTATCCGATGTAGAGGAACTGGTAACTTATGTGGGGCGGGGAATGGAACCCTATCGGGGCTTTCCTGAATTCATAGAAGCCGTGGCCTATATTCAGGAACGTAGACCCAAATGCCATGTTGTAGTTGTGGGATCGGAACGAGTTTGTTATGGTAAACCTTTACCCAACGGGATGAGCTATAAGGACTATATGCTCAAGAAAGTCCCCTTGGATCTTTCCCGCATTCATTTCGTTGGGCCCCTAGCCTACGGCCAATATCTGCAAGTGATTCAGGCTTCAGATGTTCATATTTATTTAACCCGGCCTTTTGTTCTATCCTGGTCAATGATTGAATCCATGTCAACAGGTTGTTTAGTCCTGGGTTCAGATACCGCGCCCGTGCGGGAAGTGATTCAAGATGGGGTAAACGGCTTACTGGTGGATTTTTTCTCACCCAAACAGATTGCGGATCGAGTCGATGAAGTCTTGGATCATCGCGATCGG
The DNA here is from genome assembly GCA_001873365.1 of Oscillatoriales cyanobacterium CG2_30_40_61. GTDB lineage: Bacteria > Cyanobacteriota > Cyanobacteriia > Cyanobacteriales > Microcoleaceae > Planktothrix. The sequence continues at coordinate 36,294 of MNYZ01000041.1, read as the reverse complement.
ATGGCTCAGTTGCGAGTTAAAGCTCGTGAAACAGCCTTAGAACGTTATGATCTGAGCAAACTTCTCTCAAAACATCTGCAACTGATTACCCAAGTTGCTAATCGTTCTCTCCCCGCCACCGTTGGCCGGGTTGAGTCGGGAATGGTTTTGCGATAGAGCGGGAACTTGATCGGAGTTCCGTTCGTCTATACAGAAGATATTCTGATTAGAAGATAAGGTCGGGTTAATGAGGAACATTATTGTCTATAAACCCGTCTGACGGAGGTAAGCAAGTTAACATAAAGTGCCTTTTATGAGTTAAGAGTGATGGCTTCAAGACCAATTGAGGATGAAAATTTTCAATAAATAATTGATAATAAAATCCCGCCATCGGAACCGCCATATCTATCAAGTAGACAAGAATGATCACAAAGGACTAGACTTGCTGGAGATAAACAGGTTAAACTACTGCCGAACAAGTTATGGTGTTTTAAGCAGTGTCTGTCATCCCAACAGAGCTAATGACATTATTGCAGAGGAGTGAAATCAAATGGTAACAGCTTTAGGCCTAGGGCCACAATTTTACGATCAGGATGTGGGCTTCGCCCCTAAACCCGATACTATTCTGGGTGAAGGAGGAAATGACACGATCTTTTCTTCTACCCTGGGTGGAAGTCTGATCGATGGTGGCACTGATAATGACATTCTGCAATCGCGAGGCCCCGGTGACACAGTTATCGGTAACACGGGCAATGATTCAATTCGGTCTCAACAGCTTCGCACCATTCTGATTGGTAATCAAGGTCGGGACACCCTGTCAGCAGATGTAACCGCCAACTTGTATGGGGGGGTAGACCGAGATTTTCTCATAGGTCAATCTGCTGGTAACTACCTCTTTGGCAATAAGGATGAAGATACCCTGCTAGGTGGTATTCAGGGTGGAGATTTCCTCTATGGGGGTTCAGGAGCAGACCTCCTAGGATTTGTAGGCACCAATGGTCAAAGTAACCTCACAGGGGTTGCGGTGAGTGGAGCCGTCGGTGGCGTGAACCAAGGAAACAACTATGTTTCTGGAGATATAGGCGCGGACAGTATTGTGGGGATTAACACTGGAGATACCCTGCTTGGCGGTGATGATAATGACTCCATCATTGGTGTAGGTAGTCTGAACTTCCTAGATGGTGGTAGTGGGAATGACACCATAAAAATCCAAAACCCCGTCGCCACCCAACAATTCTCAACGAATTTGGCCGTTGTTGGCGTAAGCCAAACGACCCTACTGGGTGGAGCCGGTGATGATTCTCTCTACGGTGGTGTGGGTCGCTTTGGAGAAGGCCAGAACTACTTTGAGGGTGGAGATGGCAACGATACAATCCGAGGCTTTGCGCTTCAAGACGCCCTGTATGGTGGTGAAGGCAATGACTTGATCGTCACAGCCAATCCCAATGTTCTCACTATTCAAGGTAGCACCACTCAACCCGGCTTTACAGGTGAAAACACCCTGTATGGTGGCGGTGGTAATGATACCCTACTAGCAGGTTTCAGCACTGATTTCCTCTATGGTGATGCCGGAAATGACAGCCTCAGTGGTAAATTCTCCCTCCTAGATGGTGGAGATGGAAATGATACCCTCTATGGAGGAGACTGGACATTAGAACTTCCTGGAGTCATCGATAGAGTACCTGCTGTTACCCTATCCGGTGGTTCGGGTAATGACTATCTCCACGGTGCTTTCGGCTCAGTGGCTAACCTGTATAATGGTGGTCTTGGTGATGACACGATTGTCTTTACCACAACCAACGATAGCCTCTTAGGTGAAGGTTCAGTTGAAGGCAACGACAAGATTTCCTTTGTGGGTGGTTTAGCTGCTGGAGCTACCGGGGTCAGTTTTGTCTTGTTCGATACCCTCGGTAATAACACCATTTCCGGTAGTGATGGCAACGACAGCATCGTTACAGGTAGTGGGGCTGACTTCCTGCAAGGGGGCAGCGTTGCAGCGGCGGCGACATTCGATGTTGGTTTCGGAGATGACACCCTAGTTGCTGGTGGTGGTAATGACTACCTGTTTGGCGGTTCAGGCAGTGATGTCCTGTTCGGCGAAGCGGGTGACGATACCCTACAAGGCGGTACTGGAGGGGATACATTAGTCGGTGGTGAAGGTGTTGATATCTTCCTGTATCAGTTCAAATCCGATCTTAACGGTGCTAATGCCAGCACTGCTGATATCATCACTGACTTCCAGTCCGGTGAAGATAAACTATTCTTCTCCCGTGGGCCAGGTGGCTTTGCGTTTACTGAGATTGGTGGGCCTAATGACCTCGTTCCGGCTCAGTTTATTGTTCTTCCCAGTACAGAGAGTTACAACGGCGCTGGTGCAAATACTCAAGTATCATTGCTTAGCCCTGTGTTAGTGTACGAGAAATCCAGTGGAGTCCTATGGTATGACTCCGATGGTGGTGGCTCGAATCCAGCCGATGTCGTTGCCAACTTCCGACGACCAGACAACACAATTCCGACCCTAACCAGAACCGATGTTGTGATCATTCTTTAGGTTGGGTGAACACCAGAAGGAGAAATATTTCTCCTCTTTCGGGATTTCAATAGGTTCAAATATAAAAAAGACCGGGAAAAAAATAATTTCTCGGTCTTTTTTTCTATAGCGCTACCCATTACAGTTAGGACATGGATTACCGCACTGAGGCGGTAATGACAGCCGATAATTAGTCCTAATAGCCCTGGCAGTTGCTATAGCACTACGCACTAGGAAACAAAGACTGATGACCTATACATTGAAATCCGTTTCTTCCTGTTCCCTGTTCCCTGTTCCCTGTTCCCTCCCATACTTAACTTGACGGCCAATCAAATTAATAAAACCCGAACCAAAATGCTGAATTTCCAAGAAATTAGCATGGGAAGCCGTAGGTTTATAAATTTTAAATGTTTTCATAATCCCTAAAGTTGCGGCACTTTCTAAGGGCCCAATAAAACCACAATCTCGATCTAAAAAATAGGGTTGTTTTGCCCAATATTCCATCTGTTCAGCATTCAAAAAGAAACAACCGGAATGGGGATTTAAAGGGCGTTTAAATGAAACCGCCTGTTCCATCACTTTCCCAATAAATTGCGGCTGATCTTGAATATTTTGAAAATTAGCCGTGATATGCGGTAAAAGATCCCCATCAATATAGGCTTTAATTACTTTACTATGGGGAGAAACTTCATAACGGTTGGGTTGTAACAAACAGCTATTTCCAGCATGACTATTAAACCAATTTAACTTTGTAAATAACCAGGGATCACGCAAAATTAAATCATCTTCTAAATAACAATAATAATCATATTGACCCAAATATTCCCGCAAAACTTGATGACATTGAAATCCTAGTAACATCGGTTCTACCTGGGTAGGATAATGTTGACAAAACCATGAAGGTAAGGGAATTTGTGCCAGTAAATGATAGTCTTGAGTAGTACAAATCACAATATCAACTTGATAATTGTGTTCCTGATTCACCGGAATTGCCTGACATTGAGCAATATCAATCATGCACTGGGATTGACTATAAAGTTCCCGCAAAGCAGTTAAAGCAAAGATTAGAGCACTAATTCTAGGGCGGGGATCTTTACTTAAAGATGCGTGTTTCCCATCTCCATCCGGGTTAAAAAAGTGAGGAATTGTAAATAAAATCCGCATAATTTATAACTGAACCTTTTAACATTTTAGAAGAACTTAAACAAAGCCCAAATCTAATCCGTACAATCCGCGTAATCCTTTAAATCCGTGATCATAATTCTGGGACTCGTTGACGCAATTCTTGATTTAAACTGGGTAAATTATCTCGCATTTTTAAATACCATTCTCGTCGCTGTTGATAATGTTGGGATAGTAAACGATTACTTTTTACCCAAAGATAGGCATTATTAGCGATTTTTTGCCTCAGAGTGGTATTAACAATTAATTCATTCAAATACATTTCAAACTGTTGAATATTGCGATAAATTAAACCTGTTTCTTCATGAATTACCGATTGTGCATAGACCGTTGGACTGGCTAAAACCGCCACCCCATGACCCGCACATTCTAAAAACTTTAAATCCGATTTCATTAAATTAACAGGTGTGGGGGTTAACGGTAACAGACCAATATCACAGGTTTGTAGAATCTGATTATATCTATCATAACTGCAAAATGGCTCAAATTCTTTATCAGATATTGCCAAATGATCAAAAAAACGTCGATCATGAATTACCTTAACCCTAACTAAACTTTGATGACGAATTAAAACCCGGTTTAAGGTTTCCATAATTGGTTGCCAATCCTGTTCCCGATTTAATGCGCCAAAAAATAAAGTAACTTTTGGATTGGCATAAATTCGAGGAGGAGGTAAAATCAATAAATGATTTTTAAAGATAGCAACGTGAGGATTAAACTGTTGTAAAAATACCCTTAAAGGGTCTGTTGAAGTCTGTACACCATGACAACCACGATAGCTCAGATAACGATTATCCGCATACTCCCGTCTGCGTAAAGGATTATCGTCAATTTCAGCAATAATTAGATAATCCTGTTTTAACAAATTTCTTAATATTTCTAAGTGATTCTCATAGGATAAAATTGTCCGTTGCCAAATAAAAACCTTTTCTTCTTCGGGTAAAATGGAACATTTAGGAATAGATTTAGAGGCTGAAATAGTGCGGGTTCCGGGTATGGTAGTGCTGAATTGATCGGGTTCTAATACTCGCAGGCGATCGCATCCTGTAGGAGCCATAATCGCCGTTTGAATTAATAAACGACGGGGAGGTTGTAATGATTTAATCGCACGAACAATATAAAATTCGGCGGCGGTTTGAGTCGCAAAACGATTAGGATCTAACCCCAAACTATTCCTAAGTGGTTCTACTAATTGTAGGAAATTTTGAAACTGATCATCTTTTTTTCCTCGTGTTTGAATTTCATAAATATATAATCCCGCTTCCCAGAATAGTTTTTGAATTCTTTCTAAAGTAAATCCTTGATAATCAGTATTTTCTTCACCCTCATTTTCTGATTTCCCCTGTAACAAATTAATAATATTCTGCCAATATTGACTATTAGGAATATAAGCTAAAACTTGACCTTGATCTTTTAACCATCGAGTGTGATATTGTAAAACCTGGAGCGGGTTTCTGGTTTGGGGTAAAATCCGATCATAAATCAAACAATCTACGGTTTGTTCTTCTAATTCTAACCGGATTGTTTCTAACTGATCAATCGAACTCAGAATAATCCGATCTAACCCTTGAGTTATTTCTGAACTTAACTCAGAATCAATTAAAATTCCCCAATAAAAACTTTGAGGATTAATTCGTTTATAATGATAACCTGTACTTCGGTTTCGACAACCCACGTCTATCAGGACTTGAGCATTAGGGGGTAAAAAATTCAATAACTCCGAGGGTTTCTGATTAAAATGATGATCACTGACCTGATCTATAGTATCTCTATTCATAACCTTGAGTAAAATTAGAGCTATTTTATAAATAACAGGTTTTAGGTCATACTGGCAAGTTAATTTTAGAATTAAAAACTTTTGAGACGATTTTCACCTTAAATTTTATGCCTAGAGTCAGCGTTATTATTCCAACTTATAACCAAGATTCCTACATTTCAGAAGCGATTGATAGTGTTTTAAACCAAACCTATCAAGATTTTGAAATTGTGATCACGAATGATGGTTCTACGGATCAAACATGGCAAATAATTAAAGAAAAAAAAGATCCTCGAATTCGCTATTTTTCTTTTAGTCAGAATCAAGGAGTGAGTATAGCAGCAAATCATTGTATTCGTCAGGCGACGGGAGAACTAATTGCAATTTTAGATTCTGATAATATTTTTTTACCTGATAAACTTGAAAAGCAAGTTAATTTTTTAGATGAAAACCCCGGATTCGATGCGGTTTTTACCCACGCTATTATTATTGATAAAAATGGTAATTTTCATCGAGGTAAGGAATCCTATTTTCAACAGTTATTTGCTCAAAATAATAAAAATCGGTTTCAATGGTTAAATTCTTTTTTTCACTCCGATAATTCTTTGTGTAATACCAGTGTTTTAATTAAGAAAAAATGCTATGATCAAGTAGGTTTATACGATCCGCGATTACGTCAAATTCATGATTTAGATTTCTGGATACGTTTATGTCTGAAATCAGAAATTCATATTTTACCCGAACCTTTGGTTTTATTTCGATTTCACGATCGCAATATTAGTGGTATAACATCTGAAAATATGATTCGACATACTTGGGAAATGTCTCAAGTGCTTGAGCATTATTTATGTTCAGAGGTTAGCCAAAATTTTGATAATATTTTTCCTCAGCAGCAACTTATTGAAACTCCTATTACCCATGACGATCTGCAATTTTTAATTGCAAAACAGGCTTTAAATATTAATCGTCCTAGTCATCAATATTTTGGAATTTCTACCTTATATCGGTTGATGAATAATTCAGAATCTGCTGAATATATTGAAAAAAAATATTCGTTTAAATATACAGATCTGATTCATCTTACTGGAAATTATGATATTTTTCAAATGATTAGTAATAAAAAATTGAAGCAAGATCTGGAGCAAACAAAAAAACACCTAGAAGCATTAGAACAGAAATTAGATCTATCTATTGAAACGAAATCTAAACCGCTAGTAAGTATATTAATTCCGACTTATAATGGGGAACAATTCTTATCAAAAGCGATTCAGAGTGCTTTAGATCAAACCTATTCTAACCTAGAAATAATTATTTCTGATGATGGGTCAACAGATGGAACTGTAAAAATTGCCGAATCTTTTAAAAATAATTGTTCTATTCCCTATCGAATTATAACTCATTCTAACTATGGGTTAGTCAAAAATCTTAATTTTTCTATTCAGCAAGCTCAAGGTAAGTATATCAAATTTATTTTTCAGGATGATTGGTTAGAACCTAATTGTATTCAAGAAATGGTTAATTTAGCCGAACAAGATCCAGAAATAGGGTTAGTTTTTTCGCCCCGTCAAGTCTTTATTGACCCTAATTCACAATCAGATTTAGCTTGTCAATCTGCTTATAATGGGGCGATTAATTTACATGAAAAATGGTCTAATTTAAAACCGATACAATCGGGTCAAGATCTTTTATCAGATCCGAATTGTTTAATAGGAGGATTAAATAAAATTGGAGAACCGACAACCGTATTAATTTCTAAACAGGTTTTTGAGAAATTAGGAGAATTTGATTCTACACTTCAGCAACTTTTAGATGTTGATATGTGGTTCAGAATTATGGGTTATTATAAAATTGCTTTTGTGAATCAAACCTTATCTTCTCTCCTGATTCATCAAAGACAACAAACTCAAGTTAATATTGTTCAAAAAGAAAATTATAAAGATTATGAAAGACTTTATTTAAAACTTTTACAAGATTCTTGCTATGGTTTTTTGAGTCCATCTTTTAAACAGATGGTTTTACAAAAAACTTTGTTTAATTCACAATTCTATCTAAAATTAATCACTGATTTACTGAACCAATATCAAAGAGATCATGATCATAAAGTGATGGAGAGTCTGCAATTAGTTCGCCAAACCCTAGTTCAATATTGGTTAACTTTAAATTCTCAGGATTTAGAAACTCAATACTCCCGGGAAATTCGTCCGATTTATCAAATGTTATTAACCAGTAATATTGTTGATCAAGCAGGAAGTGATATTGAGAAATCATGGATTGAATCTATAAAAAAACGACTTGATCAAGGTTTGTATTCCTGTGATTTAATTCCCGATTTGATGGGGGTTATGTTATATAAAAAAGCCTATGAACTTGATTTTATATACAAAAATGCGATGATTCCCAGATATTTTTTCCCTGAATTTGTTACCTGGCTTTTTGCAAAAGTTAATTTTTTTGAGATTCAAGAGGATCAATTAAAATATATTAGGTTTCAAGAAAATTTATTAGCTTATATTAGCCAGAACCTGAATATAGATTCATCTTCCTGTGATTTGTGGGTATATATATGCCAATGTTATCTTAAATATTCTCAGCTAAATTATGATAGTTTCAATGAAATTGATCTCCAGGGGATTTATGGTTATAGAAACAAAATTATTAACTTTTTAGTTGAAAAAGGACAGGGTTCTGAGTCTGTAGCCAGTCTAATTGACATCCGCCCCGCCGTAAAACGGGCAGGGATTCCATCTATTTAAGCAGATCAAAAATTGACAACTGCTGAAATGCTGGAAGGGTTGACGCTTCGCCGAGATGTGCTTTCTTTGCAGAAAGACTGACCTTCTCTCCACGTCCGTTTAGAGTCTCCGAAAGCCCTCCGGCGACTAAAATATTTACTGCGGCATTAATATCTCTATCGTGAAAAGTGCCACAATTTAAGCAAATCCACTCTCTAATATTTAACTCTTTTTTGCCACCTTTAAAGCCACAGCAAGAGCAAGTTTGAGAAGTGGGAGTCCATCTATCAATTACTCTAAAATCACGCCCGTACATTACTGATTTAGCTTCCAGCATAGTCCTGAAACTGCGCCAACCTAAATCGGAAATGGCACGGGCTAATTTTCTGTTTTTAACCATTCCTGAAACGTTTAGGTCTTCCAAGACTATTGTTTGATTCTCACGAATAATCTTAGTTGACAGTTTATGAAGAAAATCATTTCGGGTATCAGAAATCTTAGCGTGAAGCCTAGCTAATTTATTTCTAGCAACCTCCCTTCTTTTACTCCCTTTCTGTTTTCTTGACAAATTTTGCTGTAATCTCCTTAAACGCTTTAATTGTTTCTTTAAAGGTTTGGGAGATTTCACTTTTTCGCCGTTGCTTAATGTGGCAAAATTAGTGATTCCTAAATCAATTCCTTCGGAATTTTGATTTTCAGGTAATTGTTGAGGATTAAACTCAACTACAAAACTGACAAAATACTTATCAGCACTATCTTTGATTAGGGTAACACCCGAAGGCGTTGCGGGTAGCTCTCTGCTCCAAATTACTTTAATATCACCAATTTTAGCTAGGTGAATGTAATCTGAATTGGTATGGATTTTAAAGCCATTATCAGTGAACTTAGCAGACTGTTTAGACTTACGTTTTTTAAATCTAGGTGGCTTAACTTTCTTACCTTTTCTTTGTCCTTTACAGGATTTGAAAAAGTTAGAATAAGCCTGCTCCAAATCTCTCAAAGACTGTTGCAAGGGAACAGAGGAAACTTCTGTTAACCATTGCTTTTCCTCAGTTTTCTTGAGTTCCGTAAGTCTTTTAGAAAGTTCTTTACTATCAGGTTTTTTATTCCCCTCACGGTATTGTTCTTGACAATAGGCTAAGGCATCGTTAAAAACTACCCGACAACAACCGAACAATTGAGACATCAGCCCCTTTTGTTGGTCTGTTGGATAGATTCGGTAACGATACCTTAACTTCATTGTTTTTTGTTAACCTTCTTACTGTTAAGAGTAGCACAAATAGACGACGCAATAAAAAGCCGTCCCCCATTTTCATGAGGGCAGGCGTAGAACGACGGGGTTTTAAACCCATTTTTTCGATAAGTTATAAAAAAGCCATGATTTCAGGCAGAAAACGCCAGAACACCGGAACACCGGAACCTGAAACCATTGATCTGCGTCAGTCGATACAGGAATTTTTTTGAGCAGTTTCCCAAAAGTTGAGGTAATTTAGAGATCACCAATTCCTGGTAAGGAGTAGAAGGTCTGCTATTATTTGGACAAGTAGATTTGATCGGGTAGTCAATTTCGGACTACCAAGGGTAAATTTGAACGGGGTAGTGAAAGTCGGTTGGAGAGTTCAATGACAGGATTGTTCAAAGTTGGAGACACCATTATTACAGCAGAGGATTTGCCATCGCTGCTCAAGCGTTATCAGTTAATGCCATTATTTCTGCGGGAAGTGATTTTGGATCAAGAGATCGCTAAGATCACTTGTACAGAAGCCGAACAAGCCGCGGCCGTCGAACGATTTGAAAGTCAACACCAACTTACTTCCCCGGAAGCAAAAGCCGCTTGGTTAGCCGCCTATGATATGACCCCAGAACAACTTGTGGAAATGGCAGAACGCCCGGTAAAAGTTGAAAAATTTAAACAAGAAACTTGGAGTGGTCGGGTCGAGAATTATTTTTTGAGTCGTAAAGGTGGTTTAGATCAAGTTGTATATTCCTTAATTCGGACGAAAAATCCTGGCTTGGCCCAAGAACTCTATTTTAGAATTGCGGAGGGGGAAAATTCCTTTGCTGAGGTAGCCCGTGATCATTCCGAAGGGCCAGAATCTCGTTCTGGTGGAGTCTTGGGGCCAGTTCCGGTATCTCAACCTCACCCAGCGATTAGTAAACTTTTATCAGTGAGTCAACCCGGTCAACTGTGGGCACCCCGGCCCTTAGCGGAATGGTTCGTGATTATTCGGTTAGAAAAATTCCTTCCCGCCCAGTTAGATGAATCGATGCGTCGCCGTATGATCGAAGAAATGTTTGAAACTTGGCTACGAGAGCAAATGGCTCAAGTCGGCTCCCTACAACCTGTTCGCACTTCAGTGTCTTCTGTGTCATGACAACATCCGCCGTTTCTCAATCCCAAATTCAGACCTTCTTAGCTGAAACGACTCCCTTTGATCGACTCTCGGAGAAGGCACTTCAGAACCTGTTGCCCAAATGCCAACTCCTGGGCTACCGTACCGGACAACCGATCTTTGAGCGGGATAAATTGCCGACTCAAATCACGATTATTTATCAAGGACAGGCTCGATTACTGGGTTTTGATCCCAGGGCGCAACGCCATGTTAGTTTGGGCTTGCTCGGCGCCAGAGAAATTGTCGGTTGGGCCGGGTTAATTCGAGGAGTCCCCTGTGAAACCGCGATCGCTTCAACGGACACAATCTGTATTACGCTGTCGGCTGGGGATTTTTTACAATTGGTGGCCAAGGAACAGAGCTTTGGGGAAGCCTTCCGAGATCAAGCGGGTTTGAGCGAAGTTTTTGACCTATTAAGCCAACATCTACAGGCCCAGGCTGTTCCAGTCAATAATATCAAGAATTTAGCAGTTGATCTAGGGCAGGATGCGGTGGTGCTGAACTTGACCGCAGGAAATAAGAAAACTAAAGAATTGACTAACCTGCTTGATCCCAAACGGATTTGGTTAGTCAGTAGCGGGACTTTGGCTGGTTTTGCCCCAGGTAGCCGGGTTTTATTAGAAGAAGGTAATTCATCATTTTATAAGGTGGATGGGCCCCAAGGCGTGCGGTTAGTGGGGCTGCGAGAACCGGTTTATGAAGTTGAAACCTCGGTAGAAACCTCCGATGCCGAGGTAAGTGTTCAAGACTCCAATAATGGTAACGGTAATCGCCCCATTGACCTATCGGCGGTAACTTCAGCTCCTGAAGTGCCCCCTACCCCGGAAACCAATATCCCGAAATCGGCTCTGAAGTTTCCCGTGGTCAGGGGTAGAGGCAAGATTGACGCGCCCCTAGCCTGCTTCAATATGATTGCCAAGTTCTTCGGAATTAGCTTTAAGAAGGATATTGTTCGTCGGGTTTTAGATAATCAGTTAGCAACGGTCGGTAATATTAGTTTGCAGGCCTGCGGGGCTGTGACCCAAATGTTGGGAATTAATGCTCAGTTAGTCCAGGTGTCATCTAAAGCCATTGGTCGCCTCAAAGCTCCAGCCATGGTGGTCTGGAAAGATAGCTTTGCGATTCTCTATAGCATTACCGAACGGGAAATCATCCTGGCATCCCCGGAAAAGGGTTTAGCCCGGATGCGTCCAGGGCAGTTTGCGGAAATTTGGGGTGAGGAAGGACAGGTACTGCTGTTACAAGCGCCCCGAGTTGATCAAAAAGAACAATTTAGCTTCTGGTGGTTTTTACCCGCCTTGATGGAGCATCGAGCCACATTTGTGGAGGTGTTGCTGTCTTCGTTTTTTATCCAAGTGTTCGGTTTGGTCAACCCCTTGGTGAGTATGGTGATCATCGATGCGGTGATCGGACAAGGTAACTTGGATGTGCTGAATATTCTGGGGATTCTGCTGTTAGGGTTTGCGCTGTTTGAAGGTTTATTAACAGCATTACGAACCTATCTGTTTGTGGATAGCTCCAACCGCGTTGATATCAAACTCACAGCGGAAATTATCGACCATATGTTACGGCTGCCTTTGGGATACTTTGATAGCCGCCAGGTCGGGGACTTGATGAGCCGTTTTAACGAGTTGGGAAATATCCGTAACTTCCTAACGGGGACAGCCTTAACGGTGGTTCTCGATGCGGTGTTCTCGGTGGTCTACATCGCCGTAATGTTTGCCTTGAGTCCGATTCTGACTCTGGTAGCCCTAGCTCCTTTGCCCCTATTTGCTGGAATTATCTTTGTCTTCTCTCCGGTGATTATGCGATTAATCCGCAAACGGGCAGGTTTAGCTGGGGCGTCCATGGCCTATATTGTGGAAGTTATTAGTGGGATTCAAACGATTAAATCCCAAACTATTGAATTAACAGCCCGTTGGCGGTGGCAAGGAATGTATGCCCGCTACATGAGTGCGAGTTTACAAACCACTCTCACCCAAACAGCCGCGGGAACTATGAGTGACTTCCTGAATAAAATTGGCGGGATTGCCCTGTTATGGGTCGGGGCCTATTTGGTAATTGAACACCAGTTGACCATTGGGGGATTAATTGCCTTTCGGATTATCTCTGGAAACGTCACGGGCTCGTTATTACGGTTTATTAGTGTTTATCAACAGATCCAAGAGGTGTCAATTTCGGTGGAAAGGTTGCGGGATATTATCGATACCCTTCCTGAAGCCGATGAAGCTGATCGCAATAATATTCCCTTACCAGAAATTGAAGGGTCAGTTACCTTTGAGGAGGTGTCTTTCCGATTTAATCCCACCGGGCCACTGCAACTGGCTAACATTAATTTAGATTTTCCCTCTGGGTCATTCGTGGCGATTGTGGGGTTGAGTGGATCGGGTAAAAGTACCCTGATGAAGTTATTGCAGCGTTTATATGCTCCCCTGTCGGGACGAATTTTAATTGATGGCTACGATATTAATAAGGTGGAACTCTATTCTGTCCGCCGTCAATTGGGGGTGGTGTTGCAGGATACCCTCCTATTTAACGGAACGGTTCAGGATAATATCGGTTTGAGTAACCCCGAAGCTAGTAGCGATGAAATTATTCGGGCGGCTAAAATTGCTGCGGCTCACGATTTTATTATGGGTCTTCCCAATGGTTACAATACCCAGGTGGGAGAAAGGGGATCGGCTTTATCCGGGGGACAACGGCAACGGGTGGCCATTGCCCGCACGGTATTACAAAATCCTAAACTGTTAATTTTGGATGAAGCTACCAGCGCCCTAGACTATCAATCGGAACGGGCTGTGATTAATCACTTGATGGATGTCTTTCACGATCGCACGGTGTTTTTTATTACTCACCGTCTGAGTGCCGTCAAAAACGCCGATGTCATTATTATGATGGATCAAGGGTCTGTAGTGGAGCAGGGAAATCATGATCAGTTAGTTGCCCTGAAAGGACGTTATTACTGCCTGTATCAACAACAGGAAGCGCCCTAATACAGTCATCAGTTACCAGTTATCAGTTATCAGTTTAAGAGTTATCAGTTGTAGGGGCGGGTTCTTTTAGAGCTTTGTTAACCACAAGTTGACTAGATAAACCCGCCCCTGGCTGGCAGTTTAAGAGTTATCAGTTTAAGAGTTAAGAGGCAGTTACAATTGCTCTCAATGAGTAAAAATCTTGATTTTATTTCTTTCACTGATAACTGATTACTGATGACTGATAACTGATGACTGATGACTGATGACTGATGACTGATAACTGATTTTGTTGTTTACTAATTACTATTTATGAAATCTGTATCACTTATTGATCAACCGGTTATTCTTGAGAAACCCGCGATGTGGTCTCATCTGTTTCTGTGGTTGATTATGTTAATCACCACATCAGGTGTGGTTTGGGCTTATTTTTCTCAGATTGAACAAACTGTTCCCGCCGTGGGTGAACTCGAATATAAAGAAGGTGCTAGAGAAATTCAAGCTCCAACAACCGGAGCCGTAGTGAGATTGCACGTTGAAAATGGCGATCGCGTTCAGAAAAACCAACCGCTTTTAACCTTTAGTCAAACAAACCCCAGTGCGGATATTAAATCTTTAGCTAAATTGCAAGGGACTCTGAATCAAGAAAACGAATTTTATAAGAATATTATTCAGGGGAATGGTCGAGGAACTTTACCCCCGGAATGGGAAACCATGGTTAAAGATCGGGATACCCGCATCCAAGAAAATGACGTTTTGAGTTCTTTGATTAATGAACTTTATAATAATCAAGGTCGAACAGTTAACTATAGTTCCACTCAGGCGGGTTTAGTGACTAATTACCGAGCGGAATATCAATCCCGGGTGTCGGCGGTGGAAGGGCGAATTGTTGAATTTAACAAACAACTCGAACAAACAGAAAATTCGATTCGCGCAACCCGAGAACAGATTCAATACGCCACCAATCAAATTCGCTATTCTGAAGAACAATTAAATTCAGCCCGGGATCAACTGGATAAGTCTCAAGAAGGTTTAGATCTGAACGAATCTATTTTAGGTCAAATTGCGCCTTTAGTTGAAGAAGGAGCCATGTCTGACCTAAATAAAAAACGTCAAGAACAGGAGGTTTTAAGAAGTCAAAATGAATTTTTACGACAACAGGATCAAATCACAACCCGTCAAAGTGAAATTAACGCGCGTAAAGGTGATGTGGAAAAACAACAGGCTGAAATTAAACGATTAGAAGATGAAAAACAAAAAGTTTTAGCATCTATTGAACGAACCAAAAAAGAGTTGCAAAATACGAAAGATGCTTGGGCGAAAGAACTGTATTTTCGTGTTGAAGAAAACAAAAAACAGATTGCTAGTATTGACTCTCAACTGAGTCGATATAAACTGGAGAACGAAAAACGATTAGGGGATGTTACGGCTCAACTGGAAAAAGTTGAAGAACAGCGTGATACTCAAGTTTTACGTTCACCGGTGGCGGGGGTGATTTATGATTTACAACCCTCAACCAAACAGGATTCGGAAGTTGATATGAATAAGGATGAAATTTGCAACTATGTGAATCAGCAAGTTTTAAAATCTGGTGATCCGAAAATGAAGCGTTGTAATGAGGCTTATTATGAAGCTCAACAAACGGAAAAATTGATGCAGATTTTAGCTGATGATAAAGGGCTCGAAAGCACAATTTTTATTAAAAATACGGATCTGGCTTTAGTTTTAAATGCTTTGCGGATCAAACGTAAATTCCTACAGCCCTATGATGGAAAAACCGTGGCTGGAGAAGTGATTGAATGTAAAGCAGAAAAGGATTGTATTTGTCCAGATTCTCCAGAAGCTCGATCAGAAATTGGGATTACTGATCCAGATTGTATTCCGGTGGAAGTCACAATTGATGCTTTCCCTAATGATCAGTTTGGGATGGTTTCTGGACAGTTAAAATGGTTGAGTCAAGATGCGATTAAACCTGATCCCGAAAAAGGCCGTCAGTATTTTTCGTTTAAAGGAAAAGTGAAATTGGATAAACAAAGCTTTACCTTAGATGAGGAAAGAAATATTAAGATTGGTTTACAGTCGGGGATGTCCGTAAATACTAAGATTAATGTCGGTAAACGTTCGGTGTTAGACATCTTCTTAAACCGCTTTACTGGTCGGATCAACAGTATTACCAACTTGAAGTAAGAAATCGGGTTTCTGTATAAATCTTGTGTTTGTTACGATCATCTTACTCAGAAACCAGATTTCTACACACCCCACCCCAGAATCAGAAATCGGGTTTCTGTATAAATCTTGTGTTTGTTACGATCATCTTACTCAGAAACCAGATTTTTGCAATAACCTTTGCTATTAACAGAAAGATAAATGAGAAACCCGGTTTCTAAGCTATATTTAATTCCAATTCTTGTAGTTACGGGATTTATTATTTGTTTTGGGGTGAATGTTCCCTTTTATGATCAGTGGGTTTTACCTGCTTTATTTGAAAAAATAGCTACGGGAACGTTACAATTTAAAGACTTATTTGAACTGCATAATAACCATCGTATCCTATTTCCTCGCTTAATTTTTATTGCTTTAGGATTCATTTCGAGTTGGAATATTAAATTAGAGCTTTTTTTTAGTTTAGGATTGGCAATATTAACTTTTATATTGTTATATAAAATTTCGGCTAATTCTTGCAAAAACCAAAATTATTTCTTTGATTTTACCAATTTATTAACGGCTTTAATATTTTTCTCCTTAGCTCAATCGGAAAACTGGCTTTGGGGGTTTCAAATCGCGATATTTTTAATCAATTTTTGTGTAATTATAAGTTGTTTTATTTTAACTCAAAATCAAATTAAGCCTAAACAAAAGTTATTATTGGCTGCGATTCCTTGTGGGATTGCCAGTTTTTCATCTGCTCAAGGTTTAATGAGTTGGTTAGCTTTAATTCCCTCTGTTTTGGTGCTGACAACAGAAGTAAATCAAAGAAAAAAATACCTAATTTTTTGGATAACTTTATTTTTACTTTCCAGTTTAATTTACTCAATAGGATACACTCAAGAGCCCAAAACAATTAATCTCTCTCTCCTAGAAAAGTTATTAGCTCTGATTCAATTCTTTTTTAATCTGATTGCTGCACCCCTAACAAATTCTCAAAATTTTAGTATTTGTATCGGAATAATTATTGTCTTAAACTTTATTATTTTAGGAAGTTACTGTCTAATTAATCTAAAGAATAAAAACTATTTAATAAAATTATGCTCTCCTTGGTTTTCGATTGGAATATTTTCTATCCTCTGCTCAATTTTAATAACATTAGGTCGTTATAGTTATGGAGCAAATTATGCTATTTATACCTCTCGATATACTAGCCATTCTTTACTATTAATTATTGCTGTTATTCAAGTTTGGTTTATTATTATTTCAGCAGGTAATTTTTTCCATCGAAATTATTATCCTAAACTTATTTATAGTTTTGTCGGGGGAATTTTAGTTTGTTTAATTGTGGTAAAATCAGAAATAGCGATCGCTCAAGCTCAAACAGATATTATTAATAAACAACGGGGAGAAACCTGCTTAGAAATCATTAACTACTTAGAAGACTCAAAATTCTTTAAAACCCATCATGAACGCTGCTTATTAAGATTAAGTAAAACCACTTGGTGGATTCAAGATGGAGTTAAAAAACTCCAGAGCGTTAACCTCAGAAATTGGGAAAATAAGATCACATTTAAAACAGAATCAGAACAAGTTTATGGTTATATTGATTTTCCATTATCGAGTGATCAACCTTTAAAATTAAAACCTCAAGATTCTGTTACCTTAAAAGGATGGGCAATTTTTCCTCAGCAACAAAAACAACCCCAACTCGTCTTTTTCTCCAGGGGAAACCAACGCTCCTTTTTTGCCCAAGCTAATGTGGGTTTGAATAGTCCAGATATTGCTCAAGTTTTGGATTCTCCCCTATATGATCATGGGCGATGGGAAGTTACAATTCCTGCTGTACAATTGCATCATGACGGGAGAAACACAACCATTAAAGCTTGGGTCTATAATCCTGATGGGAATGAATTTATCCCCTTAAAAGGAGGAGTCAAGATTATTCTTGAAAAAAACTAAGTTTTAATTAAGTTTTGATCAAGTAGCAACAATTTGGTACAATGTTTAGTCGCTGACCATAATTCTAACTAAAAATGACTATTACTCCGACAAAAATTCCAGATGTTTTCATCATTGAACCCAAGGTCTTTGGAGATGAAAGAGGCTTTTTCTTTGAAAGTTTTAACCAGAAAAATTTTGCCGAAAAAACAGGCATTACCTCGGAGTTTGTACAGGATAATCATTCCCGTTCTGTGCAAGGGGTTTTGAGAGGTTTACATTATCAAATACAACAAACCCAAGGTAAATTATTGCGTGTTGTTGCCGGGGAAATTTTTGATGTTGCTGTAGATATGAGAAAAAGTTCTCCAACTTTTGGACAGTGGGTGAGTTGCATTCTCAGTGCAGAAAATAAGCGACAATTTTGGGTTCCACCTGGATTTGCCCATGGCTTTTTGGTAACTTCAGATATTGCTGAAGTATTATATAAAACTACCGACTATTATGCGCCGAACTATGAGCGATCTTTGCTTTGGAATGATCCTGATGTTGGCATTGATTGGCCCTTAGAGGGAATTACACCGATTTTGTCAGCAAAAGATCAAGCGGGTCAACCTTTAAAAACGGCGGAATTTTTCTCATGAAACCCATTTTACTGATCGGAAAAGATGGTCAACTAGGTCAAGAATTGCAACCTTTCCTCACTTCCATGGGGTCATTAGTGAGTGTCGGACGAGATACCCTTGATTTATCTCAAACCCAAGAAATTGCAAGGTTAATTGAGAAAATACAACCGGAATGGGTGATTAATGCTGCCGCTTATACCGCAGTGGATAAGGCAGAAAGTGAACCGGAATTAGCCCTAAAAATCAACGGAATTGCACCCGGTATTTTAGCCAAAAGCTGTCAAAAATTAGATGCAACATTGATTCATATTTCCACGGATTATGTCTTCGATGGAACCCAAAGCCATCCCTATATTGAAACTGATTTGACTCACCCCTTGGGTGTTTATGGAGAATCAAAATTAGCCGGAGAAATGGCTATTCAAGCAACCCAAGCTAAATTTGCAATTATTAGAACAGCCTGGGTTTATGGTGTGGGTGGAACCGGAAATTTCGTTAAAACCATGTTACGATTGGGCAAAGAACGGGAAGAAATTCGAGTGGTGAGTGATCAAGTGGGAAGTCCGACTTGGACGGGGGATTTAGCAGAATCAATTGTTAAATTAATGCCTCTTTTAAATGATCAAACCTACGGAATTTATCACTGTACTAATAGTGGTGTAACCAGTTGGTATGATTTTGCGATCGCAATTTTTGAAGAAGCCAAATTATTAGGTTTTCCTCTGAAAATTGAAAGGGTAATCCCAATTACAACAGCCGAATATCCCACACCTGCTAGTCGTCCCGCCTATTCGGTTTTAAGTGGGAAAAAATTAGCTAATGTTTTGGGAAATCATAACCCCCAATGGCGACAAGGACTGCGAAAAATGTTACAACAATTAAAACCGTAGAGACGTTCCATGGAACGTCTCTACAGGATGTTTTCTATTAACCCTTAACTATTAATTATGAAAGCACTAATTCTTTCCGGTGGAAAAGGAACAAGATTACGCCCTTTAACCTATACAGGTGCAAAACAACTTGTTCCCGTCGCCAATAAACCGATTTTATGGTATGGAATTGAAGGAATTGTGGCGGCGGGAATTACAGAAATTGGAATTATTATTAGTCCAGAAACCGGAGAAGAAGTTAAAAATTTAACCGGAAATGGCGATCGCTTTGGCGCAAAAATTACCTATATTTTACAAGAACAACCCGCCGGACTCGCCCATGCGGTGAAAGTCGGTCAACCGTTTTTAGGAGATTCTCCCTTTATTATGTACTTGGGAGATAACTTAATTGAAAGTCAACTAAGTCAATTTTCTGAGCGGTTTAAACAGCAACAACTAGATGCTTTAATTTTACTGCGAACTGTCACTAATCCCAGTGCCTTTGGGGTAGCCGTTGTTGATGATCAAGGACGGGTTTTAAAGTTAATTGAAAAGCCTAAAGTTCCCCCCTCAAATCTAGCATTAGTTGGGGTTTATTTTTTTGATAAAACTATTCATGATGCGATCGCTAAAATCCAACCTTCCGCTAGGGGAGAACTAGAAATTACCGATGCAATTCAACAATTAATTGATGATCGCAAAAGTGTAGAAGCTTGTACCTTAGAAGGGTGGTGGTTAGATACAGGAAAAAAAGATGATTTACTCAGTGCAAATCAAATTATTTTAGATTCCTGTATTACCTACGATGTAGCAGTAGAAATAGACGAAAATAGTCATATTTTAGGACGGGTTAAAATTGGTCAAGGCACAAAATTAGTTAACTGTAGTGTGCGGGGGCCAGTGATTATTGGGGAAAATTGCTATTTAGAAAATTGCTTTGTTGGCCCCTATAGTAGTATTGACAATAAAGTCACTTTAATTGATGCTGAAATCGAGCATAGTGTTATCTTAAGTGAAGCTAAAATTATTGGGATTAATCAACGCATTGTGGATACGGTTATTGGTCGTCGAGCCAGTCTAAGTACCGCACCTCAAAGACCTAAAGCCCTGCGATTTATGATTGGAGATGATAGTCAAGTTGAATTAGCGTGATTTACTGGATAACGGTTAATTATTACTCTACCGAACTGATTCAAAGGTTAATCGATTCTCTCGTAGAGACGTTGCATGCAACGTCTCTACGAGAGATAAATTATCAGGTAATTATCATTAATAATTCTCCTGATGATCTTTCTATTCATCGGTTGCAATCTCCGTATATTGTAGTATTTGACGCACCCGAAAATATTGGATTTGGTCGAGCTTGTAATCTGGGGTTAAATTGGGTTTATCAACAAGATTCTCAAGCTATTGTGTGGTTAATTAATCCTGATGCGTATTTATCTAAAAATGCCCTATCTCCAGCAATTGATTTCTTTAAATCTTACCCAGAATTATCTATTTTAGGAACAGTTATTTACAATTCTAAAGGACAATTAGAGTTTACACAAGGACAATTTAACCCAAAAACAGGCATAATTAAAGTCTGTAATCAACTCTCAGAAACATTGCAAAATGAACCTTATCAGTTAACAGAATGGGTATCGGGATGCAGTCTATTAATTAATTTAAAAAACTTTAAAGAATGTCCTGAATTTGATCCCAACTATTTCCTTTATTATGAAGATTTTGATTTCTGTTTACGATATCGAAATCAAGGACATCAAATTGGGATTACTCCACAAATACAAGTATTTCATCAAACTTCATCCATTACCCAGAGAAACCCTAACCTCAAACTTCAATATAGTATTTACAGTTATCTCCTGACTCTTGATAAACATACCTCTAAAGTTATTCTATTTTATTGGTTGTTTAGAATAACTATTATTAGTTTAATGACACTTTTAATTACTCCCAAAAAATCTTGGTATAAACTCCAAGGGGTTATAAATTTTATTGTTAAAATATATCATAAATAAGCTATTATAAATTTAGTAATATTTTTAATTATAGATTTTTTATGAGTAATTCACTCCTGATTAATTTATCATTTTTAATTCCTGAACCCACAGGAATATCTATTTATGCAAGTCATATTTTACCCGCTTTAAAACCTCTGCAACCTACCTTGTTAACCTCTCAAGAAAACCTCGATTATTCCTGTTATTCTATCCCCAATAATATGACCCCCGACCAAGGAACAAAGGGACATCTTAGGCGGTTACTTTGGACACAATTTAAACTCCCTAAAATTTATCAGGAATTAAAGGGGAATTTGATATTTTCTCCAGTTCCAGAAGCTCCTTTATATTCGGGATGTCGGTCTATTGTAATGGCTCATGATTTAATTCCCTTACGGTTTCCGAGGCGAGGTTCTCGGTTAACAGCTTATTTTAAATATTATATTCCCTTGGTATTATCTCAAGCCGAACATATTATCTGTAATTCTATCGCAACGGCTCAAGATTTAATCGCGTTTTTTAACATTCCAGAACAGAAAATTACACCCATTCCCCTAGCCTACAACCCGCAACAATTCCATTTTTTAGACTTACCCACCCGCAATTATTTTCTTTATATTGGTCGTCATGATGCTCATAAAAATGTGTCCCGATTAATTAGTGCTTTTGCTGGGTTAAAAAACTCATCAGACTATGAATTATGGTTGGCTGGCCCAACGGATGAAACCTATACACCGGAACTAAAAAGGCAAGTTCAAGAGTTAGAATTAACTCAACAAGTAAAGTTTTTAAATTATGTTCCGACCGATGAATTAACTACAATAATTAATCAAGCCATTGCTGTTGTTTTTCCCAGTCTTTGGGAAGGCTTTGGTTTCCCGGTTTTAGAAGCCATGGCTTGCGGAACTCCGGTTATTACCTCTAACCTATCTTCCTTACCCGAAGTGGGGGGAAAGGCGGCATTATATGTTAATCCTTATCAAGTAGAAGAAATTACAGAAGCGATGGAAACCTTGGTTAATAATACAGAAATGCGATCGCATTTAAGACAATTAGGATTAACACAAGTTCAACAATTTAGTTGGGAAAAAACTGGAGAAAAAACAGCAGAAGTGATTCAAAAATATTTATAATATCTCTCGTTCTCTCGTTGCTAGGTTCAACCTAGCAATGCCATTTTGCAGGCTCCGCCTGCTCTTAACCGGAGGCAGAGCCTAGAATCTTGATGAATAATAAGCGGTTAATGAAAAGGTTATAAACCACTGGGGATTAAGCCCTTAAGGGCTTACTACGTTCCCAGGTAGAACCAGGGAAAAAGATTATAAACTGTTGTTAGAAACAGGAATAGTAGGAATACCAGGAATACCAGGGATATCAAGAATAGTAGGGATTACATTTGCAGTTGTTTCCCCAAAACTAGCCGCCGTTAAATTACTAACAGAAATATTATTAATTTGGGCTAATTGTTCTCCTGTATTTTTAACAATAACTAGGGTATTTCCTGACAAGGGTTGCAACAGAATATCATTAAATGTCACACCATCCGGCAGTTTAATAATATCAATGTTATTTTCAAAATCAGTAATTACATCTAAACCGCCATCTGTAACTAAAACAAACGTATCTTTTCCCATTCCTCCTGTCAATGTATCGTTATCTTTGTCTCCTGAAAGAATATCATCTCCAGCATCTCCAAACAATTGATCACTGTTTTTTCCCCCATATAAACTATCGTTACCCTCTCCTCCTTTAACAATATCTTGATCTAAATCTCCTGCTAAGAAATCATTCCCACTTCCGCCATCGAGAATATCATCTTGTTTACCGCCTCTAAGGGTATCAATTCCTCCATTTCCCATTAAGGAATCTAAACCCGTATTTCCATTAATAAATTCACTATTTTCTGAACCGATAACAGTATCATTACCATCGAGGGCTAATAAACCACCTGGATAATTACTAAGTTGTCCAGAAGATAAAATAATTGATTCTGCGGTATTATCTCCGATTAAAAAAGATATACCGCTTTGAGTGCTAGGTTGTAATGTCATAGTGTTTAATGCTTCAATCTAAATGTAGGTTTTTGTTAATTTCGATATTCTTTTATGCAGGCGTTCCAAAATTTTGTGTCCAATAGTGGTTAAAATTCTGATTGCCTGTATCATCAGCTAAATAGTAATAGCCCACACCAATTTCTGTTAAATTCGGATTAAGAATATTAGCACGATGTCCGGGGCTATTCATCCATCCGTTGACAACTTGTTCGGGTGTAGTTTGACCTGCGGCTATATTTTCTGCCGCCCAAGAGTAATTATATCCTGCCGCTTCAATTCGATCAAAAGGGCTACTGCCATCGAGTCCGTTATGATCAAAATAGTCTTGCAGTGCCATATCTTGACTATGAATTTCTGCCGATGTTTCCAATTGATAATCATAGGTTAGAGGCAATAACCCAGCTTTAAGGCGTTCTTGATTAGTTAGTTCAAAAACACGCTGTTCAAATGAGTTTGGATCGTTATTAGTAGTGCCTCCACCGTTATTATTGTTGGTAGTCCAAGAAATATTAAAACTGGCGGTATCTTGTTTTTCCGCATATCCAGCATAGACCCAATATTCCCCAGTAGTTGTGGGAGTAAAAGTATATTGTTTGGTACTGTTAGCATCATTTAACCAGTTCCAATCTTGACCACTGATGTTAACCCATTGACTAGATTGATTAGCGTTAACGGGGATAACACCTACTCGATAAAAATCGTCTGCTGTGACTGAGAAATTGTAGGTATTACCTGCCTCAAAATTCGTTATAGTGTATAAATTCACTCCAAAATAATCTGAACCTACATTACTGGGTGAGCCATTACCCCAATTTCGAGAAATACTATTTCTTGTAGTAACAGAACTTTGATCATTTCGAGTAAATGGATACCATCCTTTACTTTCATTTTGTCCTGTTGTCCAATCAAAAATTTCACCCCCCCAATTTTGAGAATAAAAATCATAAACCTCATTAAACTCAACTGCAAGTATTTTTCCATCTATAGTTATAGTGGCGTGATCATTCTCAACTTTTAACGTTTGAATTTGTTCAGGACTTAATCCTTTACCTTGAACAATATTGGCAAAAATTTCGCCTTCATCCCCAAGAGAATCGCTAGAATTAAGTAGAGAATCAATAGAATGTCCGATTTCTTCCAAGACTACGCTCACAGCCTGATTAACGTTGCTACCCGTCAAAATATCTTCAGCTAGGTAAATTTGATTTGTAGCATCCGCAAACGCCCCAGAAGCCCCTTTAAGATTGGCTGAAGTGACAATTTTAATCGGGGCAAGGTTACTAAAATTTCCCGTAAGCCATTCTGTGGCTAAGGTTTGTGCCTTTTGAATGTCGCAACTATCACCAAAAGGTAGCTTCAGTTGGTCAACGAAACTGGGATCATTAGCAAACAGTTGCAGTTGCTGATAAACTTTGGGCATCACCTGTTCTGCTAAAAAGGCGTTAGTCTCCGCTAAAGAAGTGATAGCGTTGGCTGATTGCGGGTTAGAATTAACTTCAAACATGATAAGTTCTATATATGGTTAGGTAAAAAACTAATCAAACGTTCAAAATTGAAATGTATTATTTCTGCTATGGATGGCTAGTAGCGACTTTTACGCCAAACCTCAGTATGGGTTACAAAAGTTTACGTTCTGACTGGAGCAACTCATATTTTTTCCAGACCAAAAACTGCCTATTCATAGGGAATTGGCTTTTGTTTTTAGGGTTTTCTCGACAATTAATGTTTTAGCGGGTTAGTTTCAGAATATACCAACCTAAACTATTACACAACTAACAAAAGCTAGTATTTTACGCTATGCTTACGTTAGTCAAACTACCCAGACTTACTATGAATACTAAAGATGAGATGTTTACTGAGGCTAGTAACTTTTGGGATTTACAAAAACTGTATCAAGACCTAGAAGCAGTAAAACGGCTATTGTCTCCTCGTTCTCGACAGGGGTTAACTGAAACGGAAAAGCTTTATCTGAGGGGACTATTGTGTGGTTATAGTCCGGCGGAAATTGCCAAAAAACTATTTCAAAGTCCTAAAAGTGTGGAAGTTTACCTCTGTAAAACGTTATATCCTTATTTAAAAAATCTTTTAGATGTTTCTCAGGAACCCGTGGGAAATTGGCGTAATATTTGTAACTGGTTAAATGATGCAGGTTATAAAAAGTCATCTTCAGCAGAAAACTTATTCAATAATTCATTACCTCAAGAAACTTTAGTTAAAATAGTTAATGTAGATTTTTCAAAAGAAAATACTATTTCAATTGATATCAACCTTCAACTCCATTTTCCGTCAAATTTAAACTGTGAAGAATCTAAAAATAATATTGATGAATAATAAGCCGTTAATGAAGAGGTTATAAACTACTGGGGATTAAGCCCGGTCGGGCTTACTACAAACACAGAAACCGGATTTTCCAGAAAAACCCGGCTCCTCAACAATTATTTCCCGGTTAACTTTTTCAAACTCTCCGCTTCAAAGGGCGCGCCTTTTAACATCCGATTCCAATATAACCAAGGTAAAACATAACGCTTGGCTAACCACATACTATAACGTTCTTGTGTGGGGTCAAAAGGAAAACTAGAATCCGGTTTATTCTCATAAGTAAACTCGGCCATAATCGTTTTTCCATAACCCGTAATTAACGGACAGCAGGTATAACCATCATAACTTCCTGTTAGCTTTTGAGCATGAATTAAACTATAGAGATTTTCCACTAAAGTAGGCGCTTGTTTCCGAATTGCTGCCGCCGTTTTAGAAGTAGGTAAAGAAGACGCATCTCCTAATGCAAAAACATTCGGATAAACATTATGTTGTAACGTGGTTTTATTCACATCTACCCATCCCCCAGGTTGCACTGCTAAGGGACTATTCTTAATAAAATCAGGGGAACTCATGGGCGGTGTGACGTGAATAAAATCATACTTAATACTGACTTCTTCCACACCGTTATCGGTTGTCACCGTAAAAATTGCTTCCTTTGTTTCCGGTTTAATTGCTTTGAGATTATGTTTATAATTTGCCTGAATATTCCGGCGTTGCACTATTTTTTCTAAGGCTTCACAATAGCCAGGAATCGGGAACATTTTCGCCACGGCGGTACAATACATCACCCGGCTGTTTTCCCGTACCCCATGATTGCGGAAGGTATCATCGGCTAAATACATGATTTTTTGGGGGGCTCCTCCACATTTAATTGGTGTGGATGGAAAGGTAAAAATTGCATTTCCGCCTTTGAAATTTTTCAACAATTCCCAAGTATAGGGGGCATATTCCCGGGAATAATTACTGGTGACACCATTTTTACCAATGGCATCTTTTAATCCTTCGATTAAATGCCAATCAATTTGAATCCCCGGACAAACTACTAAGTATTGATAATTAATCCGTTGACCGTCTTTTGTAATAACTAAATTATTTTCGGGTTCAAATTTATCCGCATAGGCTTTAATCCACTTGACACCCGGGGGAATACAGTCTTTTTCATCCTTAATTGTATCTTGAATCTTATAAGCTCCTCCCCCCACTAACGTCCAAGCGGGTTGATAGTAATGTTGCTCCGATGGTTCAATAATGGTAATATCGAGGTTGGAATTTTTCCGCATCAGTTGGGCGGCGACGGTAATTCCTCCGGCTCCTCCCCCCACAATCACAATTTGATGGCGGGTTACATCGGTTGTTGGATCGAAATTTGAAGGTTGCGAGGTTATACTAGACATAATGGCTTATAACTTCTGGACTGATATTCTTATTGAGTGTATAGGAAAATTGAGCCAAATATCAAATCTATTAACAACTTTTAAGATTTCCGGTTCAAAAGCTCTACACAGAATAAATTTATAGGGGATTTTATCAAGAATCAATTATTGATTATTAAAAATAATTGATTACTTATTTTTCCGATTATAACCAGATTATAAATATATGATTTACAAGATTAATAAATATTTAAACAACTAAAATTTATTTTTGATAATCTTAACAAAGATTAATGAATGTCGTCATATTTATTAATAAATATATTGATCCCCATCTATAATTAAATGATATAATCAGATTATCTCAACTAAATTCAATTGCTTTAAATAAAGCTACCTAATCAATCTTCAACGGGGCTAACTCCCTAGATAATAATTGTAAAATATCAATTTTTTTCAATAAAACTTTAGAATTAATATAGATTTAAGCTGAAGTTTAATGGGAGTTTAACCGACACAATTTAACTCAGGAAATATAAAAATAGTTGATTTGATTTAATTTTAACTTCAAGTTCCGATCCCTAACCTTTAAGTTTAGCTGTTAAAACCTCAAAAAATTAAAATCATGGCTTCCCAAGATCAAGTTAAACAATATTTAGCCCACTGGTTTCAGTTAGGCAAAAAAGTATTCATTCGTAACGGCGCCGACTCCCGCCTACCGCAACCGGTGGTTCAAGGAGAAAGGTATAGCCGACAGTTTGAGGAATGTTGGACTGAAATCCTCTCATCTGAGTCAGGAGAATGCTATTTAGAGGGAACCGAGCAAACTATTGAAAACCTGCTCTCCTCCGAATGGGAAATAGAATCCTGTGTACGATGTTCTCTTTTGGTTCCGGTGAAAGTTGCCGGAATTCCCCCCGCTTGCTGTCCCTGCTTTGATTTACCCACCTGGCCAAACATGGAAGCCCCCCTACCCCGTCTTCCCGTGAGTACCCGTCTGCATTTATTGAATATTTGCCAGCGACTCGCACCCAACCCAGAAACAGAAAATCTGGATTGAGATGTTCTACTATTGGAATCTTTTTATAGCAACCGCGCCTAGCTATTAGGACTACTTATCGGCTGTCATTACCGCCTTAGTGCGGTAATCCATGTCAATAGCGTTATGGCGACTCCTATAACTGATAATTGGTACGGGCGGGTTCTTTGAGATCTTTTTTAATCACTTAAATCTTGATGAACCCGCCCCTACAACTGATGACTGATAGGAATGTTGTTACAATAGTTAATATAAATTCAAAACTCAGCCCCGGCTTGATTTAGATTCACCCCATGACTATCACCCAACTCGAATCGAACGGATCATTTTCCCCAGCCACCATTGATGTTTCCTCAAAGTCCATGGACGAACATCATCCCCGGCCAGAGGGAACCATCCACAATGAATCGGAGCCACCTACGGTACGCTACGATCCTGTGGCCATTGCCGACTATTACCGTTCCCGATTGTTCCAGGTCTGGGGACGTTTATTTAGTATTATTTGGAAATTCGGCTCCTTCGCCTTGGGATTATGGTTAGATGGCAAACGGGGAAAAAAAGTTAAATCCGATAAAAAACGGGCAATTCAACTGCGAACTATATTAACCGAATTCGGCCCAGCTTTTATTAAAGTCGGACAGGCGCTATCCACCCGGCCCGACGTCATGCCTACTTTATATTTAGACGAATTAACCAAATTACAAGATCAACTTCCCCCATTCTCCAATGAAATTGCCTATCAATTTATTCAAGAAGAATTAGGCGATCACCCCGATAATATCTATGCAGAATTAAGTGCCGATCCCTTAGCTGCGGCTTCCTTGGGACAGGTTTATAAAGGCAAATTAAAAACCGGAGAAACCGTCGCGGTCAAAGTGCAACGTCCGGGTTTATCCGAAAGTATTGCCCTGGATATTTATATTTTACGAACCCTAGCCCAATGGGTTAAGAAAAGGTTTAAATTTATCCGCAGTGATTTAGTCGCGATCATGGATGAATTTGGGGAAAGAATTTATGAAGAAATGGACTACAACCACGAAGGCAGAAATGCTGAACGATTTAGACAACTTTACGGCAATATTCCTGATATTTATGTGCCTAGAATTTATTGGGGTTATACCGGGCGACGGGTATTGACAATGGAGTGGATAAATGGTACTAAATTAACTAATTTAGAAGAAGTTACTGCCCAAGGAATTGACGCTCGTTACTTAATTGAAGTGGGGGTACAATGTTCTTTGCGACAATTATTAGAACATGGATTTTTCCACGCCGATCCCCATCCCGGTAATTTATTAGCTAGTCCGGAAGGAAAATTAGTCTATCTCGATTTTGGGATGATGAGTGAGGTTAAACCGTATCAAAGATATGGGTTATTAGAGGCAGTTGTGCATTTAGTTAATCGGGATTTTGAAGGGTTAGCAAAAGATTATGTGAAGTTGGAATTTTTAACACCTGAAACCGATTTAACCCCAATTATTCCAGCTTTAGCAGAAGTGTTTAGTAATGCCTTGGGGGCGAGTGTTGCTGAACTGAATTTTAAGAGTATTACGGATCAACTCTCGGATTTAATGTATGAGTATCCCTTCCAAGTTCCGGCTTATTATGCCTTAATTATTCGGTCTTTAGTCACTTTAGAAGGAATTGCTATTAACGTTGATCCCAATTTTAAAGTGTTAAGTAAAGCCTATCCCTATGTGGCGAAACGACTCTTAACTGATCCTTCTGTTGAGTTAAGAACCTCCTTAAAAGATCTCTTATTTAAGGATGGATCATTTCGATGGAATCGTTTAGAGAATTTACTTAAAAATGCCCAAAGTAGCGAGGATTATGATATTAATCAAGTATTGGATCAAACCCTAGATTTTTTATTTTCAGAACGGGGGGAATTAATTCGAGAACAGTTAGGGAATGAGTTAGTTAAAAGTATTGATCTAGCTTCTCGTAATGCGTTGACTACAGCCCAATCTAAAGTAGCGGAATGGATGGGAATAAAAGTCCCCCCAACTCCCACAATTACCCCTCAACCTACCCCCAATCAAAATAACTTAGAACAAATTCAAAGAATTGTGGGTATTCTCCAAGATACGAAAGGGTTTGATCCGATGTTATTAGTGCAGCGAGTTCCGGGTTTAATGGTGAAACCGGAAGTTCAACACCTGAGTCAAAAAGTGGCGGGGGAATTAGCCCAACGAGCCGCGGCTAGGTTGATTCGGGAGTTATTTTTATCTGCTGATCCTCTGATTTCTGAAGATAATCAATTGGGGTCTACTGTTAAAAAAAACGGACATTCTAATCAGGAAAAATCTTTTCCTCAACAGCCCTTATCTTTACCCCAGAGTCGTTAATTAGTTTTTATGATCAAAAATCTGAGCTAACAGGACTTACACATCACCCCTATAGTAGGGGTAATTCATGAATTATCCCTACTATGGAGTTAATCTAAAGCATCTTTTAAGGCTGTCCGGGCAGCTAAATGGCTGCGGGTTGAAGTTAAAATCTCTACTTCCCTTTCCAAACGAGTGACAGTATTTTGCATTTCTAATAGGGTTTGTTGTTCGGTGGCGACACCATAGAGATTACTGGCAACCCAGTAGGAAAGTTCCGTCGGTAAACTGGGAATATCATCGGGAAGTTCAATATTTTGATCCATTAACTTCCCCGACAGATGCACCACATCCCGTAACAAACGCTCAACTTCCGTTGCCATGGGCCTTAAATCCTGTTGAGGGGGTTCATCTTCTATCCATTCCACTAAACCCACCAAATACGGCTTTTCTCTAACCGCTTCTAATACCCGAAACCGCTGCTGTCCCAAAGTCAGCATTTTAATCCGATCATCGGGTAAACGTTGGTGTTGGACAATTTCCGCACAGCAACCCACGGAAGCAACTTGACCTTGATTTGGATCAAACATTAATACCCCAAAACGGCGATCCGCATTTAGGATAGTATTGATCATAATCCGATAACGAAATTCAAAAATATGCAGGGGTAGGGGTCTACCCGGAAATAAAACCACTTCCGGTAGAGGAAACAGAGGCAGTTCTCGAACAGCAATTGAGGAAGATGATGCCATTGTCCGTTAAGTAAGAGCTACTAACAACGTAGCAGATCTTGGGTCAATTTCTAAATATCAAAAAACCTACTCAAAACCCAGATTAAAAGGTCAGGTTGAGTAGGTTGAGAATAGTCGAAGCGGAAAATTAAAGTTTCACTTCAATATCTACCCCGGCGGGTAAATCTAATTTCATCAGAGCATCAATGGTTTTAGAAGAAGGCTGATAAATATCAATAATCCGACGATGGGTACGAGTCTCGAAGTGTTCCCGGGAATCTTTATCAACGTGGGGAGAACGCAATAAACAGTAAATCCGGCGTTTTGTGGGTAAAGGAATCGGCCCAACCGCAGTGGCGCTAGTCCGATTCGCCGTATCTACAATCTTCTCGCAGGAGGTATCAAGTAAACGACGATCAAAGGCTTTGAGACGAATCCGAATTTTTTGTTGTTGAATAGTTGCCATGGGGTGTTCAGTTTTCTAGGTTCAGGATTATCGGCTTGAGCAGTCACAGGAGCTGGACAGATAGAAGGTGCAGAAACAGGATCAAACCCTTCCTATTTTCTGCAACCTTATCCTCAACTTTGCAGCTTTAATTCACAAAGCTTACTTCAGAATTTTGGACACAACGCCAGCACCCACGGTACGGCCACCTTCACGGATAGCAAAGCGCATCCCTTGTTCAATAGCAATGGGGTTGATCAGTTCCACCGTCATTTTAATCCGGTCACCAGGCATAACCATTTCGGCTTCCTCACCTTCATCGGAGGTGAATGCTTTAATGGTTCCGGTAACATCGGTGGTTCGGACATAGAACTGAGGACGATAGCCGGGGAAGAAAGGAGTTTTACGTCCACCTTCTGTGTCCTTCAAAATATAGACCTCAGATTCAAACTGAGTATGGGGGGTAATCGAACCGGGTTTGGCAATTACCATACCCCGTTCAATATCAGCCTTCTGGATACCGCGTAAGAGAAGACCAGCGTTGTCCCCGGCCATCCCTTCCTCCAGACTCTTTTTAAACATTTCTATCCCCGTGACAGTAGTGGCACGAGTCGTTCTAATTCCCACCAGTTCAACGTTATCGCCAACTTTGACTTTACCCCGTTCAATCCGACCCGTTGCCACTGTACCCCGTCCAGTAATGGAGAAGACATCTTCAACAGCCATCAGGAAAGGCTTATCAATATCACGTTCAGGAGTGGGGATATAGGCATCCACTTCTTCCATCAGCTTGTAGATCTTATCAACCCATTTATTTGTGCCGACGGCAGTTTTGGGGTTAGCCACCATGAAATCTAAAGCTTCTTTAGCAGATCCAGCAACAATCGGGATCTCATCGCCCTCGAAACCGTAGGAGCTTAACAGTTCTCGGACTTCCAGTTCCACCAGTTCCAACAGTTCCGCATCATCCACCATGTCTTCTTTGTTCAGGAAGACAACGATATTGGGAACCCCGACTTGTTTGGCTAACAGGATATGTTCACGGGTTTGGGGCATGGGGCCATCGGCCGCCGATACCACCAAAATTGCACCGTCCATCTGAGCCGCACCGGTGATCATGTTTTTCACATAGTCAGCGTGACCCGGACAGTCAACGTGGGCATAGTGGCGGCTTTCGGTTTCGTATTCAACGTGAGCCGTATTGATCGTAATCCCCCGGGCTTTTTCTTCGGGAGCCGCATCAATTTCATCGTATTTTTTGGCTGTGGCTTGACCCAGAGCAGCCAAAGTCATGGTAATTGCAGCCGTTAAAGTGGTTTTACCGTGGTCAACGTGACCGATGGTACCGATATTAACGTGGGGTTTGTTTCGTTCAAATTTTGCGCGTGCCATTTTCAGTTAAGAATTGAAAGTTTTCAAGAAAAATAATTGTGGGCAGCGGGGCAGGTATGAGTTGTTGGTGATTAACCATTAACTATTACCCAAACCCCCCGATCCCATTTAGTTGCCTTTATTCTTGGCAACAATGGCTTCAGCCACGCTACGAGGAACTTCCTCATAATGGCTAAACTCCATGGTGAAAATCCCCCGACCTTGGGTTTTGGAACGGATATCCGTGGCATAACCAAACATCTGAGCTAAGGGAACCTTAGCGGTCACTTTGGCAATACCCTGTTCTGTTCCTTGACCCTCGATTTGGCCCCGGCGAGAGTTGAGGTCTCCAATCACGTTACCAATAAAGTCTTCTGGAACTTCTACCTCAACTTTCATCATCGGCTCTAACAGCACGGGTGAAGCTTTACTCACCGCTTCTTTGAGTGCCATGGAGCCAGCGATCTTGAATGCCATTTCTGAGGAGTCTACATCGTGGTAAGATCCATCCACCAGAGTGGCTTTCAAGTCAATCAGAGGATAACCCGCAACTACTCCAGTTTCGCAGGCTTCTTTCATCCCTTGTTCCGCCGGGTTGATGTACTCTTTGGGTACAGTTCCCCCAACAATTTTGGAAACAAATTCAAATCCGCTACCGGGTTCACCGGGTTCGAGATTAATCACAACGTGACCGTATTGACCTTTACCGCCACTTTGGCGGATGAATTTGCCTTCGGCTCGATTCACAGATTTGCGGATAGTTTCCCGATAAGCAACTTGAGGAGCACCAACATTCGCCTCCACTTTGAACTCCCGTAACATCCGGTCAACCAGAATTTCCAAGTGCAGTTCGCCCATCCCGGCAATTACGGTTTGGTTGGTCTCGGAATCAACGGAAACCCGGAAGGTCGGATCTTCCTCTGACAAAGATTGGAGAGCTTTGGAGAGTTTCTCCATATCCTGTTTGGTTTTGGGTTCCACCGCCACGGAAATCACGGGTTCAGGGATGAACAGAGATTCCAAAATAATCGGGTTCGTGTCATCACAGAGGGTATCACCGGTGAGGGTATCTTTCAAGCCCAGGGCTGCCCCTAAGTCTCCAGCCCGCAGTTCATCCACTTCGATCCGATCATCAGCTTTAAGAACGATTAAGCGAGAAATTCGCTCTTTCTTATCTTTTGTCGAGTTCAGGACATAACTGCCCTTTTGCAAAACACCGGAATAGACTCGAACGAAGGTCAAGCGTCCGTAAGGATCAGCCATGATCTTGAACGCTAGAGCCGATAAAGGTGCTTCGTCATCGGCATAACGGACGTCAATCTCACCATTTGCCAAGGTGCCTTGGATCGGAGGAACTTCCGATGGAGCCGGGAGATAGTCAACCACCGCATCTAACAGTTGTTGTACCCCTTTATTCTTGAAAGCAGAACCACATAGCAGAGGAACAATCTTCCCGGCAATTGTGCCTTTGCGTAACTGAGTCCGAATTTCTTCGTTCGTCGGTTCTTCACCTTCTAGGTACTTCTCCATCAGGTGATCATCGGTTTCAGAAACCGACTCCACCAATTTCACCCGATATTCCTCGGCTATCTGTTTCACAGCTTCGGGAATTTGATCAGTGACCTCAAAATCCGTTCCTTTATCGTCGTCGTTGTAGAGATAAGCTTTCATCTCTACCAAATCCACTAATCCCTGGAAGTCGTTTTCACTACCAATCGGGATCTGGATCGGAACGGCATTGGCTCTTAAGCGATCGCGGATTTGCTCATAAACTTTGAAAAAGTTAGCACCCGTGCGATCCATCTTGTTCACAAAGACGATCCGAGGAACTTTATAGCGATCTGCTTGTCTCCAAACCGTTTCAGATTGGGGTTGTACACCACCGACTGAACAAAAAACAGCAATCACACCGTCTAACACCCGCATCGAACGTTCGACTTCAATGGTGAAGTCAACGTGACCCGGAGTGTCAATGATATTGATCTTATGATCTTTCCAACTGGTGGTAATCGCGGCAGCCGTGATGGTAATTCCACGCTCCCGCTCTTGAGCCATCCAGTCGGTTACTGCTGTTCCTTCATGGACTTCGCCCATTTTATGAACCATGCCGGAGTAGAATAGAATCCGCTCCGTTGTGGTTGTTTTGCCCGCGTCAATGTGGGCTGCAATACCAATATTCCGTACTCTCTCAAGCGGGACGGCACGTGCCACAACTACCTCCTTTTTTAAACCTTTATTAAGATTTTATACGTTTACGGATATCACTGCTATCCATTTTTTTAGTACCGATAATGGGCAAAGGCTTTATTAGCTTCTGCCATCCGGTGAGTTTCTTCCCGTTTACGAACTGCACTTCCAGTTTCGTTAGCGGCATCCATCAGTTCATTGGCCAATCGCACGGACATAGAACGTCCGGTTCTGGCCCTAGCATATTGAATTAACCAACGGAGGGCTAAAGCTGTTCCTCGTTCTGAGCGAACTTCCATGGGAACCTGATAGGTTGCACCACCCACCCGTCGCGCTTTGACTTCCACTAGGGGAGTCGCATTCCGAACGGCTTTTTCAAAGACTTCAAGAGGCTCTGAACCCGTTCTTTCTTCGATTGTTTTCAGTGCCTGATAAATGATCCCGTAGGCAATGGATTTCTTTCCGTGCTTCATGATGCGACGTACCATCATGCTAATTAAGCGACTGTTATAGACCGGATCTACAGGGATCGGACGCTTCTGCACAACTCTGCGACGAGACATATTGTATCTTCCTTAACACAATAGATAATTTAAGATTTTCAGCGATGGGGACAAGTCACCAGGGGCCTAATGTTGTTAATCTTGATCCAACAACACCGCCACAACTTTTAACTTAGCCCTGACTCAAAGCTCCTACTTAGGACGCTTGGCACCATACTTCGAGCGTCCTTGACGACGATCTTTGACTCCCGCCGTATCTAATGTTCCGCGAATAATGTGATATCGAACTCCAGGCAAATCTTTCACCCGACCGCCTCGAATCATTACTACGGAGTGTTCTTGCAAGTTGTGACCAATACCCGGAATATATGCTGTCACTTCATAGCCAGAGGTTAGCCGCACCCTTGCCACCTTACGCAGCGCGGAATTAGGTTTTTTAGGGGTGGTTGTATAAACCCTTGTACAGACTCCCCGCCTTTGAGGGCAACTCTTTAGGGCGGGTGATTTTGTTTTCTTCTGAGTCTGTTCCCGTGCAGAACGAATTAGTTGCTGGATAGTGGGCATGAGTTACGACATACTGAAATAATTAGGCAATTTGAAGTTTTGAGGTATCTCCACTGAAATATCCCTCCCCTACCTGGGGACGGGACTTTCTTTCAAAAGTATGGTCAGATGTTGACACCCAAAAGATCATAATAACCTATATCACCACTTTTTGCAAATTTGATTTTGTAGGAGGGAACAGGGAATAGGGAGCACCGGGGAGCACCGGGGAGCACCGGGGAGCACCGGGGAGTAGGGGGAGCAGGGGGAGTAG
>MNYZ01000015.1:51222-80345 GCA_001873365.1 Oscillatoriales cyanobacterium CG2_30_40_61 | reverse complement strand
AGAGAATTTTTATCAGAAATAAATGGTGATAAAGAACCTGATGATTTTTTAATTACTTGTATTTTATTTGCTCCTAATGCTCCGCAACAAAATCCGGTTGAAGATATTTGGTTACAAGCGAAAAACTTTTTGAGGAAGTATTGGTATTTATGCAGGTCGTTTAAGATTATCAAATTTTTGTTCGAGTTTTTTACTAAGGAACATAAATTTGATTTTCCCAAAATTCATCAGTATACTTATATATAGAAAATCATTTAGGATTGCTATATCTTCTTCTTGGTCAATCAGATCCCATAGATTATCTATAATTGGACAGATATCAGTCAATGATCAGTGATCAGTGCGATCTGAATCATCAGCATATTGGTTGATAATCATAAAAAATCCCGCGAAATGTTTGAGCAACAATTTAGTAAAATCAAACAGCCCTGCCTTAAAAATAGGATTAGGGGGAATAGATTCCCCCTTGCATAATTAACGGATTTAGATTAATCTGGATCAAGGAATTCATCAAATAAACGATTTAGATGTTAGAACAAGCCAACGAGTTATTCGAGCAAGGGATTTTACACTATCAAAATGCAGAATATCAAGCCGCTTTAGCATCTTGGCAAGCAGCCCTTCACGCTTACCGAAATCTAAATGATCGCAAACGGGAAGGGGCAGCATGGGGGAATCTAGGGGCTGTACATGAAGTCCTATTAAGCCCGGAATTAGCGATAAATTGCTATCAAAAACATTTAGAGATCGCCCGAGAAATTCAAGATCCCAAAGGGGAAATGAATGCTTTAATTAATCTGAGCAATATTTCCTATAATTTAGGAGACTATATTAACGCCCTTGAATACCAAAACCAACGGTTAGCCCTCGCTCGTCAATTTTCCGATCCCCGCACGGAAGAGCAGGCATTATCCGTATTGGGAAAAATCTATCTCGCTCAAGAACAATTTGAACTGGCAATTGAGGCATATCAACAACAATTAACCCTCGCCCAAGCTCACCACAATTATCCCAGTCAAGGTAATGCTTTTAACCATTTAAAATTAATTTATGAACAGTTAGAACAATGGGAACAAGTTAAATCCTATTCTCAACAGCATCAAGCTATTTTTCGAGAGTTTTTAATAGAAAATCCCGGAAATATTCTACAGCAAGCCGAAAATATTGGTTTAGATCCTTTCTGTGATTTTGCCGGAATGGATTTAAGTCATCTTGATTTTAATTATGCCGATTTACGAGAGGCAAATTTAGAAAAAACCAACCTCAGTTATGCTAATTTAACCTTAGCCGATTTGAGCGGAGCGATTTTAAAAGAAGCTAATCTCAGTTATGCTACTTTAACTAACGCTAATTTACGCGATGCCGATTTAACGGGTGCTAATCTCAGCGAAGCCGATGTCAGGACGAAAATGCCTCGGGCTAATTTGAGTTATGCTAATTTAACCCATGCTAACTTGATGAGTGCCTATTTACCCTACGCCAACTTGACCCAAGCCAACCTCAGTCAAGCCAATCTGAACTATGCCGACCTAACCGGGGTAAAATTTCAAGGTGTGAACTTAACTGGGGCTAATTTCAGCCAAGCCGAGACTAAAAATGCCCAGGTCACAAACGTTGATTTTACCGAGGTAGTGGGAATTTCCCAGCGAATTAAATCCGAGTTAGTCAAACAAGGGGCAATTTTTAGGGAAAATAAAGATTAGGTTAGTAGAACATCCTAGGTGTTAGTGGTTAACCCCCCGTGATGTTTAATGATATGAATAAACAAAACCATTAAAACTATTATGACTGGTGTAGAAGGACTTTGGCCCCATAATCTTAGCCCAAATCGCTTGGCGGTGTTGGAGCGGAAACTGGTACTTTGGTTACAAAAACAACCTTTACCTGCTGATATTCACGAAATGGCGCTCGATTATAAAACCCATGAAGACTTGCAATTGTTAACCCAAAAAGCAGCATCTCAAGGGTGTCATTTTTCTGATTTACAAACAACAGTACAAGCCATTATATCCACAAAAACCGATAATTTTTTAGAATTAGCGGAAATTGCTGGTTTAAATCCCTTAGAAGATTTTGCCCAAGCGAAACTACTCGGAGCTAATTTAAGTGGATTAAATTTAAGTGGGGCAAAATTAACTAATGCCTACTTACGAGGGGCAGATTTAAGTGATATTGACTTAACTAATTCCGACTTAACAAATGCCAATTTAGGAGGCGCAGATTTAAGCGGAGCTTTATTAAGTGATGCGGATTTAAGTGGGGCCTATTTGCATCGGGTGAGTTTGGTATTAGCCAATTTAAGCGGCGCTAATTTAGCCAATGTTAATTTGGAAGAAGCCAATTTAAGTAACTGTAATTTAAGCGATGCTAATTTAAGCGGAGCTTGTTTAAAAAATGCTAATTTGCATCAAGCTGGATTAGCATTAACTAATTTAGCCGGAGTGGATTTCACCGGAGCAAATATCAAAGAAGCTCGACTCTGGCATGATGCGGGAATTTCCAAAAATGTGAAAGCAGACTTAATCAAAAGAGGAGCGATTTTTGATGAAAAGATAGAAAAGATCAAACGAGATTAGACCTTAGTTTGTTGTTGCGCTTCAGCACACCCTACAAATATGGAGCGTCGCATCGCAACAACAAATGTTTTTATCGGTTCAAATAATAATGATTACTGTTTAAAATCCCCATAAAAATTAGGGGTTAGATTTATCATATTTTATCTAAAAAATAGAACACTAAATTGGACGAACGCTACTAATTCAATTTTTATAATCCTATTAAATTGATCAATTGAAGCACAATTGCAGCCCTTTCAATATTATTATAGAGACTGATGCCCATTTGTTCCATAAAGAAATTGCTATGTTTGATGCTCTTGCCGAACGCTTTGAATCCACTTGGAAGAAACTCCGAGGTCAAGATAAAA
Organism: Oscillatoriales cyanobacterium CG2_30_40_61; assembly: GCA_001873365.1. Lineage (GTDB taxonomy): Bacteria > Cyanobacteriota > Cyanobacteriia > Cyanobacteriales > Microcoleaceae > Planktothrix. The sequence goes on along the minus strand of MNYZ01000015.1, from coordinate 77,419 downwards.
TTAGTGAGTCTAATATTCAAGATGCCCTAAAAGAAGTCCGTCGCGCCCTGCTCGAAGCCGATGTTAACCTGCAAGTGGTTAAGGAATTTGTCGCCGAAGTGGGCGAAAAAGCCCAGGGAGCAGCAGTCGTGTCCGGTGTACGACCCGGAGAACAGTTTGTCAAAATCGTCCATGATGAATTGGTCAACGTCATGGGGGAAAGTAACGTTCCCCTCGCCCAAGCGGACACCGCCCCAACAATTATTTTAATGGCGGGGTTGCAAGGGACAGGAAAAACCACCGCCACGGCAAAATTAGCCCTGCATTTGAGAAAGGAAAATCGCACTACTTTGTTAGTTGCTACGGACATTTATCGCCCCGCCGCCATCAATCAATTAATCACATTAGGCAAACAAATTAACGTTCCTGTGTTTGAAATGGGAACCGATACCGACCCCGTAGAAATTGCTCGCCAAGGGGTAGAACACGCCCGCAATCAAGATATTGATACCGTGATTATTGACACCGCCGGACGTCTGCAAATAGACGAAAATATGATGGCGGAATTAGCCCAAATTAAACAAACTATTGAACCCCATGAAACCCTATTAGTGGTGGATGCCATGACGGGTCAAGAAGCCGCTAATTTAACCCGCACTTTTAACGAACGAATTGGGATAACCGGGGCAATTTTAACTAAGATGGATGGCGATAGTCGCGGCGGGGCGGCGCTATCAATTCGTCGAGTATCGGGGGCTCCGATTAAATTTGTTGGGGTGGGAGAAAAAGTCGAAGCGCTGCAACCTTTTTATCCTGACCGGGTGGCGTCTCGAATTTTAGGCATGGGCGATATTTTAACCTTAGTTGAAAAAGCTCAAGAGGAATTCGACTTGGCGGACGCCGAGAGAATGCAGGAAAAAATTGTTACAGCAAAATTTGATTTTACCGACTTCCTGCGTCAAACTCGGATGATGAAAAATATGGGATCTTTGGGAGGATTAATTAAGTTAATTCCGGGGATGAATAAGATTTCCCAAGACCAATTAGACCAGGGAGAAGCGCAATTAAAACGGTCGGAAGCGATGATTAATTCCATGACCGTTGATGAGCGCAAAAACCCCGATTTATTAGCTAGTTCTCCCTCCCGTCGCAAACGTATTGCTAAGGGTTCAGGAATGCTAGAAAAAGATGTGATGAAGTTAGTTAGTGACTTCCAGAAAATGCGGCTAATGATGCAACAAATGAGTCAAGGAATGATGCCAGGAATGGGAGGAATGCCGGGGATGGGAATGCCCGGAATGCCCGGAATGCCCGGTATGGGAGGCGGTTATCCCGGGGCGGCTAAAGCCAAGAAAAAGAAAGACAAAAAGAAAAAAGGTTTCGGACAACTTTAACCCTTCCCCTCGTTCCAAGGTTCTACCTTGGAATGCCAACCGGAGGCTCTGCCTCCGATAATTTTATCAAATCATTGATCAATAGTTTATATATTATTATAGCGAGAGAAAACGCTCCCACTTCTTTTCCTATTACCAAGCACTACCAATGTTAATTTTTATATAACATCAGGAGAGTCATCGCACTAAACCCACTATAATTAACTAAGCATTACCCTATAAACCAGTTACCGCTATGACTAATCTCTATCGATTCTTAAAATTATTATTCATTTCTTTATTGATTTCTTTAATTAGCTTATCTGATTTCAGTTCTGTTGCTTTTGCTCAAAGTTTATCCCCCAATAAGGAATTAAATCTCTCCTCAACCCCATCACTTTTAAAAGAAAATCTCAAAAACGTTCGATCTCAAGAAGATATAAAATCCATTAGTCCTTTTATTGGAAATGATTTTGTCTTTTATTTAAACCAAAACCAATTTAAAAACTCAGGCTACCAAGGAAAAAAAGCTAATCAAGATTTCCCTAACTTATCGGGAAATATAAATATAAGTCTTCCAGGGATTAAGATTAGCTTTTTAACTGTTAACGTTCCTGTCAATATTGAAGAAGTTAGCTTATTTAAGACTGTTAACATTAATAATTATAATATATATCTTAACCAAGATCCCAAAGCCTTTGAATGGTATAAAAAAGGTCAAGAGGAATTAGAAAAACAAAATTACAAATATGCTGTGACATTTTTTAGTAATGCTTTAGGTCAGGACAACGATTTTTCAGAAGCCTATGCTCAACGAGGTTTTGCCTATTTTAACTTGGGAAATTTTGAAGATGCTTTAGGTGATTTTAATAAAGCAATATTAGGATCTAAACCTCAATTTAAAGATCATATTAAGAATCCAAAAACTTATGTTGATCCTCTAGTATTAAGAGGATATTTCTATCTAAAAACAGGAAATTATAAAGCTGCTTGTACAGATTTTACGGACGCTATAAAGCGAAACCCTGAAGTTTATCAATCTTACCTCAATCGAGCAGTTGTTTATTTGGTTAACCTGGATTATAAAAATGCAATTAAGGATTTAGATATGGCGATTAAGAAAGATCTTAATTCTCAAGACGCATTGCTGATGAGAGGTTCAATTAATGCAGAATTAGGAAAGTATAAAAATGCTATTGCTGATTTTCAGGAAGTAATTGATTTGAATTTAAGTCAAAAACAACTGCATCCTAAGTCTTTAACTGAAGCCTATTATAAAAAAGGATTAGCCGAACTGAATTTAGGTAACTATCAGACAGCTATTGATGATTTTGATAAAACAAAAAAATACAATTCTAACTACCCTGAACTTTCTTATAATAAAGCACTAGCTTATTATTACCAAGGAAACCCAAGCAATTAATTCTTACAGTGAAGAAATTAACCGTAATCCTGAATTTTTAGAAGTTTATTATCAACGAGGTAAAATTTATTATCAGAAAAATGATTTTGAGAAAGCCATAAATGATTTTGAGAAAGTTTTAGACCAAGACAAACAGTATATAGAAGCCGAAATAAAATTAGCTAATACTTATTTTGATTTAGCTGTAAAATCTAATAAAGATCCAATCTTTAATTTAAAGCTTTCTGAGCAAATATATCAACAAGTTATTCAACATTTATCAGAAAAATATGATTATAAAGATTATGTATCTCAAGCTGAGTCAAGACGAAAAATAATCAAAAATTTCTTAGAGGATAAAGCTATCTTTCCTGTGCTTAGTAGTCTACAGGATTCTGGAAATAGTCTAGTTTATACAATTGCTATTAGTCCTAATGGAGACAGGATAGCAAGTGGAGGTGACAAGAATATAGTCAAAATTTCTACTTTTGAAAAAGTCCAAGAAAAAGAGAAATTTGACAATCAAGATCAAGTATATACAGTTGTATTTAATCCTCATAAAAACAAATTAGCAATTGGGGGAGTGAAATCCTTAAAAATTTTGGACTTAAATTTTGGGAAGTTTGAGACTTTTCCGATTCCGAATGATAGCACTATTCGCAGTCTTGTTTATAATTCGACAGGACAAACTTTGATGAGTGCGGGAGAAAATACTCCTATCACTTTTTGGGATCAGAAGACAGGTGAAAAAATTAGGACAATCCCAACCCTAACTAAAAAAATTAATTCTCTTGCATTAAGTCCCAATGAAAAATGGTTAGTCAGTGGAGGAGATGATAAAGTTTTGAGAATTTATGACTATAAAACGGGAACAGAAATTCGTAGTTTAGACAAAGATAAAGAACATCAAGACATTATTCGAGCTATTGTGATTAGTCCAGATAATCAATTATTAATCTCTGGAAGCAATGATAAAACAATTAAGATATGGGACTTAAATTCAGGTGAATTCATAGATAAATTAACAGGTTACACTCAGCCTGTTACATCCTTAGCTATAACTTCAGATTCTCAATTTCTAGCGAGTGGTGCTGATGATGGAAAAGTTAGAATTTGGGATTTAAAACATCATCAAGAACTTGCTACTCTTTCTTTTCCATCTTCTTATGTACAGTCTATAGCTTTTACTCCTGATAACAAATTTCTGGTTTCTGGAGGAGATAAGAATGCTATAAAAGTCTGGAAAATGCCATTTTAAAGTTTATTTTAGTGAATCACTCTATTTGCTAACTCTCAAAAATCAAGTCAACTAAACTTTTTAAATCCGGTACTTCTAAATCCGGTTGGGCGATCGCAATTTTCGTTGCTCCTCCTCCGGGTTGTCCTTGACGACGATTAACCCAAACTGTTGTTAATCCTAAACTATTTGCTGTGGCAATATCATGGAAAATACTTTGGGCAACGTGCAGTAACTTATTAGCAGAAAGCCCGGTTTTATTTAAGGCAAAGTGAAAATTATGGGCAGAAGGTTTATAGGATTGAGCTTGTTGTGCTGTAATAATATGATCAAATTCTATTTGAAGATGTTGGTTAGTTTGGGCAAACAAATCATCATCAATATTGGAAATGATCACTAATTTATATTTTTGTTTTAAGGCTTTTAGAGCTTCTACCGTATCAGGAAAGGGTTGCCAATATTGAATTGAATTGGCTAAACTTTCTAATTCCGTGGGAGTCGGAGAAAACCCTAAACGTTCTCCGAACTTCTGCACAACTTCTCGGAGAATTTCCCGATAGGTTTTATAGTCTCCGCTTTGGGCTTCCGGTTCCAATATAGCAAATAATTCAAGTAACTGTTGATTACTCATCTCAATTCCATGGGCATTAACTAATTGTTGTAAAATTGGAGTAATTCCGCTTTCCCAATCAATTAAAGTGCCATAGCAGTCAAAACTCAAGGCTTCAAATTGATTAAATTCAATCATAATTATGGTTTTTCTGTAGATAGTATTTTAAGGGGACAGGGAACAGGGAACAGGGAACAGGGAATAGTAATTTATTTTTAGATTTTTATAATAAAAGCAATAATTATCATTCGGTGATTTTTCTAAAACCCATTACCCATTACCTATTACCCATTCCCCGTAACCGATAACTCTTCAAGAATAATAGAAGGAGTATAACAGTAACCATTCCAAGAGGCATCACCTCCTAATTCTATAACTTGTTTGAGGACGGTGTAAACATTTCCGGCTACCATTGTATTTTTTACCCGTCCGACAATTTCGCCCTTTTCAACTCGATATCCCAAATCCACATTAATTGAAAAATCCCCACTAATTCCCGCACTTTCTCCTAACATTTGATCGACAATTAAACCCCGATCTAAACTTTGGATTAACTCAGTTAAAAAACTTTTTCCAGGTTGTAATAAAAGATTAAATAAACCGGGGGTGGGATAACTGCCTAAATGGGTTCTAAATCCGTTTCCGGTTGTACCACTTCCCAGGGTGCGACCCGTGGTTAAGTCGGTATAAAATAGTTTTAAAACTCCGTTTTGAATAAAAGTAATCGGACGGGTGGGGATACCTTCATCATCAAAGGGACAACTAAATGGCCCGGCATCGGGTTCTTGATATAGGGTTAACATCGGAGACACGACGGGGGTATTTAAGCGATCGCTCCAAGGAGAAGCCCCCTCTAAGACCTGTTTACCATTCAAAGCAGCATCCAGGGTTCCCCAGAGCATATCCGCGGCTTTAGCGGTAAATAACACCGGAATCTAACTTATAAAAGAAAATATGTTATTTTTAGCCCAATTTAACCTTATTAAAATCTGTTAGGCCAGGAGAGTCGGGTCAAGAAAATCCCGTTGGGTTTGGCTATCGGAAACCGCTAAAAAATCATCTCCCCGTACCCATTCGGTTTCCATATAGCCACTGAGGGTGGTGTCGGTGTGGCTACATTCGAGGCCGCGGGAGTTAATCAGGCGAATTGATTCCACTTCGCAATCCCATTCGGCTGTACAGAGGACGTCAGGATAGGACGCCCGAATCAGTTCAATTGCTTGTTTCCCCCAACCGATCAATTGTTCAACGGGGACAACTTGCCCAATATCAGGATAGCTAGATTGGGCCTTGGATTCGTTTAGTTCAATGGTTTCGGGTTGATTGAGGGTACTTAAAGCCAGTGCCCGGGTAACTAATTTTTCCGGTTCCACTGGCCCATAGGCAACGGCTAAACCCGGACGTCCATCTCGCCAAAGTCGCAGGGTTGTCCCTTCCGATTGGCTACTTTCGAGTTGCTTGAGTCGATTGGCTTCAAAAAAAATCGGCTTGGAAAGGGATTGGGATTGAAACACTTCCGCAGCCTCAGCGCCCGATGCGGCAGCTAACTCTAATAGCTGTTCGGCGGATTGGTCCTAGGTCATGGATGGTATGGCATAGCGTCATCGTTCATCGTACCGTGATCGGTGATCGGTGATTTATTTTTAGAAATAAAGCCCTCGGCGATTGAAATCGCGGCTACATAAACGATGTCCGCCTTCGCGGACAAATATGGTATGTGGGTAGGAAAAATCCGCCCCAGAATTTTCAACCCGCGTCGGCGGGTTTTGTTTGTGTAGCTGCGGTTTCAACCGCTACACTACATAAACGATGTCCGCCTTCGCGGACAAATATGGTATGTGGATAGGAAAAATCCGCCCCCAGAATTTTCAACCCGCGTCGGCGGGTTTTGTTTGTGTAGCTGCGGTTTCAACCGCCTTTAATTTGATGTGATATCAAATCCTTAAATGTTTGCTATCCATAAAAAGTAGTATTGTAAAACTTCACTCAACTTATAGTTGAATATTGTCAGGAATAGTATTTTGTTAACAAAAGAGATTAGCCAAACGGATTGCCCCGACTTTCCCTATAGAGTAGGATGGAGTATGACTTAAAAGTAGTTCACCCAGTCAGGTTAGCGCTGGCGAAACCCAGCGTCAGCAGCGCGTCCTCGCACGAAGCGAATATACAGTTTAAATGCAGTACAGCTGATTAGCCCCATTATCCCCCTAGATCCGATTAAAACTCCTTTAAATCAATAAATCTCAATGAAATTGACACAAACCCCTTTGAATACCTTTGCGATTACAACACCCCTTTATTATGTCAATGATGTTCCTCACATTGGTAGTGCTTATACAACCATGGCGGCCGATGCGATCGCCCGATTTCAACGACTCCAAGGAAAATCTGTTCTCCTAATTACTGGAACCGATGAACACGGTCAAAAAATTCAACGCACAGCCGAGGAATTAGATCGTTTTCCCCAGGATCATTGTGATCAGATTGCCTCTAGTTTTGCCTCCCTGTGGGAGCATTTTGATATTCAGTATGATCGCTTTAGTCGGACAACTGCACCCCGTCACGAAGCCATTGTTAAAGAGTTTTTTCAACGGGTTTGGGATAACGGAGATATCTACCTCAGTCAACAGCAGGGTTGGTATTGTGTCGCCTGTGAAGAATACAAAGAAGAACGGGAATTAGCCCCCGGAAAATACTGCCCCATTCATACCAATAAAGTAGTAGAATGGAAGGATGAGGAGAACTATTTTTTCCGCTTATCTAATTATCAGCAACAGTTAGAAACTTTATATCAAGAGCATCCCGAGTTTATTCAGCCTGAAAGTCGGCGCAACGAAGTCATGAATTTTGTTAAGCAAGGACTACAGGATTTTTCGATTTCCCGCGTTAACATTGACTGGGGATTTCCCATTCCTACCGATCCAAATCATACGATTTATGTTTGGTTTGATGCCTTATTAGGATATGTCACCGCTTTGCTTGATTCTGAAGATGAACCCACCTTAGACAATGCGCTATCGAAATGGTGGCCGATTAATTTACATCTGATTGGTAAGGATATTTTAAGGTTCCATGCCATTTATTGGCCGGCAATGTTGATGTCCGCAGGGTTATCTCTACCCGCTCGTATCTTTGGACACGGTTTTTTAACCAAAGATGGGAAGAAGATGGGCAAAAGCTTAGGGAATACGCTTGATCCCGTGGCTTTAGTCAATCAATATGGTTCCGATGCTATTCGCTTTTATTTTTTGAAAGAGATAGAATTTGGACAGGATGGTGATTATAGTCAAACTCGGTTTATTCATACCGTTAATGCTAACTTAGCTAATGACTTAGGGAACTTACTCAACCGGACGCTGAAAATGGCGCATAAATATTTTAACGGTTGTGTTCCTAATGTTAAGAGTGAAGATATCCCCCAGGAAGATGCGCTCAAATCCATCGGTCTCACCTTAACGGATCCCGTAACTCAAGCATACAATTCCCTAGCTTTTAGCGAAGTTTGCCACGCTATTTTCACCTTAATTCAAGCCGGGAATAAATACATTGATGAGCAAGCTCCTTGGAGTCTTTATAAACAAGGAAAACAAGAAGCAGTTGCTCAAGTGCTGTACTCGGTTTTAGAATCAGTTCGGTTATCATCTTATCTTTTATCCCCAATTATTCCGAATATTAGCACTCGGATTTATCAACAACTGGGATATACTATTGACTTCAATGACCAGACTATACTCAGAACATCACTGTCCTTTGATATTCATGGGGTTTGGGGTGCTTTACCCCCTAATCAACCCCTACAAGAAGGACAACCCGTGTTCAGACGCTTGGAGGATGTAGAGGAGGTGTCATCCTAAATTTAACCCCGTTGTAATGATAGCCTGGTTTAACATAAAACATCAATTTCAATTGTTTTACTTTCCCCATACTCAAATCATTTTTTTTCATAAAAAGAGGTATAAAAATGTTCAATAATCTGACCACTGGAGAACTGTTTACTCCTGAACAAGTTCTGGAAAACAGGGGCCGAGTTGCCATCTTTATTGATGGTTCTAATCTATTTTATGCAGCTTTGCAACTGGGAATTGAAATCGATTACACTAAATTGTTGTGTCGTTTAACCTCTGGATCTCGGTTGTTACGTTCGTTTTTCTATACGGGAGTTGATCGCACCAATGAGAAGCAACAGGGCTTTTTATTATGGATGCGACGGAATGGCTATCGCGTCATTTCTAAGGATTTAGTTCAACTTCCTGATGGTTCTAAAAAAGCTAATTTAGATGTAGAAATAGCCGTGGATATGATGGCCTTAGTAGGTTCCTACGACACGGCGGTTTTAGTCAGTGGCGATGGCGATTTAGCCTATGCGGTGGACTCCGTGAGTTATCGGGGTGTGCGGGTGGAAGTGGTGAGTTTGCGAGCGATGACCAGCGATAGTTTAATTAATGTCGCCGATCGCTATATTGATTTAGAAATGATCAAAGAAGAAATCCAAAAAACCCCCCGCACTCCTAGCTATACCTATCGTCCTTTATCGGGAATTAGTCTGATAGATGGACAAATAATTGAGGAGCATTCCTAGAAAAACAAACGGAGTAAAAGCTGGCTCCGGCTGGTTTTTACTCCTAACTTTCCCACTCTTAAACTCTTAAAATTAGATGCGGTTGTTACTGGTTTGGGTGATTATTTTAATCGGAATTTCTGCTTGCTCTCCCAAAAATGTTGAACAGACCTCAACAAATTCTCAATCTAAGCCCTCGGAAGAATTTGAACGCACCTTAACCTTAGATGATGTCACCTTAGAACAGGCGGATGAGCAGGGAAAATTATTATGGAAAATTAAAGCCAAACAGGTTAGTTATAGTAAAGATAAAAAAATGGCAACGGTAAAAAATCCCGTTGGTGAATTATATGATCAGGGTAAATTATTATATAATATTAAATCCGATCAAGGAGAATTTGAACAGAATAGCAGACGCATTTTTTTACGCAATAATATTGTGGCTACCGATCCAAATACGGGTTTAGTTTTGAAGGGAAACGAGTTAGAATGGATTGTACAGCAATATATTATTGTCGTGCGAAATGGAGTCACCGGAGATCATGCTCAATTGCAAGCGGTGGCTCGGGAAGTTCAGGTATTTTATCGCCAAAAACGAGTAGAATTTTGGGATAAAGCCACGGTTAGTGGCAAAGATCCCGTTATTAAGTTACAAAGTGATCATATTATTTGGCAATTAGAACCCCAACTATTAACCAGTAATATGAAAACCGAGATTGAACGTTATCAAAATCAAACTATTACAGACCGGGGGGTGGCGGAAACCGCAGAAATGAATTTAAAAACTAAAATTGGGACTCTCAAAAAAAATGCCCAAATTGCTTTATCTCAACCGCCTTTACAAATTTCTAGTAATGAATTACAATGGAATCTTGAAAAACAAACCATTAGTTCTCCTCAGTTTATTACCCTAATTGAACGAGATCAGCAAGTAACTTTAACCGCCAATCAAGGATGGGGAGATTTAAAAAATAATATCTTTTATTTAACCGGAAATGTAGTCGGAATTGGTCAAAAACGTCAAGCCCAACTCAATGCTAATCTAGTTAATTGGTCTGTGGTTGAACAGTCTTTTTCCGCCGAAGGAAACGTGGTTTATCGTCAACTCGATCCCCCATTTAGTTTAATGGGAGAAAAAGCCGTGGGTCGGTTTGAAAATGATACAATTGTTGTTAGTGGAGGGAATACGGGAACCCCTGTTGTTACCGAAATTATACCCGAAGATTGATTACTAGCATCCCCTACATAGAACTCAAGGGGATCATCTCAATTCAACCTACCTAATCGGTAAAAAATCTTAATGCGGATGGCGGGACTCGAACCCGCAAGGGAAGCCCACACGCCCCTCAAACGTGCGCGTATACCAATTCCGCCACATCCGCTTTTAAAGACTGCGCTTACTTTCGCAACTGATTTACTAATCTAGCACAGTTTCCTCAACCTGTCACCCCCTAATTTAAAATTTTTTTTGAGATGCCGTTTCTGCTGGCGCTCTCCTAGAAACCTGGTCTCTCAGGACTTACGCACAGAAACCGGGTTTTTTTGGCGAAAATACTGGGTTGTGACCCACATATTCTCTAAAAAACCCGGTTTATCGGTTTTTTTAGGAAAATACTGGCTTGTGATCCACATATTCTCTAAAAAACCCGGTTTCTCGGGCGACGGTGCGTAATTCCTATCTCTACAACAATCTTGATTAATTAATTAATATTATTGTTAATTTTAAATTCCAAATAATGATTTCATTCGTTCTCTTACCCAGACTAGAGGATTGATTTCTAAATCTTCTTCTTCCCCTAATACTCCCATTTCTCTTAATAGTTGTTGACGTTCAACTAATTCTTGTTTGCGTTCAACTAATTTTTCTGCAATTTGGTCAGCAACTTGGGGATATTTAGATAAAAAATAATGAAATACATTGCGATCAACTACAAATAAAATAGTTGTTTCTAGGGTTCTCACCGCCGCCGTGCGGGGGATTCCCATAATTAAAGCCAGTTCCCCAAAAAAGTCTCCCGCTTGTAAATTTCTAATCTGTTTATCGAGTTTTTCTGATAGAATTTCTACGGAACCTGACAGAATAATATGAAACGCATCTCCTGGATCGCCTTCATGGAAAATAAAGGCTCCAGCAACAACGGTTTCTCGATACCCTTGTTCAATTAATCCTAATAATTCTAATTCGGTAAAATGTTCAAAATAAACTACTTTTCTTAACAAATCTCCTAGGGATATATGATTGATGGATTCTAGTTCTAAGCCCTGAGAATGTTCAATCGTTTGAATCGGAAAAGATTGGGGTTGATCCGGAGCATCAACAGCCACAGAATGGGTATTAAAAATCATTCTTAGGTCTTCGGGGTTTTTAATCCATAAATCTCTTTGGGGTAGAGGAATAGTAATATTGTTTTTTTTAAAAGCATTTTCAATCATATAGTTTAAGGCGCTTTGAATCGGCAGTCTAGCTTTAGGTTGATCAATCCAGACTAAGAGTTCAAAATTAATACAATCATCTTCAAAACTTCTTAACCAAACTTGAGGAGCCGGATAGGATAAAACCCTAGATTCTTGACGAGCAACGGCTAATAAAACTTCTGTCACTAACACCGGATCACTACCATAAGCTACGGGAACTTTAATATGAATCCGACTATTGATATTTCCATAACTCCAGTTAATAATATTGGCATTAACTAAACTTTGATTAGGTACAATAATTGAGATTCCATCATTAGTTAAAATAGTTGTGGCGCGAATTGAGATTTTTTTAATATTGCCTTCCAAATCATCAATTTCAATATAATCTCCGACTTTTACCGGACGTTCAATCAGTAGAATTAATCCACTCACAAAATTCTGGAATAATCCTTGAAAACCTAAACCAATTCCAATCCCTAACCCCCCAGCTAAGAAGGTTAAAGATCGAATATCTAAACCACAGGCTTGAGGAACAATAATAAACCCTAATGAAATAACAAAATAATAAAAAATTGTGGCGATCGCTTCTCTACTTCCTTCATCAAATCCCCATTTTACTAATAATTTATCCCGCAGCCAGTTGGTCACTAATCGAGCCAAGAAAATAACGACTAATAGTGATATAATTACCGTAATAATTAAACTAACTGAAATCGTAATTTCACCGATTCTAATGGGTTGGGTGAAAATTCTATATAAAAATTGTATAATTTTTTGAATAATTGTCATAGTATGGCATAGAATCGGGAACAGGGAATAGGATGACACCCAAAGCAAATTGTCGGGCTAGATTTCCATTATAATCGATAGAAACCCCGTTAATTAAAATAAATATGACTACATTTCAATTGATTATTTTAGTAGGTGCGGGATTAATTGCGGGAATTTTAGCGGGATTTTTAGGAATAGGCGGTGGGACAGTTTTAGTCCCCTTATTAGTCGCCTTAGGATATACACCTATTCAAGCAGTGGCCACCAGTAGTTTATCCATTGTAATTACGGCTATTTCTGGAAGCTTTCAAAATTGGCGCATGGGATATTTGAGTTTAAATAAAGTGATTGGAATTGGATTTCCTTCGGTATTAACAGCACAAATAGGGGTATTTTTGGCGGGAATATTTTCCCCCAGGTTATTATTATTTTTATTTGGCTGTTTATTATTATTAAATGTTTATTTAGTAGAAGTTCGTAAACAAATAACAGCTAAGAAAAAACAACTAGAAGAACAACAAACCTCTGAATCCACTATAAATTCTGATGATAATATTCAACTTAATCCAGTTTTTGCCAGGATTTTAACCGGAAGTTCCGCCGGAATTTTAGCCGGATTATTTGGCGTAGGTGGAGGAATTATTATGGTTCCTTTGCAAATATTATTATTAGGAGAAACTATTAAAGTTGCTATTCAAACCAGTTTAGGAGTAATTATGATTACGGCTATTTCTGCTTGTATTGGGCACGCAACTCAAGGGAATGTATTATGGATTCAAGGAACTATTTTAGGGTTAGGAGGATTATTAGGAGCGCAAATTAGCACTCGATTTTTACCAAAATTATCCGATCAAACCGTGACTCTAATGTTTAGAATATTTTTAATTATTCTCTCAATTTATATCTTTAAACAAGCCTGGTTATCTTCGTAGTCACCCCTTTAGGGGTGTTTCAGAACTATGGGAAATACCACAAAAACCAATATAAAATCTAGTTATTAACGCTACAGATGATCCCCCCTAACCCCCTTAAAAAAGGGGGAATAAGTTGCACTGTTAAAGAGAATCATTTTTTTTCTAAGTGTGTTATTTGATGCGAATAGCTAAAGCATTTCGGGCTTGTTCTCGATCATCAAAATGGATTTTTTCAGTCCCCAAAATTTGATAATCTTCGTGACCTTTTCCCGCAATTAATACCCCATCTCCCGGTTTAGCCTCCAGAATAGCAGTATGAATTGCTTTAGCTCGATCTGCAATTACAATCGGTTTGATACTGTCAGGAATTCCGGCTAAAACATCTTGTAAAATCTGTTCTGGGTCTTCCGTGCGGGGATTATCCGAAGTCACAACCGCAACATCCGCTAATTCTGCCCCAATTTTCCCCATTTTCGGGCGTTTGGTGCGATCGCGATCGCCCCCACAACCAAAGACACAAATCATCCGACCTGGAATAAACGGACGGGACGCCTTGAGCAAATTCTCCAAACTATCGGGGGTGTGAGCATAATCCACAATCACACTAATATCCTGATCAGGGCTAATTTGTACCCGCTCCATCCGCCCCGGAACTCCCTGAAACTCAGCAGTTTTTTCGACAATCGTAGTTAAATCTAATCCTAAACTTAACCCCGCCCCGACAGCCGCCAACAGGTTAGATAAATTATACTGACCGACCAAAGGTAAATAAAAATCAGCCTCTGTTTGAGGAGTATGGAGAACACCATTAACCCCCGTCGGTTGGTAGGACAGTTGATCCGCCCAGAGATCGGCCGTTGGGTCACTGGTGCTATAACTCCAAGCCCTATCCCCCAATTGGGAGATTAACCGTTGACCATAGGGATCATCGGCGTTAATAATCGCTCGACCCTTGAGATAGTCGGGAGTAAATAATAACGCTTTGGCGGCGAAATAATCCTCCATCGTCGGGTGATAGTCCAAATGATCCTGGGTCAAATTGGTAAATACGGCTACTTGAAACGGACAACCGAGAACCCTTCCCTGGTCTAACGCATGGGAACTGACTTCCATGGCCCCGAACTCACATCCGGCGGCTACGGCTTGGGCCAGTTGTCCCTGTAATTCTACGGAGAAGGGGGTGGTATGGGTGGCAGTTTCTTGAAATCCGGGCCAACGGGCGTAGAGGGTTCCCAGTAAGGCCGTGGGGTGGTTACTATGGCTGAGGATAAATTCAATCAAATGGGTGGTTGTGGTTTTCCCATTGGTTCCTGTCACCCCTACCAGGCGCAATTTTTCCGCCGGATGGTCATAAAAAGCCGTGGCAATTTGGGCGCAGGCTTGGATCATATCATCGGTGGGAATAATACAGGGCTGTTTGGCGGTAATCCGGTCTTGGGTTTTTTCGGCGGCGGTTTGGGAGATAATGGCCGCGACTGCACCAGAAGCGATGGCATTAGGCCAAAATTCCCCGCCATCTACCCGGGTTCCAGGCATTCCTAGGAATAAATCCCCTGGTTGACAAGCGATGGAGTTTGTCGTTAACCCCTTAACTTCTTGTTCTAAGGCGGGGTGAGACTCGGACGCTGAGATCCCAACTTTTTCCAGTAACTCTTTGAGTTTCATTGGTTGCAACTCCTGACAACGGGACTGAATTTATACAGCATCATAGCAACGATACGGGCAGATGTTTGAGGAAATGCGTTTTCCTAGACTATATTCAGTTATTTTTGCTGGCTATTATTCCAATAAATCCTCAATTAAATTTACTAAATTTTCATCTATTTCTAAAGGTGAAATTAAATCAAATTTAACGGTGGGGAATTGTACAGAAAAGCGTTGTATCGATTCGGCGATCGCATCGCTTATCCCCCCGGAAAACATAAAATAAGGAATAATTCCAATCCGATCAACTCCCGATGAAATTAACCCTTGAATTTGGGTTTCTAAATTAGGAGAAACCGACCAATAGGCTGGAATTGCCCGGATTTGAGTTGCTAACTGTTCCATAGGTTGATTTCCCCCCAAATGGCGACTACCATGGGCTATTAAAATCCAATGATTAGTTTCAACCGTTGCCATTTTTGTAGCGATCCCAGGAGCTAAACGATTGATTTGAGAACCGAAATAGGGTAATAAATTTAGTTGAATATCGCAGCCGAGTGTTCGGTGGGCGATCGCCACTTCTTCGGGCAGATCCGCCTGAACATGAACACCCGGAGATAAAAATAAGGGTAAAATTTGTACCCGGGAATATCCCCGAGACCGACTTAACTGGGCAAACTCTTGAATCTGTTGGTGGAGCGGAAGGGGGGCTAATTCTAAGGTGGCAGTGCCAACCAAAGAACAGCCCGAACGTTGCCCCAACTGTTGAGCCAATTGATTTAGAGCTTGTTGGGGACGAGGATCACGGCTACCGTGAGCAACCAGCAAAGATGGAGATAACAAAAGTTAGGGTTAATTATGAATGGGCAGTTAACGATTGATATTATATCGAAAATTGCTCAAATTCAGGATATGGGAAATAATTTTTTTTTAAAAAAGTTGTTGATAATTTTGTGATTTCAAAACTATCAACTACATATCGACTAACTTCACCCAACCTCTACGGACATTGTAAAGCAGTCGGTTGATAATGGCTTTTTCGTCTTCGGTCAGGCTATCACCTAAAATGGCGGATCTCAGATGTTGGCGATCGCTACGAGTCACCACACTAGAAAACATAATTTGACCAAAAAGCTCTTCCAGTGGGACGGGACAGTATGCCATCATGAATTACCTCTACTTTGGAATGGTTTGCTCAAAGATTAATCTTTGTGAGCTTGTATAAATTTATTATGAACTTTTTGTACAGAATATTAAGTGATTCAAAGGGATGTAAATTTGTGATTGATCGGCTTAATTTTTGTGATTTGAGTCAATTGTCCAGTGGAAGCGTCCTCGCTCCCTAACAGTCAACCGTCAACCGTTAGGGCGTTTCTGCATTGAAACAACATAGGGAGGACTTACGCACCAAACCGGGTTTGGTGAACGAGAAATCTTGATTTCATCCGCAAAATCACCGGCCAGAAACCCGGTTTCTTTGGTCTTGTGCGTAAGTCCTGATAGGGAGGACGCTCGTAACCCAAGAGTTGCAGAAAAATTTAGAGTCAAGCTACAAACATTTTTCTAACGTAGCTACAACTGATTTAGATAAACTCGGCAAATCATAGCCACCTTCGAGTCCAAAGACAATTTTAGAGGTCACTTGTAGACAGTATTCGGTAAAAACTCCATAATCCTCTGGTTGTAGAGAAATACTGGCTAAGGGATCATCCTCGTTAGCATCATACCCGGCACTCACGATCAGCAAATCCGGCTGAAACTGCTGTAAAAAGGGCATAATATAACCTTCAAAAGCAGGTTGATATAACCCCATCGTGCTACCCGGGGACATGGGAAGGTTCAAAACATTGTTGTGAGATCCGTGTTCATCCCCATATCCAGTGCCCGGATAACAAGGGGATTGATGTAAAGAACAATAAGCGATCTGCGGGTTGTCCTCCACTAACTCTTGAGTTCCATTCCCATGATGGACGTCCCAATCTAAAATCGCTACCTTGTTAATTCCTGGTTTTTTCAGGGCGTAATAGGCTGCGATCGCTGCATTAGAAAATAAACAAAATCCCATACCCCGATCCACTTCCGCATGATGTCCGGGGGGACGAGCTAAAACAAAAGCCGGACGACCCGTATCCCAGACCCGATCCACCCCATCGAACCAAGCACTCACCGCCAAGAGGGCCACATCATAACTTTCCGCCGACATGGGAGTGTCCCCATCCAAATAACCACCACCGCGAGCGGCGATCGCTTTGACTTGTTGAATATAGGCCGCAGTATGCACCTTTTCCAAGAGCTTGATTAAAGATTCCCGGCGATCGGCCACCGGAGTCGGCTGTTCCCACCGTAACTGTTCCCTCCAAGGTACGGATTTGAGAGCATTTACAATCGCCGTTAACCGTTCTGGCCGTTCGGGATGGAACAATCCCGTCTTATGGTTGAGGAATTCGTCAGAATAAATAACTGTTAGCATTTGTCAAGGGTTTTTTAAAATTTTAAATCCCAGATTTTACCCCCAATTAGAAGGCAAATTATGGTACAATTTTAAGGGTTAGTCACTGATTTTATAACCCCTACCGAAAGTAATTTTTTTTCTATTAATATTTTCGGTTAAATCTGACTAATTTTAAATTGTAATGGAGTTTTTGAAGGTATGAGTACCTCTGAGTCGAGAATTGTCCCGACGGATCTGAGAAATGAAATGCAGCAGTCCTACCTAGAATACGCCATGAGCGTGATTGTAGGTCGGGCTCTGCCAGATGCACGGGATGGTTTGAAACCCGTTCACCGTCGGATCTTGTACGCGATGAACGAACTGGGCTTAACCCCTGATCGGCCCTTCCGTAAATGCGCCCGTGTGGTAGGGGAGGTACTCGGTAAATATCACCCCCATGGGGATGTGGCCGTTTATGACGCCTTGGTGCGGATGGCACAGGACTTTTCCATGCGATCGCCTTTAATCAACGGTCATGGTAACTTTGGCTCCGTGGATAACGACCCCCCCGCGGCTATGCGGTATACCGAATGTCGTCTCCAGGCCCTCACCAGTGATTCCCTGCTGCGAGATATCGATTCAGAAACCGTTGCTTTCGGCGATAACTTCGATGGATCTCAACAGGAACCCTTAGTTTTACCCGCACGAATTCCGCAATTATTATTAAATGGATCATCAGGAATTGCTGTGGGGATGGCGACTAATATTCCCCCCCACAATTTAGGAGAATTAATCGATGGTTTAGTGGCATTAATTCACAATCCCGACATTACCATAGCGGAATTAATGCGTCATATTCCCGGCCCCGATTTTCCCACCGGAGCCCAAATTTTAGGCACATCGGGGATTAAAGAAGCCTATAACGATGGTCGGGGTTCAATTACCATGCGCGGGGTTGCTACCATTGAAACCATCGAACATAAAGGTAGACCCGATCGCGAAGCAATTATTGTTACCCAACTTCCCTATCAAACCAATAAAGCGGCAATGATTGAACGCATTGCTGAAATGGTTAATGATAAAAAATTAGAGGGAATTTCCGATATCCGCGATGAAAGCGATCGGGATGGAATGCGGATCGTAATTGAACTTAAACGGGATGCTTACCCCCGAGTTATTCTTAATAACCTCTACAAACAAACGCCCCTACAAACCAATTTTGGGGCAAATATGTTAGCCCTGGTTAATGGTCGTCCCGAAATTCTCAGCCTCAAACGCTTCTTAGAAGTATTCCTACATTTCCGAGAACAAACTATCCGCAAACGCACGGAATATGAACTCAGAAAAGCCCAAGAACGGGATCATCTTTTACTGGGGTTATTAATTGCCTTAGACAATTTAGATGCAATTATTGTCTTAATTCGTCATGCGGCCGATATTCCCATCGCTAAACAAGAATTAATGACTAACTATGGCTTATCTGAACAACAAGCCGATGCAATTTTACAAATGCAATTACGACGGTTAACCGCTTTAGAAGCCCAAAAAATTGACCAAGAACACCAAGAATTACAAATCAAAATTGCTGATTTAGAGGATATTTTAGCCCGACGAGAACGAATTTTAGTAATCGTTGAAGATGAAGCCCTAGAAATCAAACAAAAGTTTAATACCCCTCGTCGTACTGTAATTGAACACACAGAAGGCGAGTTAGAAGATACCGATTTAATTGCCAATGAAAAAGCCTTAATTCTATTAACAGAACAGGGCTATATGAAACGAATGCCTGTTAATACTTTTGCTGCCCAAAGTCGAGCCACAAAGGGTAAACAAGGCACAAAAATGAAAGAGGATGATGGAGTTGAACACTTTATCACCTGTTGCGACCATGACACGGTTTTATTCTTTAGTAATCGTGGTGTAGTTTATAGTATCAGAGCCTATCAAATCCCGGCTTCATCCCGCACAGCCCGGGGGGTTCCGATTATTCAAATGTTACCCATTCCCAAGGAAGAACGGATCACTTCTATTGTTCATGTTAGCGAATTTAGCGATGATGAATACTTAGTAATGTTAACCAAGGGTGGATTTATTAAGAAAACTCAATTATCCGCCTTTAGTAATATTAGAACTAATGGTTTAATTGCCATTTCCTTAGAAGAAGGAGACGAATTACGCTGGGTCAGACGGGCAAAAGTTGACGATGGTATTATCATTGGTTCCCGTCACGGTATGGCTATTCATTTTAAAGCCAATAATAAACAATTGCGACCCTTGGGAAGGGCAACCCGTGGCGTTAAATCCATGAAATTGAAAGGGGATGATACCTTAATCAGTATGGATATTTTGCCCAGTGCGATTATTTCTAATTTTGTGGAAGCGGAGGGAGAAGAAATTGAAACCGATGACGAATTAGTGTTGACAACAGTAGAAACTATCGAGGAAGAAAACGAACTAACAACCACAGAAACCACCGAAGAAAACGAAACCGAAACCGAAGTAATAGCTGAGGTAAATTCTCTAGGACTATCGGTTTTAGTCATCACCGCCAGTGGTTATGGAAAACGGGTTCCTGTGTCTCAATTCCGTCTACAAAATCGGGCTGGAAAAGGGATTATTGCTACCAAGTTTAAACCCCATGCCAAAAAAGACGAAGTTGTGGCATTAAAAGTAGTTGATGAAACTCAGGAATTAATGTTAATTAGCAGTCGAGGGATTATTATTCGTCAAGTCGTCAATGCCATTCCCTTGCAATCTCGAAGTGCTACCGGGGTTCGGGTTCAGCGTCTATACGAGGAAGATTCCATTGCTGCGGTTGCCATTGTTCCCGCTTCCGGGGAAGAAGACGCCGAAAGTCTATCCAATTCTGAAGAATCTGAAGAATCTGGGGAATCTGGGGAAGAAGAATAAACAAATAACCCCCTTAAAAAAAGGGGGGGCGGGGAAATTAAGTTGACAGCAATGGGGGAAATCAAAGTCCCCCTTTTTAAGGGGAATTTAGGGGGATCATATCCCTGCTAAAATCAAGATTTTCCATGGCAAAGTTAGCGTCAAAAACGTTAAACTTACCCTGAAATCAGATATTAAGTTATCTAACGGGCCAGGAGGGATTCGAACCCCCGACACCGTGGTCCGTAGCCACGTGCTCTAGTCCACTGAGCTACAAGCCCCCGTCATTTCAGCACAACAATCTCAAAAGTTAGCTTTTTTGACTGCTTTATTAGCATAACACATTTTTCCCAAATGGCAAACATTTTTTTTTCAGATTCCCCCGATCGCCTTTCCCACCTAGATGAAACCGGGGAAGCGAGGATGGTGGATGTGTCAGCGAAGGTGGCAACCCGTCGCCAGGCGATCGCCGGGGGACAAGTCAGGATGTTAAAGGCTACCTTTGCCGCCATTGAAGCCGGAAACGCACCGAAAGGGGATGTTTTAGGGACGGCGAAACTGGCTGGAATCATGGCCGCCAAACAAACGGCCCAGTTAATTCCCCTGTGTCATCCCCTACCCTTGAGCAAAATTGATGTCCAAATTCTGCCCGATCCCGAATTACCCGGCTATCAGATTCGGGCGGAAGTTTTGACCAAAGCGGAAACCGGGGTAGAAATGGAAGCCTTAACCGCCGTTTCCGTGGCGGCTTTGACCTTATATGACATGGCTAAAGCCCTAGAAAAATCCATGGTGATCGAGTCAATTCGCCTGTTGAGTAAAACCGGGGGGAAATCCGGGGACTACCAACGATAGATAGAAGTCAATCCCAGTTAGGCCTAAAATGGAATAGAAAATCTTGGGAACTTATTATCTATGCCTCCTCGTTGGCCCCGTCAACCTGACCGGAAAGATCCAGACTATCGCCGTTTGGATGATCGGATGAATTTTGCCACCCATGTTGCTATTTTTGCCCCGATTAATTCCGGTTTATGGTTTTTCCATAATCTGCAATCCACGGACTGGTCTTGGTTAACTCCATTTACCCTGGTTTGGTTATCTGCGATCGCCCTTCATGGGATTTATATTTTTGCGATCGCTGACTATTCTCCAGTCACACCCAATCGATAAAATTCAGGTTAACGATTCATCGTTAACCCCCAATAATTTAGGAGTTTAATTATGTCTGTTTTAGATACAAAAACCCTGGAAAAATTAGCCTCTGAAATTGGAGAAAATATCTATATTGATATTGCTAAATGGCGTCTCTATTTAGCCGATGCCCATTTGCATACACAATTAGCCGAACAACTTTATCCGCTTTTAGAGGAGGCAGATTTTACTGAAAGTGAAGTTCAACAGGTCTTACAAAAAGTTTATGTCAATTTAGGGGGAGGAAAACAAACTACCTCCTTGGTGAATTTAATTCCCAATGCCGGAATTCAAGACTTAGTAAGAATTTTAAAAGACTTCCAAGAAGACCTATAAACTTCGTAGTGAGCCCTAAAGGGCTCCATCTTCCATTCATCTACCGGGTTTTAAAGGTTTAGAAACCCGGTTTTCAGGGGCAGATACGCTACTTTTTTACTGCCAATATTAGCTAACCCAATAAAGTTTTAAACAGTTTAATCCCGTCGGTATTTCCTAACATGGGATCGGAGGCTCTTTCTGGATGCGGCATCATGCCTAAAACGTTACCTTGAGGGTTACAAATTCCCGCAATATTATTCAAAGATCCGTTAGGATTTTCTGCGGGTTTCGGGGTTTTATCGGTTCCATAACGGAATAAAACTTGATGATTTGCTTCTAATTCTTCTAGGGTTTTTTCATCCGCATAATAACAGCCTTCGCCGTGGGCAATGGGTAAATTAATCACTTCACCAACTTCATATTCAGAAGTCCAGGGAATCTTACTATTAATTACCGTCAAAGGAGCAGACTCACAAATAAAATGCAAATCCCGATTTCTAACTAACGCCCCGGGTAATAATCCCGCTTCGGTTAATACCTGAAATCCGTTACAAATTCCCAACACAAATTTCCCTTGGTTGGCGTGTTCAATAGTTGAACGCATGATTGGAGAAAAACGAGCGATCGCCCCACAACGCAAATAATCCCCGTAACTAAAACCCCCCGGAATTACCACCACATCAATATCCGATAAATCCGTATCTTCATGCCAAATCATCCGGGTTGGTTGTCCCAATAATCCTTGAGTTACCCAAGCCACATCTCGATCACAATTAGAACCCGGAAACACAATCACCCCAAATTTCATAATTTATTTATGTAGTAAATTAGTAATAGAAAGGAGTTGATCAAAAAAGATATTTAACCTCATCTTTGATCAACCCAACTGTTGATCAAATTAATCAGCAACAGCCGCAACTTCCGTTAGATCAAATCGATAGGTTTCAATCACCGGATTTGCTAAAACTTGATCGCAAATTCGGTCAAGTTGAGTTTTTGCTTCGGTTTCATCCGTTGCCCAAAGCGTCATTTCAATATATTTACCAATCCGCACCTGTTCAACATTGTCATATCCCAGATGTTGGATACCAGATTTCACCGCCACGCCTTGAGGATCAAGAACAGAAGGACGGAGAGTAATATAAATTCTAGCTTGGTAGTGATGGGTCACAACAATCCCTACTTTAATGGCACAGTATTGATTATCCCTCAAAGATTGAAAAAACGAACCTGTAAGTCTAATTTTCCGTCAGTATGGTTTGAATGGAGTGCATTAACTGTAGGAGAAACTTAAAATGAAATTACGCCATTTAACCCTGATGGGATGGGTTTTTAGCCTGGTTTTAGGCTTTGCGACCAATGCTGGGGCGAATTTACAACAAATCAGTCCGGGGGCTTCTGCCTCCCTCTCAGGAACCTCTGGGGGGCCTGTGAATAGTCAAGATTGCGGGTTTATTGCCCAAACCCCAAACCATGTTATTCAGGTTACTGATGATTTACCCTATTGGCGAATTATGGTGACCACATCGGGCTCACCGACCCTATTAATTGATGGCCCCACCGGACGTTATTGTATGTTACCCGAAGGTTCTGCAAATAGCGGTGTTTTACAATATTCGGGTTACGGAGTTAAGGGAAATTATAACATTTATATTGGCGATCGTCAACAGGGTCAAAATCCCTATCGACTCTCTATTACTGATCAAAAATAAGAGTTTAGTTCCGCAAAAATTGCTCTAATTTTGATTAATTTATCGGAATTTGCACCTCACTATATTTGAGGTTCTCCGGTGTCATGGGAGAATTATAAAACAACCGTCGGGGGGAACCCACAATTTCATATTCAGGATGTTGTTTTAACCAATTTTTTAACCGTTGTAAATGAACTTGATAACTCTCCCAACTATAAGCTCCTTGAATCCCAATACTTAAGACTTTCATCCTGGGAGTATCGGTTACATTAACATTGGATTGGATTTGTTCAGGGGTAATTTCAGCATGGGAATAAAGGAAAGAAACCTCAGCTTGATTCTGACCCTCAAACTCCTGCAAATACCGAGCTTCCACCGGAGTTGTCATGGCAATATTATTCGCACTAATATGTTGAAATAGGGGATTAAATGCCTGGCGAGTGGCTTGAGTTAAATCCCCTTGATGGACATAAGTTATCCCTCGATAGGCGGGATATTGTTTAACTTCAATTACCCCAACGGGAGTCGGTGGTGGAAATCCTTCTGGAAAAGTAGCCATAGATTAGGGAAGGGGTAATGGGTAATAGGTAATACTTCGACTTCGCTCAGTAACAGGGTAATGGGTAATAGGTAATGGGTAATGTTTAAGAGGAGAGTTTGATTAATAAATTTGCAACTTTTGCTCCTAAACTTTCGACCTCTTGCTGTTGTTTGGGATCTTTTAAACTACCATCGGAATTAAAGGCTTCAAAGGCTTGAGCAATAGAGCGTTGTTGAGGAATAACTAACACCCCAATACTTTCTAAAATAGCCCGAACATGAACTAACCCGCGCATTCCTCCAAACCCTCCAGGGGAGGTACTCATAATCGCTGCAATTTTATTATTAAAACAGGCTAATCCTGGTAAATTGGGTTCAGGTCTGGATGCCCAATCAATGGCATTTTTTAATAACGGTGTAATCGAACTATTATACTCAGGACAGGCAATTAATAGACCTTGATGGGCTACCATTAAATCTTTAAATTCACGAACAGCGGCAGGGATTCCCTGTTGGGCTTCTAAATCTTCATCAAATAAGGGCATCGGGAAATCCCGTAAATCAATATAGGTGACTTCCGCTCCGGCTGTTTTGGCTCCGGTGGCGGCGATTTGGACTAACTTTTTATTAAAGGATGCTTGCTTTGCACTGCCAGCAAAGGCGAGAATTTTGGGAGAACTTGCCATAATAGTATCCTAATTATTTCTGAAAATTATTATAGGCTAAAACAGGAGAATTTACCAAGGTTTTAGTTTGAAAAATTGGGTGAAAATCCGATAATTGTTGCAAATGGGTAAGAGTAATTTCGGGTTTATCTCGATACATGGTCACCTGTCCACTAATATAAACATAGCCGCGTCCTAACCCCGTATATCGTTTATTAATTAAATCAACCAGGGCAGCATATTTATTATCAGTGGCTTCGGGAATCCATAGCTTTAAACTCCGGTCTTTTGTTCCGGTATGAATAATCGCACTATTCCCAATCCATTTAGTAATTCCCTCCTGTAAATCACAGAAAATAGTAATGGATTGTTGCTTCATAGCCGCTAATAATATATTAGGATAATCTAAACGTACGGATAACACTCCATTCGGTTGTCCATGACGACGAAAATCATCCACAATCGAAGCCCGTAACGACCACCAAGGCATTAAAATAGTATAGTTTCTAAAGCCACTACTTTCATTGGTTTGGCGATTCCAAATCATGCGGTTATGGGCTTGGGCATCGGCTTCAGCCCGCATCATTTCTTGATGATATAATCGAGATGATCCATATTTAATAAAATAAGGACTCCAACCCTCCCTAATTAATTTTAAATTATAATTTTCTCCCTGTTTATGAACATAACAAATTAATCGTCCGTGATGATCTCGATATTTTTCTAAACAGACTTCTATAGGTTCATTCCCATCAAATTCAATATCAACTTTTGTTAAAAAACCATGTTCATTTTTAAAATATTCTGTCGCCATTTCTGCGGCGGCAATTCCGGCATTAGTTCGGGGTTTAGAATCATGGTTGAGTATTTCTTCGGTATCCACACAATCAAGTCTTAAAAATTCCCGTTTATCATTGAGTAAGACTTTAATTGTGTCCCCATCCACAACCCTTGTAACTTGTAAGTTCTTAATCCGAGTTCCCACAATATCTGACCTTTTCATTATAAGTGATACAATTTATCGTACTGGCATTAATCGTCGTCGCCATAATACCATATAGCCATCCGAATCCTATTAAACATCGGGGATCACAACCCAGGACAATCCCAACCAACAACTCTGTTGACGGGGGATGAAAGCATAAACAATCTATCCTCAAAATCAAGGGTCTTCGATTCTGTCAAATTTTGAGGATAAATACCCAGGGAGGAATGACTGAAAGACTTATATATCAAGGGTTTTAGAGAATTAGACGAAAACACTAAAAAAATTTTTGGAAAAACCCTTGACAAATCCCGGGTAGGTAGTGCTAATATTGATAAGTGTGAAGCAATGGAATGGGGCGTCGCCAAGTGGTAAGGCATCGGGTTTTGGTCCCGACATTCAGAGGTTCGAATCCTTTCGCCCCAGTTAAAAACATCATATCTGCAAAAAAGCCTTCGACAATATCTGTCCAAGGTTTTTTTGTATAGATTTATTACCCATTACCCATCACATATTTGAGAAGATTAGGCAGATTAAAATCCGTGAAATCCGTGAAATCCTCTTAAATCCGTGATCCCTCT
>MNYZ01000015.1:0-51214 GCA_001873365.1 Oscillatoriales cyanobacterium CG2_30_40_61 | reverse complement strand
CCATCACATATTTGAGAAGATTAGGCAGATTAAAATCCGTGAAATCCGTGAAATCCTCTTAAATCCGTGATCCCTATTCTCCATTATCCACTTGATTTTTCAACAGATTTTGAGTCATAGTGGCTAATTTTTCCAAACTTTCTTCTAATTCCGTTGCTTGTTTTTTAGCATTGAGTTTTCGTTTCAGGGCTGCTCGGGCTAAATCTTCTCGATTTCGTTTTAAAGCCTCAATTGCCACTTGATGCCAAGAATTCATTTCAGCTAGGGCTTGTTTATACTGAGGATGAACGTCATCCCAAGCCACCCGAATTTCTCCTAAAGCTCGATTTAACAGTTGTTTAGTATCCTGGGTTTGACCGCCCATAAAAGCTTGTTTGAGAGGCTCAGAGAGGGTATCAATATTAATATAACGAAGCAGGGGGATAAAATTCTCAACCTGTTGACTTTTACTTTCCCCAGTCATGCACCAAGTCGCAAAATGTTCACAATTATTAAACAGTAAATTATATTGTTTTTCTCCTAAGCGACTTTGGGCGCGGTTAATAACCGTATCCGCAATATAACGAATAGGATATTGTCGAATATAAATCTTTTGACCCCTGGAAAAAAT
Organism: Oscillatoriales cyanobacterium CG2_30_40_61; assembly: GCA_001873365.1. Lineage (GTDB taxonomy): Bacteria > Cyanobacteriota > Cyanobacteriia > Cyanobacteriales > Microcoleaceae > Planktothrix. The sequence goes on along the minus strand of MNYZ01000015.1, from coordinate 50,604 downwards.
TTCCTTTGAAGTCCGTTCAATAATTTCGCTGGGTTTGCGATAATGAATCACCGTACCATCGCCACAATCAATCCCATGATGTTCATATAAACCCTCGAAATTCCAAAATTCCCGAAAAATATAGATTTGGTCGCCTCTTGCCATAGGATTTTTAATGATTATTTCAATTTCTCTTTTATCTTAACGGTTTTTATGGGAACATCTAGGGCGGTTATTTCAACTATTTTGGTTAATAAAATTCATCACCTCTGTGGGATTTAGGGGAGGAGAAAATAAATATCCCTGTCCAAAGTCACAGCCGAGTTGCTGAAAAATTTCAACTTGTTGGGAGGTTTCAATGCCTTCAGCCACGACTGCTAAACCCAAACTATGAGCTAAATTAATAATTGTTTTAGCAATCTCAAAATCCTTGTTTTCAACTTCGATATTTTGGACAAAAGAGCGATCTATTTTTAAGGTATCTACGGGCAATTTTTGTAAATAACTTAAAGAAGAATATCCCGTACCAAAATCATCAATTAATAACCGAATTTTGAGAGCTTTTAACTGTTCTAATAATCCGGTGGCATGGTTTATATTCTCCATTAAACTGCTTTCGGTAATTTCTAGTTTTAGGCTAAAAGGCGGAAGTTCTAAAGCATCTAAAACCCTTTTCACTTCTTGAATTAAATTCGGATATCGTAATTGAATTTCCGAAAGATTAACACTCACATAGAGATGAGGAAATTGGGTTTGCCATTCTAATAAGTGTTTACAAGCTTGGGATAAAACCCATTGGCCCATGGAGACAATTAACCCGGCTTTCTCGGCTAAATTAATTAACTCAACTGGAGACACAAAACCCCGTTGCGGATGATGCCAACGTACTAAGGCTTCAAAACCCACCACTTTTTGAGTTTCTATGCAAACAATCGGTTGATAATTTAAACTTAGTTGTTGACGTTCAATTGCCCGTTGTAAATCCGCTTCTAATTGCAAATGTTCAGCCACAATTTTTGCCATACTGGGTTCATAAAATACCGTTGTTCCCCGGCCTTTTTGTTTGGCATAATACATGGCAGTATCGGCGGCTTGGAGATAATCTTCTGGACGTTGACTTTGGAATTGTTCTAAAACTACGCCAATACTGGTAGCTGATGAAATCGTCACCGTATCTAACCGAAAGGGAAAATCTAAAGCCGCATGAATACGTTCAATTTTTTCGGTTAAAATATTATAATTGCCAATATCAGTAAATAAAATTGCAAATTCATCGGTTCCAACTCTTGCTACAATATCCCTGGGATTGACAAAGGTTTTCAGGCGCTGGGCAATGGCAATTAATAGTTGTTCTGCTAAATCATGACCAAAGGCATATTTAAGAGGCTTAAATCGATCAATATCTAAGGATAAAACCGCAAATTTTTGGGAGGAGTAATTAATCGCAATTTGTAAGCGTTCTAACAATAAACTCCGATTGGCTAATCCGGTGAGTAAATCACTAAAGGCATAGTGTTCTAATTCGGCTTTAGTTTTGAGCCGTTCTGTAACATCTTGAGCGAGAATGACTTCAGCAAATTTACCTTTCCATTCTAAAGTATGACCGGTTATTTCTACGGCGATTAATGTACCATCTTTCTTATAATGTCGCCATAGCCCAACTCGATTCAATCCCATCTCAATTTTAGATAGACTTTCCATTAGTCGGGGAATATCTTCAGGAGGTCGAATTTCTGTGATTTTCATACCGAGAAATTCGGCTTCTGAATAGCCATAATGTTGAATTGCGGCTTCATTAACCGCGAGAAAGTTAAGGGTTTTGACATCATAAATCCACATCGGTTGAGGATGGGCAGAAAACAAACTTTGATATCTGTGTTCGGACTTCTCTAAGTGACGAGTTCCTAACCGGATGAGAAAGTAGAGCAGGGTGCTTGTGATGGCAATAAAAAATTCTCCTTTTATGCTATGAATCAGATTTAAAAATTGGGAATTAGGCGCGAGGAAATACAGGAGTTGATCGGATGAAAACACCCAAATACTACTGAGAAAAGCGTAAATACTAGCCAATTCTAGGGCTAGATTTTTGGATAAAATGCGATCACTTGTCACTTTAAAAATACAGTCTGACGACTGTTGTGGACTAAGATTTGCGTGAATTAAAGTTTAAACTAAAGTGCTACCTATTGGCAAAAAGCCACTAAACGCGCTAAAGTATTAAGGGTTAGTCTTGGCTTGCATCTTCAAAAAAACTATGAGCGTTCCCCCCAGTGCGTCCTCTGCCCCTTCAGTTCCCGAAAATTCACTTCCGCCCAATGCAGACTATCGCCAGCTTGATCGGGAAAAGTTATCGGAAATGATGCACCGCTATATCGAAGTCAAAGAACAATATCCCCATGCCTTACTATTATTTCGGGTCGGAGATTTCTTTGAGTGTTTTTTTCAAGATGCTATTACCATAGCTCAAGAATTGGAATTAGTGCAAACGGCAAAACACGGAGGCAAAGAAATCGGGCGAGTGCCGATGACGGGTGTTCCCCATCATGCAGTCGAACGCTATGCCACCATGTTATTAGAAAAAGGCTATGCGGTGGCGATTTGTGATCAAGTTGAAGATGCGGAAATTGCAGCTAGGGAAAAACGCCAAGTTCGTCGAGAAATTACCCGAATTTTAACCCCCGGAACTCTGACGGATGACGGAATGCTCAAGGGTCGTAAAAATAATTATTTGGCAGCAGTTGTGATTGCTGGAGATCATTGGGGGTTAGCTTATTCTGATATTTCTACGGGGGAATTTTTAACCACCCAATCGCAAAATTTAGAACAACTCACCCAGGAGTTAATGCGTCTACAACCGTCGGAGGTATTATTTCCAATTAATGCCCCGGATTTAGGGAAAATGTTGCGTCCTGGGGAAAAATCTAGTCAGTTACCGGACTGTTTACCTAATTGTTTTTGTTATTCCCTGCGATCGCAATTTCCCTTTAGTTTAAGTGAAGCCCGAAACCAAATTTTAGAACAATTTCAACTACGTTCTTTAGAGGGATTAGGTTGTGATCATTTACCCCTAGGAGTGCGCGCCGCCGGAGGATTATTAGATTATTTAGAAGATACTCAAAGGGAAAATCAAGTTCCCCTACAAAAACTTCATACCTATACAATTAGCGATTATTTAATCTTAGATTATCAAAGTCGCCGCAATTTAGAAATTACCCAAACCGTTCGGGATGGAACTTTACACGGTTCTTTATTATGGGCTTTAGATAAAACTAGCACCGCCATGGGGGGTCGGGCGTTGCGTCGTTGGTTATTACAACCATTATTAGATCTGCGAGGAATTCGGGCGCGCCATGATACTATTCAAGAGTTAGTAGAAAACCATGAATTAAGATATCAATTGCAACAATTACTCCGGCAAATTTATGATTTAGAACGGTTAACTGGACGGGCTGGAAATGGTACTGCAAATGCTAGGGATTTAGTGGCTTTAGCCGATTCCTTAGCTAAATTACCGGAATTATCGGTTTTAGTCAGTCAAGGTCATTCTCCTTATTTAAAATCCCTACAAACTGTTCCCCCCGTATTAGAAGAATTAGCCCATAAAATTCAATCCTATTTAGTGGAATCTCCGCCTCCACATTTGAAAGAAGGGGGGATAATTCGGTCGGGAATGGATGAACAATTAGACTCGCTGCGGGTATTAGCAGAAGCCGATCAACAATGGTTAGCAAATTTAGAAATTCAAGAACGGGAACGTACTGGAATTTCTACTTTAAAAGTAGGTTTTAATAAAGCCTTTGGCTATTATATTAGTATAACACGATCTAAATTAGATCAAGCTCCCAATGATTATATTAGGAAACAAACCTTAACCAATGAAGAACGATTTATTACCCCGGAATTGAAAGAGCGAGAAGCCAGAATTTTAACCGCCAAAGACGATTTAAACCAATTAGAATATGAGATTTTTCTGCGATTAAGATTAGAAGTCGGAGAACACTCAGAATTAATTAGAGATGTATCGCGGGCGGTGGCTGCAATTGATGTTTTATCGGGGTTAGCGGATATTGCAGTCTATCAGGGTTATTGTCGTCCTGAAATGGTAGAAAGTCGAGAAGTTAAAATTATTGAAGGTCGCCATCCCGTAGTCGAAAAATCCTTACCTCCGGGGTTTTTTGTTCCCAATACCGCTCAGTTAGGAAGTCAGGAGGAAGAATCAGAAACCCCAGGAGTTAAACCATATTCTCACCCAGATTTAATTATTTTAACTGGGCCAAATGCCAGTGGTAAAAGTTGTTATCTCAGGCAAATTGGCTTAATTCAATTATTAGCTCAAGTTGGTAGTTTTGTTCCGGCTAAATCCGCTAAATTAGGAATTTGCGATCGCATTTTTACCCGAGTTGGGGCGGTGGATGATTTAGCCACAGGTCAATCTACATTTATGGTAGAAATGAATGAAACCGCTAATATTTTAAATCATGCAACTCAAAAATCCTTAGTATTATTAGATGAAATTGGTCGCGGGACAGCTACTTTTGACGGGTTATCAATTGCTTGGTCAGTAGCGGAATATTTAGCCACAGAAATCCGTTCTCGGACAATTTTCGCCACCCATTACCACGAATTAAATGAACTGGCTTCAATTATTCCCAATGTAGCAAACTATCAAGTTACGGTTAAAGAATTACCCGATAAAATTATATTTCTGCATCAAGTTCAACCCGGAGGTGCAGATAAATCCTATGGAATTGAAGCGGGACGGTTAGCGGGTTTACCAGATGTGGTAATTCAACGGGCTAAACAGGTGATGCGTCAAATTGAAAAGCATAGTAAAATAGCTATGGGATTGAGAAAAGGAATTAAGAAACAGGATAACAAAGATGATTCTGTAGAACAGTTAGATATTTTTGAGGATTAATTTCAAAAATCCAATTCATCGTAGGATTGGGGCGCACCTATCGGTGTCAAATTAAGCCAAAAACCTCTGATTATAGACAAGATTAGATCCCCCTAAATCCCCCTTCCCAAGGGGGACTTTGAACTCTAATTCCCCCCTTTCTAAGGGGGGTTAGGGGGGGTTTCGGGGGGTAAAGGGGGACTTTGAACTCTAATTCCCCCTTTCTAAGGGGGGTTAGGGGGGATCAAAAACTATAAATAAGAGCAAAAAATTTTCTGTAAACTCGCCTACTTTTCGCCTGAAGTTGACACTGATGGGCGCACCTCGCCTCGCCCACTACAATGGCGGTCATTAACAGCGTTAAATATTAGGAATTCATTTTTTTCTCCCTATTTAGATAGTCAAAATTATGCCAGTTATTAATTAACTGATTAGGATTAAATAGTGATACCGGAGAATTTGAAACCAGAAACCCCTAGCGATTCACCCTATGAGAATGGCAAAATTGAAACGGTTTGGCTTTTTGTTCGCCAAATGAGCTGTACATCTAATACAGTTGTAGGGGTGAGGTTTTTAGGAGGTTGTGCGACTTAGATGAATATTCAAGAGATTTTTGCCAAGGGTGGGCCAGCAATGTGGCCGCTGCTGGTCTTGTCCATTTTATCGATGAGTGTGATTTTAGAACGGATTTGGTTTTGGACAACGACCCTAACCAAAGAAAAACAAATCGTCAACCGAGTCATCGACTCAGCCCGACGGGGACAATGGGGCAAAGCCCATCAAATTGCCAAACAATCTAGTAACCTCCCCATGGGACGGTTTCTCTATGCCCCCCTGCGGTTGCAGTCTCCCGACCCCGAACTGTTTCGTTTAGCCCTAGAAGCGGCGGCGGATGAAGAATTAGCATCCATGCGGCGGGGCGATAAAATTTTTGAGGCGGTGATTGCCATGGCCCCTCTGTTGGGACTCTTGGGAACGGTGTTAGGGTTAATTAATTCCCTCGGTTCGATTCGTTTAGGTGATATTGGAACTTCATCATCTGCGGATGTCACCTTGGGGATTGGGGAAGCCTTAATTACAACCGCAACGGGATTAATTGTGGCTATTATTAGCTTAGCATTTTATCGTTTTTTTCAGGGGTTAATGTTTGGTCAGGTCAAAATATTTCGCAAAGCCGGAAACGAATTAGAATTGATGTATCGTCAGAATTGGCCCTATGCCAAATCTCAGTTACAAATTCCCGAAACCGATGAAGAAGAAGCCGAAGAACCAGAAGAAATCGATGAACCGCTTTTAAAATTTCCCCTAGTCGAAGAAGACAATAATCACTCCAGTCCTGAACCGGAAAAAAAACCTAAACCCAGAAAAAAATCAGAGTCTTTAGATGACGAAAAAGATGAAAAATAAAGGGTTTCAAAAACTAAGATTACTATTTTCTTCTAAAAAACTAGCTTGACATTAATCCCCAAATTTTTATGAAAATTAGGACAGATTCGACCGAAGACGAAGCAAGAATAGAATTAATTCCCTTAATTGACGTGGTGTTTTGTATTCTCACGTTCTTTATTTTGGCATCCCTACAATTAACTCGTCAACAGGCGATTAATGTGGATTTACCCAAGGCGAGTACGGGGGAAACCCAAATGCAAAAAATGTTAATTGTGGGAATTGATACCGCCGGACAAACCTATATTGAACAACAACCCGTTAATCAAGATCAATTAGACCGATCTTTATTACGATTTCGACGTTGGAATCCTAATGGATTAATTGTACTCTATGCCCCAAAAGAAGCCCGTTATAATGACGTGGTGATGGTGTTAGACCGTTTGAGAGCAATTGGCGGAGAACGGGTCGCCCTGGCCACATTACCCAGTTCTCAGGAAATCAAACCCCCAACAAATCCATTAAATCCGACATTAACCCCCCCCGGTAATCTCACCCCGCCTTTTGCTCCCACAGCACCCAACTCAGGGGATATGCTCCCTCCGATTTCTCCCTTACCTCCGACTTTACCCAATAGTCTTCCGGCTCAGGATAGTCCAGTCTTAACTCCGACCGTACCCCAACCGGACAATACGAATCCCTTTGCCCCTCAAATTCCTCCTTCTGGCAATAATATTCCTTCTAATGGTCAAGGACAAAGAAGCTTTTAATAGGGGAAATGGGGTTTGTTTAAATCCTCCTGAGCCAACTAAATTGAGAATTAATTTTTATAGCAATCAGTAGGTTAGTGTTGACAACTTCTTTGTGTCTTCGTGTCTTTGTGGTTAAATTAGACTTTACCGTTGTCAACATACCTACAAAAACTGCTATAATTTTAATTCTCAATTTTTAATGATTTGACCTCTAATTCCTTAATTTATAAGCCCGATTAAGTTGAGCCAAAGCATGATTTAACTGCTGGGAAATAGCCTCTTGATTAGGATTTAATTCCAGGGCTTGACGATAACAACTCACCGCATCTTCAAGATCGGTACGAGCATCTTTTTCCAGGGGTTGAACATGGGAACGCTTTTCCAAAGCATCCCCTAAATGTCCATACACCACATCAGATAAGCTCACATCCAAGGCCCGCCGATAGGCTAAAATCGCATCATCCCAGCGTTGGAGTTGAGCTAGGGCAAACCCTAGATGATCCTGCGCTTCTAGGGAATGGGGTTCCAAATCTACGGATTTCCGGTAAGCGGTAGCCGCCTGCTCCCAACGTTGAAGGGTGGAGAGGGCATCTCCTAAGTGTTGATAAATAATCCCTGAAGTCGGGGCGAGATCTAAGGCTTTCTTGTAAGCTGCGATCGCATTTTCCCAATCATGAACTAGGGATAGGGTATGTCCCAGGAAATGATAATAAATGGCCGATTTTGGGTCATATTCGGTGGCTTTGCGGTAGTAGGCGATCGCATCCTGATATTGACCTTGATCTCGAAAAATCATCCCTAACTGATAATAACTCCAAGCGGATTTGGGGTTAATCTGAATTACATTTTGGTAAGAAGCGATCGCTTCCTGAATTTGATTATTTGCCTTTAACGCTTCGGCCAACTGTTGATGGAGTTCCCCACTATTGGGAGTTGCCGTCACCGCTTTATGTAAATAGGCTATGCCTTCGCGTCCCTGTCCCTGTTGAGCGAAGGCGTCCCACAGATATTGATAACAGACAGTGGCATCGGGTTCGAGTTCAATTGCTTTTTCCAGGGAACTGATCGCTTCCGAAAACTGTCCCTGTTGACAGAGTAGTTTACCGAGACTCTGCTGAAACTCATAAAAATCAGGATTAAGTTCTACAGCACGACGATAAGCCTCTGTTGCTTCTGGAATTTTACCCTGTTGCTCTAGGAGTTCACCTAGGTTATAGTAAGACCAAGCCGAGTTGGGGTTGAGTTCGCAGGCTTTTTGATAACTTGCGATCGCGTCCTCCACCTGACCCAGTTGAGCCAGGGTTTCCCCTAAGTTATGGTGATACCAGGAAAAGTTAGGCTTTTCAGTGATGGCTTGATGGTAGACAGCGATGGATTCCTGAAGCTGGCCTGATTGCTTCTGTTTATTTGCTTGGTCAAAATGACTCATAGATACTTGCAAAGTAACTTTTAATAAGGTATTCATTTTAGTGTAATAGATAATCTTTAGTAATTTTTTCAGCAAAAGTAGAAAAGGAATAAAAAAATGGGATTAGGAAATTGCCAGAATCTGATGAGTCTACTGCAAAAGGAATATAACATTGAAACCTTTATTGAAACCGGAACCTTTCAGGGCGGAACAGCAGTTTGGGCATCTAATCTGTTTAAAAATGTATTCACCATTGAATTATGCCAACAGTTCTATGAAACCACATCAAAAAATTATGAACATATTCAAAACATCCAATTTCTGTACGGTCACACCACAGAACACTTAAAAGCAATAATTCCTCAGCTGCAAGGATCAGCTTTGTTTTGGTTGGATGCCCATTGGTCAGGGGGAATTACAGCAGGACAAGAAGAAGAATGTCCTATACTTGAAGAATTACAAATCATCAAAGCCTCGGAATGGGAACACTTCATATTAATTGATGATGCACGGATGTTTTTATCGCCTCCTCATGCTCCCCATCAATTAGAACAATGGCCTGCTATCCATGAAGTCATCGAAGAACTACTTACGTTTAAACGTCAATACATTGTCGTTATCGAAGATGCGATTATTTCAGTTCCAGAAAGGGCAAAATCGGTATTAGGCAGCTATTGTCAAAACGGAATTACAAAAGTTTGGGAAGAATATGCTCGTTCTTTTCATACGTTGGGTTATCCTATCTCTTTTGAAAATCCCCAAACCACTCCAGTAGTTCAGACAGCAATAGCACCGCAGGCTGAACCCGATAGCCTTCAATTTGAGGGTAGTGGAGAAGCTCAAGTGATCCGAAGATTTGTTACCCCAGGTTCAGTTGTTCTTGATGTGGGGGCTGGTTTAGGAGATTGGACAAAAGCAGTTTTAAGCATTTGCCCCGATGCAGAAATTCATTTATTTGAACCGATTCCAGTCGTTTACAAAGACTTAATTAAAAACTTAGGGGGAAAATTCTCAACAGCCCAAATCATCCCTAATAGTTTTGCCATTGGGAATCAAGCTGGAGTGCAAACATTTTATCACTATCCAGCCCAATCCGTATTGAGTACATTTCATCGGCGATTAGAAGTTGAAAAAACTGGAACGCTGCAACAGCCCCAGGAAATCCAAGTGCTGAAAAATACTGTAGATAACTACTGTATTCAACAAAATTTAGAGAGAATTAATTTCCTGAAAATTGATGTGGAAGGTGGAGAATTAGATGTTTTAAAAGGGGCAAAAAACTGCTTAAAGAAAGGAAAAATAGACTATATTCAGTTTGAATATGGAGGCACTTATTTAGATGCCAAAATAACATTAAAAGAGACATTTGAATATTTGCATAAATTTTGTTATGTAATGTTTAAAATTCAGGGAAACAGCTTGGAATATAAGCCAGTCTTTGAGCCCTCGGATGAAAATTATGAGTATAGTAATTATTTGGCAGTAAATGAGCGCTTTCGCGCGAATGTATTGGGTGAACCCCTGGGGCTATTAGATGTTCCCCAACTCTGTCGCCAACATTCGATTACACCCAGAGGTATTGTTCATGTTGGAGCCCATGAAGGCTCAGAAGTCGAATACTATTTAGCGATGGGAGCGCAAAGGGTACTGTTTATTGAAGCTAACCCGACTGTATTTGAACGTTTACAAACCAATATTGCTCAATATCCAAATGTGCAGGCGGTTAACTATGCAATTAGTCATGAAAATGGGACTGTTACCTTGCGAGTGACTTCTTTTGATCAAAGTAGTTCAATTCTCCCTTTAAAGCATCATTTAGATATCTATCCGACCATTCAAGAAACAGAACAAGTTACTGTTCCTTCCCGAACCTTGGATACCCTATTACAAGAATTAGGACTGAATCCTGCTGATTTTAATATTCTCAACATTGATATTCAAGGAGCAGAACTTTTAGCGTTACAAGGTGCAACCAACTGGCTGCAATATGTGGAAGCTATTAATACAGAAGTTAACTATAAAGAACTATATGAAGGCTGTGCATTAATTGATGATTTAGATGAATTTCTAGATCAGTATGGCTTGCAACGGGTGGCAACTACAACACCCCATCCATTCTGGGGGGATGCCTTTTATGTGAAGAAACCACTCGTTACCATGTCAATTTTGAGTCGCGCTCGCTTTGGAAATCAAATATTTCTCTACGCAGCATTGAAAATTTATCAAAAAGAACATGATATTCATGTTGAAACAACACCTTGGCTGGGTCAATATTTATTTGGTCATCATGAGCCTCTGATTTCCAAAGATTTACCCATAGAATTGGACTCAGGACTTTCAATTCTGAATGGTAAAGAACCTTTTAAAAATGTAGAATTTGGTGGCCCAACTTATCAAATACATACCAAGTATTATGCCCCTTATAAAGACTTTTTCCGTTCTTTATTCAAACCGATTCCTACAATTGAAGCAAAAATGAAAGAAGCACTCCAACGTTTGCATGAACGTGGGAAAACGATTGTTGGCTTACATTTGCGAAGGGGAGATTATAGAGAACCTTATGCAGATTTTATGTTTTATGCACCCAATTCTTGCTATAGAAATTGGTTAAGAGGGTTGTGGGAAACCTTAGAATCTCCTGTATTATTTATTGCTAGTGATGATTTGGAATCGATGCTGGAAGATTTTGCCGATTATCATCCAGTTACCACAAAAGATTTAGGGATTGAACTTCCAGAAGCTAGTTTTTATCCTGACTTTTATCTATTAAGTCACTGTGATGTATTAGCCATTTCCAATAGCACATTCTCTTTCGCCGCAGCTATGCTAAATGAACGGTGTAAATTGTTCTTCCGCCCTCATTTACTTAGTAAAAAACTAATTCCTTTTGATCCTTGGGATAGTGAACCTTTATTCTGGCACGGAAGAGGGACTTGGGGTGACGATTTAAGCCTCACGAAACCTGTGATCACAGCATCCCTTTTAGGAGAAGCAAATTTTGGTCGTTTAGGAAATAAAATTGATCCCTGGAATAGTGAACCTTTATTACATGACCATCCCGAACACACGGAAAATCTTACGTTACACCATTTACTCCAAGTAAACTCAGTTGAGTCGGAGAATTCAGAATTGCTCTGTGGACATCATATTGATGCTCCTGCCGTTGGCAAATTAGTGGTTAGTCAAGTCTTAATCAGTGGTTGGGTCATTGGAAAACAGGCAAAAGCAGTAGTCGTTGAATTGATTCACCAGGGTCAGGTGATTCGTCAAATTCCTGTGGGTGATATTCGCGAAGATGTCGCTCAATCTTACCCAGATGCTTCTTTTGCACTGGAAAGTGGTTATGCAGCGTTAATTAAAGTTCCTGAAACACAATCTATTTCGGAAATTCAGATTCAAGTTGTTTTAGCCGATCAAATCCGTGTGAAATTAGGTGTTATTCATTTTCAACCAACGGAACAAAAATGGTCTGTAGTTTCGGTTTCTAAAGCCAAACCCCGAGGGCAATTTGAACTAAGTATCTCTGCAATTTTAAAAAATGAATCTCCATATATTATTGAGTTGCTGGAGTTTCATAAAATAGTTGGACTAGAAAGATTTTATCTTTACAACAACAACAGTACCGATAATTTAATTGATATTATCCAACCTTATATTGAATCAGGTGAGGTAATTCTACATGAACGGTCTGAGCTATATCAACGAGAAGATGAATTAAACCAAGTTAAAGTTGAATTGAATCAATCTCAAGTAGGATGGTATAGAGAATATTGGAAAAAGTCTAATTTACCAACTTTATCATTATTGAACCAACCAGCAATCAAGTGGTTCTTTGCTATCAGTGATGAGGGTGAAGGGTTTGAAGTATATAGTCAAATGATGAAAGTATCTGTTTTAACGGCTAAACAAAATACTACATTAGAACCCTATTGTATTTACGATGGTCAAGAAAATGAATTAACAGAGTGGTTACGAAAAAATGGGGTAAAAGTAATCCATTACAGAAGCTCACACTATGACCAATTTAAGAGGGATATCCCTGGTGCTGCTCATGTAGCTGCTGGGGCATTTTTGAGAATTGAAATTCCTAAAATTGTCCAAAAATATGGGATGCAGGATGAATATGTTTTATACACTGACTGCGACACAATGTTTCAAAATGATGTGGTTGATTACCTCAAAGGAGTCACTTGTGAGTATATAGCAGCAGCCCCTGAATTTGATCCGAGCAACTGGAGTTACCTGAATAGTGGTGTACTTTATATGAATATTAAAAATCTTCTCAAGATTGATCAAGAATTTAACAATTTTATTATGTACAATCTGATGGAGATTATGAAGTGGGCCTTCGATCAAGGAGCATACAATTTATTTTTTAAGGATCGATGGCAACACCTAGATCCTACTCTCAACTGGAAATCTTATTGGGATTTAAATCCTAATGCAAAAGTTATTCACTTTCATGGGCCAAAGCCCAATAAAGATTTTTCTCATGATCTTGATCTAGAGTCTCTTGCTAATCATAACTATTGGCAAAATGTAGAAGTTTGGAAAGACAAATATCAAGCGGTAGAGTTTTTTTCAGGAGGTAGCTTAGAAAAACGTATTACAGAACAATATCGAGATTCAGAAGTAATTTGTCAAGAGTTAGTAAGAATTAAAGCAGAACTGCACCAAACAAAAGAAGAATTAGAGCGATCGCAATCTCAATTTGATGAAGTTCTAACAGAATTAGAAGAAGCTCACGGGCAACTTCATCAACGCCAATTATCTCAAACAGATTTATCGGTTTGAGTTCAATAGCTCAGAAAAAAGCCTAAAACCGTCTTCGCTATAAATTAAGCTCGGACGGTTTTTTATTTTTATGATCTAAATTTGCTAAAGTTGTGGCTTGGGATAATAACTTTCAGACTCCAAAACATCATCTAACGTCACATCCCATCTAAATTTATCATAATTAACTTCTCTAACTTTTTTGGCTAAAATAGCAACTCCCCCAAAACCTGGCTGGGTTGCCAGTAATTCTTGAGGTGAATTCACTTGATCCAAATGAAGGCGCAAAGGCGCAAAAAGACCGGATTTGATAATCTCAAATCCTAAAGCTGGAGAAAACAATACCCTTAAACCTTCATCAGAAAAACGCCAAAAGTCCCAAGGTTTTTCATGGAGAGGCCAAGCAAAATGACTACTATGGTAAGTAACACTACCAACGTCAAGGAGTTTACTAATTTCTCTAGCAGCGATCCAAGGCATTGCTAAATGTTCAAAGACAGAGATAGAAAAAATTGCATCAAACTTTTGATTTCCGAAGTATTGAGAGATTTTATGAGCATCTCCAACCACATCTGTATTAGAATCTGGGTAATAATCAAATCCAGTATAAGATTTACAATCAGGAAATAAAGGTCGCTTGCTGGCACTGCCAGGAGAAACAATGCGCGAACCAATTTCTAAAACGTTTAGATGATTTTGGTTAACTAAATTAATAAAATCATTAAATAAACTGCCCGCATCAATATAGTCTATAGGGGGCAGAGGCAACGACCCATCAAAAACAACTGTTTTTTCATAAGTTTCACCTTGACCGTGAGTATTAAACGTGACTTGATGTTGGCTTAAACGAGGGAGATGAACTACAAAACCACAATTCTGAGTTTGATACTGGGGATAAATAGCAGTTACATCAGGACGAGGATACCATGCAGTAATCGGGACTCTATTACGATCTACAGAAATTTCTACTTTGTCTAATCCTGATTTTTTAGAAATGAGCCAGCCTCTAATTGTAATAGAGTAGTCATTTGACCAAGATTCATCTACTGCTAAAATAATTTTTTCGTCTTCTACAAACATCAACTTTTTCCTTTATATTTTCAATTAAGGTTGGGGATAATGGCTGTTTTGATCTAGGAGATCTTCTATTGTTACATTCCACTTGAATTCATCGTAATTTACTGGTTTAACTTTTCTAGCTAGAATGGAAACATTAGTAAAAACAGGAAAACTTGGTAAACGTTCAAGATTAGCACTTAAGCGATCGCTATATAAACGGACGGGTTCATGAAAAGCAGATTGAATGACTTCAAATCCCAAAGCAGGTGAAAACAAAACCTTCAGACCCGCATCACAATATCGCCAAAAATCCCAAGGAAGCTCATGACTGGGAAAAGCAAAATGGGTTTGATGAAATGTTATACCCCCTACTTCAAGTAGTTTACTAATCTCTAATGCTACAACCCAAGGCATTGCTAAATGTTCAAATACTGCTAGAGAAAATATAGCACCAAATTTCTCTTTTTCAAAGTATTTAGATAACTGGTGTGCATCTCCTACAACATCTGTATTACTGTCTGGATAATAATCAAATCCTATGTAAGAAGATGCTCCTTGATAAAAAACTCTTTGACTGTTAGTTCCAGAAACAACCATACGTGAGCCAATTTCTAAAACTTTTAAGTGATTATTATTAACAATTTTGATAAAGTCATGGTAAAGACCAGAACCATCAGGAAAAATGTTAGGATCAGGTGGTGGTGGTAATGACCCATCAAAGAAAACAGTTTTATTAAAAGTTTTACCTTGACCTTTCGCATTAAACGTAACCTGATGTTTCGCAATGCGAGGAATATGGACAACAAAACCACAATTTTTTGTGTAATACAGGGGATATGCTGCTTCGACATCGGGACGGGGATGCCAAGAAGTGATCGGAACACTATTAACCCCGACATAAATTTCTACTTTATCTAAAGCACCTTTTTTTGAAGTAATCCACCCTCTTAAACCAATTGCATGATCATCTGACCAAGATTCATCAACTGATAAAATTAAGTTTTCATCTTCTACCAACATATCCCCATTCCTTATATTTAAGTTTCACGAATCTAAGCGATCAGAATTAATTCAACGATTCATATATCTGTATTTAATCCTGCACCTTAATACTAAAGTTTTGACAAACTCTTGTCAAGTGAGGACTATAACACGGATCATTCTCAATATACTTCTGCCAACGTCTGGCAATGATTTTTGATTCTCGGTTTAGACGTTCTTTCTTTTCTGGTGTATCTTCATAACCTCGACTTTTTGATTCATGATGATAAAGTGTAACGTGAGGTAAGTACAAATTACGATAGCCTTTGTCTAGCATCTTTAAACACAAATCGACATCATTATACGCGACTGTCAAATGTTCATCAAAACCCCCTATTTGTTCAAATACTTCTCGCCGACACATCAAACAAGCACCGGTAACCGCAGAAACATTATTAAACCCAATAACATTACCAAAATATCCGGGGATATCAGAAGACATGGCATAATATCCATGACCAGCAACGCCACCTAAACCCATGACAACGCCAGCGTGTTGAATGGTATTATCAGGGAATAATAATAACGCTCCTACCGCACCAATTTGAGGACGTTGAACTTGTTCTACCATCGCCTTCATCCAGTCAGGATTAATCACTTCGGTATCATTATTTAAGAATAACAGATAATCTCCCGTTGCTTGACTGACTCCATAATTATTAATTGTAGAAAAGTTAAATGGAATATCTAAACGATAACATTTAAATCGTGAAGTTTCTTGATCACTCCACTTAGAAAATACTTTAAATGTATAGTCTTGAACACTGCCATTATCAATCACAATCACTTCATAGTTGGGGTAGGTTGTTAGAGTAAAAATAGACTCTAAACATCGGTCTAAAACTTCACCTAAATCTCTGGTCGGAATGACAATACTAACTTTTTTATAATTAGTAATTTCATACCGGACTAAATGATGTCCTAAAAACCCTGGAACTCCTGTTACTATTCCTGTTTCTCCCCGTCTCTCTACAGCATCCTGAATTGCTTTTTTAGACGCTTCATAAGCATAGGGTTTGGCTTCACTTCCTCCTGCGGTGGAACCGGAGTGCATTCGCCAGTGATATAAAACTTTGGGAATGTGGGCAATTTTATCAGTTTTTTCGGTAAATCTCAAGACTAAATCATAATCCTGTGCGCCTTCATAACCGATTCTAAATCCCCCAATTTCTTCTATAATAGAACGTCGGTAGGTTCCTAAATGGCAGGTGTACATCCGAGATAAAAAGGATTCTGGACACCATTCTGGTTTGAAGTAAGGATTAATTAAGTTACCATTGGGACTAATTTTATCTTCATCGGAATAAATCATATCTAAATCAGGATTCCGATTTAATAATAAAGCGACTTCATACAACCCATCGGGAGTAATTAAATCATCATGATCTAATAGGGTAATAAATTCCCCTGTTGCTAATTCCAATGCCGAGTTAGAGGATGCAGAAATATGACCATTTTCTGTTCTATAAATAACTTTTATTCGAGAATCTTTGGCTTTATATTCTTCTAAAATAGCTTTAACGTGAGGGGATGGAGAAGCATCATCAGCAATGCAAAATTCCCAATAAGGATAAATTTGATTGATCACAGATTCTATGGCTTCTCGGAGAAATTCTTCTGGGGTATTATAAACAGGCATAATCACGCTGAATACGGGTTTATACCGGAATAATTCCATTGTTTCTGCCATTTTTCTTAAATCGGATGCTCTGGGAAAATTCTTGTCTCTCCAGAGTTTATACATATAATCTTCAACTAAAATTTGCTCTAAAAGTGCTGTTTTTAAACCATTAAAATCGATTCCTAATGCGGGATCAAGTTCAGCAGCACGTCGATAATGATGTAGAGAATCTTCTATTTTACCTTGTTTAGCTAAAGCGGTTGCTAAGTTACAGTGTGACCAACCAAAATGCGGGTTGATTTCTAAGCATTTGCGGTAAGTTGCGATCGCTTCTTCTGAATTACCTTGTTTCTCTAAAGTATCAGCTAAATTATGATAAGACCAGTAAAAACTAGGATTTAATTCAATAGCTTTTTTATAAGATAAAACCGCTTGTTCAAATTTCTTTTGGCGTTGTCGAATATCCCCTAAATTGTGATAGGAACCAAAAAAGTCAGGGTTTAATTCAATCGCTTCTTGGTAGCTTTTTGCTGCTGCTTCCAGTTCACCTATTTTTTCTAAAGGTTCTCCTAAACGATGGTAAATATCCGATGAATTGGGGTTAATTTCTAAGGCTTTTTGATAAACTGCGATCGCATCTTCAAATTCACTCATCCTAACAAAGGCTTCTCCCAACTTTAGCAATAGTTCAAAGTCTTGGGGTTGAGCATCTTTGATTTTTTTATAATAAATTAGAGCTTGTTCACGCTGATTTTTACTCCATAATAAATTAGCGTATTTCCAACATAAATCTAAGTTATCTGGCTGGGATTTTAATAAACTTTGATATGCTTCAAGATCATCAACATTGAGTTCTATCGTTTTTTGATAATATTGATTTGCTTTTTGTAAATCGCTTGGGGTTCCTCGGTGTTTTAAAGCATCGGCTAACCGAGGATAAATATTAGTTAAATCAGGGTTTAATTCTAACGCTTTTGTATAGGAAGCGATCGCAGCATCCCATCTTTCTAATTTAGCTAAAACTTCCGCAAAACTTTGATGACATTCGGCTGATTCAGGATTTAATACGATCGCTTGGGAATAAGCAGAAACTGCATTTTCCCATTGATTAAGTTGAGCAAAAACATTTCCCAAACCATGATGAAATATTGCTGCATTGGGTTTAATTTGAATAGCTTGGGAATAGGATTGAATAGCTTGATCCCACTGTTTGAAATGACTATAAACATCTCCCAGTGCATGATAGATTTCTGGAGATTTAAGATTAAATTCTACAGCTTCTAATAATGTATTTAAGGCTTCATCAAACAAACCTTTCTGGACTAATACTTTGCCTAATATTTCATAGGTATTTCCTGAGTTTGGATTCAAATTAATCGCTTTTCTACATGAGTCTATGGCTTCATCCAGTTTACCCTGTTGTGCTAATGTTTCTCCCAAATATTGATACGAAATTGCATCTTCTGAATTAAGTTCCAGAGCTTTTTGATAGTAACTAATTGCTTGTTCTAATTCACCTTGTTTAAATAGAGCTTTCCCTAAACTATTATAAAATTCAGTTACATTAGGATTAATAGTAATTGCACAATTTAACGCATCAATTGCATCAGGTAAATTACCTAATTTTAATAAAACTTCTGCTAATTTATATTGTGCCCAAGCCGAATCAGGATTTAATTCAATAGCGCGCTGAAACGCTTGCATTGCCTCTAATAGTTGATTATTTTCTGCTAACGCTTCACCTAAATTATGGTAAACCCAATGAAAATTAGGGTTAACTTGTGTCGCTTGACGATAGGTAAGAATAGCCGCTTCTAACTGACCTGATTGTTTCAGTTGATTGGCTTCTTCTAGTAAATCTGTAGCTGTTTTTAACTTACTGGATTTAGATAACATTGTTGATATTTCGTAGATGTTCTTAATATTAATTGGCCGATCTATTTAATCATCTTTTTGTTCAATTGCTGCGAAAAACCCACAAAATTATAAATTGGGGTTTTCAAGATGCAATCAATGAACATCGATAATGGGGAAATTAGCCGTAATTTTCTTGATCAATTGGCCATGAGTCCCTAGTCCCTCTGCTCAAATGACAACTTGCATCACCTAACCTGACAAACAACTTGCCCTATATTATACAGGAAAGTTGCTTTTGTTCCCAGACTTTTTAACATTAAGGAAATTTTCCAATTTGATCAGGCTTAATCATCAGGTGTTTTCCTCCCATTTAATAATATAGGGATAAATAGACAAATATAACTGCTCCTATAGTATATTAGTTTGATGCGATCGCCACTGCTGAAACCATGAATCAATCCTTAAATATTCCTTCTTTTAGCGATTTATTTGAACCCACTATTAGAGCCCTTAATACCTTAGAAAGTTAATCTTAAGCAACGGAACTTTCAACTCCTCTAAATAATGCGATCGCACTAAATACTAAAAATAAACAACCCCCAATAATAGTAATCGTCCGTTCCGATAATCTTCCTGCTATTAATTTTCCTCCTAAAACCGCAATTGCTGCGCAAATAGTATGGCCGACAATTCCCCCCAGAATCACCCCTATCGGGTTATGAAAGGTCGCTAAGGCAATCGTAGCAATTTGGGTGCGATCGCCCCATTCTGCCACAAAAGTTAACAAAAAAGATTCTAATAAAATTTTCCCTTTAGTTTTGCCTTTGGCAAACTTAATATCAGCTTTTTCTACCGCTTCTACCGCTTCTTCCTGTTCCTCATTTGTACCAATATTCCCAGGCATTTTACTGGCATCATATAATAGTTTTGCTCCAAATAGAGCAAACAAAATAATCTCGGCATAATGAATATAAATCCGAGGTAAAAATGAAAATATCTGCCCTACCGCCACAGAAATAACCGTCATGGTTGCCAAGGCGGCTACCACACCCAAAAATACAACTTTTCTGTTATATTTTGATGACAAAATAACCGCAATAAAAAAAGTTTTATCTCCAAGCTCTGAAATAGTAATCAGTAGGAGAGCAGCAGTAAAACCAGTTAGCATAATTTTAATAGAATTAAATCGGATAACAAACAGCCAGCAAACTTTTGCCTTTTTACTTTACCATAAAAATTTTCTATTTTTAAGTTTTTTATTCGTTAAAATCATAGCTTTTATTCATAAATGAATCATAATAATTTCATAATAAATTCATGATTTTATCTTCAAGTTCACTCTGAAGATTATCCCTATGGCAGCGCTCCCTGAAAAAATTGATCAAACAGGACTTCCCCTTAGTCGTAAGATCAGAGGATGGATCAAATCCGTTGGTGTGATTTTCAATAGCAACGTGAGTTGAACCCAAATTTGTATAAACCCTATCGTTAATCCCTATGTCATTTCCCCGTTCTAGCGGTATCCTACTGCACCCCACATCCTTACCCAGTCCCTTTGGTGTTGGGGATATGGGCCCGGTAGCCTATCAATTTGTTAATTTTTTAAAACAGAGTGCCCAACAACTGTGGCAAGTCTTACCCCTCGGCCCCACTGGATTTGGCAATTCTCCCTATTTATCCTATTCTGCTTTTGCTGGAAATCCCTTATTAATTAGTTTAGAACTCTTAAAAGAGGATGAATTATTAAGCGATGAAGACTTAGCAAATCCGCCCCATTTTCCTAATCATATTGTTAATTTTGATGCGGTCAAAGTCTTTAAAGAAAAACTGTTTCATCAAGCCTGTGTTACTTTTAAAGCTAATGCTACAGAAGAACAGGAAGAAGAATTTAATCAATTTTGTTCTCGCAGTAATTATTGGTTAGATGATTATGCTATTTTTATGTCTCTTAAAGAGGCATTCAACGGAGAAAGTTGGAATCAATGGGATGAAGGAATTGCTCATCGGAAACAGGAATATCTACATAAATGGGGAGAAAAGTTAGCTAAACCCATCTATTATCATAAATTTCTACAATTTCAATTTTTCAAACAATGGTCAAAACTCAAAAAATATGCTAACGAGCAGGGTATCCAAATTTTTGGAGACTTAGCGATTTATGTTGCCCATGATAGTGCCGATGTTTGGTCACATCCTGAAATTTTTTGTTTAGATGGAGAAACCGGAGAAGCTGCTTTAATGGCTGGAGTTCCACCGGATTATTTTAGTGCCACCGGTCAACTCTGGGGAAATCCGGTCTATAATTGGGAACGTTTACAACAGGACGGATTCCATTGGTGGCTCCAACGAATTGAATCTTTATTAGGCTATTTAGATTTAGTTAGAATTGATCATTTTCGCGGTTTAGAATCCTTTTGGGCCGTTTCCCAAGGAGAAACAACTGCGATTAACGGTCAATGGTTACAAGCACCTGGAGATGCCTTCTTTAGCTTATTAAATGAGAAATTGGGCAAACTCCCCATTATTGCCGAAGATTTGGGAATGATTACTCCAGAAGTGGAAGAATTGCGGGATAAATATGGTTTACCCGGCATGAAAATTCTACATTTTGCCTTTGATTCGGGTTCAGGTAATCCCTATTTACCTTATAATTACGGCTCCGCTAATTGGGTAGTTTATACCGGAACCCATGATAATGATACAACCGTGGGTTGGTTTAACCGTCGCAGTTTACAGGAACAAGCCCGAGTTACCCGCTATTTGGGCTGTACCTCCGGTTATGGGATTCATTGGGATTTAATTCGGTTAGCCATGTCCTGTGTGGCAAATCAAGCCATTTTCCCCCTACAGGATATTTTAGGTTTAGGGAGTGAAGCGAAAATGAATATGCCCGGGGAAGCGGAAGGAAACTGGGCTTGGCGTTTTCAACCAGGAGTATTAACCGAGGAAATTGCAGAACGTCTCAAATTTCTAACCGAAACCTACGGTCGTCAACCCCATTAAATCAGAATCAGTTAGGGGTCAAAAAAAGAAATTGTCAGTCAAGATAATTAGCTCTTAACTGACAACTCTTAAAGTAATAACAGTTAAAGACCGCGCTCAGGCAAGTCTTTAAGCTGATTTAGAAGCGGAATTGAGTCCGCAGAGTTCCGACCACGATGGTATTGTTGTTATCATTGTGATCAGGATTGGTAACGACATAAAACCCAGGGGTAATGGAGATGTAGTCGTTGAGAGGATAGCGGTAGAAACCTTCAATGTGAATGGAGGTATCTTTATCTTCTAAAGCACTGATATCATGGCTGGTAACTTGAGGAGGCATACCGACAATTAAGCCACCTAAACCGCCTTCTTTCAGGACATCAGGGAACGCTAAAGAAACAGCCCAGTTAATAATGGTTGCGCTGTCATTACCGCCATTCTGTTGGTTAGCCCAGGTCGAACCAAACCAGCCACCCAACTCGAAGTTTTTCGAGATCTTCCAGTTAGCTTGTAACCCTACGTTTTCACTGGTGGTAGCATTTTGACCAAAGGGTTTATTAGCAATCCAACTACCCGTACCCCCAGAGACAAATACATCTCCATTGGTAAAGTAGCGGTGGTTATAGTCTAAAGCAACACCAATATTAGGATTGGGTTTAAATACCAATTGCAGACCCGCACTGTAACCCCCATTGAATACACCCTGACCTTGGTTGGCGAAAGATGCACCGTTTTGGTCAGCCAAGTAGCCTAAATTGACCTTAAACTGATCACTGAAGGCATATTTCAGAGCTACCCCAGTTCCTTCAGGCCCTCGGAACGTAGTCGGGTTATACCGACCAAAGCGGGAGAGTGCCCCATCTCCAGAACCACCAAAGGGGGTTACGGTATCATACATATCATCTTGGTTAAGACCCTTAGCCCCAATGTAGACCTGGCCTTTACTATTGGCCACAGGGAAACGATAGTACAACTGATCTAAAACCACACCATTGTCCACACCATCGATGGAGGTACGACTCATCAAGGTATTGGTGACGTTAAAGGCAGACAGGTTAGGAATAGATTTAGCTTGTAACCGGGTTCTCAACAAATCCTGGCCCGTGAAGCTCGTATCAAAGTTTAAACGGGCGCGGTAACCGAAATAGGCTTCCGTGGGGTCGCTATCCTTGTGGGCAAACTGACCAACTACGTTATAAGTAGCCCGATCTCCGGCGGCGTCTCCACCCCAGAAGATCACCTCTCCACGGAGTTTGGTGGTGGTAGAGAACTGATTGGCTTCTAATTCGGCAGTTCTAGCTTCTAAGGCATAGACACGACCGCGTAGAGTGGCTAATTCCGCCGCAAATTCTTCTTGTAACCGTTGCAGAACGGCTAAATCTTCCCGGGTGACCAAATTGGCTACGGACGCAGCAATCAGTTCGTTAACCCGCTCTAAACAGGCATTTAAACCAGCGGCAAACTCAAAACGAGTCATAGCCCGGTTGCCTTTAAAGGTTCCATCGGGATAACCCGCGATACAACCATAACGCTCAACCAAGGATTGTAAAGCCTGGAATGCCCAGTCAGTGGGTTGAACGTCCGATAATTGAGAAACTGAAGTTACCTGCTCTAGGGCATCGGCAGCTTCAGCATATTCGTTAATTTGTTCTAAGCCTGAGACACCGGTTTCGCTCGGCTCGGTCGATGACATCTGAGCCACTTGGAACTCAGAAGCTTGAGCAGTTTGTAGTGGGGCCGAAGCCTCTGAAGTTGGGCTGTTTAACTGTTGAGCCGTGGCAACAGTCTCCGGTTCATTTGTTGCTGTAGCCTCACCCTCGACTAAAGCGGTGGGTTCGACTGCAACATCAGGAGTCAAAGACAGGGCAAGTTGCTCTGTGGATGACTCGGAATTGGCTTGAGGTTGCAACTCAATATTCTGTCCAGAGGTCGGAACTGCAAGGGCAGTTGCGAGGGTGATGTTCGTTGCATCTGTAGCATTTGCCAATTTCTCCGATGGAGCCTCGGTTGCGAAGGCTGCATTCGTTAAGAGAATAGCTGCTCCCAGAACGCCTGGACTATGCTTTAGAGTGTTCAATAAAACTTTGTTCATCATCTCAATTCTCACACCGACACTTAAAATACCACAAAGCAAGGGAGTCCCTAGCTCGACTGAACCAATAGTATCATATCTTAACTATAGTTTTTCCAGAGTCAAGTGGGGGAACAAATGTTAAGGCTTGTTTTCAACCGGATTCAATCAGTATAGCCTTTACTTAGACAGGGTTTGGCTTCTCCACAATTTGTTCAGAATTAATCCGTCGAATTGCCACTAATGATGGTTTGGGTGGATCATTGGGTTCCTTACCTGGCCAGTTTGATCCCAAAGGAACTTGACGAGTTTGCATAAATTCTTCTCCTTGGGTGGTTTGCAAAGCAAATTCAAGGGTTTTTGTGGCCCCGTCCTTGCGGGTGCGGTTATATTCCCCCGGATGTTGGACAGCCATAAATAGGGTTTTTTGATCGGGAGTGAAAAACGGCCCAGTTAGTTCGCATTCCATTGGCCCCATGGCAAATAAAAAGGCTTGACCTACATATTCCCCCGATGTGGGCAGAAACCAAAACGAATTATTACCATACAGACCTAATAAATCTGTGCCATCTAAGGGTTGTTGATTCTTGTCAAGACGACCCTGGGCAACGGGTTGATTATGTTTGCTAGTCGAAATATCCGTAACCATCCATAAATTCCCGATGCCGTCAATAGCTAAATTATCGGGGTTGGCAAATCCTAAACCCCCTTGGCCGACTTCTCCTCCAGTGGCGACCATTTGCCAGCGAAAGGTCATCGCCTGGGGAACATTTCCATCTTCTACTAACCTCATCACCCATCCATATTCATATGGTTTTTTTTCAGAAGCAGCCTGAAAAATTTCTAGGTTAGGGCCCCCGGTTTGGGCATCGGCCGTACCCGATGTGAAGGCAATAAATAAAGATCCATCTGGCCCGATTTCCGTATCTTCGGGACGGGCTGCACAGGTCGCGCCCACCGCACTCGCTGCTAAATGGGCATCAATTAAAATTGCCCCTTGTTTTTCTTCTGGACTTCCGGTATACAGATCCCCCAGGGTCTTAAACCGTTGTTTAAATTTTTGGATATCTTGATTGGTTTTAGCAATAAAACTCCCACCTTTTGGCCGTTGGGGTAAAGCAATAACTCCCCCAGCATGAATATTAGGCTGATCAGGATTGATCTTCGTATCTGCTTTTAAAGGAATCCATTCCCCTGTACCATCGGAGTTAAATTTGGCCGCATATAACATCCCATCCCCTAATAACTGGGAATTTTTTTTGTCCTGGGGGTTTTTAACTTTCCCTTTACTGACAAATTTATATAGGTGTCCGCTTCGGCGATCGCATCCTGAATAAAATGCTAAGGGTTGACCGACTTCCACCCGAATTCCTACCGCTTCATGGCGATAACGCCCTAACCAAGTATGTTTTGTGCCATAATCGGCGGGGTTTGTCGGATCAACTTCCACGATCCAACCATATTTATTTCCCGCTAGTCCAAAGACATTACCCAAACCCTCCATTTTCTCAAATAAAAACGGAGTTTCCCTGGGCGAATAGGGAGTCCCATCGGGATAAACAGCTTCGGTTACTTGACTGTGAAAATTTTCCTCCGCACTTAATACCGTGCCCCAAGGTGTGGTTCCTCCGGCACAATTAGCAAAAGTTCCAATAATTTTGGCACCTAATTGATCGTTATAACCCTGACCTTTTTTGGTAAATATGGCAACGGCTGGCCCGGTGGCTTTTAAATATTGGTTATTTTCCCACCCAGATAGTCCGGTAATCATTCGATCAGCAGTTGCATAGGTTCTCACCCAACGACCATCAGCTTGACGCCCAACAGAAATTACGCCTATCCCTAAATCGGTTAATCCTTCTTTAGATAGTTGTAAAATATCCCGGCGTAAAGGGTCTTTTTGAGGTAATTCAAAAGCATTAATTTTTTTCTTCCGATCCGACTGAATTTTTTTCAGGGGTAGGGTTTTACCAATTACCTGTTCATAGGTTTCTAACCAAATATCGGCACTAATATATTCAAAGTTAATGGTTAAAAATCCTTGATCTTCTCCCGTTGCGATCAAGGAAACATAATCATTGTTATAGCCAAAGCGAGAATTTCCCACTTTGTCTCCCCAAGTGGCAATTACATCATAAGTAAATCCTTCCGGTAGAACTAAATCATCAACAACTTCGTAGGTACTATAGGCTTGAATTTGTTGTGCAGAAGGAGAATTACTGCTAACTGGAATTACGGATTGAGAAGTTTGGGCTTGAATCAAATCTAAGCTATTAGGTAAGGGCCCTTTAATCGGTTTAAACGGTAAGGATTGAGGAAATTTAGGTTCTGAGGATGGGAAGATTTTAGGTAGTTTTGATGAATTTTGACAGGAACCGACGGCTAGTGTCGTAAATCCTGCACCTAAAAATAATAGAAAATCGCGACGATTTACAGACATAAATTATTGCTATTAATTAATTAAAAAGAGGATTCACAAATTTTTAAACCAATAAACATTCCCTCCATACTCGAAGAATAGAGGGTTAGGGGATATATTCAAAACAGATTGAACACAAAAATTAAACAGCGCGAAAATCCATCTAACTTTATCCAAATCGATAGCCAAACCCCCGAACAGTAATCACATATTCTGGTTTGCTCGGGTCTAATTCTAGGTTTTCCCGTAACCAGCGAATATGAACATCAACGGTTTTGCTATCCCCGATAAAATCTTGTCCCCAAATGATGTCTAATAATTGTTCCCGTGACCAAACTCGCCGAGGATAACTCAGAAATAGCTCTAGTAAACGAAACTGTTTAGGAGATAGTTTCACCTCTTGACCACGAACCAGAACCCGACATTCTTCTTGATACAAAATCACTTCTTTATATTGCAGCATGACTGGCTCTGGCAGTTGACAATAGCGTCTTCGTCGCATTAAAGCACGACAACGCGCCATAAACTCCCGCATTCCGAAAGGTTTAGTTAAATAGTCATCGGCTCCGGCTTCTAAATAAAAAGCCGAATTATTCGCGCTCTCGCGCAACCCAATAATTAAAATGGCTACGGAATTTCCCTGATGTCGTAACATACGACACAGATCTAAACCGTTGATCGAGTCCATAATTAAAAGGTTAAACGGAAAATCCCCCACGGGGTAATTATGGTTTGGGATTGAGGGTAGAGTGTCCCGTCCATCCGGCGTCACCGTAACCCGATAACCCTGTTCTTCCAAAGCTAGGGAAAGCATTTCTCGCCAAGGCTGTTCGTTTTCCAAAAGTAAGATATGGCCATTTTGTCTTACATCAGAACGGTAAGGACTCTTGCTTAATTCAGGAGAAAACATAAAAACTTGTTGTTGTGGATTGGATGATTAAAAAATCTTGAAACTGGCTATTGTCGCCGTAAACCCTTCGACAGTCTGAGGATTTAGCCAAGGGTCAACCATCACCATCCCACGTAATTATGTTCTCCATTGCGAATTCCTTCACACAGAGACGACCGATATTGGACTACCGCAGTAAGTCCAACCCCGGGTTTTGTTGGGGGGTCGTCAGATCCATCCTGATTTGGTCTCGGTTTTAGGTTTTTAAGCATTTTCCACGCTCAATTTGCCTGGTTGTTTGGAATCTAATAAGTGGAGATGGCTCCCATGTTATTAGGAGAAGGTTAACACAAGGTAAAGCCAGGGTAATCTTTAGGTTAAATTATTCTAATCAAATTAAGACTTCTCAACGGATTGTCTTTTCGGTTACTCGCGGGTTAATTCCTAGAATCGGTTTAACTTCTGTTTTCACTTGCTCAACAGATCACGCGAGTCATTACAATAGAAGTTGAGCTGAAATTTTAAATAGGTATAACTTAATTTAACTTAACATAATGTTACTACATCTGAGTACCTGGCAAGAAGTAGAAGTTTATCTGACTCACCAAAGCGGTATCATTATTCCGATTGGTTCCACCGAACAGCATGGGCCAACCGGATTAATCGGCACTGATGCGATTTGCGCCGAAGCGATCGCCAAAGGAGTGGGAGAAGCAACCGAGGCTTTAGTTAGCCCGACTATCAATGTTGGCATGGCCTTACACCACACCGCTTTTCCAGGTACTATCAGCCTCCGACCGACGACTTTAATTCAGGTAATTAATGATTATATCACCAGTTTAGCCAAAGTTGGATTTACCCACTACTTTTTTATTAATGGACATGGGGGAAATATTGCTACGCTGAAGGCGGCTTTTTCTGAAACCTACGCCCATTTAGCCGATATCAATACACCCAAAGCCCATCAGGTCAAATGTCAAATCGGTAATTGGTTTATGTGTAGCTCCGTCTATAAATTAGCAAAAGAACTCTATGGCGATCAAGAAGGTTCCCACGCCACACCCAGCGAAGTCGCCTTAACCCAATATGTTTATCCTGATTCAATTAAACAAGGTTTCCTGACACCAGAAGTGGCTAAAGGACATCCTATTTATGGCTCGGAGGATTTTCGCCAACACTATCCTGATGGTCGCATGGGATCTAACCCCGCCTTGGCTACCCCCGAACATGGTAAACAATTTTATGAATTAGCTGTAAAGGAACTTAGTCAAACCTATTTAAATTTCCTCAGTAATTAGTCAGCAGTTGATAATTGTTTACTGATAACTGTTTACTGATTAGGCTCGGGCGCGGAATTCGATGGTATCTTGTTTAATGGAGATATCATAACTTCCAAAAAAACTTTGTCCTAGAAGTCCAATTTCTAATACCGGAGAAATAGAAACTTCTATATCTTTCATCTGTAACCCTCCGACGTCAATAGAATTTACACGACCAATTTCTTGATTAATTTTGCGATCGCTGGCTGTATTAACAGGTATAAATCCAGTGGGTTTAACGGCTAAGGCTAAGGCCATTTCCGCAGTAATTACTACTCCAGTTGCTCCGGTATCTAATAACATCTCAAAGGATTTTTGACCATTAAAATTAACATCAATAACCGGAATTCCTCCCTGTCGGCGTTTAATCGGAATTTGAAAAACTCCCTGGGTTTTCGGGTTAGCAGATAGGGGAGATGAAGTCGGAAACAAACCACAAACAGACTGGGTTAAATTAACTACATCTCCAGATTTTTCCCGAATAAAACAGCCTGGATATTCTTGAGCTTTGACTGAAATACTATTTAGTAAACCTCCTGTTAAAAGGAAAGTAAAACTAAGTTTAAGGGTATAGGAACGGATCGAAATTGCTTTGATCATAGTCTCACCCCGTGATTCTGATTTAAAAATTAGAGGGTTCAATCCTTAAATTATTCCCCAAATATTCATCAGGATTAATTAATCCCATGGTTTCCTGGAAGTTGAGTTTATTGTTTATTGTCTGGCTCGAAACTCAACCACATCTTCCTTAATTGTAACATCATATTCAGCAAAAAAATCTTGCCCCAATAAACCCACATTTAACATCGGAGCGATCGCCACGGTAATATTACTTTTAACAGCTCCAGCCACATTCAGACTTTGAATAGAACCCAAATCAAATTCAACTCCCTTCTGACTCGGTGTATCTGCTTTAACCCGACCGATAGGAACAACCTTTAACCGCCCCGCCATCCCAGGAGTAATCACCGTTCCAGTAGCTCCGGTATCCACCATCATTTCAAAGGTAACTTGATCATTAAATATGGCTTCAATTACCGGAATTCCTTGTTCTTTTTTGATGATTTTAGCCTGATAAACTCCAGGGGTTGAGAGAGGAGAAACAATAGTTTTTTGATCAGTTTCTGGAAAGATACAGAGGTTTCCATTTAAAGACATAACCTCTCCGGCTTTTGTTTTCATAAAACAACCCGGATGTTCCTGAGACAAAGCACTAATACTACTGGTAAATATTAACCCTGTTGTTGATAATAAAATACCCCCCCGTGAGATCAATTGGGATAAACTTTGATTCGGAACTCGATGAGTCACCAACCTGACAAAACCAGGGGAATTGTTCATAATTTCAATAGTTCTCAATAATTAATTTAAGGGTTGACAGAGATCTGTCAATTTTCCCCAAAAAATACTAGCCTCAAACCAGAAACGCCAAAACAGATAACCTGTTTCTGTGATTGGATATCTTTTGAGTGATCAATCTAGGGTCAAGACCTTAGACAAATTTTACCCCTGAATTGAGAACGATAGATCTTTTCGCGGTATGCTAAAAAATTCGGAGCCAAAGTCAGTTTGTTTAAGGAAGTCTGTGAAATACTTTTTTTTAACCGATGGATGGACAATTGGACGAGTCTGGGGAGTAGGGGGTCTGTGGGATCAAGCTCTGCGGCGCCGTCCACCGGATATTCAAAGAATGGATTTGTGTTTGTGGGATCAGAAGCAACAGGAAAAAATGTGGCTGTATCGGGTTGAAGATTCTGTTTTGATGCTAGAAGTCAGACCGGATCTCAGTACAACCAGCGACTCCCCTAATACCATTGGTCAAGTAGTTCTCACCCGCCTAATTACGGCTGAACAAGTCCTAGAACGTTTAGCCAGTGCCACAACGGAATGTCAAATTAACCAAAGCCTATAGTCTGTGTGGGGTTAATTGTAGTCAGGGTTCGTGATATTATACTAATGCTCTCTTAGCAATCTCAGTGCCTTTAGCTCTGAAAATGTCAATAATTGGTTATAATTAAAAAAAGGCGGTGATTTAAAGTGCTCAAGGCTACAAAGGTTAGACTCTATCCAACACCAGAACAGGAATTGGCATTGGCTAAATCATGGGGCTGTGCGAGGTGGTATTGGAATTTTGCCTTAAACGCCTGTATTGGGCACTATCAAGAAACTGGCAAAAGCCTAAAATTAGAATCCTATAAAGGGATGTTACCTCAACTCAAAAAAGAATATCCTTGGCTGAAAGAAGATTGCTACTCATCGGTTCTCCACTGTGTAGCCATTAACTTAGATAGAGCCTACAAAAACTTCTTTGAGGGAAGAGCTAAATTTCCTAAATTCAAATCTAAACATAACAAGCAATCAATTCAGTATCCTCAGAATGTTACTGTTAATAGTGAATATCTAAAAGTCCCTAAGATTGGTGAAATCAAAGCTATATTTCACCGAGAGATTACAGGAAAAATCAAAACAGTGACAATTTCCCGGACTTCAAGCAATAAATACTTTGCTTCTATCTTATGTGAAGTAGAGCCAAGTGAAGTCAAGGAATCAGGAGATAAAATTATTGGAATTGATCTCGGTTTAAAAGATTTTGCAATTGTTCATAATGGAGAAAATGTTACTAAATATGCTAATCCAAAATACTTAAAACGTCACCAAAAGAATCTTGCTCGAAAACAGAAAAAACTCTCTCGAAAAACTAAAGGAAGTAAATCGAGAGAGAAATTCAGAAAAAATGTAGCTAAGGTTCATGAGAAAATAGCCAATTCCCGCCAAGATTTCTTGCATAAGTTATCAAGAAAATTGGTAAACGAAAGCCAAGTGATTGTCGTTGAAAACCTCAATGTCAAGGGGATGGTTAAGAACCGAAAGTTATCCCAGTCAATATCTGATGTGGGATGGGGAAAATTCATCAACTTTATTGATTATAAGTTGAAGCAAAAAAGTGGCGAACTTGTAGAAATTGATCGCTTTTTCCCTAGTTCCAAAACTTGTTCTTGTTGCGGTCATATACTGGATGAGTTATCTCTCGATGTCAGGGAGTGGGATTGTCCAAGTTGTCAAACTCACCATGACCGCGATGAAAACGCTGCACTGAATATCAGGAACGAAGGTGTCAGAATATTAACTAAAGGCGGAGGGAACCCCGTTTTTGCTGATGGAGGCTGTGTAAGACCACCTGCTTGTAAAAGTAAGGGGCATCGGTCTGTGAAATCAGAAGCCTACACCGAACCGATTAGGGCGGTGTAGGTAGTTCACTAGGGCGGCACAGGCCCGAACTCTAAGCTTGTATAGTAGTAAGATGAGTAGAGATAGACCCTCTGGGGTAGCTGTGACTTAGACTTTCTAATTATTACAGTAGTACGGTTAGGAGGTTTAAGAATTGCCGCAAGGACATAGTGCTTAAAGGTCAGTCGCTCAATCAAGAATCCTCGTCTGTTTAGAGCGGGGATTGTCAAAAAAAAAGTAACCATTATCAACTAGAAGGAGCGTAGTCAATGGGACTACCCTGGTATCGTGTACACACAGTCGTTCTGAATGATCCGGGACGGTTGATTTCTGTACACCTGATGCACACCGCTTTGGTGGCAGGTTGGGCTGGATCTATGGCCCTTTATGAACTCGCAATTTATGATCCTTCTGATCCCGTCCTCAACCCGATGTGGCGTCAAGGGATGTTCGTCATGCCCTTTATGGCCCGCTTAGGAGTGACTCAATCTTGGGGGGGCTGGAGCCTCACCGGAGAAGCAGTCACTAACCCGGGGATTTGGTCTTTTGAAGGAGTAGCGGCTACTCATATCATTTTGTCTGGTTTACTGTTCCTCGCTGCCGTTTGGCATTGGGTCTTTTGGGATCTAGAACTGTTTACCGACCCCCGTACAGGTGAACCCGCCTTGGATTTACCCAAAATGTTTGGGATTCACCTGTTCTTATCCGGTCTGCTTTGCTTTGGTTTCGGAGCCTTCCACTTAACCGGGTTATTTGGCCCTGGGATGTGGGTGTCCGATCCCTATGGGATTACAGGCAGTATTCAACCCGTGGCCCCAGCCTGGGGGCCAGAAGGATTTAACCCGTTTAATGCGGGGGGAATCGTGGCTCACCATATTGCCGCCGGGGTTGTGGGGATTATTGCGGGTCTATTCCATCTGTCCGTTCGTCCGCCCCAAAGGTTATACAAAGCCCTGCGGATGGGGAACATTGAAACCGTTTTATCCAGTAGTATTGCCGCCGTATTCTTCGCAGCTTTTGTGGTTGCAGGAACCATGTGGTACGGTTCGGCAGCTACCCCCATCGAACTGTTTGGCCCTACCCGTTATCAATGGGATAGCGGTTATTTCCAACAGGAAATTCAACGCCGGGTACAATCTAGCGTTGCCCGTGGGGATAGCTATTCTGAAGCTTGGGAAAAAATTCCCGAAAAACTCGCTTTCTATGACTATGTGGGCAATAGCCCCGCTAAAGGCGGTTTATTCCGGGTCGGCCCGATGAACAACGGCGACGGCATTGCCAAAAATTGGTTGGGCCATCCCGTATTCAAAGATTCTGAAGGACGGGAATTATCGGTTCGCCGTCTTCCTAACTTCTTTGAAACCTTCCCCGTTGTCCTCACGGATAAAGACGGTGTGATTCGGGCAGATATTCCCTTCCGTCGGTCTGAGTCCCGCTACAGCTTTGAACAAGCTGGAGTGACGGTCAGTTTCTATGGTGGTAACTTAGATGGCAAAACCTTTAAGGATGCTCCCACCGTCAAAAAATACGCTCGTTTAGCCCAACAAGGGGAACCCTTCGAGTTTGATCGGGAAACCTTGGGATCGGACGGTGTATTCCGTACAAGCACCCGGGGCTGGTTTACCTACGCTCACGCTTGCTTTGCGTTATTGTTCTTCTTTGGTCATATTTGGCACGGTTCTCGGACGATCTTCCGCGATGTGTTCGCTGGAGTAGAAGCCGATTTAGAAGAACAAGTGGAGTGGGGTCTATTCCAGAAATTGGGTGACAAAACCACTCGTGTTAAAAAGACCGTCTAGGATCTCTCTAGTTCGGGCTTGTGGGGTATGTTTCTAAACCCTAATCCTCAACAGAGTTGGAACTTTATTCGTGAAGTTTCCAACTCTTTCTTTATATGGGATGGATTGATCGAAGTTGATCATTTTTTTCTAAGTTCTAAAACTGGTAATGTGGGTTTAAATCCAGTGGGTAGTTCACTCTCTCAATGGTAGACTGTTAGAAAACAATAGGTTTAGGAAAAATTGACATGGAAAGTGTTGCTTACATCTTAATTTTGGCATTAGCCTTGGGAGTTCTCTTTTTTGCAATTGCCTTCCGAGAACCGCCTCGGATTGGTAAATAGCTCGATTAGAGCATCTTCGTCCACTCCAATACTGAGTTTATGGGGTTTAAGGTTGATTTAATGCTTTTTGTACTGCCAGATTACCCTAAATTTTGCCCAGGGGATGCGGGTGTTGACCAGTTTAAATAAAACCCTGAGTTCTCATAACTCAGTATTGGACTGTTAAACAGTTAAAGGCTGTGCTTTGTCATCGCTGATCAGAAAACGGCTGTTCAGTGAAACAACCGCTCAAAGGACGTTAATTATGCAGTGTCCAGTTTGCCAATATACAAATAGTCGAGTTCTTGAGTCCCGGGCTGCTGAATCGGGTAAAAGTATTCGGCGACGCCGGGAATGTCTCCAGTGTCAGCATCGCTTTACCACCTACGAACGGATTGAATTTGTGCCGATTACGGTAACGAAGCGGGATGGAAAGCGGGAATCTTTTGACCGTTCTAAATTATTGCGGGGGATGGTTCGAGCTTGTGAAAAAACCGGACTTTCTGCTCCCGATTTAGAATCAATTATTGATGAAATTGAAGCGGAACTCCAACAACGTTCCCAACGGGAAATTCCCACTCAAGAAATTGGAGAATTGGTTTTGCACCGACTCAAATCCTTGAGTGAAGTGGCCTATGTCCGGTTTGCTTCAGTTTATCGACAATTTCAAGGGATTAAAGATTTTGCGGAGGCGTTGAATCACTTTTCCATAGGTAATGATCATCCTCAAAAGTTGGAAATAGTTGCACAAGAAGATTCTGTCTGTAGCTGTGAAGATTCATCAATAGAGGGCTCTGCTTCTCTGTGTTCTGCATCCATACTCGGATCTCAACATTAAGACCAATCACCGGTCGTTAGTTTGCGAACAGTCTCTAGTTTATGCTACTATCGGGCTATTCAGGAAAAATATATATATTGCCTAAATATCAAAACAAAAGTCAGCGAGAAAGTATCGGCTTTCTTCAAGTATCCTGTTCATTAACCTAGAGATCAGCACTAATTTTGTTTCGGTCGGAGCTTCCGGTGACTCCCGTTACAGTTGATCAGCTTAACGGCAGGTTGGTTGCGACCTAAAAAATGATCCAAAATCGAAAAAAAATGATAGGATAGGAAAGCTAATCTACCAAACTGTGCCAAGATCGGCAAGATTAGTGATTCTCGGTCTTCAAAAAATGTCCAGCCGAAATATAAATACCTGATCACGGGGGCGACATGATTGATGAACGGGGAGTCCGAGTATAGTTAAGGTTTTTGGGTCTGCTGTCGGACAGTCAGTAGGCTTTAGACAAATGCTTGTGTAAAAGAATCTGGATGCGGTTTTTAGGGCAGAGATGATCTAAGACTAGACAGACCCTTTGAAACAAGACTCTCTTTTTGCGTTAATCGCGATGTCATAGTGGGAGTGTAAAATTGACTGGATGTGGTAATGCTCGTTTTTTCTGTCTTGGACAGGTATTCGATGGTACTAACTATGTCAAGTCAGCAGTAGTTTTGATCGCAAAAGCGAAAACTGGCCCTATCGGTCATGATCAAAAACCAGAGCGCTTACTGCAAAACAACCATTTAATAGGAGCAACTTTAGGATAAAACTCGCATGATCAATCAGAAAACAAAACCAAAAGATGTGGGCTTCACCCACGAAGATTTTGCCGCCTTACTCGATAAATACGACTATCACTTTAGTCCCGGTGACGTAGTGGCGGGGACAGTTTTTAGTCTGGAGCCAAGGGGCGCTCTGATTGACATTGGCGCTAAGACCGCAGCATACATTCCACTACAAGAAATGTCAATTAATCGGGTGGAAAGTCCTGATGAAGTATTACAGTCTAATGAGACCCGTGAGTTTTTTATCCTCACCGATGAAAACGAAGATGGGCAATTAACTCTTTCCATTCGTCGCATTGAGTATATGCGGGCCTGGGAGCGTGTTCGCCAACTGCAAGCCGAAGATGCTACCGTCCGTTCTCAAGTCTTTGCCACAAACCGAGGCGGCGCTTTGGTTCGGATTGAAGGATTGCGGGGCTTTATTCCAGGCTCCCATATTAGTACACGCAAACCCAAAGAAGAACTCGTTGCTGAAGAATTACCCTTAAAATTCCTAGAGGTTGATGAGGATCGCAATCGTCTTGTCTTAAGCCATCGTCGGGCTTTAGTTGAGCGGAAGATGAACCGCTTAGAAGTGGGTGAAGTGGTGACAGGAACCGTTAGAGGAATTAAACCTTACGGGGCGTTTATTGATATTGGTGGCGTGAGTGGTCTGCTCCACATCTCAGAGATTTCTCACGATCACATTGACACACCCCATAGTGTTTTCAATGTCAATGATGAAGTCAAAGTCATGATTATTGACCTAGATGCAGATCGAGGTCGGATTTCCCTTTCGACAAAACAACTGGAACCCGAACCAGGAGCTATGGTTAAAAACCCTCAGCTTGTTTATGAGAAAGCCGAGGAAATGGCGGCCAAATTCCGAGAAAAACTCTTGGCTGCGGGCCAGGGTGCCACGGCGGAAGAAGTTCCGACGGAACTGGATGAAGCTGATATTCCATCGGCTGTTGAGGAAGAAGATATTCCTTCTGCTATTGAAGAAGACATTCCTTCTGCGATCGAAGAAGATATGGAACCTGAAGCCCAAGGAGTATAGGTTTCAAGCCATCAAGACAAAAAGGGGGATTATCCCTCTTTTTTTTTATCGTACACAAATTAGAAATTCTATTAATAATTGAATTGGGAGTTTTTGAGGTTGGTCACCCTGCAAGTTCAGAATATTACCTTTAAGAATATTGAAGCTGTTATTTTCGATAAGGATGGAACCTTAGAGGATTCTGCGGATTTCTTGAGAAATTTAGCTCAAAAGCGATCGCGTTTAATTGATGCTCAAATTCCAGGGGTTGGGGAACCTTTATTAATGGCCTTTGGGGTTCAAGCAGATACCATTGACCCGACGGGATTAATGGCCGTGGGAAGCCGACGAGAAAATGAAATTGCGGCGGCGGCCTATATTGCCGAAACTGGACGAGGATGGTTAGAGTCCGTAAATATTGCCCGTGGAGCTTTTGCAGATGCGGATCAATATTTAAAGTCCAGCCCTGCTTCCCCATTGTTTGTAGGGTGTTTGCAAACCCTAAAATCCCTATCCGATGCCGGGTTAAAATTAGGAATTGTGTCGGCGGCTCCAACTGCTGAAGTTCAAAATTTTGTTACCCACCATCAACTTGAACCCTATATTAACTTTCATCAGGGGGTAGACGCTGGCCCGACAAAACCCGATCCGATTTTATTCCTGAATGCTTGTCAAGCCCTTGGGGTTGATCCCGCCAATACTTTAATGGTCGGGGATGCTCAGTCCGATATTGATATGGCACTCGCGGCCCAGGCTGCGGGTTGTGTCGGGGTTTGTTGGAACCAATCCCACCCTAAACACCTAAATCGGGCGACGGTGGTAATCTCCCATTGGGATCAATTGCAATTAAGAGCTTGACACTGCCAAGAGTATCTTTCGGGGATTGTTAAAATAATTTGAGTTTTAACGGCGATATCAAAACGCCTATACCAACTAGACTAGGATCTAACCCTAATTTTGCCACTACTTTTCGCCAAGATCGTAATCTTGTTTAAAAATTTATGTAAAGATTTTTGTACTTTGTTTAAGATTTGTGTGCTATAGTCGAAACATGAGCGATTTTACGATCATGTTCTGTTAAGATTCATCCCCTGTTTTGAAACCCAGGATTGGTTTTTGTCCAAATTTTAGTCTGGAATTTACTTTATGTCATTTACAGTCGATTCAGCTCGTGGGATTTTTCCAAATACTTTAACTGCTGACGTAGTACCCGCTACAATCGCCCGCTTCAATCAACTTAATGCTGAAGATCAACTGGCATTAATCTGGTTTGCTTACCTTGAAATGGGTAAAACGATTACCGTTGCTGCTTTAGGCGCGGCTAATATGCAGTTTGCTGAAATAACGATGAATCAAATTCGGCAAATGTCTTCCCAAGAACAAACACAGGTCATGTGTGATTTGGCAAACCGAACCGATACACCAATTTCACGAGCTTACGGTAGTTGGACTGCCAACATTAAGCTAGGTTTTTGGTATCAGCTTGGGGAATGGATGGCTCAAGGAATTGTTGCTCCCATTCCATCAGGATATAAGCTATCAGCTAATGCAGCTTCTGTACTGCAAGCAATTCAAGGATTAGAATCAGGTCAACAAATCACTGTTTTACGCAATTGCGTTGTTGACATGGGATTTGATACCAGTAAGCTTGATAGTTTTCAGAGAGTTTCTGAACCTGTGGTTGTTCCTAAAGATATGGCACAACGGACTCAAGTTACTATCGAAGGCGTTGATAATCCCACGGTTCTCAACTACATGAATAACATGAACGCCAATGACTTTGAGGTGCTCATTGAGTTATTCACCCCCGATGGCGCGCTTCAACCTCCTTTTCAGAAACCAATTGTGGGGAAAGATGCTGTGCTTCGATTTTTCCGAGAAGAGTGTCAGAATCTCAAGTTGATTCCAGAGCGAGGCGTAACAGAACCCGCAGATGGTGGTTATACCCAAATCAAAGTAACTGGTAAAGTGCAAACTCCTTGGTTTGGTGCTGGTGTGGGCATGAATATGGCTTGGAGATTTTTGCTAAGTCCTGACAATAAAATTTTCTTTGTGGCAATTGACTTGTTAGCATCACCTAAAGAGTTGTTAAATTTAGTTCGTTAATTAATCAACGAATCTAATTTAATATAGCAACGGGTTTAAACCCGTTGCCACCCAGACAAAACCCTGATTGTTTTGGTTTTTTAGAGTCTATTTTTTAATAAATAGTATGTTTTAGCTTGTGATTTAAAGGGTAAGATCATAAATAGTTTTTATTTTCCCTGCTGGTGCGATTTAACAAACATAAGCCTAATTATGGTTGTGTAAGTTCTGATGAATAAACCTTTTAACTTTAGTAATGATGCAAGTAAATGAGATTGAATGGTCTGAGGCAGAAAAAGAAGTAGCTAAAATTGCCTTTGATACGGCTTATAAACGAGAAATACAGGCTTTGATAGAAGAAGTTCGTCAACAATCAAGTGCGATTGTAGAAATTGATGATATCTGGCGTTTACACGACTTTTTAAGTGCTAGAAGACACAATATAGATGGCAAATATGATTATGAATATTCAGGACTAATTTTTATTTTTGCCAGTTTGGTTAAAGAGGGTTGGCTACATCTTAATGAACTAGGTGGACTCAACCCAAATAAGCTGACTAAGATAGCCGCGATTTCCCGTATTTGATACACAAGAAGGAATATCGCGACGGGGATTCTTAAAACAATTTGAGTTTTAACCTTGACAATCTGGCTACCAAATCCGCCCTCCGCTCGGCTAAAGGGCGGGGCTTTAAACCCATAATTTTCGGTAAATAGGGAATAACCCCTGTATACTTGCTGATCGTCGCAACTTTCTATAATAGAATCCGTCCGATCGGTGAAAGTGAACTTGCGGATTTGATCAGAATTAAGAGATGATCCTGTAGTAGTGTAATTTCAATACCGTTCTACCCGATAAATCTCAATCGAATATAAGGAGGAATGATTATTGTCTCGCCGTTACCTGTTTACGTCCGAATCCGTGACTGAAGGCCATCCCGATAAAATCTGCGATCAAATTTCCGATACGATTTTAGATGCCTTATTAACTCAAGATCCTAAAAGTCGTGTGGCCGCAGAAGTGGTTGTGAATACGGGTTTAGTCTTGATCACCGGTGAAATTACCACCAACGCGCAAATTAACTATATTGATTTAGCTCGGAAAAAAATTGCCGAAATTGGTTATGTTGATGCAGATAACGGCTTTTCTGCGAGTAGCTGCTCCGTTCTGATTGCCCTAGATAAACAGTCTCCTGATATTGCTCAAGGGGTGAACCAAGCCCATGAAGCCAGGGAACTGTTAAGCGACCTAGAACTTGATGCGATTGGTGCTGGGGATCAAGGGATTATGTTCGGTTTTGCCTGCAATGAAACCCCGGAACTGATGCCGATGCCGATCAGTTTAGCCCATCGGATTTCTCGGCAATTAGCAATGGTGCGGAAAAACGGGACACTCCCCTATTTACGTCCCGATGGTAAAACCCAAGTGACCGTGATCTATGAAGATGATCGTCCCGTGGGCATTGATACCATTTTAGTCTCGACTCAACATACCGAGACAATTGGGGAAATTACCGATACTACGGCGGTACAAGAAAAAATCAAAGCCGATCTCTGGTCTGCTGTTATCCAACCCGTATTTGAGGATATTGCGGTTAAACCCGATGACCAAACTCGCTTTTTAGTGAACCCAACGGGTAAATTTGTGATTGGTGGCCCTCAAGGAGATTCCGGGTTAACGGGTCGCAAAATTATTGTCGATACCTATGGCGGATATTCTCGTCATGGCGGTGGGGCATTTTCTGGGAAAGATCCCACGAAAGTAGACCGCAGCGCGGCTTACGCTTGCCGTTATGTGGCGAAAAATATTGTGGCTGCGGGGTTGGCTGATAAGTGTGAAGTTCAGTTGAGCTATGCGATTGGGGTGGCTCGACCCGTGAGCATTTTGATTGAAACCTTTGGAACTTGCAAGGTGGATGAAAACAAACTGCTCGAGGCTGTACAAAATAACTTTGAACTGCGTCCGGCGGGGATGATTCAGGCTTTTAATTTACAAAAATTACCGGGTGTGCGGGGAGGTCGTTTCTTCCAAGATTTGGCCGCCTATGGTCATTTAGGTCGGACGGACTTAGATTTACCTTGGGAGAAAACCGATAAGGCTGAATTACTGAAAGCAGCTTTACTGCAACCTGCTGCGGTTGGACAGTAGTGACTGGTTTTTGGGGACTGGAATGCACAGATTGTGACAGCTAGGGGTCGCTTTGCTAAACAAACTGTTCCCATTGGGTTCAGGTAAGTCCCTAGATCCCTCTAAATCAATTAAAATCTTGAATGTTATAGTCCCGATAGCCCTTCAGTTTAAGCTGGAGGGTTTTTCACATTTTTATTTAACTATTTAATCACGAAGATCAGTAGTAACCCTAACACACCCATGTCACAATTGTAGTTGGGGGTCGCACCCTAAAATCAAAATGGGTTGAGTCAGGCCCATACTCTGTTCTGGAAGTTTAAAATTTAAAGGTTAAGGTTTAACAAGATGAACCAAGAAAATATTATTTAATCAAACGTAACACAGGAGGGAAAAGGAGTATAGGCTAATGCCATTTGAAGACTTAAAATCTAATACAACGAACCCAGAGACTAAACCCCTTATAGCCCATTCTTTTAAGGGTTATATCCAGCAACACAATCCTTTTCGACGGAATCAACATTCAGGGTATCGTTGGTTTATTTATCAAAAAATTGGTTATGGTTATTTTTTAGCTATTGCCATTGGTTTTATGGGTTCAATCACGGGATTATTACTGGCCGATATTTACCAAAAACAGGCTTATGATCAATTATCCGATGCTCGCCGACAAGCCCAACTTTTCAATAATTTTAATACGGCTGTTCTCAAGCTCCAATTGCAGAGTTATCACTTAATTTCTTCCACGGATCAACCTAAAATTTGGAATCAGGAGAAAAAAAATATCGTTCAGGATTTAACTGAACTTAAAAATCTTGTGATAGAAATTGAAGATTTTATTGATCAAAATCCTAGCTGGTTGGTTGCAGAAACAACGGAAGTTAAATCGTTTTTGAAAACCTATCAAGATAGTTTTAAAATTTACACTAAAACTATTGATATATTAAAAGAAATTTCACCTAATTTATCCTCTAACCTGAAAAATCAGGCAATTTATCAGTCATTGAACTTATTGTCTGATCAGCAATCTATTCAAACCTTAGAAAAACTAAATGATCAATTAAAACAATGGTTAAAAGAAGCGGAAAATCAAGAAAAAATGAGTGATATAGCACTGAAAAATGCTCGAAAACTCCAAAATTTAATTATTATAGTTAGTGGATTTTTATCCGTTTTAATTTCTATTCTTGCTGCCA
This sequence comes from Oscillatoriales cyanobacterium CG2_30_40_61, assembly GCA_001873365.1. GTDB lineage: Bacteria > Cyanobacteriota > Cyanobacteriia > Cyanobacteriales > Microcoleaceae > Planktothrix. Next base: position 8,790 of record MNYZ01000015.1, on the reverse strand, counting down.
TAAAAACCACCAATTCAATTACTCAGCCTTTAAGTATAACCCAAAAAGTGGCTGAACAAGTTGCCCAGGAATCTGACTATAATCTGCGAGTTCCTTTTCAGACTGATATTCATGAAATTTATTCCTTAGCTAACTCAGTTAACTACTTAATTGAACAGGTTGATCAACGCAATCAGCAGTTAGAACAATCAAAGAATTCAGCCGAATCTGCTAATCTGGCAAAAAGTCAATTTTTAGCTAATATGAGTCATGAGTTAAGAACACCTTTAAACGCTATTTTAGGTTATAGCGAAATGTTAGCGGAAGATGCCAAGGATTTAGGTCAGGATGAATTTGTTACTGATTTAGAAATGATTAATACGGCCGGCAAACATTTGTTATCATTAATTAATGATATTTTAGATTTATCAAAAATTGAAGCCGGGCGGATGGAACTGTATTTAGAAAGTTTTGATTTAAAAGAGTTAATTGAAAGTGTAGTTGCGACGGTTAAACCTTTAGTCAGTCAAAACAATAATGTTTTAACCCTGAATTATGACTCGGGTTTAAGTTTGATTTATTCAGATTCAACTAAAGTTAGACAAATTTTATTGAATCTCCTCAGTAATGCGGCTAAATTTACACAGCAGGGTCAAATTATACTAACAATTACCCGCGAAAAAATTAATACTTCTGTCGATTCTTTAACTTCTCAAAATTCAACCTCTAATTCTTTACAGAGTTATCAGATTAATTTCTGTATTCAAGATACCGGAATTGGGATTCCTGAAGAACAACAAAAATACGTTTTTGAGGCTTTTATTCAAGGAGATAATGCAACAGCCCGCCGATACGGAGGGACGGGATTAGGTTTAGCCATTAGCCGTCATTTCTGTAAAATGATGGGAGGAGATTTACAATTACTGAAAAGTCAGGTGGGACAGGGTTCAACTTTTAATGCTTCTTTGCAATCTTCACTCACCCTTGACCTAGACTCGTTACCGGAAATATCTTTTGATTAGCTCTAGGAAAATCGATGGGATTGCTATATCATGCTAATATTAGTCTAATTTCTGTAGATTCCCCAAACAGGGGCAGAAGTTTGTTAACTATAAGTCAGGTTTTTGCCGCAAATTAAAATATTGCGGTTTCTCCTTTTGCGTGAGGTTTAAGATGACACATCGCCCGATTATTTTAGGAATTGTTGGAGACAGTGCCGCGGGAAAAACTACCTTAACCCGAGGAATTGCTCAAGTCTTGGGAGAAGAAAATGTAACGATCATTTGTACCGACGACTATCATCGTTATGATCGCAAACAACGGGCTGAAATGGATATTACTGCCTTAAATCCAGATTGTAATTATCTGGATATTATGCAGCAACATCTAACTTTATTGAGAACCGGACAGTCTATTCTTAAACCCATTTACAATCATCATGATGGAACATTTGAACCCCCTGAATATATCAAACCTAATCGATTTGTGATTGTAGAAGGTTTACTGGGTTATGCAACTCGTGGAATTCGGGATAATTATGATGTAAAAGTCTATTTAGCTCCCCCTGAATCCCTCCGAGGTCAGTGGAAAATCAAACGAGATACAATGAAACGGGGTTACAGCGAAGAAGATGTAATTCTTGCCTTAAAACAACGGGAACCTGACTCAGAAGCTTTTATTCGTCCCCAACGAAAATCAGCCGATGTTATTGTCACCTTTTATCCTCCAGACCAGAATGAAAATGGAACTAGCTTGAACGTTCGTTTGGTTTTGCGTCCGACCATTCCTCACCCAGATTTTAGTGAAATTTTAGATCAACAAAGTGGTAATCATATTGATGCTGTGCGTCTAGGATTAGATCGAGATATGGGTAAACCCGTAGATGTCCTAGAAATCGATAGTTACGCAACTTTAGAGCAAGTCAACGCATTAGAAATGATGCTATGTAATGAATTACCGAGTTTAAAAAATTTCTGTAGTTCTGGAGGGAATCAAAATTTGGGAATTTTAGCCGGGACAACCGGAGAAATTTTACAAAGCTATCCCCTAGCTTTAACCCAATTATTAATTGCCTATCACATGATTAAAGCGACTAAATTAGTTTAGTTTAACTTTGATTTTGAGTTGAATTTAATTTCCTGAATCGGAAAAAATTTTATTGACTTAATCAAAAAATAGTGGGTTTATATTGAGTTTAAACTCAGGGAAAATAACCCAAAGATTCTTGATCAAAGTAGGATTATTTCCCTGGGTTTTATCGGGTTTATCGACATCCTAAAGAGTAACGAGTTGCTACCCCAGTCGTTGAATTGACTCCACTGGCAATTTCACACAATTGTCGCATCTGTTCTCTGTCTAAGATAGCATCGCTAAAATCAGCACCGGCAATGGTTGTCCGACGAAAGGTTGACCCTAAAAATAAAGCCTCAACTAACACAGCATCAGTTAAATCTGCATCAGTAAAATCCGCTTGATCTAACATGGCATAGGTTAAATTTGCTTGTTTAAAGCTGGCTTTGGTTAGAATTCCTTTACTAAAAATCGCTCCTTCTAAATCCGAATCATCAAATTTTGCTAACTCCATATTTGAATTCGCAAATTCCGCCGCCGGTAAAGACTGATTAGAAAAATCCCTTCCCTGTAGCAAACTATGACTAAAAAACAGATGGGCTGGATTTTTTCCCGCCCAGGAAGGAATCGGAAAAGCAAATAGCACTACAGCTACCATTAAAATGATGAATTGCCCAAGTCTGATCATCTGTTTACTGCTCCACTTTAGAATCAAATCCTTTATAGTTATGTTAACTTCTCCCATACCCAATTTTGGAATAATCGTGTAAAATAAATAATCCAGAAGCAGGTTATTTTAGAATAACAAGTTTCTAAAAGCCCCCGAGGATTTAATTTTTATTCTTAGGAAACATCCATGATCAATTTTTTTGTCACTTGGGTCATTTCTGCGATTTCACTGGGAATAACCGCCCAAATTGTTCCGGGTTTTACCATTAGCAGTTGGCAATCGGCTGCCATTGGAGTTATCGTTATGGCCTTTGTCAATGCTATTATTAAACCGATTATTACAATCTTGACCCTTCCCCTAACTATTCTAACTTTAGGTTTATTTTTATTGGTGGTCAATGCTATTTCTATTTCCTTAGTCGCCTATTTAACTCCGGGATTTTCGATTTCTAGTTTTTGGGCTGCATTATTCGGTTCAGTTGTTCTTTCTTTTATTTCTAGTTTGTTTAATCAAATTTTAGATAAATCTAATAACAATTCCTTGGACTAAATTATTCCTAGCAACAGCCAGGGAAAAGAATTGATTGTCAGATTGGTGGGAAAAGTGAAGCCGGGATAGTCCCTAGGTTGAAGGGTTAACATCGGGGGACACACCCGTTCATGTTTGTTCCTTTCTCCCCCATCTCCTTGCTATCCCAGAAAGATCTGTTATAATAAACTCAAGGTTCTGCTGCGACGTTGGTGATTTGCCGATATGTTTTTTTGATCTATAGCTTTAAGAATACGGGAACCAAGAGAATTGCAGGCGGCAGTAAACCGAGCTTAGACTCGGAAACTTTAAGTCTGGTCGAGGTACCCACCTGGTTTTACCCAGGTCAAAAGCAACAGGCAACACGGCGTTGCGGTTAACCTTATCGATAACAACGACAAAAGATTATAGCAAACCGTCCATTTCCAAGTCTTCAATAATTTGTAAGCCTCGGGGATCACCCACCCTTAATAAAGATGATTTAGCATCATCCTTAACCCCTACATCCTCATCTTCTTCTAGGGCTTCAATTAAGGCATCAATAGCCACAGCATAAACAACATTGGATGGTAGTTCTCGACAGAGTTGCCCCAAAGCCCAAGCACAGTTACTTCTAACCGCCGGCACCGCATCTTGACGCATCGCTTCAATCATCGGGGGAATCGCCCGAATTACGGCATCATAACTGACTTTTGCCATTTGACCAAGGGAACTCGCCGCCCACAGACGCACGGCGGGAATATCGGTTTTCAGGGCATCAAGTAAAGGTTCCAAGGCGCGGCGATCGCCACAGGTTCCCAAAGCCCAAACCACCCCTTTCCGGACATAGCCATTCCAATCTTGATGCAATTGTGCAATTAAGGCTTCAACCGCTTGGGAATTAGAGTTGCGTCCCAAAGCATAGGCTATACTCACCCGCACCAAAGGGCAACTATCCTCTAGGAGTCGAATTAAATCAGGAATAGCCCGCACGTCCCGAATTTCACAAAAAGCCCGGGCTGCAATCATGCGCTGTTGAGGTTCAGGAGATGTTAACAACAGCAACATCTCCTCTGGATCGGGTTTGGCCACTTCGCCATCATCCAATTGATCCAAAGGACTCTCTAACGGGTCTTGAGTATTGATTCTGCTCAGTTTTTGATCCTCCATATGATTAATTTACATGATTTAATCGACTATATTTAACTCACTATAGAATTTTCTGCATCAACAAAGAATGGGGTTGATAGCCAAGTTTCTGATACAGATTCAAGGCGGGTTGGTTATTAGTGAAAACTTGTAGACTGATTTGGCGATCGCCTCGTCCTGTGGCCCAGAGTTCGGCATGAGCCATTAAAGCTGAACCAATACCCCGTTTTCGGTGTTCGGGTGCCACATACAACAAAAAAACATGGGCGGTGCGTTCTCCATTGGCCAGATCAATCCCATTGCCTAACCATAAACAAGCCACTTGTCGGGCCGGTTCAGGGTCTGGGTCGAACTGTTCCACCCACCATAAAGGAGTTTGAGGCGAAAAATACTGCTCAACGGTAGAGGCTAGATGGCTTAACTCTTGCTCCGGGAATTGTTCCTTATAAGTTCGATACACAAACTTGAGTAATAAAGCCCGATCTAAACGTGACCCCTGGCGCAGACGATAACCGGGGATAAAAACTTCAGACACGGAATAAATCCGAGCCAGTCGGCGCGATCGCCGTGCCCACCGGAGCCGGGGCCGTCATATCTCCAGGGAGAAAAATTCGCGCACTGACAACGAACAGGGCAAATAAAAACATCATGACCACAATCAACGGGGCAATATATTGACGAAAAAATGCCATAATTAGTTATCAGTAAACAATTATCAGTGTAAAAGTTGTCGGTTTTTAGCTAATAACCTACAATACAATAAAAACTATCAACTATCAACGAATAACTGGTACGGATGCGCCTAGCCTGACGATATTGCGCTTTGCTAGGGCGCGTCTAGCTACGGATAACTGATTACTAATTACTGAACTAAATGACTTCTATCCTCGTCAAACCATCTTTGCCTCGACCGATTAATACCCCCACGGTTCATCAACTCGACCATGGTTTAACCATTGTGGCAGAACAGTTAGCCGTTGATGCGGTAAATCTCAATGTTTGGATGAATATTGGTTCAGCCATTGAATCCGATGATATCAACGGCATGGCGCACTTTTTAGAACATATTGTTTTTAAAGGAACACCCCATCTGCAAGTGGGAGAATTTGAGCAAAAAATCGAACAACGGGGCGCGGTCACCAACGCCGCTACCAGTCAGGACTATACCCATTACTACATCACCACTGCCCCCCAAGACTTTGCGGATTTAGCTCCGTTGCAGTTTGATGTGGTGATGAATGCCAGTGTGGCGGACGAGGCGTTTGAGCGAGAACGATTTGTAGTCTTAGAAGAAATTCGTCGGGCTGAAGATAACCCAGGTCGGCGTTCCTTCCGTCAGTCCATGGAAATCGCCTTTGAGCGACTCCCCTATCGTCGTCCGGTTTTAGGGCCAGCATCAGTGATTGAGCAGTTACAATCCCAACAAATGCGGGACTTCCATCGTACTTGGTATCAGCCACGCTCCATGACCGTTGCGGTAGTGGGCAATTTACCCGTGGAAACTCTGATTCAAACCGTAGAAAATGCCGTGGGTTCGGTTTATTCTCCTTCCTCAAAGGATTCTACCCTCCCTGAACGGCAACTCTGGACTCCTGAAGCGAGTTTTAGGGAAATTGTCCGTCAAGAAATCATCGATGATACCTTGGAACAAGCCCGATTATTGATGTTATGGCGTGTTCCGGGTTTAGAAGAACTCCCTCAAACCTATCCCTTAGATGTTTTAGCTTATATTTTGGGTCAGGGAAAAACGTCACGACTATTTCAAGATCTACGAGAAAATCAAGGGTTAGTCTCATCGATTTCCGCGAGTAATATGACCCAGCGTTGGCAGGGCGTATTTTATATTTCAGCCCGTTTACCCGCAGAGAATTTAACGCGGGTTGAAGCTATTCTTACCGATCATATTCGTGAAATTCAAAACCAATTAATTACTGAAGACGAAATTGCCAAAGTTAGGACACAAGTAGCCAATCGATTTATCTTTGGAAATGAAACCCCAAGCGATCGCTCAGGGTTGTATGGATACTATCAATCTTTGGTGGGAGATTTAGCTGCGGGTCTCTATTACCCCGATCATATTCAAGGGTTGAGTTCAGAAACCATTCAACAGGCCGCACAACAGTATTTGTCTCCTGATGCCTATGGAATTGTCATCTTGAAACCTTCCTCAAGCCGTGATCAGTAATCGGCGATCAGTTATCAGTGAAAAAGTAAAAAAATGACTTTCCTTTAATTAAAAAACCCCAGAGTTAGGAAGGTTCTGGAAATAATGGTAAAATCGTGCCACGCTGATCATGACTCCCATCCTTTTCTTATGAGACTACAAGATTTTCTCGGTAAAGATACTCGATATGATATTAAAGCCATTTCTGAAGACGACGAACTTTCCCGTCAAATTCAGACTCGATTGATTGATTTAGGACTGCTTGATCCTCCTGCGGATGGGATTTTTGGCCCGAAATCAACGGCGGGATTACACCAATTTCAAAAGTTGATGGAGTGTGGTGAAGCGGGTTATCTGGGTGCAATCACAGCTAAAAAGTTAATCGAAACGCCAAAAGACCAGCTTCCGATCGCCACCCCCATTCTAAAAACCGTTAAAAGTACAGTTTTTAAGGTTAAACCCATTGCTTCTTCCCAACTCAATGACTCAGAAAAATTTTTGATTCCCGCCGCTCAAGAATTTAGTGTTTTAGCTTATGATCCGATTCGGGGACATTTACGAGTTGCTCTACGCACTGAATCCTACGGAGGATATTCTGTTTTATATATTTGGGGAGAACACGCTGAAATTTATGAAAATGGCAGTCGAGTTTATCCAAAACCCCTTCCCAAAAGCGCCCGTCTCAATGTTCCCTATAAGTCTCAATTAGATAATTGGTTTAATCCCACGGGATCTTGTAACGTAACTTCCATAGCGATGTGTTTGGAATATTTCAAAGCTCGTCGCAAAACCAGTGTCGGTCAGTTTGAAGATGAACTCTATGAATATGCTATCAATAAAGGCTACAGTCGCCATAACCCTACGGATTTAGCTCGAATTGTTCGCGATTATGGTTGTCAGGATTATTTTACTGAAAATGGCACCATCGAGGATATTAAAGATTGGATTGCGGCTGGCAATCCCGCCGTTATTCACGGGTATTTTACCTCCTTTGGTCATATTATGCCTGTGGTGGGTTATGACGAATATGGGTTTATTGTTCATGACCCCTATGGAGAATGGTTTTCCTCCGGTTATCGCACGGATTTGAGTGGGTCTTATTTGAATTATTCCTATTTATTAATCCGCCGAGTTTGCATCCCTGATGGTACTTTTTGGGTACATTTTATTTCTAAGTGAAATACTAGGGCGAGGCAACCTCGCCCCTACCGTTTAATTTACATTCTCATACTTAAATCTAACCAATTTGAACGGGTAATCGGGGCGCTAGTTGAAATATAATCAACTCCAGTTTCCGCAATTGAATTAATGGTTTCTAAGGTAATATTTCCCGATGCTTCTATTTTAATTCGGGAGTTATCTTGACGAATTATATCAACAGCTTCTCTCATTAACTCTAAGGACATATTATCTAACATAATAATATCCGCTTGATATTCTAACGCTATTTTAACCTGTTCTAAGGTTTCTGTTTCCACTTCAATAGTTAAAGGATAGGGCATTGTTTCTCTAATTTTAGTTATCGCCTCTGCAATTCCCCCCGCCGCCACAATATGATTATCTTTAATCATAATCGCATCATCTAATCCCATCCGATGATTTTTTGCCCCACCGACTTGGGTAGCATATTTTTCTAATAATCTTAATCCGGGTGTGGTTTTGCGAGTATCAACTAATTGACAAGGTAAATCGGCGATCGCTTCTACATATTTCCTGGTCGCCGTCGCAATTCCACTGAGTCGCATTGCTAAATTTAATGCTACTCTTTCCCCGATTAATAACGCTTCTAAACTCCCTTCTAAAATAGCTATTTTTGTACCTTTTTCACACCATTCTCCCTCTTTAACTAAAGGCGTAAATTCTATTTTATGATCTAACAGTTGAAACACTCTTTCCGCAATCGATAATCCGGCAATTATACCCTTTTCCTTAACAATCCAATCGGCAGATTTGATCTGATTTCCGATTAATAATCCTGCGGTCGTGCGATCGCCTCGTCCAATATCTTCTAATAACCATTGTTGTAATAGGGGATCTAAAATAACCCTAGGAGGTAATATTGCCTTCATATTTAATTCAGGAGAAATATCAAAACATCCTATAATACCGGGGGGCAAAGAAACAAGAAACCGGGTTTCTGTACAAAATCTGATTTCCCCATCCTAAATCTGGAAAGAAACAAGAAACCGGGTTTCTATATAAACCCTGATCTGCCATCCTAAATCTGGAAAGAAACCCGGTTTCTAGGGGT
>MNYZ01000075.1:5358-6693 GCA_001873365.1 Oscillatoriales cyanobacterium CG2_30_40_61 | reverse complement strand
TGCTCCCCCTGCTCCCCCCGCCCCCTGTTTCTCCATCGACCCTGTACGGGCTGGGTTATTGGCCGATCATTGTTTTGTTCCTGACTTAGAGAATCCTAGGTTACTAGGCGTCAGTGCCTTTCCCCGTTGGGATAGATTGGGATATCAGGCAACCTCCGCCTATACTCAGATTTTGAACTGGCTGGAAGTTCAACGGGAAGACTATCAAAACCAGTTATTACCCAGTCCAGTAGTGTTATTAGATCGGGGGATTCAACAATTTTTTATCGGTAATGGCCCGGGTCAACCCCTGGGATATAGCAACTTGAGAAATGACCAACTGTCCGCACTGCGGGAGTTGATGGAAACAGCGATCCACTATTGGCAAGTGCAGAATCGTTTACAGATGGCAACCGATGGGATGATCTCAGAAGCGGTGGGCCAGTTTATTCAGTTATTACGACAGGGAGTAATTTCCGCTAACCCCTATCCGGTGTCTAGTTTGGGGATTAAAACCCCGGCCGTGACCCTGGGGACAATTTTTCAATATCGGGCCAGTCGAGCTTCCCATGCTTGGCACTTTTGGCTAGATGTGGGGTCTCCCTTGTGGTTGAGTGGAGGAGCGAGTATTCTGTGGGGAGCGCCTCTGTTTCTACAGCAACAACCGGAGTCTCCGGGGACAGAAGCAAATACAAAGTCGGCTGATCTACAACGATTGCACCGTATTATTGTAGATTTGTTAAGTCGGGTGAGCGATCGCTTAATTCTCTGTCACAGTGATTTGGCGGTCAATGGTCAAGAACAATTTGGCCCCCTTCTACCCCTTGTTCATGTAGTCAGCCCTTGAGGGCTATCTTCAAACCCAGATTAAAACCCAGAAACCATCAGATAATATAGGAAATAGTTTTAACCAAACTTTCATATTATTGTCTGTAAAAAAAACACATAAAGAAGGTTTAATTAACTTATAAAAGATTAAAACAAGGACTTAAAATCAATACTGATGATATTTAAAAAAAACAGGTTATGTGATTTTTAATATCAGAAAATTAATTAGATAGATTTCGGGTAATAGATGTTAATATCATCAGCTATTCTGGGAATACTATAAATTAATCCTTGGTCGGGGTGTCAAACGTTGATTTGATCGTGTGGGTTCATTCATAAGGAAACTAAAAAATGACAAGTTCATTAATTAATACCGTTAGGGCAAGAGTAATTAATACTCAGGACATTCTATTAATATTTCCCGCGGAATCTGGTCTGTTTCAAAGCTTCGGTGGTCTAGTGGGGGCAACCCTTCCTGGTGCTAACGGAGAAGTCATTTTTGTGCCTCAAAATTCCCCAGCACCCACC
>MNYZ01000075.1:0-5350 GCA_001873365.1 Oscillatoriales cyanobacterium CG2_30_40_61 | reverse complement strand
CTCCTCCCACCACGCCTCCCACCCCCACAACGGCAGCCCCAACCACGCCTCCCACCCCCACAACGGCAGCCCCAACCACACCCCCTACTCCCACACCTTCAGACAATGGAGGGACGAGTCCTGCTCCGATTGCTAATAATGACTTTTTTCAAACTAATTTAGGACAAGCTACATTTTTTAATGTCCTAGAAAACGATACGGTTCAAGGTGGAAGTGGAACCAGTATCACAGTTAATCAGTTTAGTTCAACATCAAACGGAACCCTAGTATTTAATGGGGCTGGAATTTTTACCTACACTCCCGACCCCAATTTTTTTGGGACAGATAGTTTTAGTTATACCGTTACCAATGGTACAGCCCCGGCTCAGGTTTTTATTGAAGTATTAGCGGGGAATCAACCTATTATTATTGAAGGTATTGGTAAGGGAACAGAAACCAGCGACTATATTACAGGTTCCTCTGGCAATGATGTGATTAATGGTTTAGCCGGAAACGATACTATCTTTGGTTTAGCCGGAAATGACGAACTCCGAGGGGATGAAGGCAATGATACCCTCTACGGAAATGAGGGCAATGATAGCCTCACCGGAGGAGAAGGTAACGATGAACTAAATGGCGGTAAGGATAATGATGTCCTCGATGCCAGTGCTGGAGACGATACGGGATTTGGACAACTAGGTAATGATACAGTGATTGGCGATTTAGGCAATGATAGCCTTTATGGAGGCCAAGGAGCAGATAGTGTTCGAGGCGGCGAGGGCAATGATATTGTTTTTGGCGATAAAGGTAGTGACGTGCTTTGGGGCGATACTGGTAATGATACCGTCTATGGTGGCACAGAAGAAGACCTGATTTTTGGTAATGACGGCGCGGATAACCTCTATGGAAACCAAGGAAACGATACGATTTTTGGCGGTATTGGCAATGATGTAGTCTTTGGGGGCGAAGGAGATGATCAAATTTCAGGGGAAACAGGGGATGACTTCCTGTTTGGGGGACTCGGTGTCGATACCCTGACCGGAGGCTCGGGAAATGACACCTTTGTGATGACCTCAGAAAGTGGCGGTGCGAATTTAGAAGATGCTCAAGTCGTTAATGATTTTGAATTGGGCGATCGCATTGGTTTAGCTGGTGGTTTACAATTTAGTGACCTATTTATTAGCCAAAGTAGTGAAAACGCAGGCAATACTATTATTAGAAACGGTAGTGCTGGAGATTATATTGCAGTTCTAATTGGTGTGGATAGTAATACGATTACCGCCGATAGTTTTACTCCAATTTCCGGTACAATTATTCCGATTCCAGTCCCCACACCAACAACACCAACACCAACTACCCCACCAACGCCAACTACCCCAACACCAACCACACCCACACCCACAACTCCACCCACACCCACCACACCCACACCCACAACTCCACCCACACCAACCACACCCACACCTACAACTCCACCTACACCAACCACCCCACCCACACCCACAACTCCTCCTTTACAGCCACCCATTGCCCAAAATGACGCCGTAAAACGGCCTCCCGATGGTTCGGTAACATTTAACGTACTCACAAATGATACAGATCCCCAGGGTAGTCAGCTTACTTTAGTGAGTATTGGAACTATCGCCAATGGCAGTGCATCGATTACGGCGGGGGGAAATATTACCTTCACGCCTAACCCTGGTTTTACAGGGCCAGAAACCTTTACCTATACCATTCAAAACAGTTATGGCTTAACGTCCACAGCCCAAATTATCATTGCTATTAATATTCCCCCGACATTATTAGTCAATAATGGGATTATTGTTTTACAAAATCGTCAGCAAAATATTACCGCCGTCAATCTGTTTGCGGTAGACCCGGATAACCCCCCCAATGAAATCTTTTACCGTGTCACCCAAGAACCCAATTTAGGGAATTTACAAGTTTTAGGTTCTACACCCCAACGAATTAATACCGGAGATGCCTTTACTCAGCAAAATATTGATATTGGTTCCATCCAATATAACGCTCGGAATGTATCAGGAGGAGATCAATTTTTGTTCCTTCTAACTGATAATATTGGAACTACAGCCCAGAATGCTTTTAGTATCACCATTGTCGATGACATCATCTCGAACACTACGGATGGAGATGATTTCATTGTTGGGACTGGTTTGAGTGAATATATCAGAGGATTTGCGGGAAATGATACCCTCTTGGGTGCAGGGAATCGAGATATTTTAGAAGGGGGAACAGGACGAGATTCTCTCGATGGTGGAGAAGGAGATGATGTCCTCAAAGGCGACGCAGAAGATGATACTCTCCTGGGTCAAACTGGCAATGATTCTATGTTTGGAGGTCAAGGCAATGATTCTCTTGATGGAGGTGCGGGTCGGAATACCCTGTTGGGAGAAGATGGAAATGATACCTTAATTGCCGCAGACGATAGTAATTTACTCTCAGGTGGTAATAATGATGACATCCTAATTAGCGGCATTGGTAACGATACCCTGTTAGGGGGAAGTGGCAATGATACCCTGACCGGGAATGCGGGAGATGATTCCCTCTATGGAGAGGATGGAGAAGACCTAATTTTTGCGGGGGTCGGTCGAGACTTAGTTCTGGGTGGCCCAGGTAACGATACTATCGATGCGGCCGAAAATAATGACACCGTATTTGGTGGTGATGGGAATGATTCTATTATCGGTGGTGATGGGAACGATATCCTTAGTAGTGGTGCAGGTGCAGATACGATTTCCGCAGGAACTGGAGATGATTCCATCTTTGGTGATGCGGGAAATGACTCGATTGTGGGTGATCTTGGAGACGATAGTATTTTTGCTGGCGATGGTTTAGATACGGTATTTGGAGGAATAGGCAATGATTTAATCTTTGGGGATAATGGCAACGATACCCTCTTTGGCGGTGAAGATGATGATACCTTAGCTGGGGGCGGAGGTGCGGATAGTTTAATTGGAAATGTGGGAAATAATTCCTACTATTATTTAGCCCCCACCGAAGGTGTTGATGTGATCACCGAATTTAATATTAATGGTGATGATCGATTCCTATTTAGTTCTTTAGGTTTCCCAGGTTTCACCACCGCAGAAGGAACCGTTGTTCCCCTACAGGGGATTATTGTTTCTAACCTGGGTTCGGAAGGGGATGATATTACTAATAAACAGGTGATCATTTTCCAAGATACCTTTGATAATGTTCAAGCGGTAAATGCCGCCTTGAAAAATCAGAAAGGATCAAGTGATACTGCCGCTTTCTTTGTTTATCGAAATAACTTGTCTTATGGTGCTTTTCCGGGTGCTTATATCATGGGCTATGATCCGAATTTAGGTGATGATAGTTTGCCCGCTTTTGATTTAGGGATTCTACCCTCTATTGACCCACAAACTAATAATATTAGTACCTTAATTGGGCCTAGTGATTTTGTGATTATCTAGGCAGTTTGTAGTAAGCCCTTCAGGGCTGTCTTCAGATAGCCCTAAAGGGCTTACTACAAGTTTAACATTATCCCTATTCCTTGAAAGGATTCTGATTATGACAAGTTCTATTATCAATACAATTCCGGCTACTTTATCATTAAGAATTACTCCTAGTAATAGCCTGTACAATACGGAAAATTCCCTATTAATTTTTTCATCAGGAATTCAAGGAAGATTTGAAACTTTTCCCGCAGATGTTCAGTCTTTTGTTCCCCTTTCTAATGGTATCGGAAGCACCTTACCCGGTGCAACCGGGGGGGTCGTGTTTGTACCCGATACACCTATTTTACAAGCGATATCTATTGAAACTAATACACCTATTTATTTAGCTGAAACACAAACTGGTCAATTTCAAAGCCTGAATGGTAAAACAACCGGAACTATTCAAACAGGGCCAGCCGGAAGTTTGATTTTTACTCCCGATGGATTTAGCCCGGAAACCCCCGCACCCACGGCGGCTCCTAGTCCCACGGAAACTCCAGCACCCACAGCAATTCCTAGTCCCACGGAAACTCCAGCACCCACAGCAATTCCTAGTCCCACGGAAACTCCAGCACCCACAGCAATTCCTAGTCCCACGGAAACCCCGGCTCCCGAAGCCCGACCGATTCAGATTCAAGGTGCAGGGACAGGGACAGAGGGAGATGACACCATTATTGGTAGTGATCAAAATGATACGATTTCTGGATTAGCAGGGAATGACAGTATCTTTGGATTAGGAGGGAATGACCTACTCCAAGGAGATGATGGAAATGATCAAATTAATGGTAATGAAGGCAATGATGCCATTATCGGAGGGTCAGAGGATGACTGTCTCCGGGGAGGTCAAGGAGATGATTTAATCTTTGGGGATGCTGGGAATGATCTGGCTTTTGGAGATAGGGATAATGATAGCTTGAATGGTGGAGTCGGGGCCGATAGTCTGTATGGCGGCCAAGGTAATGATAGTATTCGGGGAGGGGGAGACGATGACCTCCTGTTTGGCGATAAAGGCAATGATACGGTATCGGGTGATACTGGTAACGATACTGTTAATGGAGGAGATGGAGACGATATTTTATATGGTAATTCCGGTCAGGACTTCCTGAGTGGAGATGCTGGAAATGATCAACTTTTCGGCGGCGGAGATGATGATAGTTTGGTCGGCGGTATTGGGGCTGATATCCTCTATGGAGATTTAGGAAATGATACCCTTTCTGGCGGTGATGATAATGATCAATTATTTGGGAATGCGGGGGATGATGTTCTGAGTGGGGATATTGGGGCGGATAATTTATATGGCGGTGCGGGGGAAGATATTCTCAATGGTGGAAAAGGTCGAGATTTCCTCTCCGGTGATGCTGGAAATGATTTATTAGCCGGGGAAGCCGGGGTGGATACCCTGACCGGAGGTACGGGAGATGATATTTTTGTTCTCGGTTATGTGATTACTCAAGCACCTAATGGCGGTAGTTTTATTACCGGAACTACGGGCGGTACTAGCGTTGATTTAGCTGATATTGTTACGGATTTTACGACCAACGATAAGATTGGGCTTTCTGGAGGACTGACATTTCAAGATCTCGAAATTGCCCAAGGTCAAGCCTCTAATGCCAGTAATACAATTATTAAAGATAAGAATACGGGTGAGTTTTTGGCGGTCTTACAGGGCGTTAATGCCAGTGTCTTAACAGAAGATAGTTTTATTCTTGACCCCACTGTTCCCCTTCCCCCCACACCGGAACCCACACCTACACCAGAACCCACACCTACACCAGAACCCACACCTACACCGGAACCCACACCCACCCCACCAACCCCAACTCCGACAACCCCAACTCCGACAACCCCAACTCCGACAACCTCACCCACAACTCCACCAACTCCCACACCCC
>MNYZ01000056.1 GCA_001873365.1 Oscillatoriales cyanobacterium CG2_30_40_61 | reverse complement strand
GTTTTAATCCAGCGATTCCTTTGCCTTTAAAAACTTTTTTCCAATGCCCAACAAAAAATTCGCTTACACCTAAAATTTGGCTGATTTCACGGTAAATTTTACCGGTGAGCGCCATCCTGACAGCTATTGCTCGTTTTAGTTCTCTTGCCGAAAGATTACTCTCAATTAAAATTTCTAATTCAGCTATTTCTTTGTTCCGCTCTTTTTCTGCCTGTTGTAAGTCATTCATAATTTTTATTGTCATAATCAAGTAGTGTATATCATTATATCATGCTCTTGATAATGATTTAGGACTGCTATATATAACATAAATAACAAAAATCTGCCGAAACTTTAGATTTTTTAAAAGTCTGTTTCGGCAGGTTAATCTTTAACCCTAATCTTTCAATAAAAGGGTTGATAAATTGCAGCCCGAGCTATCCTCAAAAGAGGATAATCAAAAAATTTGTTTCTCAGGATCAAATTGTTTCAACCCTGACAGAAATAACCGCAATTAACGGATATACTCTTTCAAAATGCTATTCCGGTTAGGATGACGTAACTTTCTTAAAGCTTTCGCCTCTATTTGACGAATCCGTTCCCGGGTGACATTAAAAATCTGACCAATTTCTTCCAATGTCTTCATCCGACCATCATCTAGCCCATAACGCAAACGCAGTACATCTCTTTCCCTGGGACTGAGGGTATCTAATACATTTTCTAAATCTTCTCGTAATAGATTCTTAGAAACTTGATCTTCAGGAGTTTCGCCATCGGATTCAATAAAATCTCCTAAACGAGAATCTTCCTCTTTCCCAATCGGTGTTTCTAAAGAAATCGGAAGTTGAGCCGATTTAGCAATAAACCGTAACTTCTCGATGGTCATTTCCATGCGAGTTGCGATTTCTTCTTCCGTGGGTTTACGACCCATTTCTTGAGACAGTAACTTGGTAGTTTTTTTAATTCGAGAAATGGTTTCATACAGGTGAACTGGTAGTCGGATTGTCCGAGATTGATCGGCGATCGCTCTAGTAATAGCCTGACGAATCCACCAGGTCGCATAGGTGGAAAATTTGTAACCTTTTTCGTGATCAAATTTCTCGGCGGCTCTAATTAATCCTAAACTGCCTTCTTGAATCAAATCTTGGAAAGATAGACCCCGATTCATATATTTTTTGGCAATAGAAACCACCAGTCTGAGGTTAGACTGTACCATCTTATCTTTTGCCCGACGGCCTATATAAAGACGGCGGCGGAATTCTGGTAGCCTCATTTCAACGGCGGTTGCCCATTCCTGCTCATTGGGTTCGCGGTCGTAATGTTCCATCAATTTTTCTCGAATTCGCTCTAGTTCGAGGAGGTCGGCAATTTTACGCGCGAGTTCAATTTCTTCATCGGCGCGCAATAAACGAATCCGACCAATTTCTTGCAGATAGAGACGAATCGAATCTTCTGTAAAGTGTTTTTTCTTCGTTTGGGTTCGACGGCGAGCTTTAGCTCCTTTTGCAACCTTGCTCTCGTCATCTTCCTCCCCGCTCACATCCTCTAAAATTTCTTCTTCTTCTTCAATTAGATCCTCTGCATCTGGTTCATCAATATCATCTAAATCGGTAATCGAGGATTTCTTTTTATTTTCAAGGCTATCAACTGGTTTTCCAAGTGTGATCATGGCTGGTTTATTTTTATTGTCAGCGCCAACAACTTGTTTCTCCTGCATGATGATGGAGGATTTATTTTTATTGTCAGTGCTAACAACTTGTTTCTCCAGTGGATGTGTGATTGCAAGTCCGTTGTTACTTTGGGTCATGCCGCGTTCCTCATGCTCCTCAATTAGTAAAAATTAATTACAGAATAAAGATGTCTATTAATAGACTCCTGAACCAGTGACACACTGAATCCAGGTTTAAATATTTACCCAGCGAGTTACTGAGTGAGTCATCGTAACCCACCTCAGTCCTAGCATAGTGAAGGCAAATATTCAAAGGTGATCATTGGATGACGCCAAGACCTTTTCGATTGTAGCCTTTTTGACAAAAATTGCACGGTTTGTCAAAAAAGAAATCTGATCATAGTTCATTCACCGACGGAGAATTGATCAAGTAGGGGGTCGAGTACAACTATCTAACCTGTTTGATTGTTCTTTCTTGTAAGTTAACTTAAATCTCCCCGTTTGGGACTCAATCAAACGTTAAATCACGTTAAGTTTTTGACGTCTCAAGGTTGAATTATTATTCAATAGGGGGGAGATCATTTCTATACAAGGTTTTTACCCTTCAAGCTCGAAAAATTGATCGCGCCTAGCATCGGGTTTTACGATTTGCTGGATTTACTTTTAGCTTCCAAGGTTTCCAAACGACTCCGCAGGTCTTGATTTTCCTTTTTGATTTTGTCGAATTCCTCCCGCAGTTTTTTCAACGCCGATTCAGAACCGATTTTTCCTTGAACCGTCTGAATCGCTTCTTCCGCCCGCCGCCGAACTCGTCCATCTAAGGTTTGGTCTGCTAAAGATTGCAGCACATCCATGGCTTTCGGGGTTTCCATCTGTTCTAGGGAGCCGACAACGGCCACTTGAGTCAGGAAAAAAGCCTCATTTGATAGTTCTTCCAACCGTTGTACAATTCGTTCGGTATTGGTCGGGGTTTGACCAGTGGAAATACTCCCTAAAGCCCGAATTGAAGTTAACCGCAAAGCCTGGGGAATACCGGGGGCGGTATACTTTAAAATCAAGTTTAAGGCATCTTCTGAGGTTTTCATTTTACTCAGTCCTGAAATTGCCCCGGAACGCACCACTTCATTCCAGCCTTCCCGCTCTTTGAGAACAGATTTTAATAGTTTAACGGTTTGTTCAACTAAATGTTTATCCTCCAGATGGGTAGCGGCAATTTCTCCCAGGGCGGCGGCGGTTGATGCTTCAACTAAATAACTAGGATCGCCTTTTTCTAAAAGGGGTTTTAATACTTGATAACTTTCCGTGGTTTTCAGTTTAGCTAAACTATTAATCACCGCCCGTCTGACCCGGGCATCCTGATCATTTAATCCTTCAATTAATCCGGGGAAAACTTGATCTAATTTCACCCGCACTAATTGTTTAGCTACTTCTACCCGTACCCCCCAAAAGCTATCATTTTTTAAAGCATTAGATAGGGCTTTAACTGCTTCTAATCCGCCTTTTTTGGCTAAGGCTTTAGCAGCATAAATCCGAGAAATTGGGTCAGGATCATGGTGTAATTGGGCTTTTAATTCCGCCACCGCATAATCTAAAGTTACGGTTTTCAGGATATTATTATTAACATCAAAACTAATAAAAGCGGGTTTTTCTTCTAAGGGAAAATAGAAGGTTTGTTCCTTTTCATTAACCTGCACCGTAAAGGTTTTAAGTTTTACCTCGGTTTCCGGGGATTTTTTCTCGGGTTTATAGCCAAAACCAATCGGTATTTTCAAATCAAACAGGTTGGTCTCGCTGAGTTTATCGCTATCGGTGGCTTGATTTTGTTTAATCGTAATTTTGGCTAATTTATTATGATTATCCCAACTATAGGAGACTTTATAATCAGGATGTCCGCCCCGGAACACATATTGATCAAATAGGGGGAGTAAATTAGCTCCGGTTGATTTTTCCAGCGCCCGTAATAAATCAATAGTTTCTACGGTTTTATGGGCATTATCTTGAACAAAAGTTTGAATTGCTTTTTGGAATAGTTCATCTCCTAATTCAGTTCTAATTAGATGATAAACACAAGCGCCTTTTTCATATAAATGGCGATCGTAAAGTTCAATTGCTTCCCGATAAATATGGGTAACAATGGGGCGACGATAACGAGAACTATCCTCAGAAAAATAGTTTCTGGCTTGATTTAAACGATAATAAGCCGCGTCATCTTTGCCATATTCCTGTTCCGTCCATAATACCTCAGTATAGGTCGCCATGCCTTCTTTAATCCAAGCGTGTGACCAATGTTTAATTACTACTAAATCCCCGAACCATTGATGGGCTAATTCATGGGCAACTAAACTTTCTGTGTTACGATTATCTAGGGTAGCTCGTTCATCTAATAAACAGCGATCTGTTAATAGGGTAGTTGAGGTATTTTCCATCCCGCCAAAAATGAAATCATCCACACAAACTTGAGCATATTTAGGATAGGGATATACATACCCAAAATATTTAGAGAAAAACTCAATCATTTTTGGAGTTTTTCCCATGCTTCTTAGAGCATCTTCTTGGCGATTTTTCTCCAGATAATATAGTACAGGTATTCCATTCCATTCCTCCTTAATTTCGGCAAAATCTCCCACCGCTAAGGTCATTAAATAAGTGGGATGCACTTGTTTTTGTGACCAATGATAAATTTTAGTTTTGCCTTTAGTTTCGGTGTCAATTAATTCACCATTAGAAATCGCTAAATATTGTTTAGGAACCTGTACCCGAATTTCTGAGGTTGCTAGTTGTCCGGGGTAGTCAAAGCAAGGGAACCAAAACCGAGAATCCTCATCTTCTCCCTGTGTCCAAACTTGAATTGGTTTATCGGGATAATCTTTATTGGGACTAATAAAATAAAGTCCGCGTTGGGGATTGGTAACGGAATAATTAATCACAATTTTAATTAATTGATTGACGGTTGTGGGTTGATTCAGATAAATCTGTAATTGTTCGCCATCATAGTCAAATTCCTGCGGATTTTCCTCAATTTTTACATCTTTTATCTCTAAGTTAACGGCATCTAAAGTTAAGGTTTCGATACCACTTTTAACCGGATTCAAATGTAGGGTACAAGTTCCTTTAAAACTTTGATTAGGAATATCGAGAACTAAGTCCAGAAAAATATGTTCTACCTGACCCGGACGGTCAGGGTTATAATGGGGACGAGCGCCTGGTAACTCAAAGGATTTGTGGGTATTGGTTTCTGGATCAAAGTAAAAATTTAGCATCGAGTAAAATCAAGCTCAAGAATAAGGGATAACAAAACGCGCTATGCGTATCGGTTTATTATATCTCTAGTTTTAATCAATTGTATAAAATTAAGGTTTTTGGGGAAAACGAAGGATGTCAATTAGCTTGGCCGATGATAATAAAACCCGCCCAATGTTCAGGTTTAGGATAATTTTTCATCGTGATTAACATTGCTTGGCGCAAGGCTTGGGCTTGATCATCGGTTTGTTGGAGTTGCTGATAAAATGTTTGCATCAATTCCAAGGTGGGAGTATCGTCCACTTTCCACAGAGATACAATTAAACTGGGAACACCAGCAGCTATTAAGGAACGAGATAACCCTAAAATTCCATCGCTGGTAATGCTTCCTGCTCCCGTATTACAAGCACTTAATACTACTAAATCAGCCGTTAAATTTAACTGGAGAATTTCCTCGGAGGTGAGTAAACCATCATCGGAGCCAGAGGGGGAAAGGGCGATCGCCCCTGGAATTCCAGACTCAGTTAAATCACTCAAAATTCCGTGAGTGGCTAGATGAATATAACGGGCATTTTCTATTAGTTGAATTACCTTAGATTCCGTTGCTATTTCACCTAATAACGGTTCGGTTTGCAGAATTTTAGCAATGGCGATCGCTTCTTTTTCACTGGCTGGAAGTGGTTGTAAAAGTTTAGGTTCTTCTCCGGGTAATAAAGCTACTTTAGGCATCTTAGGATTACCCACAACTAAAGCAGTTTTTACCCCATTTCTTGGCTGTTGTTTTTGTTGCTCGGCGGTTAATTGTAATAGTTGAATTGATGGAGAAGTTAAAATAGTATGGTTTTGAATTAGATAATTTCCCTGTTGATCAACTAAGGCCGGAAAAGGAACTAATAATAGGTCTTGATGGGGAATAAAAATAATTCGATCTTGAGGATTTTTAGGTAATAAATCCGCAATGGGTTCAATTAAAAGTTGATACAGTTTATTTAATTGTTTATTGGTAACATCATTTGCTATTAGCCCTGAAATCCCTGATTCTAAACTAACACGAGTTCCCCGAATTAGCTTATTTAGGGGAGGTGTTGGTGGCAGTTCTTCTGTACTTAACATAGGAACAAGATTATCTGTCTTTAAATTCGTTAAATCAACAGACCGAAACTGCACGTTACCATCGGGTTTAATTACCCAAATTAACAGGGTAGAATTTTGCTTAAATTGATCAGCAATAACTGAATATTCAACTAATGTGGCATTTTGTGTTTTAGCAACTTTTTGAATATCCGAAAAGTTGGGTGGTTTTACGGAAATTTTAGTTAATTTTTCCGGTGATATATTATTTTGAGCTACCAACTCAACAAACGCTCTAGCTCTGCCGCGTTCGGCAACTTCTAACGCTTTCTCAATTTGTTTTTGCTCAATTAATACCTGTTGTAAAACCCCATAACTTTTTGAAAAAGTTTCCAAGAAAGAGACTTTATTCTGATCACTTAACCCAGGACGTAAAGACTCAAAAATTTTAATTGCAGAATAGAGATTTTGATTGGCTTGGGCAAGTTTTCCAACTGCAAACTCAGCCACACCTAAATTAATTAATGTTACCGCTTCTCCCCGTTTATCTTGGATATTTTGGCGAACTTCTAAGGCTTTTTTATAGAACTCAAAAGCTTGAGGATATTGATTTTGGAGGCGATAAATATAACCGATATTATTCAATGCTTGCCCAACCGCTTCTAAATCTCCGACTTTTTCCATTATCGGTAAGCCTTCTTGATATAAATTTAAGGCTTGATCATACTCTTGAAAGCGTTCATAAACTCCCCCTAAATTAATTATAGCTTGACCAATACCTTGAGCATCCTGTGATTTTTTTGCTAATTTTAAAGATTGCTCAAAGGCAATTTTTGCTTGTTCATATTCGCCTAAAGAAATATAAGCCGTACCGATATTATTGAAAATAATTCCTTCCGTCCGGCTATCATCTAGGGTTTTAATAATAGTTAAGGCTTGTTGAAAGTAAGATAAGGAGTTTTGATGTTGTCCTAAAGTTCTATAAATCGCTCCTAAATTAGATAAAATATTAACTTCTCCCGACTTTTCGCCCAGTTTCCGAACTAATTTTAAAGATTGTTCAAACCCTTGAATTGCCTGGGGATATTGACCTAAACTCAGATAAGCAGTGGCTTGATTATTTAAAGCTACACTAATACCTGCATCATCGTTTAATTGTTGATAAATTTTTAAGGCTGTGGTAGCGGTTTCTAAGGCTAAATTATTATTACCTTGATTCCGATAAACTAGGGCTAAATTATTAAAAACCGTGGCTTCTAAAAACTGATTTTTTTGTTGTTGTGCGATCGCCAATAATTTCTCTAATGTGATCACAGCTTGGGTGAAATTTCCTTGATCAATCTGTTCTGATGCCCTATTATACATCTGATCTAATTCAGCATGGGACTGAGCGAATGCCACAGGGATCATCAAGCCCCATTGTAATTGCATTAAGACTGTAATTGTAAAAAGACCCCAACGGGAAATATTAAAACCCATAACCTTTAGAATCAAAAATATCTACTTTATTTGATAAAATTTTAACTTATATTGGAACTTACCCTACTATTTCATTAAAACAAAGTTAATCTAAAATCTAAATGACTGGACTTGATGAACAACTGCGCCAATTAATTGCTGAAACTTGCAAACACGCTCCCACCAGTGTAGAACGTCGTCAGGGTTTTACCCAAATTATTCGGCTCATTCAAAAATCCGGTAAATTGTGGCATGAGTCCACACTAGACTACGAAGACGCATGGCAAAACACCATGACTTTTCTGTACCTAAATCTTTGTGAAGCGACGACGGCGGCGCAGTATGACCCAGCCAGAGCTAGTATAATAACCTGGCTAAATGTTTATTTAAAAGGACGGTTAAAAGACTGTTATCGAAAACAGCAACAACAGCAAAAACGTTATATTTCTATTGATATTCCCCTCTACGAAAATATTAATTTGATCGATACATTAAAAGCACCTCCCGATATTCCCCCGATGTTAGAAGAAGTTCGTCACTGGGCACAAACCGATCCTACTGGAGAGTTGGGCAGCACCCACGTTCGCGGACGTCCAGACATCACCTGTCAATTGTTAATTTTAAGTCGCCTCCCTCCAGAAACCAACTGGGAACAACTAGCCCATGAGTTGGGAGTTGCCGTCAGTACCTTAAGTAGCTTTTATGAGCGAAAATGTCGCGGGCTTTTGCGTAATTTTGCCCGCTCACAGGGATATCTTGAATAGTTAAGGCTTCTAAAGAAGGATTAAGAATTAGAAGTTAGAAAAGAGGAAAAAAATGATTAATCAACGTTTTAATTTAGAAGATTACAGTTTACCGATTATCATATCCCAGAAAGCCAGGGATATTGCTACAAAATTTGCCTTACAACATCCCAAAGGAGGCAAGCGAGAACAGGTTTATCTCAATACCTTAGCGGTCTGGGGAGTTAATTGTTATTTAGAATGGATGCAAATTGCCACGGAATTAAAGGCGAGTGATAGTTGGAATCCTATTATTCAACTCTGTGCAAATGTGGCAGATTTGCAAATAACCGGGGTGGGACGTTTAGAATGTCGTCCGGTGCGGGAAGGACAAGAAATGGTGAGCATTCCTCCAGAAGTACAAATTGACCGTATTGGATATGTGGTGGTGCGAATTTTTGATAACTTGAAAACAGCAGAAATTTTAGGCTTTGTCCAAAATATTACTCAGGAAATCCTACCCCTAGCACAGTTACAACCCATTGAAGAATTATTAGTTCACTTAAATTCACCTCAACGGTTAGAATTTCCAATTCCTGTGCGATTAAGTTTATGGTTAATGGATGAATGGACAGGATTTTGGCAGTCGGTTTCTCGCCAACCCACTTTAGGATTAAGAAGTTTATCCGGCCGTGATCAGGAGTTTGTTCAAGGGGCAAAATTAATTGATTTAAAAATGCAGTTGGGGAGTCAATCTGTTGTATTATGGGTAGCATTAACCCCAGAAACAGAAGGACGAATTGCGGTTAGGGTTCGGTTATATCCTACCCCCCAAGATCGCCATTTACCTCCTAATATTCAACTAATTTTATTATCAGAAACAGGTGCAATTTTATCAGAAGTTCAATCCCGTTTACAGGATAATTATATGCAGCTACCTCGATTCCGAGGAATGCCAGAAGAACAATTTAGTGTTACCGTTCGTTTGGCTGAGGCATCTATTACAGAAACATTTATTTTTTAATATGAAATCCCTTAATGTTTGCTACATATTCCCATGTAGAGACGTTGCCTGCAACGTCTCTACATGGCGCGTCTCTACGCAACTTAATAAAATATGACAGAAAAATTTGTTATTCTTGATTTAGGAAAAGGTTCATTAACAGCAGGATTTCCTTTAGTAACAGCACGATTATGGGACTCAGAAAATCCACGTCCGATAAAAATAATCGGTTGTTTACCTGCTGCACCAGAATTGATCACCTTTTATCAACGTTGGCGGTTTATTTATCAAGAACTCTATCACACTTTAGGTATTTCATCTCGGATTGAATTAGAACAAGAAGATATTACCCATGTTTCTGAAGTCGAACTTCAGGAAATCTGTACCCAATATATTCATCAGTTTAATCAATGGCTTCATTTTGAAGAATTTCGTACCATTGATCAACAGTTACGTTCGGCGTTACAACCGACTGATGAAATTGAAATAATTTTAGAAACCTCTGATTTTAAAGTCCGACATTTACCCTGGCAATTATGGCATTTTTTTCACGATTATCCTCGCGCCGAATTAGCCCTGAGTCAGCCCCAATACACTCGAAAAACCTCCCTATCCGTCCCGGGTTCAAAAATCCGAATTTTAGCCATTTTAGGGAATAAAACTGGAATTGATATTACAGAAGATCAAAGGATTTTAACCGCTTTACCCCAGACAGAAACCGTATTTTTAATCGAACCTAGTCAACAGCAACTAGATCGGGCTTTATGGGATTCAAAAGGTTGGGATATTCTCTTTTTTGCCGGACATAGTGAAAGTCAAGAACAGGAAAAATCAGGGACTTTTAAAATTAATCATCAAGATAAAGTCTCGATTAAAACGTTATTACCTGCTTTTAGAAAAGCGATTGAAAAAGGGTTACAAATTGCTATTTTTAATTCCTGTGATGGTTTAGGTTTAGCCACGGAACTTGCTCAATTAAATATTCCCCAAACCATTGTTATGCGCGAACCTGTGCCTGATGTTGTAGCCCAAACTTTTTTAAAACATTTTTTACAAGCATTTTCTCAAGGTCAATCTTTATATTTAGCAGTGCGACAAGCGAGGGAAAGATTATACATCTTAGAAAATCGCTTTCCCTGTGGCAGTTGGTTGCCCGTAATTTGTCAAAATCCAGCCATTGTTTCTGTCAGTTGGCAAGATTTAAAACGTCGTAAAAATATATATCAGTTACCAAATTTTAAATTTAACGAAATTAAGAAAATCGGATTTATCAGTTTAACTATTACTCTATTAGTTTGTTTAATTCGTCAGGGGGGATGGTTACAATTTTGGGAGTTAAAAGTTTATGATCAAATGATCCGATCGCGCCCTATCGAAAAACAGGATAATCGTTTATTATTAATCACCATCACAGAAGCAGAAATTAAAGCCTTCGTAAACCAGACTGTTCCCGATCAAATTCTTACTGAATTTTTACAAAAACTTGCTGAATATAAACCCCGAACTATTGGATTAAATCTTTATCGAGATCTGCCTGTTGAACCGGGATATCAAAGCTTAATTAATCAATTTCAAACCCAAAATAATCTATTTTTAATTTGTAAAAAACCTGATAAAACTGATTCCGGTATGCCCGCTCCCCCCGATGCTCCAAGTCTGCAAGTTGGATTTAATGATGTGATGCGCGATCCTGATCAAATTTTACGCCGTCAACTTTTATTTATCAATAATTCTCAAGGATGTCAAACCGAACGTTCTTTAGCAATTCAACTCGCCTTTGATTATTTAAAACAACAAGGAATTCAACCCCAAAACCTGCCGCCAGATCAAATTAAATTGGGTAATATTATTTTAAAACCGATGGAATCTGATATCGGATTTTATCCAAAATCCGATGGAAAAGGATATCAAATTATGCTAAACTATCGATTATCAGAACCCATTGCCCCGGAAGTTACGTTTACACAAATTCTTAATGGTGAAGTTGATCCCAATCTAATTAAAGATAAATTAGTTTTAATCGGTGTTAATGCCACCAGCGCTAAAGATGAAGGTCATCGCACTCCTTATAGCCCAGATCACGAAGTGCGAGGATTAATAATTCAGGCGCAAATGGTTAGTCAAATTCTGTCTGCGGTTTTAGATAATCGTCCGTTGTTAAAAGTCGGGTCAAAATGGACAGATGCACTCTGGATCGGGTTGTGGACGCTGTTAGGGGGGGTTTTAGCTATGTTTATAAGCGATCGCGGAATTATAATCACCTTGGCAACCACAGCCGCCGTCTTGTATGCGGTGTCTTGGGGGTTGTTTTTGGCGGCGATTTGGGTTCCTTTGGTTCCAGCGTTAT
This sequence comes from Oscillatoriales cyanobacterium CG2_30_40_61, assembly GCA_001873365.1. Taxonomy (GTDB): domain Bacteria; phylum Cyanobacteriota; class Cyanobacteriia; order Cyanobacteriales; family Microcoleaceae; genus Planktothrix. Next base: position 42,059 of record MNYZ01000056.1, on the reverse strand, counting down.
TCGGGTTGGTGGGAGCGGGGTTTTGGGTGTGGCGATCGCAGTTTAATAAAAAAATATAAGAATTGCGTAAAACCTATATTGTGGGTCAATAAAGATATTAAGGTAGATTCAATTCCACCAATTACTAAAAAATACAGGATTTTACTCTCATCCATGAAGCACCTAAAGTTATTTTTATTATTTGTTTTAGCCGGAATTTTAATGGCATTAAATCCAACAAAATCTGGGGTTGCCCAACACCCTTTATCTGCTCAAGAAGTCGCCGTTGAATTTCAACCTCCAGATCAGGATGAATCCACCACTGAAGATCGTCAAGGTTCATCCAGTCGCACCAATTGTCCGGCGGTTTCTCAACCCTTAACTGCATTAATTCCTGAAAATAATATAGGGTTAACCTTATCAGGATATCCCACATTTATGATTTATGTTCCCTACAGTTCAACTCCCCCTAGAGAGGTAGAATTTGTTTTGTTAGATGAAGAAGATAATCAAATATTTAAACAGAAAATGCCTTTGACGGGAACCCCTGGAATCGTCAAATTTAAGTTACCCCAATCTGCACCGATGTTAGAAGTGGGTAAACAATATCGTTGGCAATTTTTCTATCAGTGTAATCCCAGATTGCGGGCTGAGGATGATATGGTTGAAGGGGCGATCGCCCGAATTAACCCCAATGAAACCTTAATTCGTCAGTTAGAAAAAGCTACTACACCCCTAGAACAAATTCAAGTTTATGCTCAAAACGGATTATGGTATGAAACCGTAACTTTATTAGCAGTATTGCGGCAGGAAAAACCTCAAGATCCAAAGATTTTACAGGAGTGGAAAGAGTTATTAAATTCTATTGGGTTAGAAAGTTTAGCTAATGAACCCTTAAGTCCTTGTTGTCAACCCTAGAAACCGGGTTTCTTTAACAAAATTTCTATTAAGCATCAAAGATTACAGTAGAAACCCGGTTTCTACTCAGAAACCGGGTTTCTACAAAATTTCTGTTAAGGATCAAAGATTACAGCAGAAACCCGGTTTCTACTCAGAAACCGGGTTTCTACAAAATTTCTGTTAAGGATCAAAGATTACAGCAGAAACCCGGTTTCTTGTTCTTTAACAAAATTTCTGTTAAGGATCAAAGATTACAGCAGAAACCCGGTTTCTTGAATTTTTCTTAATATTTAACCCTAAATAATCGCTCCTTAACCTCAACAGATTAAGATTTGTTGTAGAAAAATACTAGCAATTATTATAATATAATGTTATCATCCTATAACAAATGGGTTGCCACTATGCAATCCCCCTCCTAAGATCTAAAGATTGAAACAGCAAATTACAGATTTTTAAAGTATGAAGCTAGCAGCGCGAGTAGAAAAAGTTCCACCGTCTGTAACGCTGGCGATCTCAGCGAAGGCAAAAGCAATGAAAGCTGAGGGGATGGATGTCTTAAATTTTAGCGTAGGCGAACCGGACTTCGATACCCCGAAACATATTGTTGCTGCGGCTAAAAAAGCCCTGGATGAAGGCAAAACTCGCTATGGCCCAGCAGCAGGGGAACCCCAGCTACGATCCTTAATTGCTCAAACCTTAAGTCAAGAAACAGGTTTAGACTATAAAAGTGACAATATTATTGTTACTAATGGGGGTAAACATTCCCTCTATAATTTGATGGTGGCGGTGATTGATCCTGGGGATGAAGTGATTATTCCGTCTCCCTATTGGTTAAGTTATCCTGAAATGGTAAAACTGGTAGAAGGGATTCCAGTTATTGTGCCAACGGGTGCAGAAACTGGTTATAAAATCACCCCAGAATTACTGCGCCAAACTATTACACCAAAGACCAAACTTTTTGTTTTAAATTCTCCTTCTAACCCGACCGGAATGGTTTATACCCCGGAGGAAATTCGCGCTTTAGCTGAAGTAGTTGTGGAAGCGGGTATTTTAGTGGTTTCGGATGAAATTTATTCTAAAATTATTTATGATGATGCTCAACATTTAAGTATTGCAGCCGCTAATCCCGAAAGCTATAAATACACTTTAATTAGTAGTGGTTTTGCTAAATCCTTTGCCATGACAGGTTGGCGTCTGGGATATTTAGCGGGGGATATAGATATTATTAAAGCCACAACTCGGATACAAGGTCATAGTACATCTAATGTTTGTACTTTTGCTCAATATGGTGCGATCGCCGCTTTAGAAAACTCCCTTGATTGTGTAGAAGAAATGCGTCTAGCTTTTGCAAAACGACGGGAAGTAATGTTCAAGTTATTAAATGCAATTCCCGGGATTAGTTGTCTCAAACCCGATGGGGCATTTTATATGTACATTAATATTGACAAAACGGGTTTAAATTCCGTTGACTTCTGTAATTTATTACTAGAAGAAAAACACATAGCCGCCGTACCCGGTCACGCTTTTGGAACTGATGACCATATTCGTTTATCCTACGCAACGGATTTAATTACTATTGAAAAAGGCATCAAACGTTTAGAGGAATTTGTTCAATCTAAAATTGGGTAATAGGGAACAGGGAACAGGGAACAGGGAACAGGGGAAGCAGGGGGCACTTCGACAGGCTCAGTGACCGCAGGGGGAGCAGGGGAGGTAAACTCTTTATATTACCCATTACCCTGTTACTGAGCGAAGTCGAAGTATTACCCATTACCTATTCCTATATATAAACACCAAAAAGCCTGGTTATGTAAAATCACCAGGCTTTAGGAATTTTTAATCATAAATTCTTCTAGGACTAATGTTAACGGAAATGGGTTTTCCCACCGCCTAGCTGAATACAAATATCTGATCAAGGAATAACTTAGACCTGGCGCATTTCAGCTTCGAGAACACGAATCAAATTCTCATCTCCATTGGCTCTAGCGACTTCTAAGCGGTGTTCCAGTCTTTTTTGGATATTGGCCCGGTGGACATCAGACAGTTTAATGGAGTTTCTGCGTAGGTTTGTGTTTAACATGGACTTTTTTAGATAATCTTTTGTGCTTACCCCTCTATTATATAGTTGCTTTGATTGAAAGTGGATGAAATAGGTAAAAATCTTAAAATTTTGTAACGTAAGCTACAGCTTTTTTGAAAAAAACCAGATCGAGTATTTATACTCAGAGAGATTTGACGGGTTTATGGCAATCTTGTCACCCTGCTGCGGGTTGATTTATTTTAGATCCCACCTTTTTTTAACCCTCAACCCCGATCATCTCGCGAATTTGATCCGCCGTTGCTGGTGCTAATAACACACCATTGCGATAATGTCCAGTAGCCAATAGAATATTCTTAAACCCGGGTAAATTCCCAATCACCGGGGCTGGAATCCCGTCAGGGCGCGGACGTAACCCCGACCATTGCTTAATAATAGTTGCATTTTCCAAAGCCGGACATATTGCGATCGCACCTTTTAAGACTAAATCCAATAGTTCAGAATTAGCTAAAATTTCATCTCCGTGTTCGGGAAATTCCACCGTCGCCCCAATCCAATATTCCGCATTTCCTAATGGTACAACATGAATATCATTCCCCGTAATTACGGGTTCAAATCCTAAATTTCCTAGGGGTTGAAGACAACTAACTTGCAAAGCCTGTCCTAAAACTGGACGAATATTAATCAATTTTTCCCGATTATTTTCTACAGCAATATCAGAAATTAACCGTGTTGTTCCCAACCCCGCAGCCATCACAACCCAATCAATATTTAATTCTCCTGTACTGGTTTTTATCTGTTGACAAACTTGCTGATTATTTGCCGTTTTTACTATTTCCAAAGATTCTACTTTTATCCCGAATTGAAACGTCACACCTCGACTTTTAGCCGCCTCAACTAAAGCCAAAGTTAAGGCTGTTGGATCAACTTGTCGATCCTGGGGAGAATAGACTGCACCTAATAGTTTTTCAGGATTAATCTGGGGATATTTAACCTTAACTTGATCTTGATCTAACCATTGCAATTCTAATCCTTGAGAACGCCGTAAAGCAATTAAATTTTGCCATTTTTCTAATTCATCTTCTTCATAGGATAATAATAAAATACCTTGACGATTAAAAGGAATAATTTTACCTGTAATTGCTTCCAATTCAGGAATTAAACTTTCATAACGCTGCATACTAAACTCTCGCAGTCGCCAGGCTCGTCCCTTTATTTTTTGGCTAATAATTCCCATCAAAACCCCCAGGGCTGCGCCCGTTGAGCCTTGAGCCGGAGGATTTTGATCAATAACAGTAATCTTTAAATCAGGATTTTGGGAGAGTTCATAGGCAATGGTAGCCCCGACTACACCGCAACCAATAATAACAATATGATTCATAAAAAATCTTAAAAAAACGTTGTTGGGCTTTAGCCCCTCTTATAAGTTGTTGGGCTTTAGCCCCTCTTATAAGTTGTTGGGCTTTAGCCCTTATTTTTATCCGTTATTGGGGTGAAGCCCTGAGAAATAAAAGAGCGCCCAAGCGCAACAACGGAAATAAAAGAGCGCGCTAAAGCGCAACAACGCAACAACAAAATATTGAGTTTAATTAAGCGTTAGGAACTAAACTCAAAAATGAATCTAAATCTTTGAGTGCTTCCTGATATCCTGATGCCGCTTGAATGGGATCACGGGCTTCTGCGGCTTTGGAAACCGTAACTAAATGTTCAAACACTTCTCTGGACAATTCACGAGCTTTCGGCTGGGCATCGGGCAACAAATTTTTAGTAATATAATTCATTTCTTGCAACAATGAACCCAATGGCCCATGTACAAAGGTATCCACTTGTACCCAATTCCGAGCGCTAATATACCGGGGAAGTTCGGTAGTAAAGCGATCGCGCAGGGCTAAAATATCCGTGTTATGTTTTTGGATCTGTTGAATTTGAATTTCCGTGTAGGTGGTGGGAATTGCCGCCTTTGGAGAACTGCAACCGACCACAAACGTTGTGACTAGGACTAAGACACAGGCCAAAATTGAACGATAAACTTTCATCACTATTTTTGACTTTACTAAAAAAACCAGATTCCCCAATCTATTCCGATCAGGGATTCTAATATTGTTGCAGATTCGGGGACATTTGGCTAACTTCTGGCTTTAAAGTCTTTAAATATGGTGAATCCGACCATACTTTCATAATTTTATTTTTGTTGAATTGGAATTACAGTAAAAGCATTCCTGCTAGAAACAATGGATAGGAAGCAACGAGAAACCATCCTGATTTTTGGCTAATTTGCTTTTTAGGAGTGGCGATCGCAATTACTAAAACCAAGGCGATTAACATGGTGATCGCAGGTTTATGTAAGAGCGTCGCATCGACAATATTTAAAGGACGGATCAGAGCGGCGGCTCCTAAAGTCATAGTCACGTTATAGGCAAAAGAACCAACTACACCCGCCACCACCACTTCGGTCGCACCCTTTCGTGCTGCTGTCCAACATAAAATCACCAGTTCAAAGGCAGTTGCAAAACCAACAACAGTCAGAGATAAAGTGCTTTGCATCGACTCAACATCGGTAATCTGGCGCACAGCCTCCACTAACATCACTGAACCGAGCGCCATGGCCACCAAACCCGCACCGACTAATAAAAGTTCTTTGCCAACTCGTCCCTTTTGTTCGCCTCCGTGAGCAATTTCTTCCTCTGCTTCTTCAATTGCTCCAGTTTCTCCCATCGCTGGCGGCTTCCGTTCCACAAACCAGATCACGCCGAGATAGAGAACATAAAGCCCAAGTAAGATCGCCCCTTCAATCCGATCAACTCGACCATCCCAAATAAAACCCACCGCCGCTACACCAATGGGAAATGCAAATAGGGCATAGCGCATGACTTGTTTGCCAAAGGGCAGAGGCGCAATGATCGCCCCCACCCCCAAAGCCACTAAACAAATAGCAATATTCGCGCCAATCACATCACCAAAGGCGATCGCAGGTGCATCTTTTAAGGTGGCCGCGATCGTGGTGGCAAGTTCTTCAGGTTCGGCTCCTGCGAGTAATAGAGCCAGGGCAAAGCTACTCACCTGCAACCTCACGGCTGCACCACCCAAGTGCTTCGCAAAGGTTTCTGCCCCCCAAACGATCATCGCAACTCCGACCAGAATCACCACTATCCACAAAATAATCACAGAGATTCCTCCCAATTCCCAATAATTTCTACTGCAACACTTGTTACAATCAGAGGATAACAGTTAGGGAATAAAAATGCAACATTTGTTTCATTTGAGGAGTACAAAGAATTTCTGGGACGTTGCCAAGATTTTCACCGGGAATTAGCCCATGAAGGACAGATTAATAACTTCGCATGATCGCTTGTTGAAAATTGCTACAAAAGTGCTATAAAAGTGATGATGGCAATGGAGCTTGCCGAAACCGCCCTACGTTATTCCTTGCATAGCGTTTATAAGGCTGATAGCTCCTACTTATTCCGACTTGTTGCGGAAGAGTAGGACTTTGCAAATGCCTTGATCAATCTTTGCGCGACAAGTCACGTTCAGCATTTCAAATTCAACGTGACATGATGTTAGAAAGTATTATTTGGATTTTGGTGATGGGATTTTTTGGCGGGCAGATCGCTCGGCGATTGAGGGCTCTCGCACTGGTCGGTATGGTATTGGTGGGAATTCTCTTAGGCTCACAGGTGGGTAATGTGATTAGCCCCGAGGTGTTAGCTTCAGCTAAGTTATTCCGCACGATCGCCGTGATGGTGATTTTGATCAAGGCAGGGCTGGGACTTGATCGAGAAAAATTGACGCAACACGGGACTGTGGCACTGAGATTAGGATTTTTGCCTGCTGCTTGTGAGGTGATCGCCATTGCATGAGCCTCTATGTGGTTACTTCAGTTTGATTTTTTAACTGGGCTGTTGTTGGGCTTTGCGCCGCAGTCTTCTGGGCTTGTGTCCTAGCTGACTAATTCCATATATCAAGCTCTTTTCCTATGAAATACTTTTCTCAACTTGAACTTTTTAAGATCATTTTGCAACTCAGCAAGTGGTTTATTATTTCTTGCATTGTTGGTATTCTTTCGGGGTTAGGTTCTGCTGCTCTGTTGGCTTCGCTAGAATGGGCAACTGATTGGAGAGAGGCGCACTTGTGGATTATCGCCTTGCTTCCTTTGGGAGGATTACTTAGTGGTTGGCTTTATTATCGCTATGGTAAAACCATAGAAGGGGGAAATAATCTTTTATTGGAAGAGATTCACAATCCTAAAAAGATTATTCCTTTGCGGATGGCTCCAATGGTGTTATTTGGAACTACCTTAACTCACTTATTTGGAGGTTCCGCAGGTCGAGAAGGCACGGCCTTACAAATTGCAGCTTCTCTTGCCGATCAATTGACGAAGATATTCAATTTCAAACCTAGTGATCGTCGCATTTTATTAATGGCTGGGCTCAGTGGTGGATTTGCTTCAGTTTTTGGGACTCCCTTATCAGGAACAATCTTTGGTTTAGAGGTTTTAGCTATTGGCACAATTAACCATAATGCACTTTTTCCTTGTTTAGTAGCCGCAGTTGTGGGCGATCGGATTACCTTAAATCTGGGATTACATCACACTGCATACCGCCATGCCCCATTAGTTCCCGTAGTAACCCCCATAGCCTTAATTTCCGCAATTGTAGCGGGGATTGTTTTTGGCCTAGTAGCAATGTTTTTTGCAAAAATTACTCATAAATTTAGTCACTTTTTTAAATCGAAAATATCCTATGCTCCTTTACGTCCTGCGATTGGTGGTGTCATTGTCGCTTTGATTGTTTGGGCGATCGGTTCCACTAAATATATTGGTTTAGGGATTCCTACAATAGTAAATGCCTTTGAGATGCCGCTACCACCTTGGGATTTTGCCGCTAAAATCGGTTTAACAGCTTTGACTTTGGGCGCAGGTTTTAAGGGTGGTGAAGTGACCCCACTATTTTTTATTGGTGCAACTTTAGGAAATGCTTTGTCATTAATCCTGCCCTTATCCGCACCTTTACTCGCGGGAATGGGATTTGTGGCAGTCTTTGGCGGTGCTGCTAATACGCCGATCGCAGCAACATTAATGGGAATTGAACTTTTTGGCATGGAATCTGGCGTATTTATCGCGATCGCTTGCACTATGAGCTATCTTGCCTCTAGTCATTCTGGTATCTATAGCGCTCAGCAGATCGGCTCTAGTAAATACCACTTTATGCCCATCAAGGAGGGCTTAACTTTAGCCGCCCATGCGCTAGAAACTGCCAAGGTGCTTGAAAAAAAGGTAGCCCAAGAAATTCACTTATTCAATGACCTCCATTTCTGGGGATTTGTACATCGAGGAGAAGAAATAGAAATGAATGATTTAACAGCTTTGCGACTCTACTTTCACTTTGGTGCCCGTTTACCGCAGACAACATTTTGGCAAAAATTAACTCCGACCCCTCTCGCTTATTATTTGGCGACTCGTGCCGAGGAGTTTGGCATTGAGCAAGTGGTCGTGCATCGCGTCTCATCGGGATTTTTGAAAGGTGATGCTCTTTCTCACGATCACCATGAATTTCCCCATCATAAGCTTCCTCAATGTCTTGAGCTAATTGATCAAGAAGATAAGTTACGGAGCTTTCTCGCTGCACATACTGATGAACTTAAGGAGGTAAGAGTGGTTTTGTTGCGCTGTGAAGAATTAACCCCATGATTAATATTGTCGATCCTCAGTTGATATCTCCTTTGGCGGTTAGTTTTGGAGCAATTTTAGGTGCATTAAGTCGCTACTATCTCACAATTGGCATAGCTCAATGGTTAGGAACAAATTTTCCCTATGGTACTTTTATGATTAATTTATCTGGCTCGCTATTAATGGGATTTTTTGCCACATTAGCGATCGAGCGGGTAATCACTTCCTCAGAACTGCAACTTTTGATTACAACAGGCTTTTTAGGCTCCTATACTACCTTCTCTACCTATGCACTTGACACTTCTGTGCTACTGCGGAGTGGTAGTCAAAAAAAAGCAATGTTCTACTGGTTGGGAAGTGTTGTGTTTGGAGGGATCTGCCTCGAAATTGGAATTGCTTTAGCTAAGGTCATCGGGTAATTTTTAAGTGAATAATTTGCAGCGAGTAAGATGAGACAAAAACAGCTACGATCTAATAATCCTAACCTTCGTGCGCCTTTAGCGATTAGTTTTGGGGCGATCGCGGGAGCCTTGAGTCGTTACTATCTCACGTTGGGATTTAATCAATGGTTAGGCACGGCTTTTCCCTTTGGCACATTTTTTATTAATCTTTCTGGTGCTTTTGTGATGGGCTTTTTTACCACACTTGCTTTGGAAAGAACTGTCATCTCACCCGATCTCCGTCTAATTATTGCGGTGGGTTTTTTAGGTGCATACACCACCTTTTCATCTTACCAACTCGATGCAGAAAAGCTACTGACTATAGCCAATTTGGGGATCACCTCACTGTATTGGATTGGTAGTGCTATGTTTGGGGTGTTGTGTTTACAACTGGGTAGCTACTTAGCAAGGCGGTTACCATGAGCTTCAGCATCAAGTAGTGCTACCAGTAAATTATAGGGAGGTCATGATGGTAACTTGGCAACGTCTAATTGCTTATGTCGATGAATCGGATCAATGGCAAGGCAGACCAGTGTATATGGCATTAGTAGAAGAGGCTAAAAAACATCGTATCTCTGGAGCGACAGTCCTGCGAGGGATTGAAGGCTTTGGAATGCGCGACTCAGGTAAAATTCATACTGCTAGAATCCTAGAGCTTTCCTCAGAATTACCCATTTTGGTGCTAATTATTGATTCTGAGGAGGCGATCGCCAGTTTTCTACCTCTGGTAAAAGAAATAGTGACGCAAGGATTAGTCACACTGGAAACAATGAATGTGGTTCATCATGGCTCTAAACTTTGAGATCGCTAAATTGCGAAAATTCTTACATGACCACGGGTTGGTGCGAATAGACCTTTAGGAGCAGGGTTGGGCGATCGCTGGACATTCAAGATCTTGATGATCTAGGCCACTGATAGAATATGTTTAACTAAATCGACTTTAACGTGAATGGGGTATCTAAAATGTCAAATCTACAGACAGATGAAACTGTAGAACGTGCTATTCAATATTTGAGCAGCAAGCAATGTACCAATGGTGGCTTCTGTACTTACAAGATGGAATATCTGGAGGAACCAAATCCTAGAGATACGTTTTTTGCCGTGTCATCTTTTCAATTGATTGGGCGAGATATCCCCCATCGTCATCAGGTAAAAGCCTATCTCCATCAAGTCTTGGGGGATCTGCAAACGCGACTTTTCTCTCCAGACAAAATCTTATCTCAAATCCATTCTAAAACACCTATCGTTCATAGTGCTTATGCCTTTAACTACCTTTACTTTCCCTTGTATGCACTTTACCAAATGGATGAATTGGATTTAGATGAATCTTGGCTACATATTCTTGAAAGTCTGGAAATTGTATTGCCAGAAGCAATTTACCCAAATGAATCAGGTGCTAATCTGCCTTGGCTGCTAAGAAAAGTGAGAACCAAGAAACTCGGTGCAATTATCGGCGATCGCCAGCAAATTATCGAATTTGTTCTGAGTTTAAAAAATCAAGGTGGCTTTGCGATTCAACCGAACATAATTGATACATATTGGAGTTTAGCACTGCTAAAAGAACTAGATTCTAGCCTGAGTCAGATGGATGATACTCGCCAATTCATTCAGCGTCTTCAGGTTCCGCAGACTGGATTCACCCTTACAGAATCTGGAATTTTGACACATATAGAGGTCGTATATGCGGGCATTTTTGCCAGTCTCCTGTTGCAAATGGAAATTCCCTATCTTGATTCAGCAATTCAGTTTGTACGGATATGTCAAATGGATCGAGGCGGATTTGCCCGTATGCCTTTAGGACTTCCTGAGATTGAAAACACCTATCGCGCTTTGAAGATCATGAAAACTTTCTATTCATAGCAATTACACCCTATTGAAACTTCAATTAAAACCCAGAAAATTTATTGAAAACCTTCTAAATTGAGTTTGATTGCTATACTTTACAGATTACTTTAACTTCAAGCTATCTCTTAAATCTTAAAAATATCCCAAGGCATATAGTAGAGTTCATAGCAATTTAAAAATGCAACACTTATCTTGCAAATCGCCAAAATATTAGAATTTACTATGAGCCAAAAGTCTTGGAATCTCCTAATTTACCGTGTCCCTGCCCAACCATCAACCAAGCGCGTTTATATCTGGCGTAAACTCAAGGGCTGGGGTGGGTTGTATTTACAGCAGTCTGTTTGTGTATTACCTCAACAAGAGCCACTACAACAACAGTTAGAAAAATTGAAGCTAGAAATTCTGGAAGCGGGTGGAGAAGCGGATTTATTGACGGTGACAATTGCTGATCCTGAGCAAAACTCTCTGTTAATTCAGAAATTTCAACAGCAATCTGATCAGGAGTACAAAGAATTTTTGGGACGTTGCCAAGATTTTCATAAAGAATTGGCCCATGAACGCGAGATTAATAACTTGACCTTTGCCGAGCTAGATGAAAATGAAGTGGAGTTAGGAAAATTGCGATCATGGTTGCCCAAAATACGCGATCGTGATTTGTTTGATGCTTCTAGTTATGCAACTGCATTGGCAGAGCTAACTGCCTGTGAAGAAGATTTCCAAACCTTTACGCAACAGGTATTTGAAGCTCAAGAATCTTAACCCTAACTAAAAATATCCGGTGTAACCACTGGCTAACTTCTGGCTTTGAAGTCCTTAAATTTTGTCTGAAATTCATACATTAACCGATTGACATTATTGCTTGCACTCGGCACAATATCATATTCCCATTTTCGTTTGCGACTCGCCAAAAGTTTAGCAACGGCCAGGGAAGAACTATTAGACACAAAATAACAATCCCCTGCCACCCTTAATTCTGAAGAAAAAGCTAGAAAAGTTTGGGCAAATTCTAGTCGCAATTCCGAGGCGTAATATTGACAGTTAATTGCTATAAAAATTCGAGATGCCCGGGGTTCTCGTTGATTAGTTCGACAACTATCAGCCTCCATTTTATACAGAACACAAACATCACTATCATATAATACTCTTAAACGCCCATGAATTTTAACTCCCAAATGAATTTCTAAAGGTGGTTTTTGTTCAAATTGAATTACGGCATGGGTATAGGGTTGGGTCAGATCATAAATTTGTCCCGCCCGTCTCCGAAACACTAAGGTTTCTGGATTTCTTTTCAAAACATCTTTATAATAAACTAAGGCTCCTTCATTGCGAGCGGCTTTGATAATAATATTAAAAATATAGAATTTAAACCAATCCTCAAAATCTCTAGCAGTTTGGAGATCGGGATTTAAACTTTGTTTTAACTGTTGATTGATATTATCCAGTAAGGCAGTATTAATCGACATTGGTTTCCATCTCCTGACGTAATTGTTCCAGCAATTTTTTTAATTCTTGGCGGTGTTCTTTGCGGCTATTAACAGATTCCATACTATATTTAAACAGTGTACCTTGTCCCTCCACCGAGGAGGTAAATCTCAATTCCGGTTTTAAATCACTATTTTGGCTTTCATGGCGGAAAATATCTAGGATTTCCGTTTCAATTTCTCCGGTATTAATTACGGATTTCTCAATCGCATTAATTAAAAGTAAAAGTTGTTCTTGGGGGCTATAATAGTTTAATTTTAAATCAGGAGATTTCCGTCCTGATACCAGTTCTTCGGTAGTTTTTCCGGCACTAATAACATCGGCAACTTGTTCGGCCACCCACCCCAATTTTAGAGGGTTTAGCATCTCTACAAGTGCCTGATAAACGGCTAAACAATCTTCTTGATTCATGATCATTTCTGATGAGTTTCGACACTGCGCGATCGCTCACCTTTATCTATTCTAACAATTTTTTGTAAAAATGACTTAAAAATCAACTTTTTTGGTAAAAAACCCAAAACCCCTGATTTTGGGGATTTATAGCGGAGCGGTGTAGGGGCGAACGGCCATCATTGGTGTCAACGACCGCCGAAAACCCCCGATTATAGCCGAGATTAGATCCCCCTAAATCCCCCTTCCCAAGGGGGACTTGGATCTCCTGTTCCCCCCTTGTTAAGGGGGGTTAGGGGGGATCATTGACTTGGGATCAGATAGCGCGTGAATTCTGGTTTAATCGCCTACTTTTAGCGTTAAGTTGACACAGATGAACGGCCTACAATATGTTTCCGTCCCCTTGCGGGGAAAAGGTAGAAAACTACACATACGATGGAATTGGCCAAGATTAAGAAAGTCTTTAACCAGTTTCCGTCCCCTTGCGGGGAAAAGGTAGAAAACTACACCGACAGCAACACTCAATCGGAACTTACCGAGTTATATCAAGCGAGTCAGGTTTCCGTCCCCTTGCGGGGAAAAGGTAGAAAACTACGAGGGGGAAAATAAGGGGCGGGTAATAGCTCATGTAGCGTCCGTGTTTCCGTCCCCTTGCGGGGAAAAGGTAGAAAACTACTTGATGAGGACAACTGGTTTGATGAAGATGATGTGAAAGATATCCCCCTTGTTTCCGTCCCCTTGCGGGGAAAAGGTAGAAAACTACACTTTGAAGAACTCTCTCAATTGGAAATCTCCAAGTTTCCGTCCCCTTGCGGGGAAAAGGTAGAAAACTACGGAATGGTCGATAGCACCTATACGCTACCGTGACGATAACGTTTCCGTCCCCTTGCGGGGAAAAGGTAGAAAACTACTCAAGGCTTGTGTTGAGGGAGCTAAAAACGGGTTTACCAAGTTTCCGTCCCCTTGCGGGGAAAAGGTAGAAAACTACAATAAGGATTACTGCGAGAAAGGTTCCTGGGAAAATATGTTTCCGTCCCCTTGCGGGGAAAAGGTAGAAAACTACATCAGCTGTGAGTCAGTCAGTATCAAATCGCCCAACTGGTACCATTTCCCGTTTCCGTCCCCTTGCGGGGAAAAGGTAGAAAACTACCCTACCCTGATGGAAACCTTACGCTGTTTAGTTTTCAAAGTGCGTTTGCGCGAGACTACGGATGTATGGCTGGTATAAAAACAAAAACAGCTTGTTTTTAACTGCCCGAACCCTTAAATCCCTCGATATTTAAGACTATAACCGAATTTCCCTAACGAGTCAACCCCCAAATCCATAAAAATCTCAAAAAAGCTTCCATTCTGACCGAATCAGGCTTTCTAGCTTCTTGCGACAACAAATAAAAAAAATTCACAAAACCTTACAATCCCCAAACCCCAATAAAATAGGACGCTCAACCCCAATTTGTTAATCAAATCCGAGTCAAAACGTCCCACAAATCTGAGAAGCAGAATATAGCACTACCCATGAAGGTTAGGAAAATACTAAACCTTGTATAGCAGTCGCCATAACGCTATTGAGATGGATTACCGCACTAAGGCGGTAATGACAGCCGATAAGTAGTCCTAATAGCTAGGCGCGGTTGCTATAGCGCTACGATGAGCGGGAACACCGGAACACCGGAACACCGGAACAGTAAGGAGTGAAAGGGTTTCAGGATTCATAAATGTCCTAACCATAGCGCGTAGCACTATATAACCTGCTCATAACCTATTACCTATTACCTATTACCTATTACCTATTACCTAGCTAAAATCTCGCTTCCACCGGAGCTTGAGTTTTCAGGAATTCCGTATTTACCCCCGACTCCCGCACCAAGACAATTTTGCCCGTCCGAGCAATTTCCCGAATTCCAAACTTACCTAAAACCTGGACAATAGCCACCATTTTTCCCGGGTCGCCCACCACCTCAATAGTTAAGGCATCATCCCCAATATCCACAACCCGCGCCCGGAAAATCTGCGCTAACTCAATAATCTCAGAACGAGTGGTACTACTATTGTAATTAACTTTCAATAGCATTAACTCCCGTTCCACACAGGGAACTTCCGTAATATCCTGCACCTTCAGAACATTGATCAGTTTGTAGAGTTGTTTGGTCAACTGTTCAATAATCTGGTCATCCCCAGGAACCACCATTGTAATTCGAGAAATCCCCGATTGTTCCGCCGGGCCCACGGCCAAACTCTCAATATTGAACCCCCGACGGGCAAATAAACCCGCAATGCGCGTCAGGACTCCGGCTTCATCTTCCACTAAAACAGATAGGGTGTGTTTCATACTGGCTACAAATTAATCAGGGACTACGCTCCCGACTTAAAACTAACTATATTAATCATCAATTGTACACCGAATCCAGAGCCACAAAACTATCCCCCGCCAGTACCCTATCCAGGTCAAGGCAAAAAAAATTTCTCAAGGTATTGACAATAATTATCAACAAAGCTATATTAATTTTCAGTGTTCTCCTCTCAAAAGGATCGGCAAACGGGGCCAGTCGGCAATGGTAGACTGACCCCGGATTTTTTTGTAGTAAGCCCTTTAGGGCTTTCTTTCAGGGGGCCCGTAGTAAGCCCTTTAGGACTTTCTTTCCAACACTGGGAGCAACAGCTAATAGCTAACAGTCAGGGCTTTTTGATTAAAACAGTGAAAATTGAACTCTCTGATTTGACGGGAAGACGCTACACTGTACAGTCAAGAAATGCTTAAGAGAGTTGACAGTCATGCCTGTTTCTAACCTATCCCAGTCTTTTGCTCGATCTGGTTCTGACTCCGATCAGGAATTTGATGTGATTGTCATTGGTTCTGGTATTGGGGGACTGGTGACGGCGACCCAATTGGCGACCAAGGGTGCGAAAGTTCTTGTCCTAGAAAGCTATATCATCCCCGGCGGTAGTTCTGGATATTTTGAGCGCGACGGATATCGATTTGATGTTGGTGCATCCATGATTTTTGGCTTTGGGGATAAGGGCACCACCAACCTGCTCACCCGCGCCCTGCAAGCCGTAGATGTCACCCTAGAAACCATTCCCGATCCGGTGCAAATCCATTATCACCTACCCAATGATTTTAAATTACGGGTACATCGAGATTATGAGAAATTTTTGCAAGAACTGATCACCCGCTTCCCCCAGGAAGAAAAAGGAATTCGTAAATTTTATGCTCAATGCTGGAACGTCTTTAACTGTCTGAACTCCATGGAGTTGCTATCTTTGGAAGAACCGCGCTATTTAATCCGGGTATTTTTTCAAGAACCCGCTTCCTGTCTGGGGTTAGTCCGATATTTACCTCAAAATGTCGGAGATATTGCCAAACGTTATATTACTGATCCTGAACTCTTAAAGTTTATCGATATTGAATGTTACTGCTGGTCAGTAGTTCCAGCCGATTTAACTCCTATGATCAACGCCGGAATGGTATTTTCCGATCGCCATTATGGAGGAATTAACTATCCCAAAGGCGGCGTCGGTCAAATTGCGATTAAATTAGTCGAGGGATTAGAAAAATTTGGCGGACAAATTCAATATAAAGCCCGAGTCAAACAAATTATATTAGAAAATGGAATAGCCGTTGGAGTAGAACTCGTTGATGGTAAAGTTTATCGAGCAAAAAGAATAGTTTCTAATGCCACCCGTTGGGATACCTTTGGTAAATTAATTCCCCCAGAATCCATACCTAGGGCGGAAAAAAAATGGCGAGAACGCTATCAAAAATCCCCCAGTTTCTTGAGTTTACATTTAGGAGTAGAAGCCTCCGTCTTACCGCCAGAAATCGACTGTCACCATATTATTGTGGAAAATTGGGATAAAATGGAGGAACCCGAAGGCACAATTTTTGTCTCCATTCCCACTTTATTAGATCCAAGTTTAGCCCCGGAAGGTTATCATATTATTCATGCTTTTACTCCTAGTTGGATTGATGATTGGCAACAATTACCCGAATCAGAATATGAAGCCAAAAAAGAACGAGCCGCAGGCAGAATTATTGACCGTTTAGAAATACTATTCCCCGGTTTAGATGCCGGGTTAGATTATATGGAAGTGGGAACCGCGCGATCGCACCGTCGCTTTCTAAACCGACAGGATGGAACATACGGCCCAATTCCCGTCCATAAATTAAAAGGACTCCTAGGAATGCCCTTTAACCGCACATCCATCCGGGGGTTATATTGTGTCGGTGATAGCACTTTCCCAGGCCAAGGATTAAACGCCGTCGCCTTCTCCGGCTTCGCCTGCGCCCATCGGGTCGCCGTTGACCTAAAACTATAATCAGTTATCAGTTATCAGTTAACAGTTAACAGTTATTAGTTATTAGTTGACAGTTAACAGTTGTTGATTTCCTCAATAATACGTTCTAGGGCTTTAACGGGATCATCGGCCGCGGTGATCGGACGTCCAATTACTAGATAATTCGCCCCGGCTTTGAGGGCTTCGGAGGGGGTGAAGGTGCGTTGTTGATCGCCTTTTTCTGCCCAAGTCGGACGTACCCCCGGACAAACTAATAGAAAATCATCCCCGCAGGTTTGACGGAGTTGGGCGACTTCCTGGGGGGAACAAACGGCTCCTGCTAACCCACTTTCTTGAGCTAATAAAGCCATTTGTAAGGCATATTCCGGTAATTCTAAAGGCACTTTTAAATCAAAGGCTAAATCCCTATAATTTAAACTGGTTAATAGGGTAATAGCGATTAAATTGGGGACGGGATAACCCGCCTCCTTTGCCCCATCTTCGGCGGCGATTTGTGCGGCTTTCAGGGCTGTTTTTCCGGCCGTTGCATGGATAGTAATTAAATCCACACCATATCGAGAAGCAGACCAACAGGCGCCAGCAACGGTATTGGGAATATCATGGAATTTCAAATCCAGAAAAATGCGTTTTTCTTGAGATTTGAGGAAAGTTAAAATTTCCGGGCCACAACCAACAAATAATTCTAAACCCACTTTCCAGAAGGTAACTTGAGGCAATTTTTCCACCAAAGTGATCGCATCTTCTTTGGTAGAAACATCCAAGGGAACAATAATTTTGTCTAAGCTCATTTTCAATTATAAACCGTAGTAAGCCCTTTAGGGCTAAGAAACCGTATGAGAGTCCTAAAGGACTCACTACGAGGGAACAGTAGTAAGCCCTTTAGGGCTAAGAGTCCTGAAGGACTCACTACGAGGGAAAAGCGATCGCTAAAATCCCAATAAAATATATAGTTTATAATATCAGGATTCAGTAAATTAGAGACTAAGAACTGATGATGGTGCAAACCCTTACTAAAACCTATAGCTTTGAAGACTATCTCAATTATAAAGATGATACCGATCTCAAGTCTGAACTGTTTAATGGAGAATTAATTCCGATGACTCCTGCAAGTGGATGGCATTCGGATATTGTTGATTTTATACAAGAACAATTTAAAATAGAGATCCGTCGCTTAACATTAGATTGGGTGGTGCGACCTGGAACTGTAGGAGTTAGAACAGGAATTAGAAAATCTCGCATTCCTGATGTATTAGTAATGACCGAAACTCAGCACCAAATTATCAGAACATTATCCTCAGCTATTCTGGAAGAACCTCCTTTATTAGTCGTTGAAATTGTTAGTCCGAATAACCCCGATGATGACTACCGTTATAAACGTTCAGAATATGCAGCTTTAGGTATTCCCGAATATTGGATTATTGACCCACAAGCATTAAAAATATCAATTTTAACCTTAGTTTCTGGTTTATATGAAGTTATAGAAATCAGAGAAAAAGATCCTATAAATTCTATAACTTTTCCGGAATTAAAATTAACAGTTGAACAAATTTTAAATCCTTTTTAGTCCCCCCTCGTTTCTAGGTTCTACCTAGAAATGCCAAAAGGAGGCTCCGCCTCCTGTTATAATAAAATTAGAGGCAGAGCCTCAAAATTAGCATTCCCATGCAGAGCATTGGAACGTGGAAAACCGTAGTAAGCCCTTTAGGGCTGAGTCCTGAAGGACTCACTACGAGGTTAAGATTAGAGGCAGAGCCTGAAAATTAGCATTCCCATGCAGAGCATGGCAACGAGGGACTAATAAATTAAACGGATAAATTTCTTCTTCCCAACTTGCAGAACTTTACCCTTTAATTCATCAATAGAATTAAATATTATATCAATTTCAGAAATGCGATCGCCATCTAATTTAACCGCTCCTCCTTGAATTTCTCGCCGCGCTTCACTGCTGGTTTTACATAACTTACTCGCACTGAGAATATAAAATAACTTAGCCGGAAATTGAATCTCAGCCAGGGAAAACTCTGGGACTGCTTCTGCGGTTTTAGCATCCCCTTGAATTAAGGTTAAAGACGCTTTTTGAGCCTCTAACGCCGCTTCTTTCCCATGAAATTGAGAGGCTATTTCTAACCCTAATAACTTTTGCTTTTCCCTAGGATTTTCTGGTAATTCATCCAAAGGGAGATTAGTTAATAGTTCAAAATATTGGTTTAATAAATTATCTTGGACTTTCTCCAATTTAGAATACATCGCTAACGGATCTTCCGATAACGCCACATAATTCCCTAGGGATTTCGACATTTTTTGTACCCCATCCGTCCCAATTAAAATTGGCATTAATAAACCAAATTGAGGTTTTTGTCCAAAATGTCTTTGTAAGTCCCGTCCCACGGCTAAATTAAACTTTTGATCCGTCCCCCCGATTTCAATATCCGCCTCCACCGCCACGGAATCATAACCCTGCATTAACGGATACAGAAATTCATGCAAATAGATCGGATTTTCTTGTTCAAACCGTAGGGAAAAACCCTCTTTTGCTAACATTTGTCCGACGGTCATGGTTGCCAATAATTCCAATATTTTCGGTAAATCTAATTTGGATAACCATTTGGAATTGTAGTGAATTTCCAACCGTCCGGGGGTATCAAAATCCAAAATCGGACGCAGTTGCTCTAAATAAGTTTGAGCATTTTTCTGCACATCTTCCGAAGTTAATTGACGGCGAACTTCTGATTTTCCCGTGGGGTCGCCAATTCTAGCGGTAAAATCCCCAATAATTAATACTGCGATATGACCCGCATCTTGAAAAGCGCGTAACTTGCGAATCGGGATACTATGTCCCAAATGAATATCCGACGCCGTGGGGTCAATGCCAAATTTAACTCTTAGGGGTCGATTGGTGGTTAACAATCGTTGACCTAAATTTTCATCGGGGTTGTGAGAATTGATAATTTCAGGGAAAATCTCAGTAATCCCTCGACGAAGGGTGGGAAAATTTTGTAGAGACGCCGCCGATTCTATTTGTACAGAAGAGGGACTAATAGCCATGATCTTAGAATTCTTTTGCCAATTTAGGGTAAAATCCGTTAACCTTGATCCCGGATAGGAATTTTTTTTGATTTATTATGTAGGTACTTCACCTGCACAATGTCAATGTTATATGCTATCACCAGAAGCTAAAAAAAGTTATATTTCTATCTACAAGCCCTAGATGTTGTGTAGCCCTGTGTTCATTGAGGGAGTAAATTAAACGTGTCATCAACTAATACAATCCCACGCGATGTTAGGGTCAACAACCCCTCAACGTTGTTTGACTTTGTGCAGTCGGTCAGCAAAGTAACAGCCGGAACCTTACTCGGCGTTACAATGTTAACCAGTTCGGTCGTGGCTGGAGGGTTAGTCGGTTTGGCGGTAAGTTTCCGTAATCTTCCTGATGTGCGGGTATTACAGAACTATGTGCCCACGGAAACCACCCATATCTATGATATTAAGGGGGTTCCCCTAGCCAGCCTCCATGATGAAGCCAACCGTGAAGTAGTCTCCCTCAACGAGATCTCTCCCCATCTAAAACGGGCTGTGATCGCGATTGAAGATAGCAATTTTTTCGATCACAAAGGTATTAACCCGACGGGGATTGTCCGGGCGTTCATCGCTAACTTAGAACAGGGTTCCACCGTGGAAGGGGGTTCTACCCTGACCATGCAGTTAGTGAAAAATCTATTTTTATCCCCGAATCGTACCATGAGCCGTAAAGCCGCAGAAGCGGTAATGGCGATTCGTTTAGAGCAGATTTTATCAAAAGACGAAATTTTAGAACTGTATCTGAATCAGGTCTATTGGGGTCATAACCTCTATGGGGTAGAAACCGCAGCCCGCAGTTATTTTAATAAATCGGCGAAGGATTTAACCCTGGCCGAATCCGCACTAATGGCGGGTCTAATTCCTGCACCAGAGGATTATAGTCCCTTTGCGGATTACAAAAAAGCCAAACAAAGACAGTTAACCGTGTTGAAGCGGATGCGGGAACTTCAGTGGATTACACCCCAAGAAGAAGCCGAAGCCAGGAAACAAAACTTACTGGTGGGCAGAATTACCTCCTTTAGCAGTAGCCGTCTTCCCTATGTGACGGAAGCCGTTGTTCAGGAGCTTTCTGAACGTTTTGGTCGGGAGGCGGTACTCAAGGGGGGAATGCGGATTCAAACCACCATTGATATGAATTTTCAACGGATGGCCGAGAAAACCGTCAGTGAATGGCATGAAAACCTTTACTATCAAGGCATTTATAACAGTTTAGAAAATGGCCAAATTGCCTTAGTTGCCATTGACCCCCGCACCCATTTTGTTAAGGCTATGGTGGGTGGAGCCGATTATAAAACCAGTCAGTATAACCGAGCGATTCAAGCCCGTCGTCAGCCGGGATCGGCGTTTAAACCGTTTGTTTACTATGCCGCCTTCGCCAGTGGCAAATATGGCCCGGATTCCACGGTTTATGATAATCCGGTCAGTTATCCCGATGGCTATGGCTACTATTCTCCCCAAAACTACGGGGGCGGTTTCTCCGGGGCGGTGAGTATTCGTTCGGCTTTAGAGAGTTCCTTGAATATTCCGGCGGTTAAACTCGGTCAGGAAGTGGGACTGAATCAGGTAATTGAGGTCTGTAGAGTCCTGGGGATTAAAAGTCCGATTGAACCTGTGATTTCCCTACCTCTGGGGTCGGTGGATTTAACCCCGATGGAAATGGCCGGAGCTTATGCGACCTTTGCTAATGATGGTTGGCACTCTGACCCCACCTTTATTGTGCAAGTTACCGATAGTCAGGGTAATATCTTACTGGATAATACCCCCAAACCTCGATTAGTCTTGGATCAATGGGCTGTGGCATCCCTGAATAGTGTATTACAAGGGGTAATTAGTCGGGGGACAGCGACTCGCGCCCAAATTGGACGTCCGGCGGCCGGGAAAACCGGAACTACTTCTTCCGAACGGGATATCTGGTTTGCCGGATATACTCCCGATTTGGCCACGGCGGTTTGGGTCGGAAATGACAATTATACTCCCCTGAGTTATGGCTCAACTGGAGGGACAACGGTGGCTCCGATCTGGCGTGACTTTATGTCACAAGCCCTAAGTGGAAAGCCCGCAACGGCGTTTAAACCTGCTTCAGCCTATACCAAACCCTAGGGGACTCCTGGGGTGCTTACCAGAGTCAACCCCAAGAAGTCAACAATTTTTCCCGGGAGGAGAGTAGAATGAAAATAGCACCTCTGGCTGAGTAAGCCTGTGTCGGGCTTGGTAGCAAGGGGCTTAAAAGTTATTCTGGGAATTTTTGAGCGATAAGTGTGTAGGAATATGCTGTAGTAGCTATTCCTTCTGGTTGGAAATTTTTATGCGTTAGGATCTAATTTGTTATGGAAAAGAATACATTTTCTTCACCGAATATGACTCAAAAAGTGGAAGTTTCAATTCACATCGATTCTGAGTTACTCAATCAGATTAAACATCTTAGTAATGACCCTAGCAAGGTGATTGAAACCGCCCTACGCCAATGGCTTAGAGGAGAGCGTCCCGAGGATGAATTAGCTTTGACACTGCAAAGAAATCCTCCAGTTCCGCCCCGGGGAGAATGGAACGATTAAATCGGTTATCAGTTGTAGGGGCGGGTTCATCGAAATTTAGGTGATTAACAAAGATCTAAAAAACCCGCCCGTACCAGTTATAGCAGTCGCCATAACGCTATTGACATGGATTACCGCACTCTCTGCGGTAATGACAGCCGATAAGTAGTCCTAATAGCTAGGCGCGGTTGCTATATCAGTAAAAAAGTGAATAGTTGATTGACTATTTACTGTTCAATGCACAGTCCCTAATCCGAATGAACTTAGACGAGAATTCTCAGTTTGCAGGTTCGACTTCGGCTGATCAGATCGGGCAGAACTTGGGTGCTGATCTGGTTTTTGTTCAAAATGCCGCTGGTCAGTATTTATCCTTTTGTTGGCAACCAAATGATCGCTATTCTTTACCTGTAGATAGGATTATCGGATCATCAATTGGGGACTACTTTAAACCGGTTATCCTTTCTCCCTATCAAGACCGAGTGAACCGGGTTTTAACAAGTTTAATTCCTGAGCGATTTGTTTATTCATTTGCCTATGAAGATCAATATATTCCATTAGAATTGACCATGACTCCAATTCTGGTCTCTCATGGAAAACCCGATCGGGTATTGGTCATGGGTCGTGTCCTCGAACAACCCGAGGAAAATTTAGACCTAAGTAGGTCGGAGATTATTGCCTATCGTTCCCTTCCTTCTAATTTGGAGATCCCGCAGAAAATGCTACTCCAAATTGCCGGGACGATGTGTCGGACGATCTCTCCTAGTTCCCATATTTATCAAACTTTATTAAGTCAAATTGCCCAAAAAATTCGTCGCACTTTAGATTTAAAGCAAATTTGGCAACAAACAGTTAATAGTTTAGGCCAGGTTTTAGGGGTGAGTCGTTGTATTATCTGCCCCTATCGATTTGAAAAAGGGGATAATTGGAATTTACAACAAACCCAGGTGGTGGCGGAATATCGCCGCTCGGAATTTCCCATGATGTTGGGTTTTGATTTGTCCATTGCCCATGAGTTAGGCTGGACACAGGCTTTAGCTACCCTAGAACCGGTGGTGGTGGAACGCACTTCCCCTGAGAATGATCCCTATAAACGCTATTCTATTTTAGTGGTGGCTACCTCCTATCAGGATCAGCCCAATGGGATTATTAGTTTGCAACAGTGCGATCGCTTTCGACAATGGACGTCGGCCGAAGTAGAATTTATCCGAGAATTAGCCACCCATGTCGGAACTGCCATTGCCCATGCTACCCTCTATCAAGAACTAGAAGAAGCCCGCATGGAAGCCGTGGCTCTTTCTCGGTTAAAAAGTGAATTTCTGGCGAATACTTCCCATGAATTACGGACTCCTTTAAATGGAATTATTGGGTTTTTAAAGTTGGTTTTAGATGGGATGGTAGATGATCCCGAAGAAGAACAAGAATTTATTCAAGAAGCCCATCGAGCCGCTTTACACCTATTAAACTTAATTAATGATGTTTTAGATATTGCTAAAATTGAAGCCGGGAGAATGGATATTGACTTGGCTTTAATTAAGGTGAATGAACTTTTAGATGAAGTTGAACATTTTACCCGGGCGCAAATTCAAGAAAAAGGATTGACTTTTACCATCCAAAAAGCAGATTATGACGATGAAGTTATTATCTATGGCAATTATCAACGGTTACTCCAGGTGATGTTAAATTTAGTGGGAAATGCGATTAAATTCACCCATGAAGGGGGAATTAATATTAGTTTAGGCATCCTCAAACAAAGCTTAGTTTTTCAAAATCAAGAGTTTCCGGGCGTGGTAGAATTTAGGGTGGCAGATACCGGAATTGGGGTTCCTATTGAAAAACAAGATCGACTGTTTAAGGCTTTTTCTCAAGTGGATGGGGGCTATACTCGTCAATATGGGGGAACGGGTTTAGGATTAGTGATTTCCCAAAAATTAGTCCAAACCATGGGAGGAACGGTTAAGTTTTATAGCCTCGGAGAAGGATTAGGATCAACGGTAACATTTACGGTTCCTTTGTATCAAGAACCGTGTCATATAAAAAATTAATTGGAAAAATTATCTATTATAATATTTTGTATTGTAGATTACAATTTGACCGATAGAATTCCTCTAGTATACAAAGCCTGAATAGGAAATTGCCCCTACCCTATCTTCATCGAATCGCAGTTAATTGTTAGTTTTTAAGTGCTTTGATCCACTGCTCGATGTTTAAATTCAACCGATTTAGGGTTGCAGATAGGGTCAAGAAAATAACCTATTCTCCCAGCAACTTTTTAATTGAAATCGCTAAATAGTCATCGTGAAAAAAAATTTCAGTAGACGCAAATTCTTAGTTTATGGTTCAGCCGCCTTTGGAAGCACTTTTCTTCTCAAAGGGTGTGCCAACACTGCTACTAATAATACCAATAGCACAGCCCCCAGTGGCGATACCATTAAGGTTGGGATTCTTCACTCCTTGAGTGGAACAATGGCTATTAGTGAAACCACCGTTGTTGAAGCGGAAAAATTAGCCATTAAAGAAATTAACGCCAATGGTGGCGTACTTGGTAAACAAATTGAAGCCGTCGTTGAAGATGGCGCTTCTGACTGGCCAACTTTTGCCGAAAAAGCCCAAAAATTGATCGACCAAGATAAGGTTGTCACGGTTTTTGGGTGCTGGACATCTGCGAGTCGGAAAGCCGTAAAAGATATATTTGAATCCAGAAACCATATGTTATGGTATCCGGTTCAATACGAAGGTCAAGAATGTTCTAAAAACATTTTTTATACCGGAGCCGCCCCGAACCAACAAATTGAACCCGCCGTACAATGGTTATTTGATAACAAAGGCAAGGAGTTTTTCTTAGTAGGTTCCGACTATGTTTTTCCCCGCACAGCCAACAATATTATTAAGGAACAATTAATAGCTATTGGCGGCACAACCGTAGGAGAAGATTACCTACCGTTAGGAAATACGGAAGTTACCCCAATTATTACTAAAATCAAACAGGCATTACCCGATGGCGGTGTAATTTTTAATAGTTTGAATGGAGATAGCAATGTAGCTTTCTTCAAACAGTTACAAGGGGCAGGCATGACCCCGGAAAAATATCCGGTGATGTCGGTAAGTATCGCTGAAGAAGAAGTCCGACAAATTGGTAAAGACTTCCTTTTAGGACACTATGCCGCCTGGAACTATTTTCAAACCGTTGACACTCCTACTAATAAGAAATGGGTGGAAGCATTTAGAGCCGAATACGGGCCAGACCGGGTGACAAATGACCCCATGGAAGCCGCTTATTTGATGGTGTATTTATGGAAACAAGCCGTTGAAAAAGCGGGAACTGCTGATGATTTGGATAAGGTCAGATTAGCGGCAGTGGGTCAAAGTTTCGATGCTCCTGAGGGCAAAGTTACGATGTTCCCTAACCATCATATTTCTAAAACCGTGCGTATGGGACAGGTACGGGATGATGGGTTATTTAATATTGTTTGGGCAACCGAAGGCCCTGTTGATCCGATTCCTTGGAACCAATTTGTTCCGGCTACAAAAGGCTTTGGTTGTGACTGGACTGATCCCAAAAAAGGGGAAAAATACAAACTGGAAACGACATAATTAATTAACTTTAACCCCAAATTAGATCCCCCCTAGCCCCCCTTAAAAAGGGGGTAACTTGAAGTTAAAGTCTCCCTTAAAAAAGGGGAAATTAGAGTTAAAGTCTCCCTTTTTAAAAGGGGAAATTAAAGGATTCAAAGTCCCCCTTGGGAAGGGGGATTTAGGGGGATCTAGTCTTAGAAAAAAATCAAGGAACTTTCTGTTTTCTGACCTAATTTAGAGTTTTTTCTTAAAAATGCAAGACTTATTAATAGCCATATTCAACGGAATTAGCATTGGTTCGGTGTTGTTAATGGCAGCATTAGGACTTGCTATTGTCTTTGGACTTATGGGTGTGATTAACCTCGCTCACGGGGAACTGATTATGTTAGGAGCCTATACAACCTTTGTGGTTCAAAATATCTTCAGACCGTTAGGAGAACCTCTGTTTAGCACCTATATTATTTTTGCTATTCCGATTGCTTTTATCGTCACAGCCTTAGCGGGATTAGCCTTAGAAAGAGGCGTAATTAGATTTTTGTATGGAAGACCCTTAGAAACCTTATTAGCAACTTGGGGCGTGAGTTTAATTTTACAACAATTGGTTCGCAGTGTTAGCACCACTTTTGTAATTGCAATTGCGATATTTTGTTTGCTATTTTTCGGAGGATTATGGGTACTGCGTCGCCGTCCCAATTGGGATAATATTCAAAGGTGGGCAATGTCAGTTTTATTCCTATTATCATCAGGAATAGGTCTGACTATTGGATTAATTATTGGACAAAGCCAAAAAGCCTTATCAAAACCTTGGTTTAGTGCCAGAAACGTCGATGTTAGTGCCCCGCCTTGGTTACGAGGAGGATTAGAATTAGGCACATTTCAAGTTCCCTATGCTCGGGTTTTTATTATTGTTTTAACAATTTTTTGTTTAATCGGAATTTATTGGTTTTTCAACAAATCTAACTGGGGATTAAGGATTCGCTCAGTCACCCAAAATCGCACCATGAGCGCCTGTTTAGGTATCCCCACCGATACCGTTGATGCCCTCACCTTTGCCATCGGTTCAGGACTCGCTGGAATTGCCGGATGTGCGATTACATTATTAGGTTCAGTCGGCCCTAATACCGGACAAAATTATATCGTTGATACCTTCATGGTAGTGGTGGTGGGAGGAGTAGGAAATCTGCTCGGGACGGTGATTGCTTCCTTCGCCATTGGTGTCACCAGTTATTTAATCGGTTCGGGAACTCTGGCTCTATTATTAACTAATATGAACGCCTCGCCTTTCTTTGTTGATTTTTTCAATTTTTTTGCCACAACCAGTATGGCTAAAGTATTAGTTTTTGTATTAATTATTGCCTTTTTACAAGTTAAACCATCAGGAATATTTCCACAGAAAGGGAGAACAGCCGAACTATGAACAATGATATTATTTTACCTCAAACCAAGAAGCAGAAACACCAAAAGAAGCTGCTTGAAGGAGCAATCATTATGGGGCTAGGCTTGTTTTTTGCCATAATTATGCCCCTAATCTTACCCACCTTTCGCTTACAACTATTGGGTCGATTTCTTGCCTTAGCAATTGCCGCATTAGGAATTGATTTAATTTGGGGATATACAGGGTTACTTAGTTTAGGACATGGGATCTTTTTTGCATTAGGTGGTTATGCCCTAGCCATGTATCTAAAATTGCAACTTCCCGCCGGAGAAATCCCCGATTTTTTTACCCTATATGGAGTCAATGATTTACCCTGGTTATGGAAACCATTTTATTCTTTTCCTTTCACTATATTTGCAGTAATTATTATTCCGGGGATTGTTGCCGGATTATTAGGGTATTTAGTTTTTAGAAATCGAATTAAAGGGGTGTATTTTTCAATTATTACCCAAGCGGCGTTAATCGTTTTCTTTAACTTCTTTAATGGTCAACAACAACTAATTAATGGTACGAACGGGTTGAAAACAGAAACGGATAAAATATTTGGATTTGTTGTCGGTTCTGCTCCAGTTCAGTTAGCATTTTATGAAATCACAATTCTGTTTTTAATTGCTACCTATTTAATCTGCCGTTGGTTAACTAGCGGACGGTTTGGTAATTTATTAATTGCAATTAGAGATGATGAATTTCGGTTGAGATTCTCCGGTTATAATCCCACTTGGTTTAAGGTTTTAGTCTTTGCGATTTCGGGAGCATTTGCCGGAATTGCGGGCGCATTATATACCGTCCAAACCGGAATTATTACCCCGAATGCCATGGATGTTGCCTTTTCTATTGAAATGGTAATTTGGGTAGCCGTGGGAGGGCGAGGAAGTTTAATTGGGGCAATTTTAGGAACCCTATTAGTACGTTTAGGAAGAACCGTATTAAGTGAACAATTCCCCGAAGTTTGGCTATTTTTTCAAGGGGCGTTATTCTTAATAGTTGTCACCATATTACCCGATGGAATTGTGGGTTGGGTAAGAAACTTTAGCTTTGACCAAGTTCGGGCTTTATTCGGATTTCCTAAGCCCGTGGCGACCTATCCCCGTTTAGAAGAAGACCCAGAACTCCAGTTAGAAAGAGAAGACTTTGAACAGAAAATAACCAAAGATTAAAACCATGACTGCTAAAATTTTAGAAATTAATGATGTTACCGTTAGTTTTGATGGATTTAAGGCCCTCAATCACTTAAATTTTAGTATGGATGTGGGGGAATTGCGGGTAATTATTGGCCCGAATGGAGCAGGAAAAACTACGTTTTTAGATGTGATTACGGGCAAAGTTCAACCCACGGAAGGACAGGTTATTTTTAAAGGGCGTAATTTGAAAAAAATGCCCGAATATCAGATTGCTTGTTTTGGAGTTGGGCGGAAATTTCAAACCCCGAGAATTTATCTGAATTTAACCGTTAGAGCTAATTTAGACTTAGCTTGTAACCGCAATAAAAATGTTTTCCCTACCTTATTTCAACGGACAACTGGAGGAGAAATTAGAAATGTTGCAGGACTTTTAGATACAATTGGATTAATTGTTAAAGCAGATTTTCCGGCGGCGTTACTCTCCCACGGGGAAAAACAACGGTTAGAAATAGGGATGTTAGTAGCGCAATCTCCCGATTTATTATTAGTAGATGAACCCGTGGCCGGACTTACGGATGAAGAAACGGAAAATGTGGGGAATTTGCTCTTAGCATTAGCCGAAAGTCACTCAATTATTGTGATTGAACATGATATGGAATTTGTCCGACAAATTGCCAGAACGGTAACAGTTTTACATCAAGGTTCGGTATTATGTCAAGGTGATATGGATGAAGTGCAAAATGACCCCAAAGTGATTGAGGTTTATTTGGGAAAACAAGAGGAATAGGTAATAGGTAATAGGTAATAGGTAATAGGTAATAGGTAATTCGTAATTCGTAATTCCCAATTACCTGCTATATCAAATAAAGTTTAAATTTTAATCCTAGGAGAATGTCAAAATGTTTGGAATAACAGAAGGCTCAGTTATGGAATCTGTAGCACCGCCAGATATTATGTTAAGATTGTCTGGGTTGAATGTTTATTATGGGGAAAGTCATATTTTACGCGATGTAGATTTAAATGTTACCCCCGGACAAATGGTCTGTTTAATTGGGCGAAATGGTGTGGGAAAAACCACGCTATTAAAAAGTATTATGGGACTGCTTAAACCTAAAACGGGTGAGATTTATTTTCAAGGTCAACCTATTACTAAAGTTGCCACGAATAAACGGGCTAGATTAGGCATTGGTTATGTTCCCCAGGGACGGGAAGTTATTCCTCGGGTGACGGTGAAAGAAAATCTATTGTTAGGGTTAGAAGCATTACCCAAAAGACCGAAAGGAAAACCAGAAATTCCCGATGAAATTTTTGAATTATTCCCAGTTTTAAAAACTATGTTATCTCGGATGGGAGGAGATTTAAGCGGCGGACAACAGCAACAGTTAGCTATTGCTAGGGCGTTAATGGGAAAACCACAATTATTAGTTTTAGATGAACCCACCGAAGGAATTCAACCTTCAATTATTTTAGAAATTGAAGCGGCGGTACGGGGAATTATTCAGAAAACAGGAATTTCGGTTTTATTAGTGGAACAACATTTACATTTTGTCCGCCAAGCTGACCGTTATTATGCTATGCAAAAAGGCGGAATTGTGGCTTCTGGTGCTACCCAAGATTTAAGTCAAGAAGTCATCCAGAGATTTTTGGCGGTGTGACTTTTTTCTTCTTCCTATATTTTTAAAATAGACAAAGGAGCAAGGATTATCTCTATTCCCTGTTCCCTATTCCCTGTTCCCTTAGAATTGCTATAGAATAAAAAAGAATGATTTATGATATCTAATGAGCCAATTATCTGCAATTAATCTTGGTCGTAAAATTCAATCTCGGTGGGTGTGGCGGGGGGTTAATTTGGTATTATCCCCCGGGATGTGTTTGGGTTTAGTAGGGGCTACAGGAACCGGAAAAACTCTGTTAATGCGAGCATTAGCGGGGTTAGATCCTGTTAATGAGGGGGAAATTAAGTTAGGAAATCGCCCTTTAAATCAATGTTATATCCCTCAATATCGTTCTTTAGTTATTTACTTACATCAACGTCCAGTTTTATTAGAAGGAACGGTAGAAACTAATCTAAAAATGGTTTATAATTTATTAGTTCATCGTCAAAAATATTATAATCCGCAACGGGTAGAAAACTGGCTTTTAGATGTGGGGCGATCGCCTACTTTTCTAAAACAATCTACCCAAAATCTCTCAGGAGGAGAAACTCAATTAGTGGCATTAATTAGAGGATTACAATTAGATCCCTTAGTGTTATTATTAGATGAACCTACCGCATCTTTAGACCCTAGAACCACGCAACAAGTTGAGTCTTTAATTCAACGTTGGTTAACGGAAAACCCCGAAAGAGCTTGTATTTGGACAAGTCATGATCCTAAACAATTGCGTCGGGTAACTCAAGTTCAACAAGAATTAGTTTATGATCAATAATTATATCTCATTTATCCTAAAATGTCTAGTAGTTATATTCCGATTAGTTTAGAACAATTAGCCCTATCTGTATTATTCATCCTGATTAATATTGTTTTATCGTTGGGATTAAAATTAGGTCTAGCCCAATCCTTAATCATTGCTAGTGTGCGCATGGTGGTGCAGTTATTATTAGTTGGATATGTCTTAAATTGGCTGTTTACCCTATCTAATCCTTTTCCTATTATTGCTTTAGCAATGATTATGACAACAATTGCTGGAATTTCGGGAGTGAATCGAACCTCTCGGAGATTTGTGGGAATTTATTGGCGAAGTTTATTATCGGTTTTTATCTCATCTTTTCTGATTACTAATTTAACAACTCTTGGGATTATTCAAGTCCAACCTTGGTATGATCCGCAATACTTTATTCCTTTGTTGGGAATGGTATTAGGAAACACCCTGACTGGAATTTCTTTAGGATTAGATAGATTCATGGAATCCTTAGTTAATCAAAGTCAAAAAATAGAAACCTTATTAGTATTAGGAGCAACCCGTTGGGAAGCAACCCACGAAGAAGTTAAAGCCGCTATTAGAACTGGAATGATCCCGATGATTAATTCAATGATGGTGATGGGAATTGTCAGTTTACCGGGGATGATGACGGGTCAAATTTTAGCCGGAGCAAATCCTTTAGATGCGGTGCGTTATCAAGTTATTATAATTTTTGCGATCGCCTCCGCCACAGCTTTAGGAACATTAGGAGTGGTATTATTAGCATGGCAAGCTTTACTTAATTCTTCCCATCAACTTTGTTTAGATCGGTTAACAAAATCAGGGGATTAAAAACCCGGTTTCTTAAAGAAACTGGGTTTTTGGGATGTACCTAATATCTTGTTTTTTTCTCAACCCAACTAACAACTAAAACAAGAAATAACGCTGCGCCATGGGTAAAACCTCCGCAGGTTCACAGGTTAATAATTGTCCGTCTGCTTTAACTTGATAGGTTTCAGGATCAACATCAATTTTAGGTAAAGCATCATTTAATTTCATATCTGCTTTACTAATATTTCGAGTTCCAGAAACCGCTACACATTGTTTTTTTAACCCTAATTGTTCGGGAATTTTTGCCTCTAAAGCCGCTTGAGACATAAAGGTTAAAGACGTAGATAAAATTGCTTTTCCAAAACTTCCAAACATCGGACGACCATAGACAGGTTGAGGAGTAGGAATACTCGCATTAGCATCGCCCATTTGTGCCCAAGCAATTAATCCACCTTTAATCACTAATTCCGGTTTGACTCCAAAAAAAGCAGGTTTCCACAAACACAAATCCGCTAATTTTCCTGCCGCAATTGACCCCACATAATCAGCAATTCCATGGGCGATCGCCGGATTAATTGTATACTTAGCAATATAACGTTTTACCCGAAAATTATCATGGGTTTCTGTGGTATTTTCTGGGTCAGATAATTGCCCCCGTTGCACCTTCATTTTATGGGCAGTTTGCCAAGTTCTAATAATAGTTTCTCCCACCCTTCCCATCGCTTGAGAATCAGAAGCAATCATACTAAATGCCCCTAAATCATGCAAAATATCCTCGGCGGCAATAGTTTCTCGACGAATTCGGGACTCAGCAAAAGCCACATCCTCTGGAATATTTCGATCTAAATGATGACAAACCATCAACATATCTAAATGTTCTTCTAAGGTATTCATCGTATAGGGACGGGTGGGATTTGTAGAAGAAGGTAAGACATTTTTCTGACCACAAACCTTAATAATATCCGGTGCATGACCGCCTCCAGCCCCTTCGGTATGGTAAGTATGAATTACCCGATTTTTAAACGCTGCAATGGTCGTTTCTACGAACCCCGATTCATTTAAAGTATCCGTATGAATAGCAACTTGAACATCATATTGATCGGCAATTGTTAAACAAGTATCAATTGTCGCCGGAGTCGTTCCCCAATCTTCATGTAGTTTTAAACCCATCGCCCCCGCCACAATTTGTTCCACTAAACCTTGGGGTTGACTACTATTTCCTTTGCCTAAAAATCCCAAATTCATCGGAAACGCTTCCGCCGCTTCTAACATCCGATAAATATTCCACGCCCCCGGAGTACAAGTAGTGGCATTTGTTCCCGTGGCCGGGCCAGTTCCACCCCCGATCATTGTCGTAATTCCTGATGCAATGGCAGTCTCTATTTGTTGAGGACAAATAAAGTGAATATGGCTATCAATTCCCCCGGCAGTGAGGATCATTCCTTCCCCGGCAATCACTTCTGTGGAAGGGCCGATAATAATATCAATATTATCTTGAATATAGGGATTTCCCGCTTTGCCAATCTTATAAATTTTCCCATCTTTTATCCCCACATCGGCTTTAACAATTCCCCACCAATCAATAATTAAAGCATTCGTAATTACCAAATCCACCGCCCCATTTTCACGGGAAATCGGAGACTGTCCCATACCATCTCGAATTACTTTTCCACCCCCAAATTTTACCTCATCCCCATAATTTGTATAGTCCATTTCCACTTCAACAATTAACTCCGTATCCGCTAACCGGATGCGATCGCCCACCGTCGGCCCAAAGGTTTCTGCATAGGCCCGTCGATCCATTTTATAACTCATTTTACTCCTTCAGTAGTAAGCCCTTTAGGGCTTTCTTCAATCATTTAATTCTACAAGCCCAAGTCAAACTAAAATTATTTTTTCTTCTTACCCTTATCTTTCTTAACCTTCTCTTTTTTTTCCTGTTTCTCTGCTTCTGGTAAATTCAAATTTAACTGACCTTCCACTAACCCATTAAACCCATAGATTTCTAAACTTCCCCCCATCAAAACTAACTCAACTTCCTGTTCATCTCCGGGCTCAAATCTTACCGCAGTTCCCGCCGGAATAT
The DNA here is from genome assembly GCA_001873365.1 of Oscillatoriales cyanobacterium CG2_30_40_61. Taxonomy (GTDB): domain Bacteria; phylum Cyanobacteriota; class Cyanobacteriia; order Cyanobacteriales; family Microcoleaceae; genus Planktothrix. The sequence continues at coordinate 7,963 of MNYZ01000056.1, read as the reverse complement.
TTAACCGCATTCCTTTAGTTTTTTCCCGTTTAAATTTCAGAGCTTCATTAACTTCATAAAAGTGATAATGGGAGCCAATTTGAATTGGGCGATCGCCCGTATTTCCCACTTTAACCTTTAAAGTCGGACGGCCAACATTTAGTTCAATTTCACCCTCTTTAACAATCAATTCACCTGGAATCATGGGTTATTTCCTCTGATAATATTAATATTGCAAATCGGATCATGATTATACAATAATTATATACCATTGAAAACATTTCTTGATGTAATTATCTAGGATTATTCTTAAATTGGCAACAATGTAGGGATAAAACACATTGACATCGAGATTTTATTAATTTAAAATTGGAATAAGCCATAATATTAGTAACAACAACGATATAATCAAGATGAATGCTCAACAGTTAGAAAAACAACTCAATAATTTAAAACCTGCTGAAAAACTGCAATTGATTCAAACCCTGGCTCAAAATTTAAGTAATGATTTTTTACCCAAAGAAACCTCTCAACCTGAATTAATTGCTAATGTGGGGCGTGTTCCTATTCCGGTTTGGAAATTAGTCGGTTATCGCCGTTTAGGTTGGAGTGATTTACAAATCTTAGAAAACTTTCCGCATTTACAAGCTGAAGATTTACAAACCGCTTGGAATTACGCAGAAACTTATCCAGATCAGATAAATCAAGACTTAGAAATCTATCAACAGAATCAACCTTTATCCGTGAATGATTCCCCTTGGGATGAACTTATCAACTTGATTGATCGTTGTACCGTTGATACTGGAATTACAGATTTAGCTGAAAAACACGATCATTATCTCTATGGTAAACCCAAAATAATCTGATGGCTGATAAAATTTTTATTGATACTGCGGCTTGGATTGCTTTGCTAAATAGTCGTGATGATCTGCATGATAAAGCACGATTAATTATGGATGATTTAATGAAGCAGAAACATCCTTTAATTACCACAGAGTTTGTTTTAATGGAGGTCGCTGATGCAATTTCCTCCCCTACGGTGCGATCAAAAACTATTGATTTTATCGATAATCTTTTATTATTACCAATTTTATTAATTATTCCAGCTAGTCAAGATTTATGGAAAGCAGGATGGCAATTTTATAAACAACGTCCTGATAAAGAATGGGGTTTAACTGACTGTACCAGTTTTGTTGTTATGAGACAAGAGAATATTAACATTGCTTTTACGGCTGATCATCATTTTGAACAAGCAGGTTTTATTAAGTTAATTTAGTAGAATCTTATGGTTAACTACCCGCCCTAAACCATCAACATAAATAAATCTTATCTTGTTATTCTGAACATAACGAATCGCGTAAGTATAATTTTCTCTACGCTGTGATCATTAATTATTTAAAAATCAGTGAAAACACGGATGACAATAATTATAAACTAAGTTTATAATTAAATCAATATTTTTAAATATCATCTGATCTTACAAATTAGGAGTTCATGCTAATGCTATCAGACAACGTTATTAAGGGTGTTGAACGTGTTGTGGGTTTTATATTTCCTGTTCAAATAGAGGATAATACTCCAACAATTACAGCAGCAAAACTTTGGATTACTTTTGGGTTAGGTATATGGTTAATTGTAACTGCTACTAGTTTAGCTTATGGGCCTGGTCGTGAAGTATTGGGGGTACCTACAGAAATAATTTGGCTACTCTCTGGGCTGCTTTTGATTATTCTTGGTGTTACCAGAATTGGTGTAAAACGAAACCAATTATAGTTTCTCGAGGGTGCGCGGATCTCCTCGCACCCACTAAAATGTTGTTAATTAATAAAAGATGGTGCGTGCAGCAAATTGTTAATTATTGGATTTCTCACTCAATTAATTGCTCCTTATGCAACCCACAAAATCTCAATCCAGTATCTCTGAGAAATTTAGGTTAAAATGCGATCGCTTTAAACACAAATAAAGGCTTGAAATAGAGGATATCAAGCCTTTATTTTTTCTCAATTAGTCTTTTTCATTAGTGGCTGACCAAATCAGTGCTATAAACCATCCGATAACTGTCCATCCTAAAAAGATGTTGAGCAAAAATATCGCGGTTGTATTTCTTTTGGACTTAAACAGAGCAATAATCCAGGGAAGAAAATAAAATACTAAGGAAGCTCCCACAGTTATAAGTTGTTCTGTATCCGTCAGGTTTTCAATGTCGTTCATCAGTCGCTCCTGAAAGAAAAGTTTAAGTTATACTAAAAGCTATAATATATTATTTTTTTTTATAGTCAAGAAAGTTTTTGGAGGGTGCGGGGATCTCCGTGCACGCACTAAAATGTTGTTAATTAATAAAAAATAGTGCGGGTGACTAATTATTAATTATTGGATTTCCCAATCAATTAATTGCGCCTTACAAACTGGAGGATTTAGGTTAAAATGCGATCGCATAGTCCCCACAATTCTAATAATCTTTTTTGCCAATCGTTTGTTTTTTATTTTCTAAATGAGCAGTTGCTATTAAATCATTAAGTTCTTCAATCGCCATTAAAACCACACTTTCTCCTGCTGGACGATTAATAACAATAATATTTCGATTTACTACAACTTGCTCAAACAATTGAGTTATATTTTCCCTAGCATCTTCCCAAGAAATTTGATTAAATTTCATCAGATTTAGCTTTAATTTTTCCTCTAATTCAACTGGATCAGTAAAAACTTTATGAAAATGACTACTAAAATAAACTACTTCATAATTAGGTGCTAATTCCTGATTTAACTGTTTCCATAAACTTAATCCTTCCCATTCAAAATGTTCTACTTCTTCCGGTGTAACTTCAGGAGAATCAGAAGGATCAGCAAAGTTTAATCGTGCATCAAAAGCATCAGCCCAATTATACAAACGTTGAATAGTTTCTTGACTTAAAGGTAAAGTAGCTAGATTAATATTGCCAACCCTGTGATCTCCAGCCCACCATAATGGATCACAACCATAATCTGCCATGAGTTTAATTTTTATCGGCATTGTTTATCACCTCTAATCAAAGTGAACTAGGATTAGCACCCACAATATAACCATTATCACTGATCGTTACAGCAATATACTGAATTTGACCATTAAAGTTAAATTCATAAATTGGTCTTGTCCTGATTCTGGGATTCTGGTAGCAGATAAATACTCCTTGAATAATAGCATTTATGATTGCATCAGGAATTTGATCTTCAGAAATACCACGCTCTGCAAAATCAGCTTGATGTTTATCTAAAATATGAGCAAGCCCAGAGGATTTTTGCTCTAATTTCCCTTCCTCTAAAAATATAATTTTACCATCTCCTCTTTTAGCGATTCTTATAATCTTTTCAGGATTATGCTTGATTCCTCTGGCTTGAAGTTCTGCAATTAAGGCAGATCTTTCAGTTTCATACTCTGGATTTTGAGTCAAGGGCTTACCTACTATAATGTTAAAATTGTAGAACAATATTATAATTGATTAAAAACCCCACCCCAATTTTATTAATTAATAAAAGATGGTGCGTGTGGCGAATTGTTAATTACTGGATTTACTAATTAATTGCGCCCTACGCACCCTAACATTTTTGAGTTTAGGTTTGGGGTTGACTTAAACGCTGATAAACCGTTGCTAAACCGTTCGCATCTCCAACATTGCCTGGAAATAAAACCACAGGTAAATTAGGATACAGGGGATGATCAGAAGCAGTTTTAACCATTGAACAACCTGCCAAAACTTGACCTAATAATCGGGCTGTTTTTAAAGCTAATCCTTTACTTAATACATCATTAGAAGTAATCCCACCCTTACTAATTAAAAATCCAATATCCGGCGGTAAACCCCTGACAATATCCATCAGTAAGTCTGAAACTTGAGTTCCAAAAGCTAACCGAATTTCTACGGTATCAAATTGTAATTCTTGACGACTGGTATAAATCACCGGAGTTTGACCTTGAGCATGAATCACAGAAACTTGGTCTAAAATCTGTTGTAATAATTCCTGTCTTTGAGTCTCACTTTCTTCTAATAAATGGGAAACATCTACCTCAATTCCGACTATTCCAGGTGCTTGTAATAGTTGTTCTAATTGTTGGGTAGATTTCTTAACATGGGAACCCATAATCACCACCCCAGGTTTCCCATCACGGGTATATTTTGCCATTTCTTCGGCGGGAATCGGTTGATTTCCTAAAGCCGCTAAAGAAGTTAAAATACTCGCCGCACTTCGGAATAAAAAGCGTTTTCCTTGACTGGCGGCGGTAATAATATCAGAAGCCAATTGATCAAAATCCGCTTGATTTTCACCATCAACAACTACGCATTGATTCCCGGTTAATCCCATTAATCGAGTTAACGTTCCTATCCGAATATCCGATAATAAAAATTGTTCTACTTTTTCCGAAGGAATCAAACCTTTCGTTTTTTCGGTGACATAATCGGGTAAATAACTATGTTGATAAGCAAAGACAGAATCCTTGGCAAATTCGGTTAAATGAACTGGAGTTTCCACACCATCAATGATTAAATAATGAATACTATTGCGGGTAATTCTTCCCCCTTCAAAAAAAGCGGGAACCAGAAAATGGGCATCAAAGGGGCCAAGTTCCTCCGCAATCACATCGGTTTCTACGGGATAGTGACCTCGTAGGGTAGAATCGGAACGACTCACCACCAGAAAGTCGGTAATGGACTCGGCAGCCAGGGCTAGTTTCAGATTTTGGGTGACTTCGCGGGTAACGGCGGCGGCTTGGTCTGGGGTTAGGGCTCTGGTATTAGTCAGAATAAAGAAAATCGGAGATTGGTCAGCCAGTCCAAGTCGCAGGGTTTCCACATCCCACTGGGTCAGAAGTAAGCAACTATGGACGGTTTGGGAACCTGTGGGGTCATCATCGAGAACAATAATTTTAGGTCGCATTGGTGTTTTCATCAAAATTTGTTGAAGCTTGGGGATGGTTGGCAGGATATTAACCGAAGCCTAGCATTTAATGGGATTTTTTTTGCTCCTGAAGTTGCTTTAATTGTTGATGAACTTCCGAGGCTATTTCAAAGGCTTGATAAAGGAGGATTCCCTGTTCTGTTGTGGGTTTTTCGATTTGTAAGAAGGTGAGGAGGGTAAAATTTGGATCAAAAAAATCTGGATTTTTAGCAATAAATTTTTTATGTTTTTTTAAGATACGTTCTATTTTTAACCCCCTAATTAATTCGGCTCTAATTAATTTTAAGGCTTGAATAATTCTGTCTCGATTTTCTAATTTTGCTTGGGGATGTTCCTTAGCTTCGAGTTGATGATAAATATTTAATGCTTTGACAATGGCATTATAACGATCAACTTGATTTAAGAGTTTGACACATTCAGGACGGGTTAAAGTTAACCAAATTTTGATCACATCTTCAATTATTAATAGAATGATAATAATTAAGTAAATAGCAATAAATATTAATGAAAATTCTGGGAAGATTAAACTCCAAATCCAATAACTAATTAATAATAACCCGGCAATACTTAAGGTTTTTAACCCTTCCCCGATAATTTTTTTAGCGATCGCCGGTCTGTACAGAAAATTTTTATGAATACCACTCCAATGTTTAATTTCCCCTGAAGTAATTTCTAATCCCTCTAAATCATTCATCAGTTATCAGTGCTCAGTTATCAGTTAAAGAGTATACAGCTAAAAAGTATAAAGCCATGGCTCAATAGTTAACTCTTAACCCTGATACTAATAACTAATAACTAATTACTGATAACTAATTCTACTCTCTAGCGGAATTTTTTATCGCCGTTGGCATCAGTTTTTGTACGTTATTATTGGTATTAATCGCTTTCTGATATGCCCATTCGGGACAGGCGGGTAAGGATTTTTTGCCTTCACTATAGGAAAAGTTAAGCTGGGTTAAATCATTAAATTCCTCTTGAATTGATCGAGGTTCTAAGCGACATTTGAGAATAAAAGAGTCATATTGATCTGCCATTTGTTCATAGACCCGAGAAGCATTCAAATGATTATTAGCCCTACCATTAGGATCTAAAAAAGTCAAGAGAGGAGCGAGAATTGCTACTAAAATTGCAATAACAACAGATACTAATTGATACTCTCCCCCTAAACTATTAATTGCTTGTACACTAGCAACAGCCGCTAAAATTGTACTAGGAATCCCGATATAAAGATGGGCAGTTGACCAACGAATTGAAACATCAATATGAGCTTGACTCAAAACCCGACAAACCGTTTTTCGCTCAACGGCCCGATAAATGATATCTTCTTGGACAACATAAGGCAGAGGTTTATTTAAACCTTCTTCTGAAGCAGGAGAGGAAGTCATAGGTTGATTAATACTATCATCAGGGCTACTGGATGCACTCATGGTTTTTTATAGGAGGTAATAGGGAATGGGTAATAGGTAATAGGTAATGGGTTTTGGGTTTTGGGTTTTGGGTTTTGGGTTTTGGGTTTTGGGTAAAGATGGGGTGAGAAAGAATGATTCTATCAAATTAAGTTCAATTCTTGATCAGGGATGGCAACCTGTACCCATACGATAAATGTAGTTCCCGGGAAACGGCCATCGGGTTTGTCCCGATCCGGGGATGTCCACGCGGGATCGGCGGGGGAAAAGACTTGAATTTCTCCTTGCATTTGTTGAATTAAAGCCTTAGCGATCGCTAACCCCAACCCCGTCCCCGGAATTTCAGAATTCCCCTGAACACCGCGATAGTGACGTTCAAACAGATGCTCTAAATCTTCAGGGGGAATGCCTGGGCCAGTATCACTAATTCCAATCCCCACTTGAGGGTTTAGGTTTTTGGGATCTAGGGAAGGAGGGGCTAGTTGAACTCGAATATAGAGTTTTCCCCCGGGGGGAGTATATTTGAGGGCATTATCGAGGAGGTTACTCAGAACTTCCCGCAGAGCTTTAGCATTGCCTTGGATGGGAGGCAGATTTTCAGGGAGATCAACTTCACAGCCGAGTTTTCGTTCCTGGGCGATCGCAGTCGCCGATATAATCAAAGGTAATAATACCTCCGATAAAAATAGGGGTTCAAGTTGATCACAAGCGGGCAATAGGGGCAAGGTAGGAGCCGAAAATAAAAGGCTTTGAGCCCTAGGGGTAGCCACTTCCAGTGTTAGAGGCAAACCCAGGGAGGTTTGGGTAGATTCTAAGGTCTGATCCGCCTGTTCTAATAGTTCTTGAATCCGATCGCTATCACGTAAAATTCCCTTAGCAATAGGATAATTTTTATCTTCAGGTAGCAGTCGCTTTAATAATAATTTACCAAAGGTACGAACCGCCGTTAACGGGCTTTTAAGTTGATGAAAAATATTGTGTAGTGCATCAGCCTGTTGTCCTTGCAGATGTTGTTGTCGGTCTAACTGTTGCTCAAACCATTGGGCGCGTTGATCCAAAATACAGCCTAGGGCCAGGGTATGGGCGATCGCCTGAAGTTGAACATATTCTTCCGTATTCCAGGGTCGATCATTGCGTCCTGTGACTAAAAATCCCAAGACCACATCCTCTTGAATTAAAGCCAAAACCTTTTGACTCCTTTGTTGTCGGGGGTCTTCCCCTGGCCCAGAAGTTTCTGAGTAATCATCAATTTCCACCGCCGGTCTTAAGATCTTTCTTTGTCCGGCCCGTTCAATAGTTAATCCAGGAGGTAAACTGGGGATAAAGGTTTCAGGTAAACCCATCAAACCCCGAATATCCAAATTATCCAAGGATGTTTCAGGATAGCTGGCAATCGGAATTAGTTTTTTATGTTCCTCATCTACCCACGCCTCCGCCAAATAGACCACACTCAACGACGCCCCCAAACTCGCCGTCAAGGACAGTTGGGTGCGACACAGTTGGACAAATTCAGCACTGGCTGTAAGCATAAAATTCAAAGGCTAAATAGGTTATAGGTAATGGGTAATGGGTAATGGGTAATGGGTTATAGGTTATAGGTTATAGTTTACTCCCCCAGCCTCCCCTGCTCCCCCTGCTCCCCTTGC